>JABABI010000140.1 GCA_014238335.1 Fuerstiella sp.
CGTCAGCGGATCGAATTTGTGATCGTGGCACTGACAGCAATTCGTCGTCAGCCCGAGATAGACCCAGCCAAAAGTCTGCGCTCGGTCTGATGCGTAAGTGGCCAGATTCTCTGCTTCGATCGTACCGCCTTCGTTCGTTGTCATGTTGCAGCGTTGAAAACCGGTCGCGATCTGTTGATCCAGCGTTGGATTGTCGAGCAAATCGCCGGCAAGCTGTTCGATAGTGAATTGATCGTATGGCTGATTGCGGTTGAATGACCGAATGACCCAATCCCGGTACGGCCACATTTCGCGATAGTTGTCAAAGTGCATTCCATGCGTGTCTGCATACCGCGCCGCATCCAGCCAGTACCGCCCGCGATGCTCGCCCCACGCGTCCGTTTGCATCAGGCGATCTATCTCTCGCGACATCGCCTTGTCGGCGTCTGCTGCGTATTCTTTCGTGAATGCATCGACATCGGACGGTTCTGGTGGAAGTCCGGTGATGTCGAGGTGCAAACGACGGAACAGCACCCGGGGACTCGCTTCCGGAGCAGGCGTCAGCCCTTCCTGCCTGAGCCGCCTCAACACAAAATGATCAATCGAGTTTTTGGGCCACGACGCATCGGACAGTTCTGGAATCTCCGGCTTCACTGGCGCGATCAGTGCCCAGTGTTTTTCGTACTTCGCACCCTCGGCGACCCAGCGTTTGAGTAACGCACGCTGCTCGTCGCTCAACGGCTTCTTCGACTCCGGCGGAGGCATCATCACGTCTTTATCATGCGACATCACGCGAGTGATCAGTTCACTGGCACGGGCATCATGCGGTACGACCGCGCCGGATTCGATCGCGGCGTCGCGCAGGTCAATGCGCAGATCGGCTTCACGACTGACACTGTCGAGTCCGTGACAGGCAAAGCAGTGCTCGGCAAGGATCGGGCGGATGTCGCGGTTGTATTGCAGTGGCTCGTCGGCCGATGCGAAAGGCACAACGCTCGACAGGCAGAACAAGGCAACCGCCGTGCTCATTGCACAAATCGAACGCGGTGAAAAATTGCGAAACGTCGTGTCAGACATACGGCATCGTTCCGGAAAGGATTCTCGTTCAGGCACAGACTGCAGTCACGGACTCAATGGCGGCCTGCGCAACAGCGTGATCGTCTTCGACAGAGGAACCCGACACGCCGACCGCGCCGATCACCACACCGTTCTCGTTGATAATCGGTAATCCGCCGGGAAACGAAATCAGACCTCCGTTAGAATGCTCGATATTGAACAACGCTCCGCCCGGCTGTGACAGCGATCCGATATCTCCAGTAGGCATATCGAATTGGCGGGCCGTTCGAGCTTTTTTACAGGCAATATCGATGCTGCCCAGCCACGCTCCATCCATGCGATGGAATGCTTTCAGGTTGGCTCCCGTGTCGACGATCGCGATGTTCATTTTCGCGCCGATTTCCTCGGACTTCTGAATCGCAGCCGCCAACATGTTCTCGGCCGTTTGTGTGTCCATATCATTCATGATCGTTATGCTCTCCGCTTTCAATCTTCTAACTCTTTGCGATGTAGTCTTCTCGGTGGACCAGGCAACGATGCGGTCCGCATGTTGAGTAACTATCTCACAGAACCTGTCGAGGGTCTTGTAGGAACCTCGCAAAATATTGTACATTCGCCGCATGGCGAAATCGGTAAGACAAGCGACGACGGCAGCAGAAGATTCCGCACAGTGGCAGGACGAGTTTTTCAAACGCCTTGCCCGCCCACGCACGCTACTTGATCTGTTCGATACAATTCCCGGCGTGTACATGTACATTAAAGACGCCGAGAGCCGCTTTGTGCGAGCCAATCGTGTCGTGTGCGATGTCGTTGGAGTTGCACATCCTGATGATTTGATTGGCCGAACTGATTTTGATTTTTTTCCACCCGCGATCGCGGCTCAATATGTGGCCGAGGATCAGCGAGTCATCACGTCCGGCGAATCGTTGTCGGATCAAGTGTGGATGGTGCCCGGAAAGAGCGGCGTGCCGCGACTGTATCTGTGCAGCAAGATTCCGTTGCACGATCGAAAAGACAGGGTAGTCGGCATTGCCGGATTGAAACGGCCCTATGAATTCTCCGCCGATGATTCGGCAGGCTACAGTCGACTCGTCAGCGTCATCACATTTGTGACGGAGAATTACGCTCAGGACATTGAGGTCTCAGACATGGCCGAGCACGTCCTCCTGTCGGTCAGCCAATTGCAGCGGGAGTTTTCAAAGAGTTTCGGCATCACGCCCAACCGCTATTTGCGTGAGGTGCGCGTCGGAGTTGTTCGGCATCTGCTCGAAAGCAGCGACCTGCCGTTGACCACAATTGCGGCCGACTGCGGGTTTTATGACCAAAGCCACATGACCAGACACTTCAAATCGAGCACAGGCCTGACACCGCTTAAGTACCGCCAGCGGTTTCGGGCAGCGTAACGTCGAGCCGCAGACCGCGTCGGCAGGCAGGTGCCGCCCATGTTTCATTTGATCTGCCATACGCAAAACGCATCCACTGCCACCCGGTCGTCATCAGCCGTGGATACAACTGGCGACTATTCACCGAGCAGCTCTGACAGCCTCGATTCGATCGACTCAGCGCAGATTCGGTAGCCTTGCTCGTCGAGGTGCAGCAGGTCGGGCATCATCCCGCGCGACAGCTCACCATCATTGTTCATGAATTTTGGGCCGATGTCGAGATAGTGAACGTGCTTGCCATCGGCCAGTTTAGAAAAGATCGCGTTGGCCTTTTCGTTCACTCGACGCCGCTCGTCGTCATTTGCGCCGCGAGGAAGGATCGCCAACAAAAGCACCTTCGTATCGGGCAGCTTGCTTCGCAACTGGTTGATGATCACGGTCACACCATCGGCGATTTGTTCGGGCGTATTGTCGCGGGAGTTATTCGTGCCGATCATTACGACAGCGGCTTTAGGTGAGATGTCTTTGACGTTGCCGTTGTCCAGACGCCAGATCACGTGCTGAGTTCGATCGCCACCGATTCCCAGATTGACGGCGTTTCGCTTGCCGTAGAATTTGTCCCAGACTTTGGGGCCGCGACTCTCCCAGCCGCTTGTGATCGAATCGCCAATGAAGACCAGATCGACGTTGCCCTCGCTGACTCGTTTGTTGAATCTCAGATGCCGATCCATCTTGCCGCTCGAGCGAGGGGCTGCTGGAGTCATCGCAGCGTGCGTACCGTCAGGGTGAATGGCACCACTGAACGTCAACTTCTCTCCCAGCATTGTTCGGAGCATCGGCAGGTCGTATTCCCGCAGCGCGCCGAAGACCAGATTCGACTGCTGATGTCGCACGATGGGCGACTCGACTACGTCAGTCCACGATTCGATCGAGCCTGATATTCGCACGTCGCCGAAAAGGTCTGGCTCCAAAACTGCGGCGTGAAGGGCGGGGATTGCGGCTTCGCCTGTGGCAACGAGATGTGGCTTGAGATTCTGATTGCCCGTCTCATGCCGCCAGGCGCGGACGACTTGCCAAATGTCTTCGGCTCGCATGCCAACGTAAGTGTTTCCCAACAAACTTGCCGCCGCCGTGTCTTTCCAATCCGTGCCAAACATCTCATCGAAGACTCGCAACCGCCCCGCCTTTTTCGTCTCTCCCAGGCCGCGAAGGTCTACCGCGAGCACTTGAGTTTTCGATTGTCTGGCGAGGAGATTCACTTCGCCCGAATCGATCGCCTCACGCTTGCCGGCGCTGTGGAGAAAGATCGTGAAGTTTTCTGAGTTCGCGTCACCCACGAGTTTGGCTGGCAACTGAATTCCGGGCTCCGAGTTGATGATGAGACCATTATCCATTTTCTTCACGGTCGGTGCCGGCAGGTCCGCCAACTTCCGGACCCCAGTCAACTCTCGCACTCTCGCTCGCAGTCGATCGCGATGTTCCGGCTTCGCGTTCTCGGCCCTTCGGGCTGCGAATGTCTTGTTCCAGTCCGCGTTGAGATCAAAAATCGTTCGTGCGCCCTTCAAATCCAACACGCGCCCATTTGGCGTTGCATTGAGTTTCTCCTCAGGTAGCGGCTTCAGCTCGCCCTCCACAATCGGCGTATCCAAATCCAGGAGCCAGCGTCGCATCCAGTTTGCCGCAGCGACGCGCATCTCGGTAGGAAACCCGTGTTTGGTGTTCGGCTCCACCAAATCGACGCGTTCGGGGAATCCCTGGCGGGTCGCGAAACGCTTACCCTGGCGAAACAGGTGCCACGCGCCGTTGATGTCGAAGTAATCCTGCGTCGCGGCCATGATCAGAGTCGGCTTCGGCAAACGCATCAGGACGTAGTCGGCGTGGTCCATTCCGAACGCAAGTTGGCCGTGAATGTTTTGCTCCGCGTCTTGTGGGCCGATCGTGTTGAACAGACTTCGGAATCCCGTGAGATAACAGCCGGGCGCAGCAGCGGTAATTCGGTCGTCCAGAGCCATGAGGTAACTCGTATTGGTCCCTCCGCCAGAAATTCCCGTGCAGCCAATCCTGTCGGGTATGATGTCAGAGCGGCTTTGCAGGTAGTCGATCGCCCGCATGCCGTCCCAAATCATTGTTTGTGCAACGTTGCTGCCTAACAAATGACTCGCCTGGTTTATCAGCGTATGTTGAACAGTGCTTGCATAGGGCTTGCCATCCCTGTCGAACACTTGCTTACGTTCGCCCTGGCCAATTGGGTCGTAGCAGAGGACCGCGCATCCACCTTTAACGATGACGATCGAGGCCTGCTGATACAATTCTCGGTTCTTTGCGCTCGCACTGTGGCCTGTCGGGTGGAGTACTGCCGGAAATGGACCATCGCCTTGCGGCAAATAGAGTGTCGCGGTCACGTGCAGGCCGGGCTGCGATTCGAAGTAGAGTTTCTCAATGCGGTAGTCGTCGACCTTTAGTCCGCCAGTGACTTTCGCGTTGAGCGGAGTGTGCTTCGGAAACCCGCCAAGTTGCCGCATGAAAAACTTGTGGCGATCTTTTTGCCAGGTCGTAAGTTCTTCGTTCGTGAGTTTCTCGAAAGCCGCGTCACGGCGATCGAGCGCAACCATCGCCTGCGTTTTCAACCACACGGCCATCATTTCTGTTTTCGGAACGCCTGGAGTGAGTTCGTCGGGAAGGACGTCGAGCGTTTGCGCACCGCAGACGTTGAAAGGCAAGAAAAGAGTCAATATCGCGAAGCCCGGAAGCAAACGTGTCATTATTTCTCCAGCTGCTGAATTCTTTTTGGCGTCGATTCGCTCATCTGCCGTGAAAAACAATTGCGGCGAACGAATCGGGTCAGCGACGTTCAGGGGTCTTTGTCTTGTTTGAATTCATCATATCACGCTTCGACGTTGTCCCCCAGACGCTCACGGATCTAGCTTCTGGGAAAGACTAGAGGAACTAACAATGGCTGGGCTTCAGCTTTGGATTCGTGGAAGATCTAAACCGGAACATCGACGGACGGCTCGGCTCTGATTGGAAGCGGCGCGCCGGAGATCTTCACAACGTAGGTTTGGCACTCAGCTGCCGCCAGCCGCATCGAACGCGCCGGAGGTTCGCTGATGATAATTTCAGCGGAAGCCTTTCCTCCATCAACGAAAAACTGGTCCTTGGCTTTGACCTGCGCGACGGAAAGACGGAACGCGCAGACGACGGTAACAACTTGAAACTGCCATATGGTGATGTCTCGGAGCATCGGCTTACGGTTCCCTCCTTGAATTCCGCCAGCAAGTCAGAGGAGAATGTAAGAAAGACCTGACCCCGTAGATCCGGCTGCAGTTTCTTCGTGGATTCGTTTCCAAACAAATGCCTGGCGTGTCGCCATAATGCACGCGAAGTGAAACAACTTCGTCAAAGGTACGACGCCTGCATTTCGACGGCCCTGTTCCGACTCCAGTGCTCAGACTTCGATTCTATGGAGATGGAGCCTGTCGCGATCACCGCCGTCCCGCAGCGAATTTGCTCAGCCCCAATCGCGAATGTGTTCACCGTAGGATATGTGAATCGGGCGACCTGCCGGATCGTTGTATGTGCGTTTGTAGTCGATGCCGAGATGATCATAGATCGTGGCATGAATGTCCTGCGGTGCAAGTTCCCGGTGAACGGGATGTTCGCCTTTGGAATTCGTCGCTCCCAGAACTCGGCCCATGGGTTTGCCACCGCCGGAAATGAGAATCGACATCGCGTTGGCCCAGTGGTCACGACCCCAGTTCATTTTTCCGTCGCGGTTGCCTTTTCGAATGTTTCCTTTTGGTGTTCGTCCAAATTCCCCTGTCACAACAATCAGAACGTCTTCATCCAGCCCGCGATTGTGGACATCTTCAATTAACGCGGTGACGACTCGATCGAAACGTGGCAATCGCTGCTGCATTGCTGTCGGCAGGTCACCGTTAATGGCGTGATCGTCCCAGTTGTTGATGATGCTGTCGCCGGGAACGCCGACCGTGACAAAGTTCACACCTGCTTCAACAAGTCGCCGCGCCAGCAACGCCTGCTTTCCCCAGCCGTCGCCGTATCGTTCGACGGTTTGTTTATCTTCCAGCGAAAGATCGAACGCATCACGCGCTTTACTGCCGCTGATGATGTCAAATGCCTGTTGTTGGAAACCGTCCGTCGCCTGCAGGTTGCCGGAATCGACTCGCCTTCGCAGCTGATCAATCTGGCCGAGCAACAGTTTGCGATCGTCCAGTCGACTGCCATCAATGGAAACTCCCGTATTGAGTCCTTTGTCGACAGTCGGCGGTCGAAATGTATCTGACCAATAGCCGGTCGCTGTTGTCGGAACATAAGCGTAGTGCTTCGCTCCCATCCCAACAGACACCGGCATACCACGGTTCACCTGACCAAACGCCCGACTGATGACTGCACCGAGTTCCGGATTGGTGGATTCATGCCGACCGTCATCCCAGCCCGGATATCCACTGACCATCATGGGGATGCCATCGTTGTGCCCACTCCAGTTGTGTGAACAGCTGCGAATCAGAGTGAACTTGTCGGCAATCTTCGCGTGCATCGGCAGATGAGCACACACCTCGATACCACTCACTTTCGTCTGGATCGGCGAAAACGGTCCACGAATGTCCCGAATGGCATCGGGTTTCATGTCGTACGTTTCGAGATGACTTGGACCTCCATTCTGCCACAGCAGAATGACTGACTTCTTTGTCGGCGTTGTCTGGTATTCCGAAGCCTCGGCAGCCCGTGCTTCCATTCGCAACAGGCTGGAGAGCGACATCCCGCCGACCGCCAGAAAACCTGCCTTCAACAAACTGCGGCGTTGAACGCGTTTTGAAGCAGAGGGCAGGTATGTCGTAACATCAAGCATGACGGGCATCAATCACAGGGGAGGCAAAGGGCAGGACGCTGAGTTGTATTCCGATCGGCACTCCGACGAAACATCCATAGCGAAAACATCTGCGGTTTTGTTGCCCGAGGATAGCAATCCTGCGGCAGGCGTCGCGCGGGACAAAAAAAGACTGGTTGGCGCCTGTCAACGATAGCCCCCATAAATGATGCTCGCGTTGAATTTACGATCGAATCACCTTCAAAACTGCTGAAATCACTTTTCATGCGACGATTCGCACTGCTGCTGCCCCTGTCCACTATTCCCGCGAACGCGGCTTCCAACTGTTTGTTCCGGACACTTTTTCTGCAAGTGATGCAACCACTGTTACGGCCTCGCAGCGAAATCGGAGAACCAATTCTCCTGATTTCAAATTCCAGATGCGAACGGTGCCGTTTCGGTCACCGGATGCGGAGGTCAGGCCTCTTTGTTCGCTCCAGTCACTCATCGAGAGGACTTCTCCGAGTGAACTGATGAGACCTGCCCTGGAATGGTCAACTACGGTTAGCGACTTTCGGCTAAAGACAGGATGCGTTCATCGTTGATTTTCAGGATGATAAAACTGTCGTCGGACTGACAGCTTACATAAAGATGCCCGTCCCGGTAAATCAGGTCATGGGCGTTGTCAGTCTTTCGTTTGCCCTTCGCATAACTTGAATCTGGATTGATGTTGCTGGCTGGAAGTTTTTGACTGCCTAACTTGATCGGATGCCGCGGGTCTGTGATATCCACAGCCTCGATGGTTTCACCGCCGGCGAGGAAGGCTATTCTTCCTGCAATAGTCAAGCCGTTGGGTCCATGGTTGCCGTCAAAACGAACGGAGGCCGCAAAGCGAGGAGAATGGGGATTGGAAATATCGACTACGCCCAGCATCGGGGCCCGGATGGGCCGTTCCGGCCCATAACTGGATGCTGTGTAGGCAAATGAACCCGAGACCTGTACACGGTTGGCGCCACTCAATTGCTTGTTTTCGATTTCCCCGGCCAGCACCCATTCATCCGCCGAGAGAGCCTGGCCTGAGGCTCTGTCGATTGCCTTGATAATGACGATTTTTCCAGTTCCGGTGGGAGAGCGTCCGAACTTGCGGGGATCGACGATGATCACGAATTCGCCAAACGAATCAATGTCGTGCGGACTCATCAGATCGTATTTTTCGGCCACATTCAGAGAACCTGCCAGGGACGGGGCTTTGATGTCGCATATATCGAACGCATTTATCCACCCGGATTTGTTAGCCGCGAAAACCGTGTTCCCTCGTTTGACCATGCCGTTAATTCTATCGATTCGCCTATCTGTCGGCTCCGATATTTTTTTCCGGAACACCGGCCTTTGGGGATTGCTTATGTCCACGGAATAAAAGTCATTCGTGCCTAACAGAAGATGATTCCCGTACAGAAGCACCGTCTCCGAATCTCCCAGGCCCTCCTTGTGCCACAGAAGTTCAGGATTCTGCGGTTGCGCGATATCGATAATCGCAATGGCTCCATCCTTACCCGGCACAAAGGCCAAATTGCCTGACAACTCGACGTCGTGGGCACGACCCAGCGCCTCCTTGTGTTTTAATATCGAAACAACCGAAAACCATTTTTCGGAAGTTTTTTCGGAAGTCGTTTCGGCATTAAGCTGACCAGAAATGGCAGTGGCGAATAGAAAGACAAACCCTGCTGTTAAGTATCTTATTGTGGGGAAGTTGCGCATGCTTGATTTCAATCTGCTCGAAGAGTTCATGTAAATTACTATTGAACTAAGATGAATTTATTACTTCCGTCAACTTGTTCACGTTGAGTCAAGTCTTCAGAGCGACAACGGAGCGTTTCCGGGCGTCAGCTCGAATAGACCGTCGAAGACGGGATCACATCATCAATATGAAAATTTCACGACGTGCATGGATTCATAAATCCGTTCTTACAGCCAGTGCCGCAGCGCTGCCTTCCACATCGATACTGGCTGCTGCTTCCGAACCGGCAGTCACACCTGTCGCTTTCTTTGAGAAACCACTGGAGTTGTTGAGTGCTGAAGAACTGGCAGGACAACTGGCGTCGATCGGCTTCGACGGCGTAGAGGCGACGGTGCGTAAAGGGGGACGCATCGAACCGGAGAAAGCGAAAGACGAATTGCCCGCGCTGGTGGAAACACTGAAAAAGAGTAACCTGAAAGTCCTCGTTATGGCAAGCAGCATCAGTCGAGCAGATCAACCGCACGCGGAAGAAACGCTGAGAACGGCCGCCCGGCTTGGTATCAAACGCTACCGCCTTTCCAAGTTCCAGTATGACTTGAAGAAGCCCATCCTGCCCCAACTGGATGCCCTCAAACCTCAACTTCGCGATCTTGCCGCGATCAACCGTGAACTCGGCCTGACCGCCGTTTACCAGAACCACGGCGGCGCATCGAATGTCGGTGGCCAGGTATGGGATCTGCACTATCTGATAAAGGATTTCGACCCCCGGGAAATTGCCGTTGCGTACGATATCCGCCACGCCATGGTGGAAGGTATATCTGCCTGGAAGATCAACTTCCATCTGATCCGACATTGGATTCAGGCCGCGTATGTGAAAGATTTTGTTTTTGAGAAAGCGAAAGCAGTGAATGTCCCCATGGGCACAGGACTGGTGGGAGACGATTTTTACCAAAGCCTCAGGCAAACTGCTTTTACAGCACCTGTCTCACTTCACGTTCCCTACCTGCATCCCAAAACAAAAGCCGAAACGCTGGCCGGGATCGAGCACATCAAAAAAGATTTTGCCTACCTGAAGAAACAACTCCGATAAGACAATGATACATAAAACCACCGCACGTCAGCACATTGCAAGCCAGGTGTTCGCACTGCTTGTTTTGTTTGTTGCGATTCCACAAACACAGGCGCAAGTCCCTCGCGAATTGCGTCCCTGGCTCGAAACACCTCAAGCCTGGCAGCGCGACACCGACGGGCCGGTGTTGTCTCTTGGTAAGAAGGGTCAGTTCGACGACGAACACATATTTGCTCCAATGGTCGCACTGCAAAACGGCAAGTTCACCCTCTGGCATTGCGGCTCGACGGGCACAGTGGCTGAACGAGTTTTCCAGCTCGGCATGTCAAGCAGTACTGACGGAAGCAACTTCACCCGCGATTCTCGAAGCCCGGTGTTTCGATTTGGCAAAGACCTGAAATCCGTGCTCACGCCCACTCTGCTGCGCAGTCCGGACGGAAGCACGCTGCGCGATAGCGGCAAATTGCGGATGTGGTTCAGCAGTACCGATTTCACCGACAAATCCGGACGGCACACTCTTCACGAGGCGAGCAGTCATGATGGCGTTACCTGGTCGAAACCTTCCCCTGTTTTGCTGGAAGGGGTGTATGCGCCCTCGATCATCAAAATCGGCCGACGGTATCAAATGTGGTACACCGATGTGTCAGGCAAGCCCTGGATGATACGCCAGGCCGACAGCCTGGACGGTATCAGATGGCGTGTTTTTTCCGACCCGGTTATCAAACTTGATCAGGAATGGGAAAGCGGCAATCTCTTCTACCCCACCGTCATCAAAATCGACGACGTTTACCTGATGTGGTACGGCAGCTATTGGACCGCGCGCGCCAACACGACTGCACTTGGACTCGCGGTCAGTATTGATGGCCTGAAGTGGTACAAACATCCGCTGAATCCGGTTTATCGCCCTGTCCCGACAAGGCCGTGGGAATCGAATTACACAACCAGCCAATCGATTATGCGTCTGCCGAACGGCTCTCTGCGCATCTGGTACGCCAGCCGGAAAAAGCCCCCTTTCCGGAATAAGTATTTTGCCATCAACACCGCGATTTGGAGCAATCCGAAACCTGCACTGGCTGAAAGCAGGACAGATCTAATCGCTTCCGTGCCGACGGAGCCGGCCGCGTTTAGGAATTGGCAAGCTGGTACCCGCGACAAACTGCGCAAGATGCTGGGCATCCCGAAAAATCGCGGCCCGCTCAATGCGGAAAAACGTGGACAGTTCGAATGGGATGGGATCGTGGTCGAAAAATGGGTTTTCACCTCGGAAGCGGGATCACGCGTGCCGGCGGTTCTCTACCGACCCAGAAATCCACCGGCAAAGATGCCTGCCATCGTGTTGACCAATGGCCACGGAGGAAGCAAGAGTCAATGGTATTACAACTTCAGCGGTCAACTCTACGCACGCATGGGACTTGCCGCGCTCGCGATTGACCCGATGGGAGAGGAAGAGCGTCATAAGGATGGCAAGCTGGGAACCCGCGCCCACGACCATAAGTCTGTCAGCGACCGTGCCGACAAGGCTGGCCGATTGGTAATGGGAAAAATGCTCTTCGACACGATGCGCGGCATCGATTTTTTGCTGGCACGCGACGACATCGATCACGACAAGGTCGGCGTGGCCGGTAACTCCCTCGGCGGCGCAAAGGCAGGATGGCTCGCAGTGTTGGAGCCGCGCATCAAAATGGCCATTGTGTCCGGTTGGGCATTCCAGAACATCAATATGCGCACCAAGTATTGCACCAGCCTGCCCAATCAGCGTATGCGCGAGATGCTCACCTGGCCCGAGTATCTGGCACTCGCGGCGCCGGATTGCGCGGTAAAAATCATGAACGGTGATGCTGACTGGGTCATTGATAAGGAAGACGACAATAGCGCCTGGAAAGGTATGGATAAATCGGTCAGCCGCGCAGCCGGGATTTATGAGCAACTCGGGGCACCGGGGAAAATCGAGACCTGGTATGAAGCTGAAGGAGGCCATCGCCCTTATATCGCTTACAAAGAATCACTGGAATGGATTCACAAACACCTGGGAACACCGGCGATGACGCTTGAACAGATTCGTGCTCTGCCGACGATGAACTCAGGAGACTACTGTGACAAAAACGGAATCGAACTTGAATCACACTACGGCACATCCCTGCATTCCAGGGGCGCAACCCTGCCGGACATTGGCATCCGCCGCACCCCACGCGAAAAACTCACCTGCCTGAAACCCGGCGAACTCGGCAGCGACGGTTTCACTGTCGAAGGATGGTTGAAGCAGATTGAAGCGACCAGGGTTTCCGCGGAAGAGTAAGGCAAAGTGAAAGACTACAGCGAATTTCGCTGACTTGTGGCCGCGGGGCGGCGTTGAGATCGCAGGAAGCGAACTCCGACGAGCCAGTCACGTTCACGACAATAAGTGAACTGCTCTAAAGGGGACGCAGCTCATTTTGACGTCTCCATCCGCATCGTCGTATTTATCGGTTGGCCATGTGGACGCAGGGTGATTTCAGCTTGCGAATCGACGAGGACGAAATCGGCCTGCACTGACGATGTGAGACCGAGCATTGCGGCGGTGAAGAAGGCGATTCTCATTTCAGTTCACCGCGAGATAGTTCATTCGCTTTCTAAAGGCGTAGGCCTTTCTTTTCTCAACGAGAAACAGGTCCTCGGCTTTCACCTGGGCGATGAAAAGCCTGAATGCACAGACGGCGGTCACAATTTGAAGCTGTTTCATGGTGATGTCTCGGGGCATCGGCTTACTGTTCCTTCCTTCAATTCCGCCAGCAAGTCAGGCGAGGATGTAAAGAGACCTGACTCCTTCACACCTTCTCCGGGAATTGAGGCAACGTTGACATTACTACTTGTCCGTAACTCGAACATGCAGTCGCGCGGTTGCAGTGACGCCGTCATTCCGGCTCCGCTGAACGCGGACGAGGTAATCGCCTGGCTGCTGGTATGTGTGATGTGTGATGGCGTAGCCGCCTTTCGCCTGCTGTTCGGCGTTTCCGTCAGACTTGACGCTGACACGAGGACTTCCGTCGCCGAAGTCCCAGACTTCGTTTCCATTCTGATTGCCGAATGAACGAACTTTGAATGTGATTGAGGTGTTGACTCGATTATCCAGCGTGGGCCAATAAGCCGCATGGATTTCCGGTAGGTACAGATCCGGCTGCTCAGGATCCAACACATGCACTTCGGCGAAGTCATAGTCGACGTTTCCGGCCTTGTCGGTCACCTTCAGGATTTCGCTGAAAACGCCTGGCCGGTCGTAAGTCCGAGTGACGCTCGGTCCCGATGCGGTCGTTCCGTCTGAGAACGTCCACTCATAATTCCGAATGCTGTCCGTCGAACTGTACGACTTCGATCCGTCCAGCGTGGCGTGATTACCCGCCATCAGAAAACTCTTGCGGCGCGTGTTGGCAACCAGTTGAGGCCTGTACTGGCTGCGATAGGCTTCCCAAAGAAAAGCATAGCCGGCCTGCGTGCCCCACTTGCCGGATGGCTGCCGACTTGTGATTTCAAAATGCAGATGTGACCAGCCGCCGCTTTGCCCTTTCTTGCCCAGCAGGCCAATTTCTGTCCCCTGATCGATGATTCGGCCCGGACGGATGGCGTCGTTGATTTTGTGCAGATGACTGTAGCGATAGAACCATCCACGTGCGTCCTTCAGGTACACGACATCTTCTCTCGGTGCGACAGGAGTTTTGCCCTGACCATACTTCGCGGTGGCTCCGTCTTTAAGAAGATACTCGGGCAACACATCCTCGCCGCTTGAAACCACCACCGCGTCGGTTGCGGCGATGACTTTGACCAGGCGTTCCGAGCCGCCAATGTCCAGACCACTGTGATAGTAGATCGTCGGGAGAACCTTCGTCCCGCCGTCGACGGGTTCATTGTCAAACCACGTGCGTGTCGCAAACCACCGTTGGTCGACGGGATAGATCAGCGAGTCGCGGCGGAGCAACGGAGAGTCGGCTGGCCACAGACGCAGCCTCGCGTCCTTGTCCAGCCCCCAGAAACTCGGAGTGCCGTTCGAGTTGTACCCTTTGGTTATCGAACAGTCGATTTGCACGCCGGCAATTTGCTGAGGCAGATTGTACATGCCCGATTCAAGTGTGATTTCCTCACCATCCACCTTGACCATAACCTTGGCGCTGCGCACTGCCAGCCGAATCGGGTCACGCGTTTCCAGCAGCTTCAACAGTTGAACTTCAACGCGATGGCCGTTGCACAGTTCCAACTGCGTGGTCTCGCCGAGACTGAGATCGACGACGCGCACAAGGGGCTGCTGCGGTGCAGCCGACAGTTCCTGCAGACGGGGTTCAGCGGCCCGAAGAGAATCAGCCGCAAAACAACAGAGAATCGGGAACACGAGGATTGTTTTGGTCATAGTGAACTCACCTGAATCCGTTGGAAGAGCAGAGAACATCATCCCCCCGTCCTGAAGGACTGGTTGAGGTGTCGCCAGTCTCAGGGACAACGTGTTCTCTTATTGATCTGTGATCTCTACGCCTGAATGATTGCTGCCTTTCTCGCGGCAGATGAAGGGTCTTCGGATAAGACGATGACGGCCTTTGCTTTGCCGTCCCTGACGATGACCAAATCAGCGGCTTCGACCATACGGAAGAAAAACAATGATGTCAGGATCAATGCGTCTGTCAGCAGAACTCGCCGACGGATCATGGTTTTCTCGGTTCTTCCTGAAGTTCGCCAATTTGCTCCGCGCTCAGAGCCCGCCCGTAAATCCGAATGTCTTTCATTCTTCCGTTGAAATAATCGTGCTGTCCAAATCCGATTCTTAGCGGCTGGTCAGGCTGAAGATTCCACTCTTTGGAATCGAAAGTGGCGCTTTCGGTGACCAGCTTGCCGTCGACATAAAGCTGGAGGCGGTCGTCGGCACGAACTGCAGCGAGGTGACGCCAGCCCGCCGGCAGCTGCTGATCGTAAGTGACCGCTTTGCCAGCTTCGAGGGAGTGAACATGGCCGGAGGGCAAGACGCCGCAGAAGAGTTTGCCGTCGAACACGGCCATCGACCACGCGCGACGATACTTCACATTCGGTGTGTGATCGAGTTGGCCCACATGAGTCCAGCGGCTCTTATCGTCATAACGATAAACATCAGCCATTGGCAGAGTCCCGGCGTAGAATTTGCCGTTGTAGACCGACACCGCCATCACTTCCTTTTCCTCTCCGAGACGCCCCACATGAGTCCACTTTTGCGGACCTTCGAAACGAAAGACAGAGCCGGTTGGCCAGGTGCCTACGTGAAGGCCGCCCTCGTAAATCATCATCGAGTAAACCTGAGTGGTGTCCGGCACCGGGCCGAGTCTCTCCCAATTGGCTTCGCCTTTGTAGCGGAAGAATCCGCCGTCATCGTAGCTCAGGCCGAACAGGCTGCCGTTATGGACCCCAAGGTGAGTCACACGCAGATCGGGGCAGCCGCAGTCCGTCCATTTGCCGATGCCGTCGAAGCGGTACAGGCCCCGGGTGCGAGGAAGATCACGCCAGGCGCTGGAAGTGCCGGTTCCGGCGTAAAGTTTGCCTTTGAAGACGGCCAGTCCGCTGATACTGCGAACGTCGGCGACCTTGCCGCAATCGGTCCACCTGGTGCCGCCTTCGTAGCGGTAGACCCGGCCGCCGTGGTTTTCGTTGGGCGATAGTGGCAGGGATGATCCGCCGCCGCTATAGAGTTCGGACCCGGCATAGAGCCGGCCTTTGTAGACGGCCAGACCCTTGATGGCATTGGCGGGATCCGGAGCGCCGCAATCGATCCACTTCTCTCCGCCGGCATAACGATAAAGATGACCGCGATCATTGTCGCCTGGTTCCCAGGTGGATGCGTAGAGATCGCCATCGAAGACGACCAACGACGCGATCTGCTGATTGTTCCCGGGCCGCCCGCAATCGAGCCAGTTTTCGCCACCCTGCGCCGCGTCGATCCCGAAGAAAACGTTCCGCCAGTTCGACTGGGCCGAGGTCACCCCGGCATAATTCATCAGACCGAAGTTGAACCCGTTGCGAGTATCCGGATCGAAGCAACTCATGATATCGCCAAGGACGTCATCAAGCGCTTCATCAGTGTGAATCCATGCCGCGATGGTGAAAGGCTTTGTCCCAAGCTTCGGTGCTCGGTCGGCTGGAACTTCGAGCCAGGCGTCAATGCCGTCGAATGTAGCGCAATGGTCAGCATCAAAGCTCACGCGATGGTTAATCGCGTGATGACCGTTCCCGGAACCATCGCGTGCATCCGCTGTCAGTTTCCAGTGAGCGACGAGACCATCGTCGTCGGCATGTGCCGCATTCGGGAACGCAATGGATACCCACGCAAGCAAGATAAGGGCTGTATGGACGAAAAGAGATTTCATAAGTGTTTTTCCGATTGAACGATGACCCAATGACGACGTTTGTGACTCGAAATCGTTCGTTTATTGATTCTGCTTCCGATCGCAATGCGTCGAACACGGGGTGCATAAAGTGGGACAATCCAATTTTCAATTCGCCTGGCGTTCGGGGATTGACTGCATTAACAACGACAACGACCTGCAGAGTGCTTCAAATCCGACATCTGATCCTTTGTAATGGCCCATCCTCACGACGACCAGATCGTGCGAGGGAATGATGATCGTGTACTGGCCGCCGGCACCGGC
>JABABI010000141.1 GCA_014238335.1 Fuerstiella sp.
ACCTGCATCACACCAAAGCGACGGCCTTCGTCGATTGGAACCGACACACAGGCAATGCTGCAGTCCGCTTCCGATTGAATGTGATCGGACACGAAGCGACGGTAGTTCATCTGATAGATGTGATCACCGCTGAGAATCAGAACGTGCTTCGGCGCCAGTTTTTCGATGGTGTAGATGTTCTGATAAAGAGCATCGGCGGTGCCCAGATACCAGCTTTCGCCAACCCGCTGTTCCGGCGGACGCACGCGCACAAAATCACCAAGTTCATTGCACAGAAAATGCCAGCCACGCTCGATATGTCGTTCAAGGCTGGCCGCCTTATACTGCGTTACTACAAGGATCTTGCGCAGACCACTATTGATGCAATTGGAAAGCGAAAAATCGATGATGCGAAAGGCACCGCCAAACGGTACAGCTGGCTTGCTGCGGTCTGCCGTAAGTGGGTCAAGGCGGGAACCTTTTCCTCCTGCCAGTACCACCGAAAGAACATTGTTCATTGCTATCTCCATACCAGCAGAACAGGTGTTCAGGTCGATGTCGTCACATGAATTCGATTTGCAACAGTGCAGGACAGACTGCCGTCCAAATTCACCTTCGACACTTTTCCGAAATCTATGCGAAGCACCTTCAATGGGTCCGCGTCTGTTTCGTGCTCTCCGTAGGCAGTACAATAGTTTTCAGAATCCAACTCGTCGACGGAGTTTACACAGTAATTCTTCCGTTTTTTTTCTTCTGGCGACGACGACCGTCGCCTTGCCGGCTCGGCGAACATAGAACAAAACCTTAATCGGACCGTCTCCGCGGGGAAGCTGTCTTCGTACCGTGTTGGCGTTAACACTCAGGTGGCGACATTTGATTTCATAGTCACGCCCCGGGTTGGCTCGCAAAAAACGTTTCAATTCCCTTGGATTGTTGCCAAGCACAGCCTCGATGGCGAAACCCTGCACGAACGCTGTATCAGGGATTTTCGCGCCAGTGAGGTACTCATCCTCCTTGTCTAATCTCTTTAAACTGTGTATTTCACCAACGGTGTCCAGCAGTCCAGATCGCACTACAGCTGGGTCGGGATCCAGGATGTAGTCGGAAAATGTATCCGTTGTCGGACACCATGCGTCCAGGGGATCAGCAGAGATTGATTCGCCGGAGGGCAAGACTGTCGCTCGAAATGACTTTTCGCCCGCAAGACTGCCAAACCAGACTGTGGCTTCCCGACATTCACCATTCTGGCTGATGAGTTCAATCTCACTCTGAGGAAATTTCTGCATGAAATTGCTGGCCGGGCCAAGTTTCAAGGCACCACCTCCGGCCGTCTGCACGAGTTGTTGCATCCCCTGCAGATCGGGATGGTAGTGTTCCAGCCGCTTAGCAGGACGGTCACGCCCCTTTCGGCGATCCGGGTCCAGGTGAACAAGTTTTTCAGACAGATTCAGGCCGAGCACATCCGTCGTGTCCTGCTGCCATGCTCCGCCTGCATTGACAGCATTGCATTCCATCCAGGTCTCGATGTTCCACTGGCATCGAAGTGCCATCGCGGGATCGACGTCGACCGACGTGACACTTCCCCGCGACAGCAACGCAGCGGTGTCCACGCCAATCCCGGAGCACAGGTCAAGAACATGTTGGCCCTCAGGAAAACGTCGGGCCTTATGTTGAGCGACTTCCCAGGCCGTTGATTGTTCCAATCCCACCCGCGTCAGCCACAGCTGGCAGGCATTGGGAAGTTTGCCTTCTGCTTTCGTTCTTGCCTCCTGAACAACGATCGCTGCACGGACCAGCGCTGCATCGTACCTTCTCCGAAGTTTTTGCTGAATGGCCAGCTCGCTGCCGAATGATCCTCGCAGTTCGTTAAACAACGCGGGACTTGTCTTCAAGGCGTTCAGTAGTTTGACTTCGTCCGTCACCTGTTGTGTTCCGTCTGACAGCGACCGCCAGGAGCGGGCTGATGATCGACTGTAAACCACCAATTCTGCTGCTGATCCGTCGTGAGACTTGCCGTTTTTGATAAAGTACGCAGCGCAAGTAAGTGTGTTGTTTCACAACCGAACGAGACCCACTCGCTGACGCTTTGAGCTTGTCTTGCGGCCTCTTTCAGGAGCCCAACAGACCGCCGAAGGCGGTTGGATTACTTGAAGCTAAATACGTCAGCTTGCGGCAGGTCTGCCAAATCATTGAGTCCGAAGAGATCAAGAAAACGCTGGCCTGTTCGATAAGCCACGTCTGACCGTCGACTGCCCGTTCGTTCCAGTTCCACAAGCCTCAGACGAAGCAGTTGTCGCAACACAGCCTGGGCGTTGCGCCGACTGAGTTCCGCCAGTTCCTTTTTCTCGACCGGCTGGTTGTAAGCGATGAACGCCAGCACTTCCAGGGTTTCAGGTGAAAGCCGAACTTCTCTTGGTCCCAGGCCAAATACTTTCAGCTGGACGTTGGTAAATTGCTGCTTCAGCTCCATGCGAAATCCACCTTCATGCAGCCGGATTTCATAGGGCCTGTTTTCAGCGGAATAGGCTTCATTCAACTGGTCGATGATGCGGACGGATAATCTGGCATCAGTGTCATTGCCGATCAGCGACGCCAGTCGCCGCGCCGTCAGGGAAACGTCGCCACCGACAAATAAAGCGGCTTCGACGACGGCGCGCGGCGACACGGGTGACGATTCGCTGTTGTTTAAAGAGACCGCTGCCACGGCGGATTCTTCGTCCGTCAGGTCATCTGCCAACTGCCGACCAATGGACGTGAATGCGGCTTCTTCGTCCAATTCGGTTTCATCGTCGGCATCATCGGAAAGTTCGCGGAGAGCGGACCCCACCTGATACTCGGCCTCGTCGATCGACTTCAGTGCTTCCCGATACGCCAATTCGATGTCATCAACGGGCGGATCGTTGTCGTCGATGTCTGACTCGTCGGATTCTTCAGCCATTTGTGGGTCTCTGCACGTACAGCACAGGCCGGGCTTCGGTTTGCCTCATTCGTTCTGACTGCTATTCAAAGTTTTCTTTTGAAAATGCAGCAAGCTGTTTCCCGACAAACCGCAGCAGGCCGGTGTTAACGAATACTTCGCCGGAGACCTTGCCGTCCTCTACCGAAACGTCGAACTTAACATCGTCCTGCTCACCCGTGCCGAGCGCCTCCACAGCCCGAGCCAGGTCACGTCGTCGTTCGCGTCGAATTCGCTTGTCGTCCACTGCCGACGGCTCCGGTGTCGCATCGACAACTTTTTGCGCATGTTTTGCCCACGGCAGAAGCCTGGCTTCCACGTTGAGAATTACATCAGAATCGGCAGGTTCCTGCAGATTTCCGATTGTCTTTTTCAGCGCTTCCAGAGAATCCGGTCCTGTTGCAAACCAGACACTGTCGCTGGACGTTGCAATCAAGACGGCAGCGTCTTCGCCGAAAAAACGGTCCAGCAACTTTAGGAAACCTTTGCCCAGCTGAATGCGATGTATTGTGACGTCACCCACTTTTTCAATGGCAATGTCGACTTTGTTTCCTGTGCCCGTTCTGGCGATCAGGGCCAGCGTGTCGTCAAGCCGTGAGGCATCTGTGGCAGCGATTCCCCCGACCGCGACAAACTCATCGTCGGCATTCAGCCAGGTTTCAATAAACCCATTGACGTTGCCTGATCCAAGACTGTCTGTCAACACTGTCATGACACCACTGTGCAGTTCGCGGACAGCTATTTTTTGATCGCCAGAAAGTCTCGTCGAGGCAACGATGCGTGCTTCCACGTCATTATTCAGCAACTCGATGAATTCATACGCATTATTCCGGCGAAGTTCATCAAAGGGATGATTAACACGAAACGACAGAATAGAGTTTTCAGCTTTCGCCACTGATGCAAAGGCATCTTCATGCTTATTGAACAGTTCGATGCTCTGAGCCAGACTGGTATCCGGAACTCCGTCACCGGTAAACAGAATACGAGCAGACTTGTTTGCTGAGTTCAGAAAGGCGCGGGCTCGCAGATCGTTGCCCTCAACCACCAAACGTTCAAGTTCCTTAAGCTGATGCGAAATAGCGCCCTTCCGCAGGTTGAATTCAGTGATCGATTCCGCTGGCCGTTTTTGAAGGGCATCCATCCGGTTGGCACGAAGCTCGCCAAATGAGGCCGATCGTTTCTTCTGATCTTCTATGGTATGCGCTGTGTTGATCAACTGTATTCCAGCGCCACAGTCATTTTCAAGCAATGCAGCAACGACCGACAGCGGGCTCTGCATCTTCTGCAAAATTTGCTTTAACAAAGCGTGGTCGCCCGGAGCTGTCAGAATCATGATGGCGGTCTCAATGTCCGGCACCAGGCGCAGCCATCCCTGATCCGGCGGCAAAAACTCACGCCAGTCGTCACCCACTTTCTGGAGTACAAAATTTGATTCCAGGTTGTCCAGCAGTTGTGCATACGCTGGCTGCCCTGGCACAGCAAAGTCCGGATCACTCTTGTACGCTGCGGAAATGACATAGGGCAGCGGCGTCATCCCCGTCAGCAGTTCAACACTGATTGGTCTATCCGGATCCAGACCAAACGCCATCAGATCGACAAAATCCACCAGATTCTGCAGCTGCTGCTGGTCCTTTTCATTGGTCAGACTTAGTAGCATTTTAAGATCTGACTTGAGTCGATTGACGCCCTGATGCCCGACGGTGATCTGAGGATGATGTGGGTCCTGTGCGGAGGCCTGCATTGCAGCCGGCAGGAACAACATTCCAATGCCCAGGATGGCGAATAGTTGTCTTTTCATTGTCGTTTGAATTGATAACGGTTACGGCAAAAAATGCTGCCGGAATTCCATAGAATGGTGATGTAGAAGTTCACCTGCCGCCATGTGACCGTGGTCCCGAACAATCCGGAAACTGGCTAACTACCGGATTCTAAGGCAATCAGCCAAACGGCGTAAAGGCTGTCTTGGCCGCATCTTGCCACACCAAGCCCCCTGAAAACGATGGGCTCGCACTAGCAGGTAAACACCCTAACCTCCTAATCTACCCAATATTATAGTGCCTCTGTCACAGTGTCCAGAGCGTGTGTCGCACGCTGCTGTCGTGATGGCTGTATTGCGCAGGCATGCTGGTCGCTGTCACACCGACGACTGTACTGGTTGGGCTGCCAGCACATCTGATCCTCTTCTGTTCGTCAGTAGCCACAATCGGTGACATGAGGAATAGTCCTGCGAGACCCTCCATCTCCATCTCCATCTCGTGCGACCAATCGAACGCACTTTGAAGCTGGGGCACGCGTATCGTTGGCAAACTCAAACTGAAGAACGAACAGAAAGGCCGCATGGCGTTCCTTTGAAGGCAGTTCTCAGGCAGGAAAGATAGGTGAAATCTTCCCTGCCTGAGACGCGATCCCATCTGTTGAGCGGTCATGTCGTCAATTCTGTTACCGCGACCAAGTTGTGGGATATGTTCCCGCCCGTCGGATCTGGAGGACGACGGGGGCGACCTTTAAACGTGGCCAGATTTGTGGTTCTACGTACGTCTGCGGCCCAACGTCTTGCGGTGCCGGATTCAATATTCGGTCTGGTTGTTGGCCCGCTGGCTGCTGCCCTGGTGTGCGAGACCTGTCAATGTTCAGGTTCGGAAGCGGAGGAACAGTTGGCGCGGTGATGTCGGCCGGCGCATCCGCTGTCCGATCTGCCGTCGCCGGATTCTCATGTCGCACGAAGGGATCTTCCAGGCAAGGTGCCAGTGGTGATCCTCTGTGCGAAGGACGACAGGGAGCATTCCTGCACTGAGGAATCAGCGGTGAACATGTACTGCTAAGACGATCTCCGCATTCCGCCGTGAATGCATCTCCACACGAAGGCGGTGATGAACAACCGAATTGGTGTTTGCGAAACAGGCGATCGCAAAGATAAGACATCATTCCTTTGTGTTGTCCGCTGTCAACGCAGCCATCCGCGTCGCAGCAATCCTGTGTCACAACGGCCCGACATCGCTCCGGGACGGCACACGTCATGTTGGGGGCGCACGGTGATTCTGCCAGACAACTTTGTCGTTTCTGAGCACAGCAAAGTGGTTCCGGTGTGCATAGATTTTGTTTTTTGGGCCAGTGCCAGCCGTCAAACATTTTCTTCCAGCGTGATGCACACTTTTCGCCGGGTTCTGCACATTCGACCTGTGGCGGGCAACAGGGTTGTTCGGGGGCTGCGCACGCAGACAGAGGTTCGCAAACGACAGGTGTTGCGTCTGATTCCTCAACGCATGGGTGCTTGTAGCTTTGCGTCAGGATACTCATCAGTCCCACACTCTTGACATGAGAGACTTCGTTCGTCTTCGGAATCGGCAGGACTGCGTCCGGCTGCGGGGCGGGGTCTGGGTTTGAGTTGTAACTGCTGGTCGGGGCGGCGACGTGGCTGTTTGGGGACAGCGGGGCGGACGCGTAGCGGCCGGTTGAGCAACCGGTCATTGCCAAAGCAGCAATACCCATGAACAGGGTGTATCGATCAAGTCGCATGACGACTTCCTTTCTGCGACACATCGTCCGTGGCTCGGCAGCTGAGAGCTCGAAGGGCGATGCAGGGATAGTTCCTTCTGCCTTTCCTGACATCGTCAGAATGATCGCCGAAACTTTGTCGACATCGGCGGGATCCGCCGCAGATTGATTAGCTGCTGCACAATTTTCTGTAGCTAAGGAAAATCCCTTTCAGTCGAAGTCTGCTGGTTCGGGGATTCAGCGAAGACTGGCGACCGTTACGGGTCGGACGTTCACAGGCCTCAAGCGTCCGTTGAACGCACAAGCAGAGCGTTTTCCCGACTTTTCGTGGCGGTGGTCCGGTGGCGCGCTGGCTGGCGGTGCGTCAATTTACGTTCGGTTCGGTGTGTTATGGAAATCTCGGGAAACGTTCAGCTGCCTAAACAACTTCTGGATGGTTTCCCGACACCTCCTCCATATGACGCACGATCACATCAGAATCGTCGATTCCATCTGCGACTTGCCGAGCCATCCGACACGTGATTGTGACGCGAGTGGACGTGTCATCCGTATAGGTGCGGTCCAGTTCGGAGGCATGTTGAGTCAGCCAGGCCAACAGCTTACCATTACCTGTGCTGGTTTCGATTTGAACCGTCACGAACCCACCGGCTATGCGTTCTGAAACGACCTGATACAACCGATCCAGTCCCAGCCCGGTGGATGCACTGATGGTGATTGTGTCATCATAATGCCGCCGAAGTACGTCGATCACCGAACGATCTTCCACCAGATCAACTTTGTTCAGCACCAGCAGGACGTTGCTGCAGTCCACTCCGATCTCGTCCAGAACCTGATAACATGTATGAATCTGGCGTTCCGCATCAGCGCTGCTGGCATCAACGACATGCAGCAGCAGATCTGCATGACGGGCTTCTTCCAGCGTTGAACGAAACGATGCCACCAAATGGTGGGGAAGATTCCGCACGAAACCAACTGTGTCGCTGAGCAGCGTTTCACCGTAGCCGGGTATCGTCCAGCGGCGGGTGCGTGTGTCCAGTGTCGCGAACAACTTGTCTTCCACCAGTACATTAGCCCCGGTCAGAGCTCGCATCAGTGTACTCTTGCCCGCATTTGTATAGCCGACCAGTGAAACCGTGGGCTGTTCCCGCCGGTGCGAAACCGTGCGTTCGCGCCGCTGTTCCACGTTTTTGAGCTTGCGTTTGAGTTCTGCGATACGTTTGTCGATCAGACGGCGGTCGGTTTCCAGCTGTTTTTCCCCTGGGCCGCGTCCCGCGCCAATACCGCCCGTGATACGTTCCAGGTGAGTCCACATGCGTTTCAGCCGGGTGCGGAAGTACATTAGCTGTGCCAGCTCCACCTGCAGCATGGCTTCGTGTGTCTGGGCGTGGGTGGCGAAGATATCCAGAATGACCTCGCTGCGATCAACAATCGGTTTTTCCACAGCCTGTTCGAGTGCTCGCCCCTGAGACGGGGTCAGATTGTTGTCGAAGACGACCATTTCCGCGTCAGTCGTTTCCACCAGCATTTTCAATTCGTCCAGCTTGCCCGTTCCCAGACAATGGGCGGGATGCGGTGCGTCTCGAAACTGAACGATTTCGCCCACAACGGTTACGCCGGCTGTTTTGACCAGGCCCTTCAGTTCGTCCAGCGCCGCGTCCCGGTCGTTGCATTCATCAGGATCGAACACACCTGCCAGCACGGCGCGCTGGTCGGCAACTTTGAGTTCTTCGCGCTTGGGGTCTCCCAACGGGTTATCACCTTATAAATGCGGAGTGGCCCACAGGCCAAATTGAGCTGACGCCTGAAAACGGTTGGTCCATTCACGCAGCTCACCGCCAACATGCAAGCAAAACGCTTCCGAATCGCTGGTCTTTCCCAGACCCCAAAACGGACGAATCTTTGAAAAGGCGGCAGCACGCTGCAGCATCATCAGCATGGTATCGTCACACTGACACACAGAAAACCGATTTGTTCGGGCTGCGCATCAGGTCGCGAGTCTTTTTCGAATGAGCAGCGCCTGCCCTGGCCCCGTATCCGGTGACAGGGGGAGTTTGCCCGTCCGCCGATCTCATAATTCAGCAGAGTTGATTTGATGTCACCAAGTGGAAATGGCAAGAAGGCTGTCGTGCTTGTGAGTGGTGGATTGGATTCTGCCACCGTGCTGGCAATTGCACGCTGCGAAGGCTGGGAACTGCACGCCATTTCCTTCGACTACGGCCAACGCCACCGATTTGAGCTGGATTCTGCGGCGAAGGTTTGTGAAGCCAACGGCGTGACCAGTCGGGTCGTGTTTCCCGTTGACACGTCAATCTTTCAGGGCTCCGCACTGACCAACGACATTGCCGTGCCTCACAACCGGTCGGACGATCAGCTGAGTTCGGGAATCCCCGTCACCTATGTGCCGGCGCGCAACACAATTTTTCTCTCCGTGGCGCTCGGGCTGGCTGAATCCATTGGTTCACATGACCTGTTCATCGGTGTAAACGCCATCGATTACAGCGGCTACCCGGACTGCCGACCGGAATTCGTGGCCGCCTTTGGGGCGATGGCCAATTTAGCAACCAAAGCAGGGGTCGACGGGCAGCGAATTGCCGTGCACACACCACTTGTTTCACTGACCAAAGCGCAGATCATCCAACGTGGACTGGAGCTGGGTGTGGACTATAGCCTGACTCATAGTTGCTATGATCCGTCGTCGGACGGTATCAGTTGCGGCGATTGCGATTCCTGCCTGCTGCGACTGAGGGGATTTGCCGACGCAGGTGCGACCGATTCGATTACCTATGCAGGCTGAACGTTCGGCAGACCAGCCGCAAGCTGTCGGTCGCGTCGGTTACTATTCATTCAAAAGCCGTTCCGCATTTCCGAACTGAATGGCTTTCGTAATTGTTTCTCCGAGTTCTGATTCTTTGAACTTCAGCAGTGCCGCTTCCAGATAAAAGAACGGCATATGCGAGCCGAAGAGCAACTTTTTATACGGCACGCTCTTTGTCATCTTTTCCAGCGCCCCCACTTGTTCCGCGTGCGAAATGTCAAAATAGACATTTTCTGCCTGCGCTATCTTCGACAGCGTTTCGCCCCGCAACGTACTGTAATTGTTCATCAGAATCAGGTGAACGTCGGGGTGCCGCTGAATTAGATCTGACAGCGGAGTCATGTCCACGGTCGAGACCATCATCAGCGGGAAATGGGTCCGCACGTCTTCCATTTTCAATACCAGCTGCACGATCAATTTGTGCGTGACGACGTGTTGGAAAAGTTCGTCGCAGACCTGGTCGTTCAGCTTGTAACCGTGGTAATTTGGATTAATGCGAATTGACCGCATGCCATGCTGTTCGTGGCAGCGACGCACGTCTTCCTGCCAGTCCGGCAGCATCGGATTGACAGTACCTGATGGAATCAGAACGCCTTCGCCGTGAAGTTCGCACTCGGTCGCCAGGCGAGCGTTCACCGCAGCGATGTCGCGGTGCAGGACTCCGTCAAAGCTGCCCGCCCATGCCTGCGTAATTCCATTTTGTTGCAGCTTTTCCACAAGCTTTGTAGTTTCGTCGAGCGGCAACCGACGGAAAGGCCACTGTGAAAGGTTGATGTTGATGTCTGTGATCATCGTTTCACACCTTTGAGATTCAGGATTGGTGTCAGCATGCGTTTCAGGTTGAGTCCCAGAATCAGTTTCTTGTCCGCTTCCGGAATATCAGCGCCCTGGACCTTTGCCAACTGCGATGCATAACTGCGGCCACCAATATCACTGCCGTAAATGACTCGTTCTGCACCGAGCTCACGAACGGCCATTTCCACAAATCCTGCTGTGGGTTCAGACCCTCCAATTCCGATGGATACGTTCTTTTCCGCCCGGACTGCTCGGATGCCACGCGTCCAGTCACCGCCAGTATGGCCGCAGATAATGGGCACGTCGGGATGGCGGCGGGCCAGAATTGCCAAATCCGCAGGCGTCGATTCCCCAGGACGATTTCCCTGGACCTTTAACCATGTGTGCTGGTAAATGGCCGCTTTTAGCTCGCCACAGCGGGCGATAATGGGATCAATCTTCCGGTCACTGCACTTGAACGAGATCCACAGTTTGACGCCGACCATTGGACCGTCAGTGACACACCGTTCAAGTTCCGCCAGGCTTTCCGTCGGATATCTGCCGTTCAGGTAGGCAAACCCGAAGGCTCGGTCATGCCAGTGGCTGATTGCCTGCAGCACCTGATCGTTCTGCTTACGGAATTCTTCCGGCGTGGGATCCTGAGACCACGGCCAGCCCATAAAGAATACCTGGCGTTCCACGCCCATGCGGTCAGCATACGTCATCAGTTTCGCGATCCGTTCATCGACCGTTGCACCATCAACACCAGAAAAGTGGCCGTGCAGATCCCAGATCATGGCGCGTCGTCTTTCTGTGTCTGTCCGCCGACGCGTTTCACCAGTTTGTGCACGGAAGTGGCAATGCGGTCTTCGATGCCTTCGGCCCAGCGATAGGCCGGGCGGCCGTATTCGAACAGTCGATAACCTCCTTCGTATCCCCCCTCTTTCCAGACACGGTGGGAAGGTATGTAGGAGATCATGTCGTCTGCATATCCGCACACCCATGTTCCCGAACCGAATTCTTCTTTAAAACGCAGCGCGTAGTCGACAACCGTTTCGGCGCCCATGCCGATGATTGTCATCTCGTCGCCCAGTCGCCATGCATGGACCGGGTAGCTGTAGGCTGTGGGAAACGTTTCTCCGGCATCCAGCTTGCGGAGCATCCGTTCTGCCCAGCGTTTCAGAAGTGCGTCCGTACTCTTTACTTCCTCTTTCAGTTTCTCGCGACTGACGACTTCCAGATAGGGCAGGTCGATATATTCAAACTCAGATCGAATACCGGGAGACACGGCGTTAAGTGGCTCTTGCAGTGCATCTTCCACGGCCGTCGCCAGCATGTGACCGTATTTTTCGCAGAGTTCGACTGTACGGCGCGGCAACGGATTCTGGTCTCCGCCGCAGGTGTTCACAAACATGGCTGTTGCGCCAGGATGATTCTGTTCAATTTCCAGCTGAGCGAATCCGGGAAAGTCGCCGCACCATTTTGTAAAGCTGAGCGTCGTCGGGTGGCAGGCGTATCCGAAAACAACGGCTTCCAGTTTGCCGCCCGGCCGAATCACCTTCAGCACGGGCACGGAATGGTCGACGGGGCCGATCAGTGGTTCACCGCGAGCCAGAATGGCCGGTATGTCCGCTTCGCGATTGTTGCGACGGTTCACTGCAAAGGTTGTGTGTCCATGACCGTGTTCCAGTGATGCGGGCGCCAGATTGGCCAGAGCGTCGCCGACCAGCGTGACGGATCGTGAAACCATCATTGCCGTGTACTCGTCGACCAGCCTGACCTGATCCGCATCGACCGGATAGTAATCGACAAGGTCGTCGCCCAGCCGTGGGCCGCAGTGGTTGTGCGAAAATGTCAACATAATCTGATCGCGTTTTAGTCCATACTTCGCTTCGACCTGAGCAAAGACCGGGTCACTCATGATCTTCGGGACGCCCTGAAAATCGCTCGTGATCAGTACGACTCGATGGCCATCATCATCCTGCAGTGCCAGCGCCTTCATCCACAGGTCGTGCAGCTTTCCTTCCGGTGCCCGCTTTGACCCGTACCCGGCCAGCCAGACGGAAGTTTCCGGTGTGATGACGGTCCGAGCGACTCCGGCCTTCCAGCCAGCGGTGGCGGACGGTGCGTCGCAGAAAAACCAAAAACACACCGGAAGAATGCTGGCAAAAAACGAAAGAAGTTGCCTCATTTGTTTGTTCCTTCTTTAGCCTTGGCTCGCAGGAAATGGTCAAAGAAGCCGTATATGACAGCGTTCGATTGCTCATTGGGGGAATGGTCCGGGCGGTTCGTCATACCGACTCTCTGTCGATAACCCAGCGTTTCGTTAATCTTCACCAGATGATTTAACGCCCGCCATCGTGATGGCGGATCCACTGCGCCGCCTGACACAAGAAATGGCCGGGGAGCCATCAGTGCGTGCAGTTCATGAAGATCCAGGTGATCTTCCAGCAGCCGTGGATACAGACCGCGGCCCGGATTCGCGGCCGTGATGACACCTCGCTTACGCCACGGGCGCGGGTGCCAGCCGAGATACCATGGCTCCCAATAGTTTACGCTGGGATGTACATCGAACATGATTCCCGGGTCCGACACGGCCACCGCCGCAAACCGGTCGAACAGGCAGCCGGCAAACATCGCCCATTTGCCACCGAAGGAATGCCCGACAATGCCGATTCGTTTCTCATCCACTTCCGCCCGGCTGGCCAGCACATGCCAAGCATTGACCGCCGCATATCCCAGCATCGACAACGGCTGAACCGTCACATTATCGATGTCTGGATAGTAAAGCGCATAAGTATTCGCCTTCGATGCATGCGTCGTCCCGATGGACAGCGTCACAAAGCCACGTTTGGCCAGTTGCAGCGCAAAGTCCCGATGGGGATTGTTGAACCCGATCGCAGTTTCCGGTTCGTAGAACACACTCAGCACCGCCGGTCGTTTTTCCGTGCCTTCCGGAATGAGCAGGTATGCCGTCGTCGATTCACCCGGAGTCCAGCGGAAACGGATCGTGTGCTGAACGAAGTCTTCCCGCTGTTTGGTGTCCAGTGTTTCAACCTGTGGCTGAGTAATCAGCGGGGGCCATTGCCCGAGTAACTTCGTCCATCGATCAAGCAACTCGGTCCGGCGACGCTTCCAGTCAGCAGCCGTGTGAACATCTGATCCGTTGTCAAACAGCAGCGGAGAACGATGTGCACTGAACTCATTTGCGAATGATGCGGGGGGATCGAAGTAGGTTCGGATGACATCCCAGCTTTCCGAAGCCCGCCTTACAACAGTTTCTTCATCGGCCTCCTGTGCAACGGCATTCGGAGCCGAGACCGTTAGCAGCAAAAGTAAACTAACCAGGCGAGTGGCGAACGTGCACATTGAAAGGCCCTGCATTGAAGTGTTGCTTGCTCTGATATTCTGAGCAACGTATGTGCCGTTGTGAAGCGCACGGCAATATCTGAGCTGACAGGAGGCTGTCCTGAACGCGACCTTTCGAATCCGGACAAGGCTGCGTGTGCGTCAGATGGATTCTCCACGGCACGACGTTTCTCACGCGGCGACACCGTCTACAGCGTTTCGTTTTGGCTTATTGCCGCGAAAAATGTTCTTCAACAGCAGATTCGATACTGCCACGCGCCAGTATCGTTTATGGCAATAAATAGACTGCTAATCTTAGGATTCGTCGCTTAACGCTCGGTTGACGGCGTCCAGCAGGACTTCCATCGCGAATGGTTTCCGCAGGTAGTCAACCACACCAAGCATTTCTGCATAGGCCTTATGACGACTGCCTTCGTTGGCTGTCATCATGATCACCTTGGGGGCATTTTCCATTTTGCGCAGAGACTCCAGAACCGGAAATCCCCCCATTCGTGGCATCATCATGTCGGTCAGTACGAGATCCGGATTCCGGGACGTAATCAGTTTACGACCGTCCTGACCGTTGGTGGCAGCAAGCACCTGATAACCGGATGCCTTCAGCACGGTTTGGACAGTGTTGGAGATTTCGCGATCATCTTCGATCACAACGATCAGTTTTTCCGGCACAACGCACCTCGGCAACAATCAGCAAACTCGACTCATGGTTCATTAACGTCGATCAACCATTGTCTACACATTCGACGGTTCAGGACAGCAACCCATCATAAAAAAGCGTCGTGAGCAGAATTTCTCACAACGCTTTTGTGTTCGAACTACTGCGACAGACTGATTCAAATCGCAGATTCGTCCAGTTCACCGGTCCTGATTCGGATTATCTTTTCGACGTTGCTGACAAAGATCTTGCCGTCACCGACCTGACCGGTTCTGGCTGAATTGACAACTGCGTCGACGACTTTGTCCAGTTCGTCGTCACCGACCACGATTTCGATCTTTACTTTCGGCATGAAGTCCACGATGTATTCTGCACCGCGATATGTTTCCTTGTGACCTTTCTGCCGACCAAATCCGCGAACTTCGGTCACTGTCATTCCCTGGACACCAGCTTCGGTGATTGAGGATTTGACGTCTTCCAGTTTAAAGTGGCGGACGACCGCTTCTATTTTTTTCATTTCTGTGTTCCATTTTTTGTTAGGTTTATGCTCTATCGAAAGTATTGGCACATGAACGGAGTCGAACTGCCAGGGACAGATCTCGCACAAAAGGCCTCCGCGAGATCTGCCACGACTGCTGACGACCGCACGTTCTTACTGGAAGATGTAGCCCTCTTCACCGTGCTGACTGATATCCAGTCCCTGAATTTCTTCTTCCTCGCTGACTCTCAGTCCCATGATTGGATCAATGATTTTCAGCAGAATGAATGTGCCGACAGCGCTGAAACCAACGGCTGCCACCACGCTGACCAGCTGTACTATGACCTGTCCCTGGTTTCCATCAAAGAAGCCGGCTGGCTCCGTAGCTCCGGTGACAAGTTGAGTTGCAAACATACCCGTAAGCAGGGCTCCCAGAGTTCCGCCCACCCCATGCACACCAAAGGCGTCAAGTGAGTCATCGTAGCCCAGAGAATTCTTCATCTTTGTGCAGCAGACGTAACAGAATACACCAGCAATAAAGCCCATGATGATGCCGCTTACCGGCGTTACAGAGCCGCTGGCCGGCGTGATGCAGACCAGCCCGGCAACCGCACCGGAACATGCTCCCAGAATGCTGGCTTTGCCCTGCTTCAGCCATTCCATGAGCGACCACCCAAGCAATCCGGCTGACGCGGCAAGGTGTGTTGCAAAGACGGCATTGACAGCTCGACCGTCCGCACCCAGTTCACTGCCGCCGTTGAATCCGAACCAGCCAACCCACAGCAGTCCGGTGCCGATGCACGTATATGTCAGATTATGCGGAGGCATCGGGTGCGTCGGAAATCCTTTTCGCTTTCCAAGCACAATTGCGCAGATCAGGGCTGACACACCCGAACTGATGTGGACGACCAGGCCACCGGCAAAATCGATCGCTTTATATTTTGCATCGTCGTTCCATTCACACAGCCAGCCTGTATCAGCCCAGACCCAGTGTGCGATCGGACAATAGACTAACAGTCCCCAAAGTACACTGAAGACCGCCATGCTGCTGAACTTCATGCGTTCGGCAAATGCGCCGCAGATCAGAGCCGGCGTGATGATGAAAAACATGGCCTGGAAGGCAACGAAGATCTGTGTACTTGCCAGAGATTCGGCGGTCCCAACTCCATCTGCCGGGCTCACGCCTTTCAGCAGCAGATGCTCGAAGTTTCCGATGTAGGGACTCGTGCCCCCGAAAGCGAGGCTGTAGCCAACCACGGCCCACACAACGGACATCAGTCCCATCAGGAAGACACATTGCATCATGACGCTCAGAATGTTCTTCTTACGAACAAGTCCGCCATAGAAGAGCGCCAGTCCTGGACACGTCATCATCAGAACCAAGGCGATAGACACCAGCATCCACGCGACGTCACCTTTCTCGTAGTCCGATACGGGTGGCACGAAGGTGGTACCGGCGGAAACCTCTGTGGGGGCAATCCCTTCCGATTCCCCGGGCTCGCCCTCAGCATCTGCAGACGCCGCTGCAGTTGGGGAATCGTCCTGCGAAGCATCTGCCGCGTCCTGCGCTGAAACGGTCAGTTGAAAACTGACCAGCGCCACCGCTAACGAAAACACAAAGCTGATTTTCCTGTTCATGTGTCGATCTCGCCTGCAAATACTGCCCTGCAAATACTGCCCTGCAAACCTCTTGCAGCGTTGAATTGCACTCAGAAACCAAGGGATATTGGTGTCTCGTGCCGATTGGAAAACAGACGCCCCGACCTGAATGAAGAGGCCCTCTCGCCCGTTGTTCCCGCCGAACTGCCACGAATATCCGATACCCCGTCGCTGATCAAGCGATCGGGAGGTGACAGGTCACGATTTCTTGACACAAGCCAGCAGCAGGACTTCAGGCTGCGGACCTCTGGCAAAGACATAATATTAGCCCGCCAGCCCGATGCATGGGGGGAGGCAATGGCACGATCCAGTGTCAGGGGGCGTTTGGGCGGCCGGTCACTGTACATGAAGGACGGCAAGCCGGCCTATACCTACAACTTCCTTGGGCTCTCGCAGTACACCGTTGGCGGCGAAGGCGAAGTTCCGTATGCACCGCACAAGATCGTGCCCGA
>JABABI010000142.1 GCA_014238335.1 Fuerstiella sp.
ACTTTGGCGGGCCGTAAGTCCCGTGTTTCACGGCGTTTTGAGTTCGGCTGAGTTTTTTGCCCCGAGGGGCTCGACAAGGTGCAAGTGATCGGCAGGCCAGATGCTTTCGCGTGTTGCCAAAGTGACCTGGCTGACAAACCTCTCGAAGAGATGGAGTTGTTTGAGTTCGCTAACGAGGCGGTGACAGCGGCTCATCTTCGCGATCTTCAGATGGATTTCCTCATCAAGGCGGATTGCTTCCTGCTCTTCGGCTGCTTCATTCTGTTCAGCGAGACCTCTCAGTTCCGCAATCTCACTATCGCTGGCGTGATGACAGGCTTCGCGAATGGCCTGCACCTCGATTGCTGCACCAAAGGTGTATTCGTCCTCCAGCATGTCGCGATTGATTGGGCGTACTCGAACCCCCTCACCTATCGCACTTTCCACCAGACCGGACGCCTCCAGTCGGGCGAAAGCGACAACCGTAAGGGAACGTCGTGGCGAATCGGTTTTGGCACGGTCGTTCTACCGTTCGTACTTACAGAGACGGGACTTTGACCGCCGATCGAAACACGAGTTCCTCCGCAACAGACTCTATCACGATGCTCATCGCGGATTACCTGCTGCGCCGAAACACCGGTGGGCCGGCCCGCCAAACAGACCAGCAGGTCTGTCATTAAGGACAGGAGTTTTGTCTTTCGCCGACAGAACTGATCGTATCAGGAGGAATTGGTGATTCAAGTGGGTCGAGTGGGCATGGGGGATTGCTTTCCCGCACCTCTCACAGCACCCATAGGGTCAATTCAAGGGTTTTCATCTGCTTCACATTCACTGAAGTAGATTGAAACTATCGTGATGTGTGATTCCACCTGTTATACTTTCAGTCCCGCCAACAATCGCGACCACGAAGTGTTTTTACTTTTTAAGCCTGATTGTGCACCGCATACCTCCCCTGACTCTGAACGTCGTTTGCATTCTCACCGTTCTCGGAATCGGTACCGGCGTTGACGCGGCGAACCTGCACATCAGTCCCCCGGGGGTTAATCTGGAAAGGCCGGAAGCCACGCAACAGGTGGTGGTCCATCGCGAGGACGCAACGGGCCGGCTGGTTGATATCACGCGCGATGTCAAAATTCGGATCGATCCGCCAAAGATTGCGGTCGTCGACGATCGTGGACTTGTTCGCCCACGGGCCAACGGGCTGGGCACGATCATCATTCAATTCAACGAACACACACAGTCGATTCCGATTACGGTGAGTCGCCTGGAAAATCCGTTGCCGGTTTCGTTTCGAAACGAGGTGATCCCGATCCTGACAAAAAGCGGTTGCAACTCCGGCGGATGTCACGGAAAGGTGGAGGGGCAAAACGGTTTCAAGCTGAGCATCTTTGGCTTTGACCCTCACGCCGATCACGAAGCCCTGGTCATGGAAAGTCGCGGTCGTCGAATTTCCATCGGTCAACCGACCGAAAGCCTCTTATTTCAAAAGGCGTCGGCCCGGACACCTCACGGAGGCGGTCGGAAAATTGAACCGGGAAGCTATCGTGATCGTCGGTTGTTGCGGTGGATTTCAGAAGGAGCAAAATTTGATGCGGCTCAGGATCCTTCGACAAAGATCGTCGGAATCGAAATCGCTCCGCAACAACGAATACTTCTGGACGGAGAGACTCAACAAATTCGCGTCGACACGATTGATGCACAGGGAAACCATCGTTGTGTCACTAACGAAACGGAATACGAATCCAACGCGGCGGCCATTGCCAATGTTGATTCCCGCGGCTTGATTCAGGCCCGCAATATTCCAGGCGAAGCAACCATCCTGGTACGTCATCTTGGACATGTGGCGACGTGCAGAATTACGTTGCCACGACCCGGCGTGACCTTTTCCCGTCCGACCGAAAATAATTTTATTGACGCTCTGGCGTGGGACAAACTCGAACGTCTGGGCATCGAACCCAGCGGGCGGTCCGACGACGCCATGTTTTTGCGTCGTGTTTATTTGGATACCATCGGGACGCTGCCTACGCCGCAACAGGCCCGGGAGTTCCTGAATGATCCGGCGACAAACAAACGTGCCACGCTGATCGACCAGTTGCTGAATCGCGACGAGTACGTTGACTTGTGGACCATGAAGTGGCTGGATATTTTGCGAGCCGATCAGCTAAAAATTTCACCGCAGGGTGCTGTGGCCATGCAACGCTGGCTGCGGCGAGGATTCGCTGAAAACCGAACCTTCGATAAACTCGCGACTGATCTGCTGACGGTGCAGGGGAACACGTCGGCGGAAGGCCCCGGCTCGTTCTACAAGATCCTGAACAAACCGGACGAAGCCGCCCGGTCGATCAGTCAGTTACTGCTGGGTGTGCGTATCGAATGCGCACAATGCCACCACCATCCGTCGGAACGATGGACTCAGTCAGACTACGTAGGTCTGGCGGGATTCTTCACCGGACTGAAACTGAAAAAGCTTCCCAACGGCGAACAGGCGGTCGTGTCCTTTGGTGGGAAAGACTTACCACATCCACGCAGCGGCGAAGTCGTTCCGACACACGCGCTGGGGGCCGAAGCGGCGGATTTCTCGCGGGTCTCGGATCGCCGGCGGGTGTTCGCCGAATGGCTGACGTCTGCACAGAATCCATTCTTCGCCAAAGCGATCGCAAATCGATTGTGGGCGCACTATCTGGGTCGCGGTTTGATCGAACCGATTGATGATATTCGCGGGACAAACCCGGCCACTAACGTTCCGTTGATGCAGGCTCTGGCCAGTCATATGCGCGAAGTCGGGTATGACATGAAAGCGTTCACACGAACGCTGCTGAATTCACGCGCGTACCAGTTAAGTTCGACGACGTTGCCTGGTAACGCAGACGACCAGCAGAATTTTTCACACTTCATTCAGAAATCGCTGCCCGCCGAAGTGTTACTGGACGCGATCTGTCAAAGCACCGGTGTGGCGGAAGATTTCAACGGATGGCCGGCCGGGTACCGCGCGATTCAGGTGTGGGACAATCGCATGCCGTCGTACTTTTTCCGCATCTTCGGTCGCCCCGTGCGTGCGTCGGTCTGCGAGTGCGAACGCAGCGGGGAACCCAGCATCTCGCAGGCGTTGCATCTGTTGAATGCGCCGGAAATCTTCGAAAAAATCACGCACCGCAATGGCCGAGCTCGACAACTGGCGGCTTCGGAAATGACATCCGCCGAAATCATTGACGAACTTTATCTCAGCACTTTGTCGCGGTTGCCGATCAAAGCAGAAAAAAAATTAATGCTGCAGGCATTTGTCGAATCGGATCGCCGCTCGGCGACCGAAGACGTTCTGTGGGCAATATTGAATTCAAAAGAGTTTGTGTTTAATCACTAAGCATCGGCCAACGAATGATTGTCGTAGCGGGAGTCGCCAGAATTCGGCTACTGGCGTGCAACAGTTATTATTTGCCGCGACTAAGTTTGACAGATTGATTTAGCGAACGGCCACGTGTGTATTCACACGCGGCTGAAATAACTGGAATTCCTTCAACAGGGGTCCGACATGTTCCGATTATCGCTTGGCAACCAACACCGAAACTGCAATGGTATCGCGCGACGGCATGTTCTTCGATTGGGAACCTGCGGTCTGATTGGCGGTTTGACTTTACCCCGATTGCTGGAACTTCAGGCCAAAGCAGCCAGTCCAAACGGCGCCAGAGCAAAATCGTGCATCTTTCTGTTTCTCGAAGGTGGACCTCCTCATCAGGACATGTGGGATCCCAAACCGGAAGCACCGCCGGAAATCCGCGGACCGTTTCAGGCAATCAGGACCAACGTCCCTGAGGTCATCGTCAGCGACCAGTTGCCGTTGTGTGCGCAGATGGCCGATAAGTACACGATCCTGCGCAGCCACAGCCATCGTGACAACGGACATACGACCGGCTACCACTACGTGATGACCGGCCGCCGCGCAAACTTTGCCGACGGCGACAACCCGATACCGAACAATGACTTCTATCCGTCCATCGGTGCGGCCGTGTCGCGCACGCTGGGCCAGCGCAGTGCCTTGCCGCCGTATATCAATCTGCCACATCCGATGGCCGGTGGCGGCCCCGGATTCTATGGCCCCGAACACGCGCCGTTCGTGATCGAAGCCGATCCGACTCAGCCCGACTTTGAAGTCAAAGACCTGCAGCCTTCCGCTCAACTTTCGAAAGACAGACGGGATCTGCGAAAACGTCTGCTGTCGGGAATTGATCAGCTGGAACGCGATCGCAACCAGGGCCGAGCTCGGGTGATGTCCACCTATTACGAAAAGGCGTACAGTCTGATTACGTCCCCGGAAGCAAAGAAGGCGTTCAATATTCATGCCGAACCGGACTCAGTGCGAGATGCGTATGGTCGGACGCAAATCGGCCAGTGCGCACTGCTGGCTCGACGGCTTGTCGAAGGTGGCTGCCGGTTTGTGGGCGTTGATGCTCCTGGTTGGGACGTTCACTTCAACTGTTTTCCGAGTTTAAAAACAGATTTAATTCCCTATGCCGATCGAGCATTCAGTGCCTTGGTCACGGACCTCGAACAGCGCGGGCTGCTGGACGAAACGCTGGTTGTCATGATGGGAGAAATGGGACGTACGCCACGAATCAATGCAAAGGCTGGCCGAGATCACTGGTCGATGGCTCAAACAGTCATCTTTGCCGGTGGCGGCACAAAGCCGGGACAGGTGATCGGAGCCACCGACAAGCATGCCACGGCACCGACCGGAAATCCTGTCGGCGTGAACGATTTGCTGCGCACCATTTCCGTTCTGATGGGTATTGATCCCGATAAACAATTCCTCGGACCACTGGGCCGCCCCGTGCCAATCGTCGACGGCGGTGAAGTGATTCGTGACCTGATATGAGAACCGCGCGGGACGTGGCTAGTGCTCGGTCACAGCCGGATTTCAGGGTAGCCGGAGTCGCCAGACTTCGGGATTCGACTGGCAACAACCTGAACTCCGGCGAGTCCAGCGACAGATCTCAACCCTGATGCGGGGCGGTCCGCAAGCCGATTCGAGCTACCGCTCGGAAACACACCGTTGTCGCTCCGAAACGATCCGTGCAAAAATGGTAAGATTTTTTTCCAGGTGACTCTAAATCCTGACTTTGACGAAGCACTAGTTCATGTCGACATTCAAAATGCCGAACGCCCAAACCATCCTGCTGGCAATTCTCATGTCGGTCAGCTGCCCGCCGGCCGCCGTCGCCCAGCATCCGCCAGGCATTGGTTATATGTTTCCGCCTGGTGCGCAAGCCGGACAGACGACGGAAGTGGTCCTGGGTGGCTACGACTGGACGCCCGACATGCAGGTTTTCGTGCACGATCCTCGGATCCAGCTGGAAATCATCGGTTCCCCCGGCCCGGTGATTTTGCCCGAACCGCCGTATTGGTCCGGAAAAAAATCACGGAGAGCACCGTTCCCTCTGCCCCGTGAAACCATAGCACGATTGACGATTCCGGCGGACGTTTCACCGGGAATTGTGAAGTGGCAGGCCGCCAATGCGAACGGAGCCACTGCGATCGGCAGGTTGGTTGTCAGTCACACCGCGAATGTGATGGAACTCGATTCCCGACGAGAGCCTCAGCAACTCGCAACATTACCCATTTGCATTTCCGGTCAGATCAAGCACATCAAGGAAGCCGATGAATACAGATTCACGGCGACAACATCCGGTCCCGTCACATGCTCAACCGTCGCGCGCAGAATCGGATCACAACTGAACGCCGTCATCGAGATTCGTAACGAGGCGAGTGTGCTGGTGGCCGATGCAGCCGATACGGCGGGGAACGATACGGCGTTGACATTTTTCGCCACGGCCGGCGAATCCTACACGGTCGCGATCTACGATCTCGACTTTCGCGGAAACCGAGCCTTCGTGTACCAACTGACCATGACTCCCGGGCCCAGGGTCGTTGCGGCAATCCCGTCCGTGGGCCGTCACGGTGAAACGCGCACCGTGGAACTCGTGGGTTACGGCATCGCGACAGGCCAGTCCAGACTCGAATCTGTGACTCGCGACGTGGCGTTTCCCAACGACGAAAATTCAACGTCGTTTCCTTACCAGCTCAAGACGGAACATGGAGACTGTCCGCCATTTTTGCTTCAGGTTAGTGATCAGCCGCAGGCGGAACAGACAGTTTCACAACTGACACTGCCCGTTGGCATCACCGGCGTTCTGGACGAACGGTTCGGCGAAGATCGGTATCAGATCGTCGGAAAAAAAGACGAATTGTGGTCGATTGAAGTCGCCAGCGAACGAATCGGATCGCAGGTTGATGTTGTTCTGGCGATTTTCAATGCCGAAGGAAAAGAACTGGCCCGCAACGACGATCAGGTCGGCTCAACCGATGCCGCCATCGAATTCAAAGTCCCTGCCGATGGCGACTATCAGGTCAGCGTGACGGACATTTCGTCACACAGTGGCACCAGGGCGGCCACTTATCACCTGTCAGCCCGGCGGGCACAGCCCGGTTTCAGCATAACTGCGCCCGAACTGCTGAACGCGCCGATCGGCGGAAAGATGAACCTTGCGATTAACGTCACTCGGAAGGCCGGCTTTCAGGATCCCATCGACATTGCGATCTCCGGTCTGGCATCCGGGGTCACCGCCCCGGACAAACTCCAGGTTGCCGCCAAACAGAAGGCATTAAAGATTGAACTGACTGTGGCAGCTGATGCGGCGGCATCCGCGGCTTTGGTTCATCTGGTGGGCACAGCGACGATCAATGAAACAATCGTGCAACGCAATGCCGGGCCAATACTGGTCACAACCACCATCGAACCACCCTTCACGATCGACGCAGAAGGCAGGGACGACGTCACCAAATGGCCGCGTGGCACTACGTTTCCCGCTCCTGTTCTGATTTCTCGCGACGAGAATTTTGACAAGGAGATTGTTCTGGAAATGACATCCAAACAGGGTCGTCACCGGCAGGGAATTTCCGGACCGGAACTCATCGTCAATCCAGATGTCACGAGAATTCTGTATCCGGTGTATCTGCCCGAATGGCTGGAGACAACGCGAACGTCGCGAATGGTCGTCAACGGCGTCGCAAGGGTCGCGGACCCACAGGGCAACATCCGTTACTCGGTCAGCCGGCAAACGACCCGGATGGGATTCCTGCCGACCGGAGCGCTGCTGAAGATCTCGGCAGACGTGGGCGAGTTCCAGGCGAAACCTGGTGAACAGGTTTCAGTGCCAGTCAGCATCGATCGTTCCGGCAGGTTGACCGGACCAATCTCACTTGAACTTTTGTGTGACGACTCTCTGCAATCGATCTTCGTCGCAAAACCTAAAATTCTCGCCAGCGACGTGATGCACGCAGTGTTTTCCATCGCGGTTGCCTCGTCCAGCTCAGGCAGGACCGAACACTTGTTGAGAATACGCGCGACGCTTTTGAAAGAGGGGCATCTACCGGTGATTTCGGAAACAAGCGTTCTTGTTGAGCTGGTGGATTAACACATACTGCTGCGGACGGTGCCCCGTCTCCCCTTTCCAAACACTCTTCGTAACGACTCGCGCGCGACCACATGGCCGTAGGGTCAAAAAACTGTGCGCCGTGAAAGGTGTTGATATCCAGCGGGTGAGATTCCCGCCCGGCAACGGGTCGCTCCAGCCGGTAGCAATCAGAGAGGCGGAGGAGGTAACAATTTCGTCGAAGCCTTTGATGTAACGGATCACTTTGGGTGATTCAGCGAGCAAGCAGGCCGACACGTGAGTGAACGCTGAGCAGGCCTCGAAAGACCTGGATGCGGAAGCCGACCTGTCAGTTTTTCAGGGAAGGCCGTCGTCCAGTGGGGAAGAAGCGATAGACGCACCCGCTGGATTCCGCCGGGGTAGTGGCGTCGGCATGTTTGCACAAGGAAATCAACGCAACACAGGAAACCCTGTTTGGTGAGGGCGCGTGACTCTCAACCGGACTCCCGCGAGGGACAGGCCGGGCCGTTCAGGGTGGCGGAAAGGTCCGTAGTAGTGATGAAGCCGGGTAACTCCGGTCGAGCGAAGGGGCCTTAGTTCAAGGTCAACGTCCAAAGTGGTGACAGCCAGGAGAGTGACGTGAGTCTATTACCTCCGGAAACGGTTGGGAAACTGCAGCAGGCGTTGCATGGTAAAGCGAAGGAATCACCCAGCTATCGATTCTACTCGCTCTACGACAAGATCTATCGATTGGATGTTCTGTGGCATGCTTATCGTGTCTTTCGATTTAACGACGGCGCGCCAGGTGTGGACGGGGTAACGTCCGAGGAGATTGAATCGCAGGGCCAGATGAGGTGGCTGGGTGGACTGGCGGAAGAGCTTCGAATGCAGCGGTACTGTCCCGCGCCTGTCCGCAGGGTTCATATTCCCAAAGCGGAAAAGCCTCAAACAAACCCGTCCGCTCGGGATTCCGACGATTAGAGATTGTGTCGTGATGACGGCGGCCATGTTGATTCTCGAACCCATTTTCGAGGTCGATTTGCAGCCGGAACAATATGCCGACCGACCGCAACGAAGTGCGTTGGACGCGGTGAACCACGTCTATGCACTCGTCAAGTCCCGGCATTGGGAAGTGATCGACGCTGATTTATCTGGCTATTTCGATAGCATCCCCCACGCCGAGTTAATGAAATCGGTTGCTCGTCGCATTAGTGATCGGAACCTGTTGGGACTGATCAAAATGTGGCTTCAGGCGCCGGTCGAAGAAACCGATGTGCGAGGACGTAAACAGCGAACGACTCGGAACAAAGACACCGGTCGGGGCAGCCCACAGGGCGCTCCGATTTCGCCCTTGCTGGCGAACATATACATGCGGCGTTTCGTTCTGGGTTGGAAGACACTTGGATACGAACAGCGTTTTCAAGCGAAGATTGTCAACTATGCAGATGATTTCGTGATCTGCTGTCGCGCTGGGGCTGAAGAAGCCCTGGTGGCGATGCGCGAGATGATGAGAACACTGAAGCTGACTGTCAACGAAGAGAAAACGCATCTTTGTCGTCTCCCTGAGCAATCGTTCGATTTTCTTGGTTACACCTTCGGTCGGCATTACTCGAAGGAAGGCTACCGGTACATCGGTCAGCGTCTGTCGAAGAAGAAGGTTCAATCGATCTGCCGTCGGATCAGCGAGCGAACCAGCGTCCGCTGGGGCTGGCTGGAAGAGGACGAACAGATTGGATGTTTGCACCGAATGATGCAGGGCTGGGCCAATTACTTCAGTTTAGGTCCGGTCCGCGACTGTTATCGAACGGTGACTAACCATGCCCGTACGCGGGTTCGTCGGTGGTTGTGTCGCAAGTACAAGCGGCAGGGTCAGGGCTATGCACGATTCCCTGATGAATACCTGCACAACGAGTTGGGCCTCGTCCAACTCCGCTTGCGACGTCAACGTCTTCCGTGTGCGATCCCATGAGTTCTTGTCCGAAAGCCGGATGCGGGAAATCCGCACGTCCGGTTTGATGAGGGGGAGACGTGGAAACGGAGCAAGGTAATGCTATTGAGGCACCGGCAAACGCAAGCGCCGGAAACAGATAGGCTGAACCTAAACCACCGCGCCACCTCCCTACTCTACCCGCCGAACTCAAACCGCCGTGAAATACGGGCATTTCAGCGACTCAGAGTCGCTCGTCTCCGCCGCTTGATTTCATCCGTCTGCCGCCGAAACTGACGATTTTCGGCGCCGAACATGCCCTTCCTGCTGGTCGCCCTCAGCGGCATGGTCACCCAACGGCAGCAGCAGATCCTCCAGTTCCAGAACGCACAGATCGAGGCTCTGCTGAAGAAGCTCGGAAGAAAGCGACTGCTGCTCGATGACGACCAACGACGGCTCCTCGCAGTGAAGGCTCACGCCATCGGCCGCAAGGCGTTGCTGGAACTGACGACCATCTTCACGCCAGACACGATGCTTCGCTGGCAACGCGAACTCGTCGCGAAGAAGTTCGACTCCAGTGGCAGGCGAAAGCCCGGACGGCCACGGCCGCCTTGGCACACACGCAACACTTGAATGAGAGATTTTTACTCGTAGACTGGCGGAAATCCAAATTCCTATCAGTTTTTTCCATAGTGCTGGTTGCCTGAGCAAGGGGGTAAGAAAATAACGCGCGCGGTAGGTTAGGTATCGAGCTAAGAGGGCTGGGAACTTTTACCCCCCCCCCTCCTCCTCCTCCTTGGTGCAGGAGTCTGCGCGAGTGTGTCCCCTGCTCGGGATTTTTCGCGGGAATAGATGAGAGAATGCAATTCACCGGACGCTGGCTGAGTATTTTTGTGTTATCCATTCGCGAACGACGTTGGACTACAGCTGTGGTCTTGGCTCTTATGGTCGGGGCCTACTATATATTCTTCGGTTCTTTCTTCTCACTCGCGTTTGTCTTCACGTTTTCCGGGCTCGTCGGCTCCATCGCTTCGTGGTGGATGGGTCTCTCAGTGGGTCTAATCGCTGGCTGGCAATTCGGAAGTAAGTTCAAAGAACAGGACAGTGTATCTTCCGGCACGGCACCCGACTCGTCCGAACAAACTGCCGCGGTCCCGAGAGGCAATTCACTCTGGAGTTTCGCCTCTTTCCGCAAAAACCTGGTTGCGGGTCTGGTCTTCGGATGGTTTGCAGGCTGGTGGTTTTTCTCCGTAACCAATTCTATCCGCTGTAGTCCTTTTGTTCCGGAAAGCTGGTTTTTCAATCAGTGGAACGATCCGCTGTCTTTCATTGTGTTCCTCGGGGCATGGAGTGTCGTCACTTTGTTCTTTGTTGTCGGCGTGCTGAAGAGCACTTAAAACGTTCGTGACTGATGTTTGCGTGATTCTCACTGGTTCCCGTGAGCGACTTCAGATCGGCCGGAAGTGGTCATTTATTTACCTCCATCTTTATTACTCAGTCGGCCATACGCTTAGCGTTATTCTCTGTCCTGTTCGGTCAGTCGATCTGCCGTATCCCTCCCCTTTCCAAACGCTCTTCGTAACGACTCGCGCGCGACGCGAATCCGGAAGTCATGGCGCAGCAACGCTTTGCCGTAGTTCGAGTTCTTTACGGTGATTCGGAGGTAACGAACCCTCCTCGAACTTTCTTGAACGGGGTTAACAGCAGGCGCGACATCTGGCGAGAACTCGCGCTAAAAAGTCCCGAATGTCCTGGCAAACAGCACTGCGGATCGCCATGACTTCATTACAGCGCGGGTCGATTACGGAAGCAGCTGACGGGGAAGTACCTGAGTCCGTATGAATACGGTGAGTCGGGTCCGAAGACGCTGACTCATTGCGGACAAAACGGTCGGTCCGGGACAGTTCCTGAATGGACTGCGAAGTCTCTACCTGGCGACAAGGCTGAAGCGATCGCCTCCAACGTTGATGCTCTCCGGCTCCAACCTGCCATTGATCGCCGCCGAACCTTTTTTCATGGAGAAAACGCTCACCAAAGACCGTTACCCGGAAGGCTTCGAGGGACGCAGGACCTGCCAGATGTGTCGCCTTCAATCATGGAGTTGCAAACCTACCATAAGCTTATGATGTGCGTGTGCCGTCCTCGGGCATTAAACTCAACATGACAGCAGTAAGCAGATCCTGGATTGGGCGATCTGTTTTATTGGTTTTGTTTTTTCATAGGGGCGCTGTCAGGCCAGACGGATAAATCCCATTTCGCAATACCCATGTGGTAACGTTGATGCCAGGGCAGGCCATAAGCAGCCCATTCGGGACGCTTGGGGCCAAAATAGTAGGCGGTGACGATTGAGCCATCTTCGAGTTGAATGCTCGATGGGTAACCGCAGTCTGTCTTGTGCCAGTCGCGTGCTGGTGTGGAGATCAAGACGACAGGCAGGGACCAGGTTGCTCCACCGTCGCTGCTCATTCTCATGACCACTCCGAAGAGGCCGGGAATACGGCTGGTGAAAGAGCAAAGCAGACGACCATCTTTCAATTCGAGGATATGGGCATTTTCCTGGCCTTGTGGGGAGATCAGTTTCGGCTCCGACCAGGTCTTACCCTCGTCTGTCGATTTGATGAAAATCTCTCCGCTACCATGCGGCAGAGCACTGTCCATTCGGTCGCGGCATTTGGTACGACCGACAGCCAACCATGTGCCATCCAATCGGCGAATGAGGTGCGACTCGTTGACATCATCGACGGTTACCTGTTCATTGCCCCACGTTTTACCACCGTCATTACTGAAAATAACGCTGGCTCGAAAATGTCCGGGACGATCGTCTAATTTACGATAGGCAGGGCAGACAAGATGACCGTTGGGTAACTTGAAAATATCGCCGTGGGGAACGATGTCGATACCGAGTAGTTGGCGATCCCAGGTTTTGCCGTGGTCTTTCGAGATGCAGCGTTGTAGTTTAAGCATGGGGAGTTTTTGTCCCCGACGGTAACCACTGACCAGAGCGACCAGATGGTCGTCGGCATTCAATCCGACAGCGTGGTTCATGCGAATGCCTTGCGGTTCCTCGGCATGACTTGAAAGCTTGCTGCGAAAAGTCCAGGTAATGCCTCCATCGTTAGATATCCAAAGTTCAACATCGCTGTTGTCCCCGTAGCCATGGCTAGGGTGGTTGTATATGGCAGCGGCGATTTCGCCATTTGGCAGTTTGGTCAGGTTGGGCCAAAGTCCCTTGTTGTCAATTCCAACATAGAATCGTGCGCCGGGTAGTAATTGGCAGCCGTTGAGACCCTGTGTAGTGAATGGGTGATTGATAACCTCAGCTGCGGAAACGCTACCGGGCAGAAGAGGGGCTGCTATAGCAGCCGAAGCTTGTTGCAATAGGCGACGGCGATTTATTTTACCCGGATTCGGTTTGTTTTTCATTTTAACAGCCGATCATATCAACGGTGAATTCTGCCAGTTTCGGATGAGACTGCAGCGACTCATGAACTTAAAGATTGTTTATAGCATTTGCAGTAAACGTTTATCGCCGTCTTGTCAATAAGGAAGAAGCCCGGGTCATCACACACACCTGGACCCCGTAGAGACAAACCCTCTTCGTAACAATGCGCGCGAGCCGATTGCGGAAGTCGTAAAGCAGCAATGCTTTACAAAAGTTCGAGACCTTTACGGTGGCTCGGAGGTAGACAACCCTCTTCGAACTTTTTTGAACGGGGTTAACAGCAAGCGCGACATCGACCCGGATGGGGATCTGCGCAAACTCTGCGGCCCAGCAGTGGGCAGAGCGCCGGGAGGGCCAATCTGAGACCCGTCTACTGGCTGCGGATGGCGTGCCAGCGGTGTATCAATAGTTTTGAACAACCGCTGAAAACCGCTGACTTCACAGGGATTTCACCACGATGGGACGCAAGCACTATAAACGCGAGCGGAATCATCTGGGACTCGGTCATGAGTTGATTGAGCCGAACGGTGATGCTGGTTCTGTTGCTGGCAAAATCGAGTGCCGAGAACGACTCGGTGGCATGCTGAAGTACTACCCCCGGCGAGCTGCCTGATGTCAAACCTTGCTGACTCAAACGTGGACCTTCTGCGATGCAGGAACGCACTCAGCGTGGACAGACTTGATTTCCACGGTCTGAAGTCGACATTTCCGGCCGAGGCTCGACTGAACTCGCGGGCGAATTCCGTTGCTAATACCTGATTGTCATAGAGCTTTGGTGTCGGCGAAGTTTCCTGACCATGCGGAAGCCAAATCATTCTTACGCGTTTATACTTCGGTTAACTCACAGATTGGCGATCATGGGAAACGATCAGCTCAATGCCGACTTGTACGCAACAACAATGGGATCTGCTGGCTCCGGTTTGGCATAACTTTGAGCAGGCCGGCACCAACGCTGATCATCTGTGCCGGTTCGCAGCGGAGTTACAATCACCGGCGGTCGTTCTCGGTTCAGGGCTGGGGCCGCTGACAAAAGCTATCCAGGAATGCGGTATCATGTCGGTCATCGGGGCCGACTGGTCACCAGAAATGGCTCGATTTGCCAGAATCCGGCGTGGTGTTTCGACGGTTGTCGCTTCGGCCGAACTTCTGCCCTTCGCTGACGGTTCGCTGCAATCGGTGGTCTGTGCGACCGGCGTTATCAACCCGCAGGATTCGACAGGCACCGCTGCCCTCATCAACGAAGTTTGCCGCGTAGCAACGCCAGGGTCGTCCGTCGTCATGACATTCTTCGTCCCGTCAATCGAAATGCTGTGCGTGTATTCCGCACTCGGTTTGATGACGCATGGGAGACAGCATAGCGGCCGGATTGTTGAACTGTGACGGGTATCAACTGACCGCACTGCATTGGCTGAACTGATCAGCGGCTGGACAGGGAATTCAGCGGCAGCGTCGCTTGCTAGTTTTGAGGCTCACGAAAAATGGTTGGCTGGCTGGTTTACCGCACTCGACGCCGCAAAGGATGAACTGCAGCAATCCGGCAATCCGGACCCCGCAGGCACGCTGGCTGTTGGTTTCGCGTGGGATGTTTGTGGGTGGACCGGGACGGAACTGCCGGCCTCATTGCAGGACAGTCGGTTTGAGATCACCGACGACTGGACGGACGAGCGCGCATGCACACGCTATGTCGTCGCAAGGGTGCGGCCATACCACAACAATGCCCCTGCGAATGTTTCGCAAACCGGCACCGGCCAGGAATCTCAGAAGTCGCGGACCAGCAGGCCGGAATCGCCAACGAAATAGTTGTTCACGCCACTGACTCGCAGATTGAACACATCGCCCGCGGAATCGTCTCGGAAGTTTGCGCTAACACCAATCGGTTGCTCGATGGAAAACGACTGCTCACCTGGTTCCAGATCCTCCGAACGGCGCCACGTCAGGTCTGAGCCGGCAAAGTAGTGCCGATCCGTGACGTGAATTCCGTCACCTCCGTCGACGCGAATCCGATTTAGCTGAAACTCACCCGCGTGCCGTTGAACTTCGACAACTTCGGTCTGGACAATGTCGCGAGCCGCGAAGCTGTAGCCGTACACGCTGTCGCCACGCCGGAACGATTCGATCGAACGGGTTCCACCGGGCGTCGCTACAATGATTCCTTCCGGAAAACAGCAGACTTTGCTCGGGTTGGCCCATGGGTTCGAGTGTTGCCGTCTCGGCTTGGCGTCTTTGGCGGCGTCAAATGCGAAGTCAGATCCCAAAGCCCCCAGTGCTCCGCCGACAAATACGCCGATCGTCACACAGACCGGTGCTCCCGGACCACAGATAAATCCGGCTGCTGCACCGCCAGCCGCGCCACCCAGCATCCCACCTCCCGCAGTGACAACTTCGCGGGCGGCGGCCTCACCCTTGTGTTCAGCGGTCGTCACGTTGTAAACAGCGATTCCGATCGTCAGGAACCACAGCCCCTTGGCGGCCTTACCGTAGCGGGCCGCCGCGCGAGTCACGCTGGGCCGGGCGCGGCCTGAAGATTCGATGATTTCCAGAAAGACCCGGTTCCGCTGACTCTTCGTCAACTGGCTGAAGTTCTTCTTGAACAGCTTTTGGGCGTATTTCTGCTCCAGTTGCTGCAGCGACAGTCCCTTTGCCTTTATTTTCTCTGCCGCCGCTCGGCTGATGTCGCTCGACTTCAGCCGAGCCGCTTCCATAATTTCGTTCCGCATCTGATTGGCGGCAATGCGACCGCTTGATGGTGTAATCCTGCCGGAACGCACATCCTCCATCACAGCTTCGGCGAACTTCCTGGTTTCCGCCAAGTACCACTGCCGAACCTGTGAATCCTTCCCCAGGCGCCGTGCGAATTCCATCGCCTCGGTCTGCAACAGTTCCACGGCCTTGACCACAGCCTGGTCGTCATCCGGGTAGCACACCAAATCTTCATCGGCCATGATTCGTTCCTATCAATGCAACGGCACTTTCAATCTCTGCCCGGAGACGACAGACAGAGTTGCCGAGGTCCACTGACTTACGTTATCACTGGTACTCTGAGTTCGGTTGCTTGATACTTTTCATTTTTCCGTCAGGGGTGCACAAAAAAACATCCGGGACCGATTTCGTTCCCAGTGTAGGGACGACCACCGTGACAATGACTCAAAACGAAATCACCACTCGAACACCCGTCTGGTCCGCATTCTCGGATCTTTATCTTGATATACCGGTCACTGATGCAGCGCTGCGACGGATCGCCGATCTCCTGAGCGAATCGCCCTATTCCGTGACGGAACTCGAACGCATCCTGTTCGACGAAGTGCATCCGGTGTGCCGCGACAATCTGAGATCTGTTGCCGGCAACTGGAACGGCTTCAACGAGCCCGAACTGGTTCAGGCCATTGTCGCTCAGCTTGAGCGGGGAAAGCGGTTTCCATGGTCGGATTCCACCAAGGCAGAAATCCGCGAATTGTGGACACGGCTCTCTACGTTGTTGAGCCCGTAGGGCGTAGCGTCAAGACATTCACTCCGTACGGTCAAAAAACTGTGCGGTGCCTCCCGTAAGGTCAAAAAAACCGCCGACCTCCCCGTGCCAAACCCTCTTCGTAACAATGCGCGCACCCCGATTGCGGAAGTCGTGAAGCAGTAACGCTTTACAAAAGTTCGAGTCCTCTACGGTAGCTCGGAGGTAACGAACTCTCCTCGAACTTTTTTGAACGGGGTGAACAGCATGCGCGACATCTGGCGAGTACTCGCGCGGAATCGTCCCGAAGGTTCTGGTGTTCAGCGCGGGAAAACCCCACGGCCAGTTCTCGGGTCAGTGGGATTACCGATCGGCCATC
>JABABI010000143.1 GCA_014238335.1 Fuerstiella sp.
GGCTTCGCGACAATACCAGGTATGGAACTGTCCGCCGAAGCAACACGACGGTTTGAGACACTGGTGCTGCAGCACCAGGTGCGGTTGCGTGTCTTCGTGCGGTCGCTGGGTGTTGACGCCGACTGGGTCGACGATGTTGCTCAGGAAGCCTGTCTGATCGCGTTCCGGCAGTGGGATTCATTCGACCAGTCTCGGGATTTTGGAAAATGGGTTCGGGGGATTGCTGCCAATATCGTGCGAAACGACCTCCGCAAGGACGCCCGGCGGCAGCGGCTTATGCACTCGGAACTTGCCGACATCCTGCTCAAGCGACAGGAAGGGGCGAACGTCCGACCTGCGGCCCGGGCCGAACCGATGAAGGTCGATGCCATTGGCGATTGCATTGCGGAACTTGGGCCGACCAGTCGGAAGGTGGTCGAGGGTCGCTATCACGAGGACCTGCGGGCGCCGGAGTTGGCCGAACTGTTCGACATGACGGCCTCAAACATTCGGCAGATGTTGGTTCGTATTCGTCGCCAATTGAAACAATGCGTGGAACTTCGACTGTTGAGGGAGGCATCGCATGAGTGATCGTTTTGAAGAACTGCTAAGCCGACTGCTCGATGATGAGCTTTCTCATGCTGAGCTGTCCGAACTGACTGATCTGGTTCGACACAATCCAACGAAGCTGAAGGAGTTGCAGTCGCAGCTTGAAGCAGCGGAGATGCTGGTTCTGGCGAAAGCCGAAATCCATACGCCAGAGCGTTTTCTGGTTGGGTTACGCGCGGCCGATGACGCCGTCCCCGTTGGCTTCGCTCCAGTCAGCGAAGTGAAGGAACCGAAGTCGAACAGTTTCCTGTGGGCCGCACCGTTGGCAGCTGCAGCACTTGTTGTACTGGCGTTCGTGCTTTGGTCCTCGGCAGCACCCGCGCGCTCCATCGCCACGATTCAGTCTGTACACGGCGATGTGCAATGGACGGGGGATGGCGGACAGCTTCACGAAGCTCGGCCGGGACAGCGGATTAGTGGCGGAACAATCGAAACGCTGTCAGCCGATGCCTGGGCCGTTGTGGAGTTCGCAGATGGGTCGCTGATCACGGCGCTTGGGCCATCAGAATTGGCGGTGACCGAGGATGACGAAGGGCGGAAGGTCCTGCGATTGAGTGACGGTGTAATGTCGGCAGACGTACAAACTCAACCCGAAGGCCGGCCCATGATCGTGCGAACGCCCACAGCAGAAATAGAAGTCGTGGGAACGCAGTTCAACCTGGACGCGGAATCATCGCGAACGATGCTCGCCGTCAATGAAGGTCTCGTGCGTTTGAAGAGGCTGACCGACGGGGAAGTGGTTGACGTTCCAGCCAATCATCAGACGGTCGCATCAGTCGAAGAGCACACCGTCTTGGAGGTCACTATTCGTGGCACGGTGGCACATTCGTGGCACAGTGACCTGGAAAAGGATGCAATTCACGGAAAGTGGTCGTCAGATTTGCGTGCTCTCGGTGCCAAACTGAAGAAGGCTGTCGCCAGCGGCAAGCTCACAAAAAAAGAGGCAATGGCCACGTACAAGGCCGCAGCGAACCTAAGCGAAGACGCCGGAATCCTGTACACGACGCCCTGGCTTAAGAAGCAATTCAAATCAGGCACCAAGTCCGATGTGTCGTACCTCGCGGCGCTGTCCGTCACGCGAGAACAGAACACTCCCGTTGTCGCGAACTCGGGGAGCAGGCTTCGCATCGTGGGGCAAGTGGAGGCTTCCACGAATGTGAGGTTCGGGATCACGACACTCGCCCCCGATGGACGTTTTTCGGGCAAGTATTTCGTCGTTCGCACGATCGAGGTTTCCGAGACCGATGGCAGCTTTGATATCGAGCTTCCGTTGCTTGAGTTCCAGCCTGTGGCTGCTAAGAAGGTCGCGAAGTCTCCCAGCGGTCAGGAGCTTGTCGATTGGTGGTGCATTACGAAAGGCAAGGACGTGAAACTTGCCGTCCGCTGCGTCGAGTTGTTGCCTGCGATCCCCTGACAGATTGTTCAGAATGATAAAGATCGGCCAGAACCACATTCTGTCGTTCGAAATCCTTGCCCTTCCGGAAGTCCGCCTCTCGGAACCGGCATTCACAGTTTATAGAGACGAATTTCTGTGAGGAGTTCACAAATGAATCGTTTGCGTATCGTAGTTCTGTTGGCCCTTGCCATGTTGATTCCACTCGGGTCTGTTTATGCCGATGGAAGCAAGGGGGACGCCACGGCGAAAATCATCGCCATCAAGAAAGGCACGGTCAGCGCTGCGGCAGAGGGAACTGACTCAGCGGCTGGCAAGAAGACGCTGGTGGCTATCAAAAAGAAGCTGGCGCTCAGAAAAAAGCTCTTCGCAGCCGTGAAGGCCGGCAAACTGATCGCGGAGCAAGCCAAAGCCAAGTGCGTTGCGATCACGAAAGGCAAGGGTGGCAAGTAGACCACAGTCTCTGCCAGGCAATCATTGAAACGGATCTTCCATCCTTCGTTGGCTGGAAGGTGTTTCCACATTCACTTCTATGAGTCCATGCCGACTGGTCGGGGTTGAGCGAAGTCGCTCTTCCGTTTCTTGCAGGCTGCGGTCGGACGGTCTGCTAAACCCAAGCCAGCATGCATTGCTTACACGTCTGATCGATTGGACACCGGAGAAAAGATATGTCCACGATCGTGGAGGAAAAGTGGTTACTGTAGGTATCGGCACATGTACCCCCGGCTTAACATCGAAGACATCAGGTACGCTCCTCGCAATGGAAATTATGAATGAACATTCGATCCCCCAATCGTCGATTTCCTGATGGCAGTGAGCCAGTGAAGTCGAAGATGACGGGTGGATATGCGGTGATGGCAAGCAAGGTTGGTGCGAAGCCAGGCGAGGAATTCTCGGTCACCGACAACGGACATCATACCTGGGCCTACACCTGCCTAACTGACGGCCAGATCCTCGTGCGGTCGAATCCACCAGGGCACCGCATGGGGTACTACCTGATGACGCCCCGCAAGAACGGCAATCCGACGTTTGAACGCATTGAGTGTGAATTGGCGACGACGGGAGTGCTTGACCGAGTCAGTCTCTCACCGACCGAAACGAGAGTCTGTTTCGAGTACCAGCCGGGTTTCAGGAGACGAGTTTCTGGACGAACTCTCTACGTCGCGGAATTCGACGTAAAAAATCGCAAGATGACCGATGCGAAGCCATTTGCGAACGAGGAAGGAAAGCCGATTTGGTTTGCGTACCCACGGTGGTCGAAAGACGAATCTTCAATCGTTTATCACGCAGGCGGTAAGCTCTATATCTACAAACCTGAGGACGGCTCGACTCAGAAAGTCTCCACGAACGACAATGCAGATTATCGGTATCCACATTTCGAAGACGCACCAAAGTGATTGCGACGCGAATTGTGAGTGCCAAGACTCGTCGCCTCCTATTGCCCACTTCAAGTTATTCCCCCGGGGTCAAATGCATGAAGAATCCCCAAGTGCCTCAACTGTCGTTGATCATCGCATGCTATTGCACGATTGTTTCAGCGAATGCCCAGGACGAAACCAAACAAGACTCACCCAAACAAAGCACCGCGGACTCCCCATTCACCAGGGCCGACAAAAACGGGGATGGAAGACTTGGAGCCGAGGAAGTCAAAGGCGAAACGCTGTTCAAGCGAATGGACACTGATTTCGATGGCTTTGTCACCCAAGAGGAAGCCATGGCGCATGCCAAACGGCGTCGGACTCGCGCCAACGCAACAATAGCAGCAGCCAAGGAAGTATCTAACAAACCGGTCTTTCCAGCTGACGCTGACGGCGAGACTGCAAAACGAAAATTGCTTTCAACCATTGCCGACGTCACGACCGGCGACAAACGTCCGCCGAATCTCGTGTTGCTGTTCTCCGACGACCTTGGGCACCGCGACATTTCGTTGTACGGGTCCAAAACAATTCCCTTGCCGAACATTGACGCACTTGGTAAACAGGGCGTTCGTTTTTGTAATGCCTATGTGACTGCGGCATCGTGCAGTCCATCCCGGGCCGGGCTGATGTCGGGCCGATACCAACAACGATTTGGTTTTGAATTCAATACTTCCGGCGGCGCAATCACGCATCGCACGCATCGCACGCATCGCTTGCATCGTGGGCTCGATCCGTCAGTCGTAACGATGACTGATGTTTTGAAACAGGCCGGCTATGTCACGGGAATGTTTGGCAAATGGCATTTGGGCACGCAGCCTCAGTTTCATCCGCAGGCCCGGGGCTTTGATGAGTTCTACGGTTTCCTGGCCGGTGCCCATTCCTTTTTCCCCGCCAAAGCGCCTCAACCGTTTCACAGCACGATCATGCGAGACAAATCGCCGCTGACCGAACGCGAATACCTGACCGACGCAATTGCCAGGGAAACGGTCAGGTTCATCGGCGCTAATCACGGCAAACCATTTTTCGCTTACGTCCCGTTTAACGCGGTTCATACGCCGATCGAAGCGACAAAAAAGTACCAGGACCGGTTTCCCGATGAAGCCGACCACACCAAACGCGATTACTACGCGATGACCAGTGCACTCGATGACGCCGTGGGCTCAATTGTTGCGGCAATCGATAAAAACGGACTTTCAGAAAACACGCTTGTGATTTTCGTCAATGATAATGGCGGGCCGATCTACACCGGTGTACAAAGCAACGGGCCACTCAAACTGGGAAAATTGTTTTTGTTTGAAGGCGGAATTCGGGTGCCGATGGTTTTCAAGCTGCCAGGCAAGTTCAAACCGGGCACCGTCTACGACCAACCAACCAGCTCTCTGGATTTGTTTCCTGCGATTTGTGCGGTGGCGGGGATTAAAGTTCCCTCTGACATTAATCTGGACGGTGTTGACTTGACGCCGTTTTGTAAACGGACAGTCCACCGGAGCGCCACATAAATCTCTGTATTGGAGTAACGGGCCCAACATCGCGGTCCGGCAGGGCAATTGGAAACTCGTCAAGTCCTACGACAACACCTGGCTATTTGATTTGGCCAATGACACAGGCGAATCCCGGAATCTAGCCAATTCAAAACGTAAAATCGTCGAGCAACTGGAACAAACCTACCAAGAATGGCGTTCTCAAATGTCGAAACCGGCCTGACCCAGCAAACCAAACCGGCGCAAAGTTGAAGTCGATGGCATGGTTTACGAAATGAATATCTAATTCACCTTTGCGCACTGTGTCCGGCGCAGGGACGGGCTGCACCGAGTTTGTATTGGTCCCGCCTAAGCACAATATCCCCGAATTGAAACGAAGCTCATTCCAACGAGATTCGAAATAACGATGCCACGAATCACGAAACACACTTTCGCTACATTCTTCATCTTGCTGGCATTTCAGCCAGCGCGAGGGGATTTAGAGCATTGGAATCAATTCCGAGGGCCGAATGGCGACGGAGTTTCAACTGCGAAGGCCCTGCCGATTGAATTCGACGAAGCGAAGAACGTCCGTTGGAAGGCGGCAATACCGGGTGAAGGCTGGTCCTCACCCGTCGTTTGGGGAAACGAGGTTTGGCTGACGGCAGGCAGCCAAACGAAGAAAGAACTTCGCGCGATGTGTGTCGACATTGCGAGTGGGAAGATCGTGAAAGACATCAAGGTCTTTGACATGATCGAACGCAAGGTCGATCCCGCCTACGTGCATGACTCGCCGCATTTGAACAGCGTGGCGACACCAACATCCGTCGTGGAAGAAGACTACGTGTTTGTGAGCTTCGGTTCGCAGGGACTCGCCTGTTTGAATCGAAAGACGGGCGACAAAGTCTGGGAACGTCGCGACCTGCGCATCTTTCAACCGGTGAGGCAGGGTTCGTCACCGATCGTCGACAACAAGAATCTGTATGTGGCTTTCGACGGAACCGATCAGCAGTTCTTCGTCGCGCTGGACAAGAAGACTGGCGACACCCGCTGGAAGATGGATCGCAATGTCAGCACTGACTGGGGAGCCACGCTTCGCGCGCGAGGGCTTCAGCCAAGGAAGGGCGGAGGGGGTAAACCGGGAGACAACAAAAAGTCATTCGCCACGGCGCATATCATTAACGTGAACGGTCAGCGGCAACTCATCGCTCCGGCAGGCGAAGCAACAATCTCGTACAACCCGGATACTGGCGAAGAATTCTGGCGAGCCCTTCATCCCGGTGGTTTTAATGTCGCCGCCAGGCCGCTGTACGCTCATGGGATGGTCTACGTTTTCACGAGCGGCTTAACGAATTATCTGATTGGGATTCGGCCAAATGGTTCCGGCAACGTCACCGACACGCACATTGCGTGGTCCACGACACGTGGTACGCCCAGTATCCCTTCGCCGATCTTACTCGGTGATTTGATGTTTACGGTGACGGACTCGGGTGGCATCGTCCGTTGTCTCGATCCGAGAACGGGAGACGAAATATGGCGCAAACGTATCAATGGGAATCACTGGGCCTCACCGATCTACGCGAATGGCAAACTGTACTTCAGCAGCAAAGAAGGCGATGTCGCAGTGTTAAAGGCCGGCCGAGAGATGCCGGAATCTGTGGTGAAGAGCCGCATGAACGCAAGCTTTATTGCATCGCCGGCTGTCGCTGGTGCGTCACTCATTCTCCGCTCGACGACGCACCTCTACTGCCTGCAGGAAGGATTCGAACGAACAGGGCAGCAGGTAGCGGCAGACGTCTATCCGAAAGCAACAGTTGCAAAGAAAGAGGCCGTTAAATCTAATGGCCCCGATGCCGAACGGCTCGCAGCGCTGGGATCGAAGCTCAAAGCGATGGTCAAGTCTGGTAAGTTGAGCAGAGAGATCGCTACCGAGCTTTATCAATCCGCTGCCGGCAACACTAAATAAATGAAGGGTGGGCGATGCCCACCAAAGCGAGAGAACAGGTGGGCGGTGCCCATCGTACGCCCATGAAAGTCCCGCTGACAAAGAGACAACTGATGAAACCAATACTCGTTTTTTTCACGCTCGTGGCAATCGTCGCGTCACAGAACGCGTTCTGTCAGGAAAAGAAACCGCCGGTCAGTAGCAAAGTCCAAGATTCGGAAAAGGACTGGGACGCTGCGTACGAGGAACTTCTCCGGAATGACGACGGGGTTCGAGAGAAAGTCAAAAATGGACAGGCGACCAAAGCAGACGTCATCGCCTGGATGAAAGGACAGACGCAGGCTGGTGAAAAGAAGTCGCCCGACGCGAACTCGGAGCTGGCCACGTTCAGGAAGAAACTCGGAGAGCTTGTTAAAGCCAGGAAGCTAACGCGGGCAGAGGCCGCCGACCTTTGGGAAACGATGGCTGGTTCTGACAAGAAAATGGCGGACAACGGAACGGACTGGGAAGCCGCCTACGAGCGGCTGATTAAGAAAGATCCCAGTGTTCAGGAGAAGGTGGACAGCGGGGATGTGACAAAGGAAGAAGTCATTGCGTGGATGAAATTGAATCTCAAAGCCGAAGGAAAAAAGAATGGCAGCGGGAAAACAGGGGCACGACCGGGAAGTGTGAACTTCTACTCGATTGTTATCGGGCGCTTGAGGTCGAAAGACATTGAACTTGGCGAGATGGAGATCGACATCGACTATGTGATCAGTGATCGGGCACAGCTCAACGCCGACCTGATTGGCAAGCGTGTGAAACTGGTCGGTGTCGCGGGGCAATTCCTCGATTCGCTATTGCAGATCAAACGCGGTGAAACGCTCAAGGTTCGTACGGGTGACTTCAATCCCGAGACGAAGCAACTTGGGTTTGGCTACAAGTTCCAGGTTCTTGAACGTACCGCGCCATTCAAGCCTGAAAACTTCGGTGTTCCGCCTAAAGAATTCCGGGGTTTCGCCGGAGAACTCACTGGAAAGGTTGTTGAGACGGCGGGTTATGAAGTCTTGCTTCAGGTCAGTCAGGTCCAGCCAGCGGATGAGAACAAAGCGGCAGATCCCAACAGTATCAAAGGCAGACGCATTCGAATCGCCGGGTTCTACAACGACCACGCCGACGCGTTTGCAGATTTGCACGATGGGGACCTGATGAGAGTCAGCACGCGACATCGGAATCCGCAGAGCGATTCGCTGGACGTCACGGAGACGCTAGAGAAGGTCGAGAAGTAGTTGCCGATGAAACAGATTCTCATTGCAATCGCGGCCTGGACCGCCGTGGACACTATCCGCGCGGACGAGGTAAATCCCTCTGCGTCGATCCGTTTCGCTCAGAGCAGCACAGAAGACGTTCCCGATTTTCAACGACACATCGTCCCACTGTTCGGTCGCCTTGGCTGCAACTCGGCCAAATGCCATGGTTCGTTTCAGGGTCAGGGCGGCTTCCGGCTTTCGTTGTTCGGTTTTGATTTCGAGGCAGATCACGCAGCACTAATAAGTGACGCCACTTCCGAGTCTGGTTCTCGGCTCGATCTCAGCAAGCCCGCAGCGAGCCTGATTCTTCGTAAATCCACGGATCAGACCGAACATGAGGGGGGGATGCGTTTCGAAGTTGGCTCATGGGAGTACAACTTGCTAATTCGGTGGATTGAGTCTGGAGCCCGGGGAGCCACACCGAATCTTAAGCCGAAACCCGCGACTGTGTCAGCGGTTGATGAAAAGCATGTGCAGCTCTTCAACGAGAGAATCAAACCACTATTCGAAGACAACTGCTTCGAATGCCACGGTTTCAGTAACCGCAAGGGTGGCCTGAGTCTTGCGAACCATGAAGGCCTGCTAACTGGCGGAGCGTCTGGCCCGGCTGTCGTCGCGGGCAAGCCGGATGAGAGCCTGTTGATGCAGGCTGTGGGTTACAGTGGCGGACTACAGATGCCGCCAAGTGGGAAACTTAAGTCGGAACAAATTGCTGGCCTGCGTGAGTGGATTCGCGTTGGTGCTCCGTGGCCAAAACAATCAGCCAATGCCCCAGGCGACACGGGGTTGGTGCTGAAAAGGCTTCGTTACGTGCCTGAGGAGATTCTGTTTACGAAGGCCGGAGAGCGAAGCAGAGTCAAAGTAATCGCGGAATGGGAGACGGGCGAACGAGAAGACGTAACGTGTCTCGCCCGTTTTCAGACAAACAACGACGCAATCGTGACGGTCGAGCGTGAGGGGCTCGCCACCTCAGTCGGCGACGGCGATACGCACATCGTGGTGTTCTACGACAATGGTGTCGCCGCGATTCCTGTGCTGAAGCGATACGGGAGCAGTTCCGGGGTTGAGCACGGAAACACTGCTGGGCAAGCCACCAGTGGCACCCATCCGATCGATCGGTTCGTTAACGCGAAGCTTGGCAAGCTTGGGCTCGTTCCGTCCGAAACTTGCAGCGATGCGGAGTTCCTGCGTCGAGTCAGTATCGACATGACGGGCACACTTCCGACGCCGGACGAAGTCACTACGTTCCTGGCGGATAACTCCGATGTCAAACGCGATCGCCAGGTCGACGAATTGCTGAAACGCTCAACCTACGCTGCATGGTGGGCGAACAAGTTATGCGACTTTACCGGCTGCAACCCGAAGTCCATCGCAAGCCTGCAGGAAGTAGCCCGGGAAGAAGGCTACGTACAAGCTTCGGAGTGGTACGACTGGATCTACGAACGCGTCCAGCGGAACGAACCGTACGACAAGCTGGTTCAGGGCATCATGCTGCCTGATAGTTTCGGACTCGGCAACGGGATGCCGACTTTCTGGAGTCGTCAAAGCTTGAAGGAACCCAAAGACACTGCGATGTCCGTTGCGCACGCGTTCCTGGGCATCCAACTGCAGTGCGCCGAGTGCCACAAGCATCCATTCGATCAATGGACACAGGCCGACTTCAACGACTTCTCGCAGTTCTTCGATTCCGTGACCAGAACGAAAAAACGGTCCGCTGCGCGCGACAGGAAAGACCTGCGACTTCTTCGTAGCCAAGTGGTCAAACTGCAAGCTGGTGACGACCCGCGGCAGCCGATAATGGAGTGGATGCGAGATCCACAGAATCCCTGGTTCGCTCGCGCATTCGTCAACCGAGTCTGGGCGGGGTACTTCAACGTTGGCATCGTCGACCCGCCGGATCAGTTTACCCCCGCGAATCCACCCAGCAATCCGCAACTGCTGGACTGGCTCACCCGTGGCTTCCTCGATAGTGGCTACGATATGAAGTGGCTCCACAAACAAATTGCGACCAGCGACGCGTACCAACGCAGCTGGAAGCCGAACAACACGAATCGTAACGATGGACGGAACTTCAGCCGAGCAATCCCGCGGCGCATCCCGGCGGAAGTGGTCTACGACGCGATGAAACAAGCGACGGCAGCTACGGACGAGCAGCAGGACGTCCGCACTAACCTTCGTCGCCGCGCGTCCGGACACCTTTCAATGCGCATGGCCGGCACGCACGCGATGAAGGTCTTTGGCAAGCCGGACCGCTCGATCAATTGCGACTGTGAACGAGTGAACGAGCCGACCCTGCTACAGGCGATCTTCTCGCAGAACGATCCCCTGGTTCGATTGCGAATTGCCGACAGCGGCTGGATCATCGAAATCGAAGACGCGGAAGCGGATGGAACAACACCTGACCCGGCTTCGCTCATCGATCAGCTTTGGCTTCGCACTGTCGCCCGGTTCCCGAATACGGACGAAAAGAACAGAGCCAGAGAGCAGCTGGCTTCAAGCCAAACGACCGCGGAAGGCATCGCCGACCTGATGTGGGCCCTGCTTAACACCAAAGAGTTTTTGCTGAATCATTAACCTATGCAGAACTTCACTCGTCGCCAATTCCTGCAAGCCGGTGCTCTGGGAACCGGGTTCACGCTCACCGACTATTTCCGCCTTCGCGCAGCGGGACAGAATGTGCCGGAAAAGCGTTCAGCAATTTTCATTTTTCTGGAAGGAGCGCCGTCGCATCAGGATACGTTTGACTTGAAACCCGATGCACCTGCTGGCTTGCGCGGCGAGTTTAAACCGATTGCCACGAACGCTTCGGGTGTTGAGATTTGCGAACACATGCCATTGTTAGCTCAACGAGCAGACAAGTTCGCTGTCATCCGCGGCATCACACACAACGTCGCTGACCATGGGCTCGCCAAGAAGTACCTGCTGACCGGCAACAAATCTTCGCAAACGGTGAGCTACCCTGAGTACGGCAGCGTTGTCAGTCATGAGTTCCCGTCGGATCGCTATCTGCCAACATACGTGTCGATTGACGAATCGTTTGTCGGTCCGGGCTACCTTGGTTCGAGGTACAGCGCGTTGACGGCTGACAAACCGAAACACGGTGTGCCTTATTCGGTTCGTGGAATCTCACTGGAAGACGGCCTGACCGTCGAAAAATACAAATCGCAAAAGAAGCTGCTCGATGATCTCGACACCGCGTTCCGAGGCTTCGAAGACCTGGACGATCAGGTTCGGGGCCTGGATCGCTTCGCGCACCAGGCGTACGACATCATCAGTTCACCCAAAGCCCGAGCCGCGTTTGATCTCTCAGAAGAGAAGGCGGCAGAAAGCGACCGTTTCGGCAAACACGAATTCGGGCAGTCACTGTTGTTGGCCTCGCGGCTCATTGAAGCCGGAGTTCACTTTGTCGGGGTTCGGTTACGCCCCGCTGAATTTGACTTCGACACACACTCAGACAACTTCTCTCGACTGCGAACACTACTGCCACCATTCGATCGTGGTCTGGCCGCGATGCTCGATCGTCTGGAAGAACGCAGGTTGTTAAATTCGACGGCCATCATGGCTGCTGGCGAATTCGGACGTACTCCGAAGATCAATGCTCAGGGCGGGCGCGATCACTGGGCTCGAGCGATGTGCGCGGTGATGGCCGGTGGCGATGTGAGGGGTGGCCAGGTCGTCGGAGCGACCGATGGGACGGCCGCAGAACCAAAATCTGTCGGCTACACGCCGGACGATCTGGCGGCTTCTTTCTTCGCCAATATCGGAATCGATCCAAAAACCGAGTTCCAATCCAATGTCGGTCGCCCGATCACCTTAATTCCGAACGGTTCACCCATCCGAAACCTGATCTGATCACGCGACATTTTGTCCGTTTCCGGCACCGGCAATGGCTGCAAATTGGCTGGCCATGCTGGTTGGCGCAGAATAAATGTCCACGAAACGTGTAAATGGACCGGTCAAACACGAAGAGCAACGGTGGCAGGTAGACGGACGATCTCTGCCATGCAATCGGTGAAACGCACCTGCTAGCCTTCGTTGGATGGGAGCTGCGTCGCTTTCACAACGGCAGTCCCTGCGGAGACAGGCAATGTGGCGTGGCCTTCGGGGCTGGAAGTCACCAATTGGTCCCGACTAAGCAAAATATCCCTGAGGCGAAATGATTCTAATTCCAACGGAATTCGCACCTACGATGCCACGATCCACTCGCCTCTCCAAATCGAGGCGAAGAGATGTCCACGATCGCTTTGAATCCCAGGTAGTTAATTACGTGTGGCCGGTTGGCCGCTCTGTTGCTGCTAAAGTAATCTTGACCGGCCCGCGGCTAGCGCCGACGGCTCACCAACAAGTCATCCCACCATTTTCTGACAAAGCCTAGCGCCAACCTGCGTTCGGAGTGTTTTCAATGCGGCTAAGTTCACCGAATGTGGCTTTGATCTTCATTGTCACATCAATGCTGTGCGACGCGGCGATGGCTGTTGACGGTGACAAGCTGGCTTCGCAGTTTCAGACCGTCGTGCGGCCGTTTGTGCGTCAACACTGTCTGGAGTGCCATGGTACTCCAGATCCTGCGGGCAAATTTGACCTAAGCCGACTTCAAGGTGCCGAAGATGTCGTGAAGAATTTTGCGACGTGGCAACATGTGGCCGATGGAGTGCGAGCCGGAGAAATGCCTCCAGTCGATTCAAGACAGCCAACCATCGACTCGGGAAAGGCAGTGCTGGAGTAGAGCCGCTCGTTTCGCAAATTTCAGGCGCCGCGTAACGCCGGAGATTCGGGACCGGTGCTCGCACGGCGGCTGAGTATGGCGGAGTACAACAACACGATTCGGGACCTGACGGGTTAGACATACGTCCGGCACGGCGGGATGCTCAAAACGGGCCGCGTGCTGGACTACAGCGATCGTGGGGATGACAACCGGCGACTGTGCAGTTTGTAGTTGTCGATCATGGATCGGATGGGCATCCGGCTCGGTCGATTCGGTGATGCAAAAAAGCGGCTGGCGGATCTGTAGATGCCGCAGCCGAATGCCCGTCCTGCGTCGGCACGAGAATTAGTGGCATGAAGAGGAACAAAATCGTGAAGGACTCAACCAGCCGCATTTCTCGACGCGGTCTCATCAAGAACACTGCCGCCGTCTCCTCGGCGCTGGTATTTCCGTACATCGTCCCCCGCCATTGTGTGGCAGGCAGTGGACTGCGACCGCCCAGCGAAACCATTAATGTCGCTGGCATCGGGGGGGTAACGACATCCGCGCGTCGCAGTACGCGGGCGCCAGAATCGCGGCTCTGTGCGATGTGGACACAGAAAAAAAACGCGCGCCGGAACGACACGGCGCCGCGGCGAACAGCACCCTTGTACGAGCAATTGGCGACAAAGACTTTCCTGATGCAGCTCGTTATCGCGATTTTCGCCAGCTGCTGGAGAAGGAAAAGAACATCGACGCGGTGATCGTTGGAACGCCAGATCACACGCACGCCGCGATTGCTATGGCGGCCATTCAGATGAGCAAACACGTTCACTGCGAAAAGCCCCTGGCGAGAACGGTCTACGAAATCCGCAAACTGTCCGAGGCGGCGCGCCAGCAGCGTGTGGCGACTCAACTGAGTAATCAGGGCCATTCGTTTCTGGCCTGTCGCGAGTTTTGCGAAGCAATCCGGAGCGATGTGATCGGCGACGTGACGGGAGTCCACGCAGTGGTGAGGTTTGGTGGCGGTGATCCTGATCGCAGAATCGCGCAGTTGAACCAGCAGCCGGAAGTCCCCGAAACCCTGGACTGGAATCTGTGGCGTGGTCCCGCCCCAACTCGCAATTTCCACCCGACGTACCATACTGGTGGATGGCCTGGATGGCGAAAGTTTGGCTCGGGAGTGCTGGGAGACTATCTGTGTCACCTCGTCGATCCAGTGTTTTGGGCGCTGCGGCTTGACGCTCCGACATCAATCGTCGCGGAAGCGAAGGGCTATGATCCGAAAGAACACAGCGAGGTCTTTCCACGTTCAGCGAAGATTCGCTACGAATTCCCGGCGCGGGGAACTCGAAAGCCAGTGACTTTGTATTGGTACGACGGTGATCTTCCCGACCTGGGCATCGATGAAACTCACACAGGCGTAATAGCTTCGTAATCCATGCTGCTCTTCAGATCAGCCAATTCGCTTCGGTGATGACGACCGCTGCGAGTTTCGCAGGATAGTTCGTGCTGGCGGTTGCATCGACCACTTGTTTCAAGGAACATTTTTCGTCGCTGCGGTATAGTCCACCGAGGGCTTAAGTTCGTCATCCCGTTAGTGCAAATTGCACCAACGGCAGCTAAACAAGGGGCAATTCGGGTCAATATCGGACTTTTTTAGCGAAGCCCAAAGTGCTCGCAAGTCCTTAAAAACAAACGGTTTCCAGACACTACACGTGTGCCTATGTTAAATATCGTCCGCCACGATCATCAACACATTGGGGGGGGGCGCCGCAGCATTGCCTGGGGTTATTGCAGGAACCGCCGAGGAAATCGCGAGGCCGAGAACAGGAAAAACGGAATTCACGTTCATTCCGGAATTTGCTTCTTCAATTCATCTGTCGCAGGATCGGTGAATTTCCGTCAACGACATTCCGACATCTGCATCCGGATCAACGTTGTTTTTGCTTGAATGAACACCCCATTCGAACGCTCTTTCGAACCACGGCAGCCAGCGTGCGTCCTTGACCATCTGCAGAAAGTAAACTTCGTGGTCCTTCTCAGTCAGGCCCATTTCCCAGAGCAGTTCATCATGCTTTGATATTCCCAGCGATCGGAAGTACTGAATCATAACGAAATACTGACAGACATTACCGCTTTCCAGTCTTCCGGCGAAGAAATAGGGCATGAATCTGCCAATCACATGACAGGCGGCTGCGATCAATTTTCCAATGACGAAGTATTTGACTTCCAGCCACCGCGACACGGGAATCTCGTATTCCTGCATGATTGCCAGAACGTGGCGACGGTGGTCCCACTCGTCACGCTCAATGGTGCGTACGTGCTCACGTTCAGATTCTCTTATTAACGATTTGGCGTGGCCGATGTAGGCGATCGCCGCAGCCCGTTCAGCCGAGTAGGCACATTGCAGAGACGATATAAGGGCTGGATGATCCAGTAACATGGCCTGTCGATCCTGATATGGCGTTTCAGCAATTCGTTTTTACCGGAGAATTGCTCCCGAACTCTTCTCTATACCGTGAACCGCTGAGGCGTGGCAGAATTCACGCCGTCGTTTCGGAATTTCCGTCGCGGCTGCTGCCCCGCTGCATGATGGGGCGTTTCCGGGGAGACTCCAATACGAGAGCTACGTCAGCGACGTTTTACGTATCTGAACAGACGATTCGTCCTCACGCAACGAGAGTGCGCCCTCAGTACTGATTGTCGGCGGTTATTTCAGCAGTTGAGTGTAGGCGAAGGTCGTCAATAATCCGCTGACCAGTGCAGCTGCAACCAATTTCCAGGTAAAGGTGGCGGATCGGTTGTTGGACCGTTGCTTGGGAAGGCAGTCCTCCAGCCGTTTGTAGCCGTCAGTGCCGAGGAACAGGCATCCGACCAGATTGTCTTCGCCGTTTGGTCTGTGCCACTTCACCAGCGCGGAAACAGGGTCACGGGAGTCCTGTTCTTGATTGATCTCCAGCAGCAACCGCTCATTCTTCTGGACAGAACCCGCCATCAGCAGGCAGCAGCCGTTTGGTGACAGATTCGCGATTTTTGCATTGACCGTGCCTTTGCCCAGCTCGCGACTTACGGTGACGGATTGTGACAGATGTACGCGCGAGACGTCTCGACGATCGAGATGTCCCTGCACTGCCAGTTTCTCGAGCAGAGATTCCGGTATCTGATCTTCCAGCTCACAACTCATCCAGAAACGGCCATCACCGCGGACTTGTGTCCAGCTTACGGTTGCCATTGACGAGAACACAACTCCCATGGAATTAACATCGACTGCCAGCTCCACGGACGTATTGGGTGGCAGATTTTCGGTGATGGTCAGCCTGAGCTGTGAACGCGACAACACACGTATGTTGCCATTCAGCAGGCGAGAGGCAGCGTTTTCGCCCACCTGAATACGGGCCGTAACATGGCTTTCCGGTACGATGGCGTAACAGCCCCCGTCTCGCGGGTTCATCAAGGAATGATCGTTGTTCATTGGCTTCATTACGGCGACTCGAACGAATTCGGCTCTACCTGTGTGACCGCCGGCAGGCGGGGCAGGTGGCTGCGCCGCGCGGACGCGACAGAACTCACACCTTAACGATAGCTTCTGTAATGCTGGTCGGCGTTGGAATACTGTGCTGAGGCGGGTGAACGTGGCTGTGCCGGACGTCACTTGTACGGCGCCATTGTTAGATGCCGCAGCATCGATGCGATCGCTTCGGTCGGTATTGCGAGTCAATGGCGACACTGCAGGGGACCGACCGTTGGTTTTTCGAGCGCCATGGGGCTATGTTT
>JABABI010000144.1 GCA_014238335.1 Fuerstiella sp.
GGCATCGTTCGAGAAACTGTGCCAGAACGCTGCGTGGATGTTTTCGGAAGGGACGCTTTTCTTTGTCATGTACAGAAGCTGGTCAGCCATGAACACGCCGGTCGCCATCGTGCGCATCAGCGATCCGCGGAAGCTGTTTTCATGTTGTCGGAAGATTCCGCCGGTCCAGTCGCCCGACCATTCGCCGACGATGAGTTTGGGCGGCGGTAGCTGTTTGCACTTCTCGCGAATCAACTTATTGATGACCTCGTGGCACTCGCGGAACTTCGTGCCCCAGCAGTAAAGGTGCTTCCATTCGTCGTCGGTGTCGAGGAAATCGTATTTTCCGTTCCAGCCGTTCGCCGGGTAAAAGTGCCAGTCGAAGTAGTCGACCTTGACGTTCAGGTTTTCCAGAAAAGCCAACGCGAATTCGTGACTCGTCGTGAAATTGATGTCGGGATCACCGGGTTTCAGCTTCGCCTCGGAGCGCGGACGCTGAATATTGATGAAGGGCACGATCACTTTCGCGCCCGGTGACATCATCCGAATCACCGGAACCAGCCGGTCCAGCATGCGGGCGTATTCCTTCGCCCCGGCGGCATTCTCATGAAAGCCCTGCGCGTAGCTGTGGACTTCGTTGCCGAGTTGCCAATACTTGATCTTATACGGCCTGGCTCGACCGTTGGCTTTGCGCTTCGCTGCCCAGTCGATGCCGTCTTTGTCGATGTCGCCGTCGCCGACGAGATACTCAATGTAGCCCTGCACAGACTCTTGCTTCTCGCCTACAAAGTTGATCTGCATCAGTGGTTCGATCTTGAACCGTTCGCAGAGCTGGAGAAACGTGTCGAGGTCATAGACTTCCGTTGGCTTGCGATCAGGATTCTTCCCAATGTGATCCTGCCAGTAAAAATTCGACCACGAGCCGCGGTGATCGTTGCGATTGAAAACAAACCCACCGGGATAGCGGGCAATCCTCAGGCCGGAGTCCTTGATGTCCTTGAGAACTTTCTCCGGATACCTGGGCGTGCGCAATGGATTGGTTTTGTGGTCGACCCCAGCGCCGAAAATGTACGGGTTGATGCGGCCTTTCTCCACGCGCGGGCTGACCCGCAGCGAGACGGACAGTTCCTCGGACTGCACACGCGAGAGAGGAATCAGGCCGCCTGCAATGAACAGCACTGCGGTTAGCATCGTGCAGGCCGATGGTATGTCTTTACGGTCTCGATGACACTTGTCTTGTCGAAGCATGATCCTACCCCTTCGGGTCAAACACGTTGCGCAGATCGGAGTCGAAGGCGGCGTCTCGGATTGTGCTTTCGGCGTTAACCGTCTTTGGATTCAGCCGCCACTCGACCAGTCCGACGTCACGCGGGACCTGTGGACTGTCTTTGCGAGTCTTGCAGTTTCTCACAGCATTCTGGACTTTCAAGCGCAAGTTCCCATTTTGCGGTACGAGTCGGCCTGGCTGCTTAAGGTCGGCGAACGTGGACGTGAAGTGAGATCCGTTCTGAAAGAGTGCAGCGTGCGAGCCGATCTCCAGGCCGGAAGAGGAGTGGCTGGAAGATGCGTCCCATCGTGGTAAATTCCCTGCGAATTCAGCGTTATTCGGCGGTTGTTCAAAACTATTGATGACAGTATCTGCATATGAGGAACGAATCATGCCATCGATTGATGATTGCGTCAGGCTGTTGCGGGAACGCGGTGATTCTGAGTATGGAGGAGAATCGGTCACCCAAATTGAACACGCGCTCCAGTGCGCGATGTTGGCAGAACAGGATGATGCTTCTGCAGAACTGATATCTGCGGCCCTGCTGCATGATGTTGGCCATTTGCTGCACAGTCTTGCGGACGACGCACCTGACCGTGGGATCGACGACGCCCATGAAGACCTGGGGCAGCGTTATCTTCAACGGATCTTCGGAGATTCCGTTGCAGAGCCGGTTCGCCTGCACGTTCCGGCAAAGCGGTACATGTGTGCAATACTTGACGGATATCAGGAGCGCTTAAGTGAGCCTTCGATCGTTAGTCTGCGGTTGCAGGGCGGTCCCATGTCTGCCCCGGAAACCAAACTGTTCGAACAGAACTCGTTCGCGAAGGATGCCGTCCGTCTGCGGCACTGGGACGACGCAGCCAAGATTCCAGGCCTTCGGACGCCACCGCTGGAACACTACATTCAATACCTTCGTATGTCTGTTCGTTGACCGCGGTCGAGCAGCAACGTCGGACGAAGCCGGTCTGTCAGAGTATTGACGCAGACTTAACATCAGGTCGCTGATGGTTGGGCGAGAATCAGATTCAGCATCTGTTCAAGGCTGTTCACGACGTGTGTCGGAGCCGCCGCCCGCAGCTGCGATTCTGTCTGTGCACCGGTGGTAACGCCGAATGTCATTCCGCAGCTCGCGTTCTTTCCTTTCTCGATATCAATCGCGGAATCGCCGATCTTGGCAACATCTTCTGATGATTCAACGTCGTGATCTGCCATCGCCCTAAGAATCATGTCGGGAGCTGGACGGCCATTTTCGACATCGCTGGCCGTGACCAGACCGTCGATGTCGTCTCCAATATGCCAGCCAATTTTCGCGACCAGCCCCTCGGCGGTCGCTCGATCATAACCGGTATTCAACACCCCCCTGATTCCACGGTCACGAAGCGCTGCGAAAACATCTGACGTTCCCTGCTGTTCTGTGACTTTCAGGGATTCATATGCGTTGGCGAGACGTAACTTGAAATCCCTGAAAATGGCCGCGACTTCATCTTCTTCGTGCACCTGTCCATCCAGTGCAAGCACGTCGCGTATTGCCTGCGACTTTTCTTTGCCGGCACCGACCGACTGCACCTGTTCCTGAGTGAATTCGTACCCGGCCGCATTGATGGCGGCCCGCACGGTCTTGTAAACGACGTTGTCTTCATCAACCGTTGTTCCGGCCATGTCAAATACGACGAGCTTAATCATTAAGGATCTCTTTCAACTGGTGATTTGCAAATGCCGCGCTGCTTGTCATGCCTTTGCCGCCAATGCCGGTCACGATGTGAATGTTGCTGCCGATCGTCTTCGTGAAGATTCCGGATGGGTGGCTGGTCTGACAATAGACTCCGTACCACGCGGCTTCGATATCCCAGGACGGCAGGTCAAAAATCTTTCTGCCTTCCGCGACGAAATAGTCGTTGATGTCACGCCGCAGATCAAACTGCAGGTCATCCACCTGTCGAGCTGACGCGTACTCGTGAGAATCGCCCAGAATAATACCGCCGTCGGACTCCTGCTTAAAGAGAATGTGCACGCCCCACTTCCTCCAGAAGCTGTCCTCTGTCTCGCGACTTTTTACGGACGACCACGACGGACACTGGGTGAAGCTCTCGTATCGGCGAATGGACAGTCCGGTCAGCACGTTGCCCGGTATCTGTATATCCGTTTGTGGTTTCAGCCTCAGCATCTGCAATCGAACGGCTGTCAGATCACTTTGTTGAAATTCTTCCGGAAACAGAAGTTGAAACTCGCTGCCACCGCAAATGATGGCTCGTTCTGCCCGGAACACTTTCCCGTCAGTGGTTCGCGCTTCGACCAGGTCACCGGATTCGGCCAGATCACAGACACATGTCTGGAAGTATGATTTGTAACCGGATTGCTGATTCATGTACCGATGAAGCTGGTGAATCATCAACCTGGGATTTATAGAAATCTCATCCGGATAGAACAGTCCCCCACGGCAATAATCCGTTCTTAGCTGGGGATAACGAGCATGGCATTGCCGGGGATTCCAGAGTTCCGAGTGATAGTCATTCGCAGCATTGATTTCGCGCAACTCATGAAGCAGCGTCAGTTCGTCGTCGTCCGAAGCAATGTAGATACTTCCCAGCCGACGAACGGACAGGTCGAATTCTTTCTGAAGCGACGCATAAATCTCAAGGCTCTCACGCCCGAACTTCTGCCAGTGCCGGTCCATTCCCGACGGAACAACCTGGCCAAAGTTTCGCACAGTCGCTCCGACCGGAGCCGAAGTCTTCTCCGGCAGCAAAACTTCCAGCCCACGTCGCTGAGCATGATACGCATGAAACACACCAAGCACGCCACCACCGATGATCAACAGATCGACTTTGGGCTGTGAAGCATTCAACGCTGCTGGTCCTCTGTGAAGGCTGAGTCTGCTGGCCGGCGAACCTTTGGGAATTCAGCACAGCGGAGTTTAATTTGCGCGTAGAATTGCCGACGAATCATATCTCGCTGCCAGGAAATCGCGCTGAGATCGGCCAAGAAAATTCCGACTGAATGAGCAGTCGCGCAAGTCCGAAGTCTTGCGACGCGCGTCGGCCGTTTAATTGCTCTCGCGTGATCGCATCGATGCTGGCTCAGAGTCCACAGAGGCGGTTATTCGGTCTCCGCAGGCGGTTTTGTGAACTTCTCCCTGAAATTCCGAGGCGCTGCGGAGTATATCTGAAACCGAACAGGACAACGCGGCTTGCCGCGAATATTTTCGGACGCAGTTTACTTTTTCGTCTTGTCGGTCCTGGGCTGGACAACTGAATAAAATGCCGGTGACGCTGTGGAACCGAAGGCTGGCAGAATCCCGGGAATCGATCACGTGACCGCACCCAGCAGGTTGCGTTTCGGATGTCTGAATCGGGCAATGGAAGACAGAAGACCAGGAATAAACCAAGACTCTTTTTCGAAAAAATTGCTGGAGCGTTCTTTGCATTCGTGCTGCTCCATGTATTCATCACACATTCTCAGGCAGCGGCCGGGCGGCCACCGAACATTGTCTTTCTGTTTGCAGATGATCTGGGGTACGGCGACCTGGGTTGTAATGGGCATCCTTACGCTCGGACACCAGCGATCGACCAGTTGGGAAAAGAAGGCACGCGGTTCACTCAATTCTAGGTCACCGGCGTGACGTGCGATCCAGGCCCACGCGGTACAAATCGAGTGCGGAAAGCAACTCACCATGTGGATTCAGCTTATGTCGACTCAAGCGGTAGGCAAGTGCGCCGGGAGATCTCGAGAAGTGGCGGGCAGAGGCGCTTCAGATAAGTTTGAAATCGTGACGAGCGCGCACAGGATGCGTTAACGATAGAAGTTTCCGAGGCTCGTTCTCAAGCCGCGGCGCGTTCGAAGGACTTGATCAATCCACCAAATTGTTCACGACAGACGATCTCTGAGATCTTTATCGTATTCTGTTCGTCCGCGCAAGGTCCAGGTAACCAGCCAGCCTGACCGCCGCTACGCAGCCCGCCGCTCGTAGTGCCGCAGCACCCCGCCCAATCTGGTCCGACATTCAATCGGGATGCTGTCTGGCGGATCGTTCTCAGGTTTCGGCCAGTCTCCAGTGATCGGAACGTTGCCCAACGCCTGATGTGGGCGCTCGATGTGGTAGTGCTCCGCGTACTCGGAGATCAGGTAGTCGAAGTGCTGCTCGCCGAACACGATGAAGTGGTCCAGTGCTTCCTGATGCAGACTCTGAATGAATCGTTCGATATGCGCCTGCAGGTTCGGCGCACGGATGCTGTTCTTTCTCACCTTGATGCCGGCGTCGCGAAACATGTTGTCGAATCCGGACCGGTAGATGCCGTCGCGGTCGCGGAACAGCAGCGTGATCTCCTGACCGTTCGTTTTTACGTGCTCCACGAACTTCTTCGCCTGCTCCTTCATCCATGTGGCATTCGGCGTTCGCGTGCATTTCGTCATGTAAACCCTGCGGCTGCCGAGGTGCAGATAAACCAGCACGAAATACTGCTGCAGGCCGAACTTCGTCACGATCCGTTTAAAGAAGAAGTCGCACTGGTACAGTGTCTCCGCATGCCGCTTACGGGGGTTGCCCACTCTATCACGCGTCCTCTGCCTCCGACTGTCGACCGTCTGTTGACTCTTCAGCAGCAGTGCTGCGATTTACGAATTCCAGATCCTCATCGGCCTCATCCCAGTGGATTAACTCGCCGTGTTGGTCTTCGACAAAGAATCCCCATTCGGGTACTGGGACCGATTCGCCCGCGCCGCAGTTCTGTCCGGCAACGGCAACGACCTGGCCAGCCTGAAGTTCGATGTCCTGCCCGACTGCAAACCGGACATTGTCACCCACATGGATTTCTTGTCCGTTGCCGTAGCAGAGCGATTCATTGCCGGAATTATTGATCTTTTCTGCGATTGTCTGAGTGGCCTTCTGACGCAGGTCCATCATTTTCTGCATAAACTGATGCTGCTGCTCGGGGTTGAGTTCACTGGTCGCCGCATTTCTAATAGTGTCAGGATCCGAAAGAAACGAATCTTCTGACACCAGCTTCATGTACTGCTCGTTCACGGCGTCCTCAAAGTCAAGCTTCCGCCTCAATTTGCGGCGTGCCTTTGTGTCGCCACGCCATGCTTCGAGGGCGTCCGGTATCTGATCCACGTCCAGCCAGTCACCAAGGTCAAGACACGCTTCCAGGAAGCCAATGATTGCATTTCGCTGTTCCTCTGAGAGCAGGGCACGCGTGTTATGGTCCGCAGCCGATCGGCATATGCTGTAGATAACTGAGTCGGTGCTGAGTGAGTCACTGGTCTTGTAACGACGCAACGTGAACACCATCCATGCTGGCCAGTGAAATCGAAGCCCCTCAGCATCCATGAAACACAAAACGTGTTGGTACCTGGCAATATCTTCCTCCGAAATATGTTGCCAGTCTTCCTTTTCGTCACCCGCGCGAGCCTTCTTCCGCTCGTCGTCCGAACCGTAGTCGTCGATGACATCGGCTTCGTGCAAAGACACGCCGGCTTCAAGTGTGACGTTGGAAAAGGCCCGCTCGATCTGGTCAATGACTGCTTTGAATTCGCTACTTTTCATCTGAAGCTCCACCTGAATTGGCTGTTGATACGATTACCAGAAGATGACGTCGTCAGTTTCTTCGAACAAGCTATCTTCGCTGAACGTCCTTTCGGAATTGAGATCAGAAAAGGGAAGATGGTGTGTCCTGGTTACTTCCACATCCGAGTTAGCTCCCAATAGAAGAAGCCGATCCGTATACATGACAGGATCAACAGTGGCAACCACGCGCCCTTCCGCTTTTCCGGGCGTTGTCCAGCGCCGGATCGAACCGTCAGGTGTCATGAAGTGCCAGGCACCGTCTTCGGCGCGAGACCACTTTTCGTCCTGTCCGTCCCAGTTCTCGTAGAAATCATCACCTGCCTCAAATCCGAATTCGATATCCACGCCCTGTGCGGTGTCATTGACACGGTCTCCACGATTTTCAGAAATATCGCCTGTGCCGCAAAGGAATCCATGGCAAAGTCATCTGCCTTTACAAAGCCGACATGTCTCTCAGGGAAAGTCAAATCGACGTCTGACTGCTGGCAGCGACGAGTACTCGCGCGTTAAACTCCCGAATGCTGTGGTAAACAGCAGGGCAAAAACACCTGGGACATCATGCGCAGCGTGGACTTTCTGCAAACGCTCGCCTTTGTCGACCATGACCAGATCGGTTGCACGGGATGGTCACTGGGCGGCCACACGGCGATCTTTGCGGCAGCGTTCGATCCACGGATCACGGCCACGGTGAGTAACGGCGGCGTACTCGACTGGTATCGCCACGCCGACCACTGGTCGCGAAAACCAGCATCGTGGACGCCTTGGAAAAAAGGAGACCCGCCGACGAGCAGCAAGACAATTAAACGTCGCTTCGGCTTCAATTCGAACAGCGGGCCATTAATCTACATCAAGAATTTTCGTCCGTACGTTGACGACCAATCGAAACAGGTCCCAGTGGATTTCGACAGCTTGATGGCAATGGTCGCACCGCGCCCCCTGTTGATCATTTCGACGGAACAGGAACTCTATCGCCACAAATTTTTTCCAAAGGCTCGAAACACGCTCGATGTGTATATCAATTGGCGAGATACCGAAGGACTGCCCAGCGTTCTCAAGGCACGGCAGAAGCGATTAGGTTACGATCTGACGTTGGAATACTACGAAACTCAGCACCTGATAAAGCCTGACAAAATTGAACGACAGTTCAGTGAATTCGGCGCGGGCGACTGTTTCAGTTGGTTTTCGTTTCCCGGAGGCCACGGCTTCCCCGGAGTCACACGACGGTTGACATTCGCCTGGTTCGACCGCTGGCTGGGAAGGACACTGCATTAATAATGACATCGATGACTCAATTCCTCGCAACGAAGGTCGACGGCACACGAATCGGTCGGAACTGCCGGCGAGTTCCGCTTTTACTTATGGCGGCTCTCTTATCAACGGCTCCCGCGATCGCTCACGACCCGATCGTCATTGGATCGCGGCGCGAGCTGTTTGTTGATCGGCTGTTGATTGACCGAATGGATGGCGTAGAGTTGCGATTGCATCATCCTGTCAGGGCAAAGCGTCCAAAATCACCATTGCCGGTAGCGCATTACATCACTGTCATCAAGGACAAGGATGAACGCGGCGATTTGTTTCGAGCCTATTGGCGAGGCAAAGATCCCTCGTACAGCGCCGACGCAAGCAGCGGAAATTCCGGCGAGGTCGTACAGTACGCCGAGAGCCGCGATGGCCACGAATGGGCCTTTCCCAAGCTGGGCCTGCACGAGGTCGGCGGCACACGCAAGAACAACGTTCTTTTAGCGAAGATGCCTTCGCTGCTACACAACTTTTCGCCGCTGCTCGACACACGGCCGGGTGTATCGCCCGATGAACGCTTCAAAGCTCTGGCCGGCCATCCCGGCCCGGGCGACAAACGCGGCAAAGCGAAACCCGGAATGGGCCTGTTCGCATTCGTTTCGACAGACGGGATTCACTGGACCAAACGCGAAGAGGTAATTCCGTATCAGCCGCAATGGCGGCATGCATTCGATTCTCAGAACGTCTCGTTTTGGTCGCCGGCCGAACAGCGATATGTCTGCTACTTCCGCACATGGACACTATCGCAGCGGCTTCGCAGCATCAGCCGTACGACTTCTACGGACTTCAAATCGTGGACCGATCCGATCGCGATGAATCCCAATCTGCCGGGCGAGCATCTCTACACAAGTCAGACTCATCCGTACTTTCGCGCTCCCCACATCTACATCGCTTTGCCAACACGGTATGTTTCCGGTCGCGGCGACGCGACAACAACGGATGATCAGAACAACGCCACGGACATACTGTTTATGACAACACGTGCGGGCAGCGAACGGTACGACCGCGTATTTACCGAAGCCTTCATTCGACCCGGACTCGATCCTGTACGTTGGAAGAACCGAGCTAACTACGTCGCGCTCAACGCTATTCCCACGTCCCCGACTGAAATGTCGATCTACCACCGCAGCGGCGACCGCTACGTGCTGCGAACCGACGGATTCGTTTCCGCTCACGCCGGATCGAAGCAGGGTGAATTGCTGACCCGTCCAATTGTGTTTTCGGGCAGCTCACTCGACGTGAATCTCAGCACAAGTGCGGCAGGCAGTTTGCGTGTCGAACTTCAAAAACCGAACGGCACGCCGATCCCAAACTTCACGCTCGAAGATTGCCCGCCGATCTACGCCGACGAAATAGAGCGGTCGGCTGATTGGCGTGGTAATACCGACCTGTCAACAGTTGCCGGCCAACCGATTAGGCTGCGCTTTGTGATGACGGAGTGTGACCTCTACTCGTTTCGGTTCAGGGAATAGCGCATTGCGACTTGCGTGGAACGCATGAGGCAATCCAAATCGCCAGCAAGGAGATTGGTCCTTCGCTGATGATTCTGGTTATGTTGATCTGCGGAATGCTGCGCTGGGCGTGAGGAATTTGGTAATGAATTGGTTGCGGAGCCACAGAGTCGTCAACACGGCTGAATCTTTACGCCAAAACGCCTGGAATCCCCAACTCTTGTTCAGCAAACTTGGCAGGGAGAATCAATGAGCCGCCCTGGCAAGCCGAGGGCAAGGTCGTGCCACAAATGGTTGATTTCATCGCTCAGCAGATTCGGCGATTCTTCTCGGTCAGGCACAGTTCGCCAGATGACGGCGGATTCCGAAAAATCGTATGGACCAGATGGCACGGAATTCGTGCGTTGAAAAAGGTATGAGTTTCCAGGAGCAGAACTATCAAAGGGTGGATTTTCAACAGTGCCGGATTTCGTATGAGTTAACGCGACGATCGATGATGCACCATTACAGCTCGACCACCGACCTGGTTCTTTGCGATTGATCGGCAGCGAAAACGATTCGCAGGCTCGTCATGACGCGATCCTGGTGAGACGACATTTCCAGATCGTTTCGAATGCAGTCGATAAATGCCTGCTGTTCGAGAACGGCAAGCCCGTCATGATCCGGCTCGTCAATCCGGATTCGCTCATCGTTGCGGACGAATTCCTTATCCTTTTGCTCGGCGAAGTGTCGCAGGATCGTGTTGGCCTCAACGTGGTGATCCTTGTCGTCCGAGCGTCCCTTGTCCGGGACGATGCTGGCGGCTCCGGCGGGCCCGACAACATCTTTGACGAAGTAGGCGGTCTCGCTCATCATCGGACCCCAACCCGCTTCGTACCATCCCACAGAGCCGTCTTCGAACTCCACCTGAAGTTGTCCGTAGTTGCAGATGTGCTCAGGAACGAGATCCCAGTTGCGACACCCGATCGCGTGGACCCGCACCGGGCGAGACTGAGCCATCTGATACATGATGTCGACGTAGTGCACGCCGCAATCGACGATCGGCGACTGCACCTGCATGATGTTGAACAGCGTGTCATAGAACTCGCCCTTCGTCTGTTGATTTAGATTCATACGCATGGCGAGCGGCTTGCCCAGCTCATGAGCGATCTCGATGAATCTGCTCCACGAAGGGTGCGTCATGAGGATGTAGCCAACATAAAGCTTGCGATTGACGCGGTTGGCCAGGTCGAACAACTCCTGAGATTCCTCGATCGTCTCCGCCAGTGGCTTTTCCACGAATACGTGCAGGCCGCGATTCAGTGCTGTGGAGACGTAATGAAAGTGAGAATCGGTGTAAGTGCTGATCGCGACCGCGTCCGGCGACGTTTTTTCCAGTGCCTCCTCAAAATCCGTAAAGCGTGGGACGTTGGCACCTAGTTCATTGGCAAGCTGTTCCGAGCTGGAGTAGTTTCTCGTCACGATTCCGGCGTTTCGCACGCCATCGATCTTGTCGTAGGCTTTGGCGTGCAGCGAACCCATAAATCCGGCACCGACACTTAGCACATTGATTTCATTGCTCATTGATTCATCCTATGACTTCGGCCGACATCGTACTGCAAATTACTCGGCTTGGCGTCGACCGGCAACGGGGCAGACCAGTGCGTGCCGTATTTCGTGGCAATCCGCTGTGGTCGGTGACCCATCAGCCTGAGTTGCCCTGCCGGCAGATGATCCAGATACGCCGATGACCATGGGCTGACTGTGTTGTAAAAACTCATCATCTATAATCTCGATTCCATCACGTTTGTCGAATGCACGCCTTGTCCAGCGGTCGAGCTCGTATTCGACGTCTGTCGTCGGGAAAGCGATACTACGGTGACACGCAACAGCACACCCTCGGCGACACAAACTTTCGTAACGGCTGCTCATTGTGAATTTGATATGACTCAATTGCTGCATTGTTTTGCTGTTTTAGTCATGCTCACCGGCTTGGTGCTGGCTGATGATGAGGCACCGATTGCAGATCCTCCGTCAATCGACTTTGCAGCAGAACTACCTCGAATTGCACCGACTGAACCGACCGACACCATTGCAAAGTTCAGCGTCATGCCTGGATTCCGAGTTGAATTGGCGGCGTCGGAACCACTTCTTCGTGATCCGGTGGCAATCGACTTTGACGAACACGGCCGGATGTTTGTGGTCGAATTTCCCGAGTACAACCAGAAGCACGCTCGCAGCACGATTGCAGACACAGGGCGCGTGCGAGTTCTCTCGGATACTGATCGCGATGGTGTTTTTGATCAGAGTGAGATTTACGTTGACAAGCTGTCGTATCCGACTGCCGTCATCTGTTACGACGGCGGCGTCTTTGTCGGCGCAGCCCCCGACATTTTGTATTGCAAAGACACGAACGGCGACGGTCGTGCAGACATACGTCGCGTCGTCTTTACAGGCTTTGGGCAGGAAGTTCAGCGGGCCGGTCAGGCACAGCTCAATTCGTTCCGCTGGGGACTCGATAACCGAATTCACGTCTGCACGAATTTTTCCGGCGGGCTGATTCAGCGCCCCGACGTGAAGAATTCGAAACCGGTTGCGGTGAGGAATCGGGGATTTTGTTTTGATCCGCGCACACTGCACTATGAAGCTGGTAGTGGCGGCGGCCAGCATGGGCTGACCATTGATGACTGGGGGCGCGAGTTTCGCTGTCGGAACAGTGATCCATTCAAGTTTCTGGTCTATGACGAACGGTACCTCGCGCGCAATCCGTGGCTGACTGCGCCTCCACCTTCCGTAAATATTCTGGAAACCGGCAAGTTCACGCAGCTTTTTCGGATCAGTCCCGACGAGCCATGGCGAGTTATGCGGACTCGAATGCGAACAGAAAAGTTGTATGCCGGGTCGAACGAAGGCGGCACGCCATCGGGTTTTTTCACGTCGGCAACCGGTGTGACGATTTACCGTGGCGATGCGTGGCCCGCGAAGTTTCGCGGCACAGGATTCGTAGGTGAGGTTGCCAACAACCTGATCTTTCGCGCAAAGTTCGAACCGGACGGTGTGAACCTTGTTGCCCGCCGTGCCGACTCCGACCGTGAGTTTCTGGCATCCAAAGACAACTGGTTCCGACCGGTACAGTTTGCCAACGGTCCTGACGGCAATCTTTATGTGGTCGACATGTATCGCGCGTTGATCGAAGGAGCGTCGTTCCTTCCGCCGGAAGTCCTCAAGCACATCGACGTGACGGGTGGGGTCCACCGTGGCCGCATCTATCGCATCGTTCCGGAAAGCCACTCAAAACGCTCGCAACGATTCTCGGCGAAGGCCGAATCGCGGGAACTCGTCAGAATGCTCGAACACCCGAACGGCTGGCATCGAGACACCGCTGCGCGACTGCTTTACACGCGACAGGACAAATCCGTCGTTGCCGACATTCGCCGGCAGTTTTCCGAATCCAGATTCCCTCTCGGACGCCTGCATGCGCTCTACGCATTGGACGGATTGCAGTCGCTGGATGTCGATGTTCTGCTGCAGGCTCTGTCCGACGATCATTCCGGTGTTCGCGAACATGCTTTGAAACTGGCTGAACAGTTCGCAGCAGAGACCCCGGACATCCAGGAGCAGATTATCGCGAACTCGTCTCATTCGGAAATTCGGGTCCGCTTTCAGGCGGCGTTTTCTCTGGGCGTCGTCGACAGCGATGAAGCATACGCAGCGTTATCGGGCCTGGCGGTTCGTGATGGCAACGATCCATGGTTCCGCGTGGCGGTCCTTTCCTCCGCCGGAGGACGTCAGGCAAAGGTGTTTCGCCTGCTGCTCGCCAATCAGCAGGTTCGGTTCTCTCAGCATGGACGCGAACTGCTGACACAACTTGGGTCTCAAATTGCCGGAGCCGGTGATGTTCAGGCCGTGCGGGATTTGGCTGGCGAAGTCGCCGACCTTCCGCCGGCTGAGTCCTCGCTGGCAAATGCTGTCATTCGTCGGGCCGCTCTGGACGCAGGCTCCGCTGAGGTTGCCCGAACGCTCCTTGCATGTGGAGGAAGAACGCAGGAGATCATGGAGGCTCAACTGACTCAGGCACGACGAACGGTCACGGACGAATCAAAGAAGTCGGCGGCCCGTGTGTCCGCGATTCGTCTGCTGAGTCTGCTCGACTTTGCAGACGTACGGCCAATTGTTCTGCAACTGCTTGATGTCCGCGAGGACAGTTCGGTCCAGCGTGCTGCGATCAACATGCTGGGCCGCTTCGACCAGCTGGAGGTGGCTGCAATCATTCTCGACCGGTGGCAGCGTTTCAGTCCTCAACTTCGATCCAGTGCGGTTGACACTCTGGCGACGCGACCGAAGTGGCTGCAGGCGTTCTTCGATGCCATTGAACGTGGACACATTCGAACTGGCGAAGTGGATGTAGCGAGAATTCAGATCTTCACGAAGCATCCGGAGGCGAGTGTGCGACAACGAGCCGTTCAGTTGTTTGCCGAATCACGAGCCTCGGAAAGCAGACAGAAAATCGTGACTCGATACCAGCCGGCCTTGACCATAGAAGGAGACGCTGCGCGGGGTCGAGCACACTTCCGCAAGACCTGTGCGGCGTGTCACCGGCTTGAAGGTGTGGGAAACGTCGTCGGCGCGGACCTCAAAGCAATACGCAACCGCGGCATGCCCGCGATCCTGCTGAATGTGCTGGACCCGAATCGCGAAGTCAAACCGCAGTATCTGACGTACGTGGTGATTGCGGACGACGGACGCTCGCACACCGGAATGATTCAGTCAGAATCGGCCAACAGCCTTGTGCTGCGTCGGCCTGACAATACAAACATCACCATCCTGCGCGTCAACATCGAAGAAATGCGGAGTACCGGTATCTCCTTTATGCCCGAAGGGCTGGAGCGACAGCTCGACCTTCAGGCGATGGCTGATCTGCTGGCATTTCTGGGCTCATTGAAATAGTTAAATGACATGACGAACACAATTAATCGACGTCGCTTTTGTTCAACGGTCGCCGGCCTCGCCGGTACGGCCGTGGTGGGTGTGCTGAATTCGCCGGCTCACGCTGTGGCGAAAGAATTTCCACCGGGGCGATTCGTGGATGTGCATGTTCACATCGGTGGCATTCGAAAAGGAGCAACTCGTCCGTTGCAGGTCGAAGATCTGTTGAAGTGGATGGATCTCAACGATGTTGCTCAGGCCTGCGTACTGCCACTTGTCTCGCCGGAATCTTTCCCCAACCCTGTGTCCACTGAGTACGTGCTGGAACACACACAGCCGCATCGCGATCGTCTGATACCCTTCTGCTCGATAGATCCTCGTAATACCTGGTATAGCAGCGGACAGGCGCTCATCGGTCAGCTTGAGCGCTACAAGGAAAAAGGGGCCCGAGGTTTCGGCGAACACAAGCCGGGCGTCGAAATCACCGACAAACGAAATCTAGCCATCTTTGCCGGCTGCCAGTCAACCGAATTGCCCGTTCTGATTCACCTGGATTCTCGGCGCAACGTTGATGTTCCGGGGCTTCCCGGACTGCAATCGGTGCTGAAGATGTTTCCGCAGGCAGTTTTTATTGGGCATGCTACGGGATTTTGGAATTCCATTTCTGGCGGGCCGAACGTTTCGCTCAGTGGATACCAAAAGGGCAAGGTTAAACCAGGTGGCGCACTTGATCGCCTCATGGACGAGTTCCCCAATCTGTACGGCGACCTTTCTGCGTTCAGTGCCTACAACGCGATCTCCCGAGATCCCGATTTTGGACGCGAGTTTCTCATTCGCCGAGCCGATCGGATGCTGTTCGGTACGGACTTTCTGACTCCCGATCAGAAAATCCCTCAACTGGATTTCTACCGCCGACTGGATCTCCCTGCCGATGTTCGGCAGAAGATTTTCAGAGACAATATTCGCCGAATACTCAAGCTGACAGCTGAGTAGACCGGATCGAAGAGTGAACTGACGCCGCTCCGACACAGCCGCTTGAAGCAACATCGGTCGCAGATGAAACAGCATGACGCGAAGACAGAGACGAGCTTTCCTGTTTATGTCCGCGTCTCGAAACTCCGAGGGCTCTGTACCCGTAGAGGCCGTGAGTTTTTTGTCCGAGTTGCGGTTTGCGGGGCTGCCTTGGGCAATCTGAATAAAATGTTGAGTT
>JABABI010000145.1 GCA_014238335.1 Fuerstiella sp.
TTCGTGGCGCGTACGACTTCAGGGTGATACTTCTCAGCGACTCTCCGGATGTTTCCTTTGGAGCTGATTCCATTGGTCCAGCTAACGAAGGGGATCGCACCTTTTTCAAGCCACACTCGCTGAGTAAAAACCGCCGGCTGACCGTCTGGCAGGTCCCATACCTTCAGCAGCCTTCGCTGGTCAGCGGCATTTTTTTCCAGCAGCCTCGCTTCGGGAGCAATCCAAAGTGCCATTTTGAGCGGGAACTTCTGATACTTCTCAAATTCACGGTGCTCATACCCGTGGTCCAGTCGGTTTGCCGCAGCAGCGCGGACCTTAATCGTGTACCAACCGTCAGCCGGAACGCCGTCTCTCTTGACGAACGCCGGAACGAAGTTGGCGTGACGTTCCGATGGCTGGCCGTGTCCGATTTCCATGTAGTCGTCATTGACGATCAACCGCCAGGTGACTGGGGCGCGTTCGTAAGAAATGACGCCGTTGAAGTCCTTACCGGTGTAGTGCCAGGCTTGTTTCTTCGGCTGCGGAACATCGAAGAACATTGCCTTCTGAAAAGCTGATTCCGCGACCTCCAGGTATCGTTGAAGTTGGTAGTCGGAAAGCGTCAGCGCTTCGCCGATGTTGTCGAATCCGTGCTCGGTGGCGTCGGCCGGAAAGTCGGCAGTTGGATCGTGGAACTCAGTGTGCATGCCCAGTAGATCTCGGAGTGTATTGACATACTCAAAGCGATTCAGCCGCCGCATCACTGTGGATGTGGGCATTGTTTCTTTGGATGCTTTATCCAGAAAGCCGGTCACCTGTTCAATAACTCGCCGCGTTTGCTCGATTGGCGGTTGGACAACTCTCTTTTTCTTCGGCGGCATTTCGCCGCGGTTCATCGCGTCGAGGGCTTCTTCGAGCAAAGTTTTCGCGTCGTTATCGGCAGCAAGGTTCGTGGGGAACTGATCCAGCCGACGATCTCCCTTTTGCGTGGTTTCTCCGTGGCAGCGGTAGCAGTATTGCTTGAAGTATGTCACGACCGAAGGATCAAGGTCTGGGGGGGCCGGTTCTGCAGCGCTGAGGTGTGTAGCTCCCAGGAACGCAGCGAGCACGACGAATAGACCCAAGGATGAGCTCGGAAAGTGAGCCGTGGGCCGTAACGCACCGGGCCGTTGATCGCATCCCATGCAACATACGAATGTCCGTCCGCAAACGCGTCGCGGCTCACGGGACGTGCGTTGATCACTCATCCCTGCACCTCCAAACCCGTTAACGTCGTCGTGGCGAGTCCGAATCGATCGGTCTCCAACCCGAAACGCTGCAGCATGGAAACGAACAGGTTGCCCGCAGGTGTCGCCTTCTTTTTCGCTTCGTCTTTGAAGCAAGACTTATGTTCGCCGTGCCTGAAACCGCCACCGGCAAGAATCAATGGCAGGTTCTTGTTCGAGTGTGAGCTTGCATTGCCCATCCCTGAGCCAAACAGAACCATGCTGTTATCCAACAGCGTTTTACCGTTGGGTTCCTGCACTTCCTTCAACTGCTCAAGGAAGCGAGCCAGCTGAGTCATATGGAACTGTTCAATAATTGACAGCTCAGTGATGTACTCAGGCACCTTGCCGTGATGCGTGAGTTGGTGATATCCCCGGCTGATCTTGAATCCACCATAATTCGCACCAATATCGGCAAGCGCCAGGGTGATCACTCGTGTCGAATCAGTTTGTAGTGCCAGCGTCATCAGGTCGTAGTACAAAGGCACGCGATCAACGAAATTGCTGTCGTTGGCACCAGTCGGTAGCTGGTATTCGACCGTTGGCTTCGGCTGATCCAGCCACTGACTTGCCTGCGTCAGCCGCTTTTCGACTTCGCGCACCGACGTGAAGTATCGCTCCAGTTTGTCTCGATCGTGCTGGCCGACATTACGTTTCAGGTAGTCCGCGTCGGTTTTGACAAGATCAAGGATGCTTGCCCGAGCGGCCAGACGTGCCTGCATCGTGTTCCGCATTCGAGGATCAACCTTCTGGAACAACCGATTGTAAATCGTCTCAACCTGCGTCACGGGCGGTAGCGACACTCCCGATCTACTCCAGCAGATCATATTGTTTGGGTCGTTACCGCTGGCGAGTTCCAGCGAAGGGTATCGTGTTTGAGTCCCGACCAACTGGGCCGCTTTCTGGTCAATGGAGATATTCGCTTCGGGCATGCCTTTCGAATTCCTTGAGAGAATCCCGGACAAATACGCATGCACCCCGCCGTGTCCGCCCTGACCTTCGCCTCCGTGGTCCAGGCCGGAGAAGACCGTGAATTCTTCGCGAAGCGTCTTCAGCGGCTCGAGCCGAGCGGACAGTTTGTAATTCCGCCCCGTGCCTTCCGGGAAGAAGAGCCGCGGCACGAAGCCAAAGTTCAAACCGACACACGCCATTCGTATCGGTGCATCGGCAGTTGCAACCGGTGCTGCCATCGCGTTGAGATAGGGCAATGCCAGTAACGCTCCACCAGTTCCCTGCAACATTGTGCGACGATTGATTCGTCGGTTCATTTCGAATTCCTCTTGTTACTCAACGTATATCTGCAGATTCGTCTACTCGTCGCGTTCCGGCTTGCTCTTCTTCCGATCGACGCCGTGTGTCACACCACGAATGTAAGCGGCAGTCTCGCGCAGACCGAATTGGCCGGACCTGTCGCGGTCCGTTCGTTTAAAGACGTTCTCAATGTAATTACCGCTTATACAGATGATAGCAAACTTTTTCATGTCAAGCTTGCGGTCGCTGTTCCTGTCCGCCTGAATGAACCACTCGTCGCGTGTCTTTCGCGAAAGTTTCCACCATGATACTTTGCTGAGAGCCTCGACAAACTCGTCTGAATTGAGGACGCCGTCTCTGTCACGGTCAGCCATTCGGAACGAGTTCGGTCCGTGTTTTGGCGAGTGGTAGACGAATTCGCTGAACTCGACGCAGCTGATCGTGCTGCTTTCGTAGGCGTCGACGTTCTCAAAGAGTTCTGTCTCCGTCATCGACAGTCACTTTTCTCCCGGCGTTTTCGGCTCACCGATCGGGGGTGTGAAATTGATGGTCTTGATGCGACCGTTTTTCTCGCACGAAACCTTCACTCCATAGCCGACCGTTGCCTTCCGGTCGGTCTTAGTCGGTACCCCAACGAAGTGAATCTTCGTGGATAAATCTGGGTGAAGTTTGCGCTGGAAACCACCTTCCTGAAGAACCTTAAACCTTATTCCTGACGGATCGACGCTCTTACGCGGTTGCTCCGTTCTCGCCAAGGCGACCCTCGGCTGTCAGTATCTCATGGACCACTTCGTTCCACGGGCACTTCTCCTTGAGCTGCTGCTTCAAGCACGTGTGAAATCTGTATGTCGTGCCGATGCGGTCGTACTTATCCTTCACACGCAGCATGTCGCCCAGCCAGTTATACATGTGGGAAACATGCCCGTGAGAATCCAGTAGCGCGTCAACCAGACGAGCACGCCGGTCTGTGCGTGAGTCGTTCTGAAACTCAGCGAGTTCCCGGGTCGTCGGGATCCGCCCAATGGCATCCAGATAAATGCGTCTAACAAACCGAGCATCGCTGGTCGGGAGATTCGGCTGCTGCTCGTGCTTCTGCAGATCACGTCGGCTGATCTCGTCAATGTGGCTGGAAGCGTCCGCAGGTTGCCCGGCCTGCGTGGAAGTCGTGCCAATGATCAAAAGCACCAGGCCGGAAATTATTCTCGTGTGAAGCGTTTTCATTTGTTGATGCATGCTGTGGTGTTGAAGTTGGTCGTCGTTGGCTCTGCTTAGCGACTCAGGTTTACAGCTCAGACGGCGTCGACTCTGCGACGATCACACGGATCTGGTCGACGGCTGAACTCGCGGAGAGATCAAGTGACAACGTGCGACGGTCGCGGCTAAGCGTCACAATGTCGCGTCCGGAGTCTGATAGATCTTCGGGACGGCGCGGTTCGATACCGCGACGTGCCTTTCCGTAGTTTCCCAGCGGATGTCCGAGCAGTGCATCCGTCCTGGTCAACAAGGTCGTCCGGCCAATCAACCCAACAATCGGTCGATCAATTGTGATCTGGCCGATGACTCGTGCACCGTCCGACTCTTCTCTGCTGAACTCACCAACCGGGTTGAGCTGAATCAGATAACTGCGAACCGTCTGCCCGGCAGCGATCGGACGTTTATGCTGACGGCGGACACGCGCGTACTGCCCCGGTTCCGTCACGTTGACGTCGATGTCCGACGCCAGTACGACGTGCGACCGCTCTGGGAACACCAGAATGTGCTCGCTGTCCTCGTACCTTCCCGGAACGAAATCAGGGCCCGGCGACACGAACTTCATCAGGCCGGTGGCTTGCAGAACACCAGACGTGACCGGCCACGCGTCTTCAAAACGTTCGGTTGCGTAGTTCACGGAGTGGATAGAGTCGGCTTCAGGTCTGGACCGAACGGCATTGCCTTCGCGAACAAGCCGAGGTGTGTCCCCGCGCTTGCGGTCGTCGGAAAGGCTGACCTCGACCTCACCTTCAAATACACAGACGTCCGTTTCACCGTCTGTTCCCACGGAAACGCCAAATGCTGTTCCCAGATCGACAACGTCAATTGCAGGGGTTTCAACTTCAAAGCCAATAGCAGATGCTGGAATCGAAGCCGTCAGAATGCCACTATGCAGCCGTGTGTGAGCGCCGCTCATGAGTTCAAACTCAGCGGGGCCCTGCAGAGAAACAGCCGCGCCGTTGGAGAAATTTAATCGGACAATCCCCACCTCCAGCTGTAAAACGCCCGGTTCAATCGCATCTCCGACTGACCGCTCCTGGTCGGACCAAAGTGCATACGATTCGTAAACGAGCGTTGCGACAGGCGGTGCGGACGGTTCTGGAATGGGTGCGGGGTCTGGCCCGAAAAAGGCGATCATCAATGCAGCAGCCGTTGCCAGCGCGCCAGCGACTAACACGTAAGCCCCTCGTTTGAATTGGCGTCTGGCCGGCTCAACGCCGTCCTCGAACGCCCCCCCAGAACCGTTCTCATCGCAGACCGCCAGTGCCTCCTGCTGTATCTTTCTTCGGTGCAGCGAACGGCGCAAGTCCGCGTGGACTGCAGCACGCATCGCAAACTGTTCCATGTTCGCGGGCAACGTCAGCCAGGCATGTACCAGGGCAGTTTCGTCGTTCGACGCTGCGCCATCCAGGAACCAATCAAGCAGTTCGTCAGTGACTTCCACCGTGATCCTCCATTGCGAGGCGACGCCGCACACAATCAGCCACGGCGTTGCGGATTCGTGTTAGCAGGACGCGTACAGAACCGGTCGTCGAACCAACCGATTCGGCAATATGGACCGACGACAGTTCCTCGACATAGCGTAGATTGAGCAGCCGTCGTGACTGCTCTGGCAATCCTTCCAGACAGTGTTCGAGGGCTTCACGCCGATGGCTTCGTTCTGGTGCTCGTTCAGCGATCGCCTGACCAAGTAACTCCAACAAGTCGTCGGAAAATACCAGGTGATCACGTTTTCTGCGGCGATAAGAATCGATGACTCGCGATCTTGCGATCCACAGAACCCAACCCAGAAATGGTCGGTTCGAGTCGTATTGTTCAAAGCGCCGGGCGGCCTCCTGAGCAATTTGCTGCACAAGGTCTTCTGCGTCATGAAATCCCGAGATCGTCGCGAAGACATACGCCGAGACAGAGGGCTCCGCCGTAAGCCAGCACTGAGTAAACTTTTGTCGCCGTACGTTTTCGTCGAAATTCTGATTCACGCGGTCATTTCCTTTTCACGTAGTATGCCGCACGCCATACAAATCCGTTAACAAGGAAAGAGCGGGATCGATCTACTAATGACGAAACATGGGCAATTGGAGGGATTGCATACGACTCGGATCGGCTAGCGGACGCGTTAGTCGGCTCACTGGAACCATCAATTTCTGCTAACCTCGGCCTCCGCAGTCAGTTGTAAATTACGAAACGGCATGCACGGTGACCGGGGTAGTCGGGGCACCAGGATTTAGTCGGTTTCAAAAACCGTTGAATTCTTCGCTCAGCACTTTGATCGATTTTACCTCGTCTGTCGCGACGGGACAGAGATCTTCTGATTCTGACAAAACGCATGGCCCGGATGACAGGACTCTGGTGCGTCATCCATGGTATGGGAATCCAGAAACCGCGTTGTCAAACTGTCCATTTTGGGAACGTCTCACATCCACGAATTCTTGACACAAATGCGGTCGATTTGACATGCCTGAGTTCACGCATTGCGTTCGGGGCGCTGGTCGTGAACATCGACGCGAGTGGAACCCCGTGATTTGCTGCTGAAGTTTGTCCAGCTTCGGCAACATGACTGCGTGCCAAAATCGCAGCGGTGATTTAGACGTCGGTAGCGTACGGAGCATGCTTAGGATACGCCGTCATGTGCAGCCGATGGCAGTTCGGTGCTAAGGCGCGCTATCCGGTCATCAAGGACGGGAACAACAAGCGGTCGAATGCCTCGCGACAGATGTAAAGGGTGTGCTTGATCGTCGTTCGGACAAACGGCTACGTTGGCATCTGTCCCTACGGCTTCACTCTATCGTCTAACCATGCCGATCCATGTCCGACGGCTGGCTCGAATTTCTCTGGGCGGAAGCCCTGCCAGTCGTACCGCTGTATCCATGTTCACCGGCAGTGCTGAGTGCCGCAAGGAGAACGTCCGCGTTCCAGAGTCAACAACTGTACATCTGATCGCTACACAATCTCACCACCAGGCAATTCCCGACAGACCATATACTTCCATACCGTCGCATACAGTCACTACAAATACTGGCGAACTGAGCACCAGACACGCGAAAGTATTGTGTTCCTCGCGGGTCTTTCCCGTGGCCGGGACACTTTTCGTTCCATTTCGGGTGCCGTCTGTGTCACCTGGTGTCCACATTTTCATCTGCCGCTCGCTCAAACTGTTCGTCCGTTATCTACTACCATTCTGCCCGATTTCGTCTTGGCAGTTTCGATGTAGTAAGAGTAAACTCCGGCGTCATAGTGAGCGCAACGGATGGCGAGTCTTGCCTACTTAATGTTTCTACTTAACGTTCCTATTCAATGTTCGGTGGCAGCGTTTACCTTGCTGGAGATTCGCATGGTGATCCTCACCCAATTCATGCTAATTTTTCTTTGCCCGACGATACCCGCTGAGTCGACCGCCAGGGGGCCACATTCGGAAGTGCAATCGTCCAAATCACCAGCGTCCGAAAAGCAGCTATCGCAGTCGCGACCAGAGCAGCGTGCCAAGTCATCAAACGAACGAACGGTCAGCAAAGATGAACTTGCTGCCATCACAGAAGCGTTCATGCACCTGAAAACAGACCCCGCGACGGCAGCATCCGTGGCAGCTGATATTCTGGCCCACGAACCAGTTCTGCCTGGCAGGCTCAGGGCATTTGTGTATTGGGTTCGAGGCAGCGCATTGTCACTGACGGAAGACCATCGGAGTGCTCTCAACGCGCTCAATTCCGCCGAGAAAATTCTAAGAAAACAGAAAGATCAGAAGCTGCTTCGCAGGGTGCTGCGTTACAAGGCCGCGTCTTCTTATGAATGCGGGCTTTACAAAAACGGAAAGACAGCCGCCGAAGAAGCAATCGAGATTTCCAGGCAGCTGAACGACGACTCCGGATACGTCAGTATTCTGTACAGTGAACTTGCCAACAATGAAGTTGAACTTGGCAACTCAGCGTCCGCCATCGAACATCTGCGCATTGCTATCGGCATTTCAGAACGGAATGGGAGTCACAACGGCAGACTCCAACTGCTGAATAACCTCGGCAATTTATTGATAGTAACAGGTCTCCATGAAAAAGCTGCTGAATGCTACCGCGAGGTGATCGAGGCGGAATCGGACGCGACAAACAGCCTGCCGGCAGCGGCGGCACATGCAGGACTGGGTGACTTGCTCGTCCAGCAAGGATATCCCTCATCTGCGAGAAACCATCTCAATACAGCTCTCGATCTGTGCAACCAACCCGGTGCCGAAAGTATTCGAGCCGTTGTTGAAGGGGCACTCGGAAACCTTGAGTTCGCAGCGAATAACCATGATGAAGCCAAACATCACTATGAAGCAGCCAAACGGATTTTTGAACAGCTCGACAACCCAATGGGCGTTATCGATATCAGTCAGCGACTGAGGAGAGTTGAATCTTCGGAGGACATAGGATTAATCCGTGAGCAGATCGAAACAACGCGGGAAAATGGAGCGTCAGAACAGGAACTCAGCCTGCGGTATGAGATTGCCGACCGCCTGAGGGAATCCAGTGGGTGGGAGGAAGCTTGTTCGCATCTGTTGCGAGCTGTCGAATTAGAGAAGGAACAGAGGCGGTTAAATCTGGTCACCAGCGTCAACCAACGGCTGGCACGGATGGACCAGGCGGAATTACAGAAATTTCATGACGAGGTTTCAGCAAAACTTGACACACTTGAGGCCCATCGCTGGTGGACGTCCAGTTTGGCGATTGGAGTCATCGGTCTGCTCGTGGTCCTCGCCTTCGTTATACGGCTGCTTATCGACAAGCGGCGGGCCGTCGATGCTCTCAAAGCTGCTCATTGTGAACTGAGCGAACAAGAATTTCGGCAGTTGCAAATTGAACGTCAACTCGCACGACAACAAAAATCGCAGAGCCTCGAATCGATGGCTTCCGGAATCGCTCACGACTTCAATAATCTCCTGACTGGAATTGCCGGTCTGGCAGAACTGGCGGGCAAAACCACCTCCAGTGAGAATAAAAGTGATCTGCTGAGACAGATCACGGCCACTTCAATTGAGGCTTCCGGGCTGACTGAGCAACTGCGTCAGTTTATAGGGCAGCCCACCAGCGCAGACACGCAATGTGATCTGCGAAGTGTCGTGAATTCAACGATCCGGCTGCTGGAATCGATCTGTCGCCCCAGGCGCCTTCGATTTATTACCGCCACCTCGGAAGCTACCGTGCGCCTTGACGACACTCGATTGCGTCAGGTCATTGTCAATTTGGTCTCCAACGCGACTGAGGCAACGTCAAGCGATGGCGAACTCAAAATCAAGATCATGACCGTGGAATGCACTCGTGAACAAATGGAAGCTCAGAATGGCGAACAGGAGGCACGGGCCGGTGTCTTCCACAGGTTGCAGGTCATCGACGACGGGCACGGCCTGTCAGATGACGAACGTGTGCGAATTTTTGATCCCTATTTCTCGACTCGCGGCGTTGGTCGGGGTCTCGGACTTTCGTCCGTCGCTGGCATCGTGCGTAGCGTGGGTGGCTTTATTTGCGTAGACTCAACACCCGGCAAAGGATGCTGCTTTTCAATCCACCTGCCGGCAATCGAAGCCTTGGCCGATGATGTTGAAACCGGTCTGAAGCTATCTCACAAGCACGAATCGACGCTGCAAACGGAACCGCGAATTCTGATCGTTGACGACGAATTGCTTATTCTTCAGCTGCAGAAAATGTCGCTGTCGCAGGCTGGAATGCAGGTGACCACCGCAAGTTCCGCCCAACAGGCTCTGCTGGTCGCGTCCAAAGTACAGTTCGAATTCGATTGCGTTGTTACTGACTACTCGATGCCAGGACAGAGCGGTTGCTGGCTTGCGCAACAATTGAAGACTCACGCACCAGACCTGCCAATTATCCTGTGCAGCGGGTTCGTAGACAGCCATATGGAAACCGGTCGTGACATTACGCATTTGTTGTCAAAACCGTACACTCAGAAAGACCTCGTTGACGCCATCTACCGTAGCCTCGGCGACCGGGGAAATGCCGGAGCGCCTGAAGCTGGCTAAAAACGTCTCCGGACAACGTGTCAGTCAAGCAGATCAATAATCGGAATGCGTTGGAAAACGAGGTCTAACGGACGACCGCATGGTCAAAAAACTCCGCCGCCCTGCAAACCTTGACAATCAGGCATTAGCGAAAGAAACCGACCGCCATTTCGGCCTACCCTCGATCATAAATGTCGGCCACATGGCAGCGTGAAGTCCTTCCACCGAGGCCGCACTATTCCCCAACATAAATTGACAGCCTCTTGTGATTCCGCACCTACGTGGCATAGCACGGCGACGACGGATATTTTTCTCGTTGGTGGACACTACAGCGTCCTTCACGTCTGCTGCGTGAGTTCGTGTGGATCATTGGCCCATCGCCGATTAAACGTCCGGTTCTGATTGAGACGAGTTCCACCTCAAGAGTAAGCATTCCGCCAGCGAAACTGGGATCGATCCTGCCACCTAACGCAATGCGAACTCCCTGGCGAACTACCGCAGAATGCAATTTCTGCGCGACATCACCTTCCACCATGGCACCGAAACGGGCGTTACTCACACCCGCCTCGGGCAGTGCACGCCAAAGCTCAGTTGAATGGTCATAGCGCCCGGCACAGGGATTATCTGCATAGTCTGCAATTAACAGCGACCGTTCGTTGGGCTCTTATGTCGCTGCAATTGCCGCAGCCTCGTCGACGCTGAGATAGTCGTTCAGCCCCTCATGGCGCCTGTTCTAAATGTCATCAGCTATCATTTCAGCGAAAGCAGTGTGTGCTGCGAAATCTTTCTGGTCTGTCACTAACACTGTTGGACCACCCTCGGCAACGTCTGCACTGCCGAAACCTGCGTTGATGCTCACGGCGAACACGTTCGCCCGCTTCTCGTAAGCCCGCGCTGCTGAAAGCCGCTCTCTCATCGGACCAATGTCGGTGCACGACGATTGACTTCTTCCAGCATGAACTGGCTAACGCGGATCGTGGGTGGTTTGATCTCGCCAGCCATCGTCCTGTGCAGGATTTCCCTGGCGTGGCGACCAGTGTCGCGCATATCGATAGGTAGATGGGTTTTGAACGAAACAATGATGTCAGCGAGAGCGTACATCTGATTGCTGACATTTACATGTGGATCAAGCGTGGTGGCAATTGGCATGTCCTCGCTCACCACGCTGCAGATGCGTCAGAGCAACTCGTCTTCTCCATCTTCACAGCAATCAAGGTCCATCGCGTCATGCAGTCCGAGGAGAAGTCCGTCGAATTGGTGCTGCTGGATAGTGGAGAGTATCGGATCACTTAGCCAGTCAAATGTCGACCGCTTTACTTCGCCGCTCGGCCCCGCAGCGGCACTGAGCAGATGATTGACATACCAGCCATGCACTCGACGGCGGTCGAGGATGCCAGCAAGGACCGTACTCGCCTGGCCCCACTTCTGCGCCCAACAGGACATAACGCCGTCTGCAGGCCTGCTCGTCAGTTTCTGAAGACTGAAGGAATTGGTCTCATGAGAGATTTCGGCAGTCAGGACGTTGAAACCCATCTAGGTGATTCCGTGAGAATAGAGAAATATGATTTATTTCTCTTGAGCTAAGGTGCATGTGATTCGGCGGTACCAGGCGTAGTTGATGACCGCGTAATGCGATCGTTTGACACGACATGAATCACCCTCAATGTCCATTGTTTTCGAATCGTCCAATGGCCGATTGACAGCCCGACTTGTATTGCGGTAACTCATTGGTATCGGCAAGATCCTTTCGCAGTTGCTGCTGTATGAGATGCACACCATCGACCGTTTCCCCAGCGTGTGTGACGTGTTGTCGTGTGTTTCAGGACAAGGCAGCCATCAAGGCCTGGTCGATGTTGCCGATCATTTGCAAGTCTGCGGGGACGTTCTGCCGTGCGCCGTCCTGCTCGAAGCGTTCGAGTGCCGAAATCATCGCACCACCACGCTGACCATCAGCGAAATAGCTCATCTCGGGAGCCCTCGCCAGGGAATTGATCCGCAGCAGAACCAATCGCTTCTCCGTCACGTTACGTTCGTGCACGCGCCTCCGTTGGCATTCACCAGGAGACCAGAGAACAACGCGGCACCACCGGTGGCAAATTCTCTGCGATTCAGTACAATGGTCATTGAGATGGTTCGTTTTAGGTGGCAGCACACGCCACGGTGACGTAAACACGTCGAAACCGAACCGGCATAAGATTGACAACCATTGTATCGTGGTCGACGTTGCAAATCGCAGCGTCAGCCAATGGGTCACTGTCTGTCAAGCTTGGATTTCGTACGCCAACGAAGCAATCCAAGCCTGAGTGGTTGGAATGTCCGGTGTTTTCTGGCAAATCCAGAATACGGCTGAGTTCCCAACACAGATCGGCGATCCGAAGACACCTGTCTAAACAATGTAGAAGCAATCGTCGCACAATCTCTCGCGACTCTTCATGCGTCGTCGACCTTCAGCTCTGCGAAGTCTGCAGGACGATATCTTCCTCGTAATCGCTCGCGTTGTACGAGAAGTCGTTTAACACAATGTGATCAAGTGAATGACCGTTAATACGCTCTGAAGGGGCTTCATAAATAATGACGATTCCAACTGACCGATGACACCACAAAATGACAAATTGCTCTTCACTCCTGGACCTCTCACGACCGGCGCTACCGTCAAGGAGGCGATGTTGCGCGACGTAGGGTCGCGGGACGCCGAGTTCGTTAACGTCGTGCGCAAAATTCGGCAACAACTTCTCGGCGTTGCCGGCGTTAGTCAGGCGGACGGCTACGAGGCGATTCTAATTCAGGGCAGCGGAACGTTTGGTGTCGAGGCCGTAATTTCCTCCGTCATTCCGCGCGACGGAAAGCTTCTAATCATCATCAATGGCGCGTACGGCAAACGCATCCGGGACATGGCCCAGCGACATGGAATCGAAACGGTCGCGGTCGAAGTCAAGGAGAATACACTAACGGATCCTCAACAGGTACGTCGAAGCCTTACGGACGACAGTGAAATCACACACGTCGCCATGGTCCACTGCGAAACGTCGTCTGGCATTCTCAATCCGGTGCACGAGATCGGAGCGGTGGTCAAGGAGTTGCAACGGACCTTTATCGTAGATGCGATGAGTAGTTTTGGCGGCGTTCCACTGAACGTCGCCGAGGCCGGCATTGATTTTCTCGTTTCGTCGGCCAATAAGTGCATCGAAGGAGTGCCAGGCTTCTCGCTGGTCATTGCCGATCGCGCACAACTGCTGGCCAGCAGTGGTGCCGCGCGTACTGTCAGCCTCGATTTGGTTGCACAATGGAAAGGTCTCGAAGACAGCGGGCAATTTCGTTTTACTCCGCCGACCCAGGTGCTTCTTGCGTTCTGCCAGGCCTTGCGCGAGTTGGATGATGAAGGCGGCGTCCCCGGCAGGGCAAACCGGTACGCGGCCAATCACGCGGCGCTGCTGTGGGGTATGCGACGGCAGGGCTTTCGCGAATACGTTCCCGCCGATTTGCAAAGCCACATCATCACGAGCTTTCTGTTTCCGGATGATCCGAACTTTGAGTTCAAGTCGTTCTATCAGCGGCTGTCGGACAAAGGCATGGTGATCTATCCCGGCAAACTGACCGAGGTGGATTGTTTCCGAATCGGCAACATCGGCAGGATATTTGAGAGCGACATCGAGTCGCTGTTAACAGCGATTAAAACAACACTATTGGAGATGAATGTGACAATTCCCGATCAAGATTCCGCCGTTCAGGCTGAGACATCGGACACCGTCGAATACGAAGATTACAACAACACGTCCGGAAATTATGACAACACGCGAGTCCCGATTGGCGTGCCGATCGTTCTCGATTATCTGGCATCCACGCCGAACGCCTTGAGCGAGCAGACGGTTCTGGATGCTGGCTGTGGGACAGGCAGTTGTCTGGCCGAGCTTCGCGGTCGGATTGGCAGGTTACATGGCCGGGAGTTGAACGCGGGCATGCAGCAAGTTGCCAGCGAACGATTCGCTGACGACCCCAACGTGCAGATCGAACAGGGTAGCATTACGGAATTGCCGTTTGCTGATGAAACATTCGATGGAATCGTCTGCGTCGGCGGAGTAAAACGAAATTGTCCGGATTCTTCGAGGCCCTGCCATTGCGCAAGTAAATCGAGACTGACAGTACGCGCGGCTCGACCGCTGGCCAGAAGTTGCGCTCGATCGGCAACAACAAACGAGAACCCCGGCACACCTTCAATGCACTTATTGGCCGACGAAACCAGGAAATCGATCCCGGCCTCGGCTACGTTCAATGGAATGCCGCCAAAACTGCTCATCGCATCCACAATGAATGTTCGTTGAAACTCGTTGACGACAGCTCCGATCTCGTGCACGGGATTGAGAATGCCGGACGACGTTTCGCAATGCACCACGGCGACGTGAGTAATCCCGATGTCATCGGTCAGGATCCGACGCACGTGTTGGGGATCAGACGGAGTCTTCTCCGTCACCTCGATCGTGACCGTTTCGATTCCATGTCGCTGGGCCATGTCCCGGATGCGTTTGCCATACGAGCCGTTGATGACGATCAGCAGCTTTCCGTCGCGTGGAATAACTGACGAAACAACCGCTTCGATGCCGAACGTTCCGCTGCCCTGGATCAGAATTGCCTCATAGCCGTCCGCTTGACTGACGCCGGCAACTCCGAGCACATGTTGCCGGATCTCGCGAACGACATTTACAAACTCGTCATCCCGCGATCCCACGTCGCGCAACATCGCCTTTTTGACGGCACAGCTAGTCGTGAGCGGGCCCGGAGTGAACAGGAGCTTGTCTTGTTGGGGTGTCATCGATCAGTCGGGATCGCCGTTTTTCATAGTTTGTCTTTAAGATTGTATCAACGATGAAGAAAGTTGTAACCGCTCCGAGGGCACGATGGGGGACGTCGCCATCCAGCCCGTGCGGTCAGAAGACTGAACCGAGCGACCTATCTGAATGGCAATATGAAAGGGGCCAAGGAGCAATTCAACGCCCAGTCAAACCTTGGAATGGCTGACGCACGTCACGCCTGATGGAAGCATCGGCGACTACCAACACGACATCGAACCCCTCTGCCATTCGTCCTACTGGAAGTATTGGCGGAGATTGGGATCCACGCTATTTCTGCAGCCTCAAGCGGCGAGTGAGAGGCAAAGGCTTGGGCGTGGGGGCCTGAATGTCTGTGTCGAACAACCGTAGCGGCGTATTACCCGCCTGGTCCTCAAGGCGGGGATTCACCCGGAGCCGGTAACTGGAGTCAACGTCCCACGCCTCCAATGGAGTGAAGACCCATTGACGCTCATCTTTGCTTACCTCAATTCGCCCATCGAGTTGCTGGTAATTACGGAATACGCGAAGGTGGCGATGGAGGAGTGCGTGGTCCAGGGGATCAGGGAAAGTCACCGATAACGGTGAGAGGGTTGCGATTTTTGGTTCGGAAATCTTCCAAAATTCGGGATTAGGCCGGTCGTGATCCTCTTCGGTCGTCCGAAATTCCTTGACATACTCATCCTGAAGCGGAATCCCGCCCGCTGATCGAAGCGCGGTAGTAAAGCGAATTCGATAGCGCTT
>JABABI010000146.1 GCA_014238335.1 Fuerstiella sp.
CAGGGGTCGTCCTGGCCGGCCACGGGTTTGCCGCGCTGATCCCAGGCCAGGGAAAGTCCGGGGCCGTGACCCTCAAGACTGGCGGCGTTGAGCTGGATCGAGGAGAAGCGAGTGTCCTGCCCCAGATGTTGCGCGACGACCTGGTCGGCGGAGATGCTGTTGGCCATGTTCTGGCCGGGCACAGAATAGCGATTGGCTCCAGTGAGCCAGAAGGTGCTGCCCCAGTGAGCTTCGTTGGTGAACTGGTTCGAACAACCCTGCACCACGGTTGTATCGGCCTGGTGACGAGCCAGCGGAGCGAGCCCCTCAGAGAGTTCGTAGTCGGTGCCGGTAAGGTTCACATCCGGAAACCAGGTCTCTTTGGTTACGCCGAAGCCAGTGCTGAGGAAAACGCAGCGTTTCGAGGGAGCGACGGGCGCTGTTGAGGCCGCCGAAGCAAAGCGGCGAAAGCCATTCGATTCCAGCGCCGGCAGCGCAATCAGTGCTCCCGTTCCACGAAGAAAGTAACGACGATTGAGTTGTGTTTTCATGGCAACCTCTCGAAGGGAAATGCTTTGTTGTTTATTGATGAGGATGTGCGTGCGGAACTGCTGTCCCGCATGCTTCGCAGTCGTCATCGTGAGGCGCTACCGCGAAGGATCTGGCGTCATTGTCTCTCGATTCAGCGATCCATTGTCGCAGAAAGTTGCGGTGCTGGTTGAGTGTTCTGCCGAACTGTGGCACACCGGCCAGGTTCTTCATCTCGCCCGGGTCCCTCTGCAGATCGACGAGAGATTCGCGGATGGTGCCGCCGGTGTAGACACAGTATTTGTAACGACTCGAGCGAAGCATGCGGCCGGTGTTGTTCTCAGCCACAATGTAGGGACGACGGGCGTTGTCGTCCTGCCCTTCGGCGAGAGGTCGGATTGTCCGGCCCAGCAGATAGTCGGGGATTGAGGCTCCGGCGTAGTCGCACAGAGTCGGCAACACGTCCAGGCCGTTCGAGATCAGGCTTCTGTTGTCGACCACACCCGGTGGGATCACTCCTTTGTATTGCATAATGAAGGGCACACCGACGGAGTTCTCGTAGAAGACATTCTTGGAAGCGAGGCGATGGCTTCCGTCCATGTCTCCATGATCGCTGGTGAATATCACGAGCGTGTTTTCATCAAGGCTATGCTTATCAAGAGCGTCCAGCAGGCGGCCAATCTGCGCGTCAACCCGTTCGGTCAACCGGCAATAGATCCAGCGATAGTTACGCCAGTCGCGTTCGTTGTAGTCCTTGCGGATCAACTTTGCTGGCGTGACAGCCGTCACCTTCATGCTGGTTTCGATGGCATCGGGCTCGCGGTCTGGAATTTCGCTGTTATCGGGCAGCGGTGGCAACTCATCCGCGGGCAACGCCTGAGCCTCGCGGTAGAGACGATCAACCAGAGGCTTGCCTTTCCGTTTCGGCTGCCGCGCGTTGTAGGCAAAGCAGATGTCGTGCGGATTGATAAACGAGGCGACAGCAAAGAACGGCTTGTCCCGCTTCCGTGTCATGAATTCGATACACGCGTCCGGCAATTCGTCTCGCTGGTCCTTGCAGTATTCATCGTAGCCGGCCTTGAGCGGTGCGAGTTCCGGCGCCATATGCACCTTGCCGCCATAGAACGTGTCATAGCCGCTGGCCTTGATCAGCTTGCCCAGTGAGTTGGCACTGACATGCCTGGGGATCGTCGCCTTCATGCCGTTGTTAAAGACCCCGAATCGCCCCGCCATCATTCCAGTCGCCAGTGAAATGCGACTGGGCACGCACACGGGATTGGTCACGTAGGCACGCGAAAACCGAATGCCCGACCGGGCCATGGAATCGAGCGCCCGTGTCTTCAGATACGGATTGCCTGCGCTCGACAGCATCCGGGCATGATGCTGGTCCGTAATGATGAACAGGATGTTAGGCCGGTCTGCTGCGACTGCTCTGGACGTAGTCAGAAACAGCAGAACAAGAGCGAAGATGTTTCGTATGGTGTTGTTCATGTGAGATTCATCGTTTTCCGCGTTTTGGAGGTGCAGACACAAACTTGCCAGCCTGACGCTGGCTCGGCACATACCAGTCGTCCAGCAGTGAGCTGAGTTCCTTGACCAGCCCTGGATTATTGACGGCGAGGTTCACCTTTTCACCGGGGTCGCTCTTTAGATCGAAGAGCTGAGGTTCACCGCTCTGAGGCGGGTACTTCATTTTTCCGGGTGCCCCATCGTAAGTCAGCAGAAGTTTGTCGGGACCGCGGATCACCCAGCGGTAAAGAAGTGAATCCTGAGGGTTTTCGATGTCGGCGATGTCGTGCGCAAACGATTCGCCAAACAACGTTCTGCGTTCGATGGTCTTACCACTCTTCAACTGCGGCAGCAAATTCAGCCCGGGAAAGTCGTGCGGGCCTGTTGCTCCGACGGCAGCGAGAATCGTTGGGACGAAATCGATCGAAGAACAAAGTTCCGTACGGTCGGCTGCGGGAATCTTTCCGGGCCAGCGGAACATGATTGGTGTTCGTGTGCCATGTTCATTCGGGCTGCGTTTGGATCGCGGTGCGTAGCTGCCTTTTTCGGTCTGAATCCAGCCGTTGTCGCAGACGTATAGCACAAGTGTGTTTTCTTTGATGCCCGAGTCGTCGATGTGATTGATCAACGTCCCGCAGGTTTCATCGAACCATTCACACATCGCATAGTATTTCGCGATTCGCTCGTGAACTCCCTTCGCCTTGTACTTCTCGAACAGCCGTGCAGGAGGGGTGTGCGGCGTGTGCGGCATGAACGGTGCGTACCAGACAAAGAACGGCTTTTCCGCAGCCACACTTCGATCGATGAAATCAGTGACCGGCTTCATGCCGTCCCGGCCGATTTTCAGTCCCGTATCGCCGTGCCGGCCGCCTCTGTTCGGGAATCCTCTCGTCATTCCTTCTGTGAAGCCACCGCGCTGATGCGAACCTTCCCACCACTTGCCGCTCTGGTGACTGACGTATCCCTTCTCAGCCAGCCACTGTGGTAAAGCGCCGGTCCTGTCGATGTGGGAGATCAGCAATTCCCTGGCATGCTTGCCTGCCTTCTCGGCGTGAGCCTTGTTAGCCAGTGTGTTCGCCGGGTCATTTCCGGTCGTTTTGTTCTGATGCGAATAGAGACCGGTGATCAGCGTCATTAGTGATGGACGGCACAGCGCGGTCGGAACATACCCACGTCGAAACAACGCGCTTTCTTCTGCCAGCTTGTCGAGATGAGGCGTTTCAATCTCCGAATGCCCCATAAACCCGTAATCCGTGTAGCCCTGATCGTCGGAAAGGATCAGGACGATGTTCGGCGGTGGCTCGGATTCCGCGTGTGCATTTGAGCAAGCCAGAAGAAGTGCTGTGCAAAACGTGATGATTCTTGATTTCGTCATATTGGTTTTGTTTCAAAAGAGCTGGTAACTCGATGCACGAGCGAGGTGTATGGTGGTCCTGTTTTTCGATCCCTCGCTTAAGCTTCGGGTGACTTCTCGAATCACAGCGGCAGGAAAAGACGGGAGCATCTATCTATTCATCTGAGACTGACGCTTCCTTATTTGATGGTACCTTCTTCGCGTGCGTGGCGAAGAACTCGAAGATTGCGGGCAATTGGGTAATGGCTGGTTTGATGTGGTTACCATCCTTCACTTCAATGTACTTGTGCGTCATCCCAAGCTCTTTCATCCTGGATGCCCAACGCCGAGCACCTCGCACGGGGACCAGCCGGTCCTTATCGCCCTGCACAAGAATCACGGGAGTTGTCTTAATCTTCACCAGGTCATCCGATGAACGGAACGTCGCAGGGGCGATCGGAGCCAGCCCCGCCCAGATGTCAGCGTACTTGATGCCGATGTGCCACGTGCCGCCGCCGCCCATTGAGTGGCCCATCAGATAGATTCGCTTCGAGTCCACTTTGAACTCGCCCCGCACGATCTCCAGGACGTTCATGACGTCCTTCTCGCTGAGCTCCCCGAGGTTCATTGGATCCCAACGTCGCGAAGTCTGGCCGCGTCCTCCATACCAGCCCCTTGTGTTGTAACCCATCGGCGCGGCCAGAATGTAACCATGCTTCTGAGCCAACCTGGTGAGCCCCGGATAATTTAAAATCTGGCGAGGGTTACTGTTGAGCCCGTGGAGGACGACCATCAATGGATAAGACTTTTTGGTGTCATACCCTTCGGGGATGTAAACGGCGTACTCCATTTCCGTATCTGCATCCTTGAAATCGTAGCTCCGCATCCAGATTCGCCCGGTGACGAGTTCCGGTGTCTTGGGCTTCACGGCTTCGTCTGCACACAGCGATTGCATTCCCATAAGGACTGCAATGGCAACCACGATGAACTTCATGCGGTTGAGTTGTGTTTTCATAGTAGCGTTCTCGCGTCGAGTTTCCTGTCGGCAGTTTCTCATTCTGTACTTTCCATGCGGCGTTCTGTGATACCGAAGACGAACCCCGGCCACCCCGAGTGCTCTCAATTCGACGAAGGCTTATTCAGCAGGGCGATTGCTTAATCATTTCTGGAAGTATTCGTGCTCCGAATCGCCGCTGCTAATGAGGTAGGCGATCAGGTCAAGAATATCCTCCTTCGTCATTCGATTGAACAGGCCGGCCGGCATCGGTGATGTCTTTGAGACAATTATTTCTTCGATGGAGTTACGATCGATTCCGATGCGCTTGTTGGGGTCAGTGAGATCCGTATTCAGCGAGATGCGGTCGCCGCCCATGTTGACGATCACTCCGTTGTGGACGAGCCCGTCGCCGGTCACCACCGTGACCGCCGAAAACTGATCGTTGATGATTTTGCTGGGATTTATCACCTGGTCGAGCAGATCATGAGCGGAATAGCGGCGGCCTGCTGTTGTCAGATCCGGGCCGGTCATGCCTCCCTGATTCCGGAAGCGATGGCAGGCGAAACAGCCACCCGCTGCAAACATCTTTCGGCCATTGGCGAAGTCCCGCTGTTCCAGGTTCGAGCGGGCTGCCTGCGACAGTTCATCCAGCGTCCATTTGGTTTCTGATCGCCCCGTGAAGATGGAACCTAGGTTTTCCAACGCGGACTTGTTCACCGGTTTCTTCGCAATAATCTCTTTGAGTGATTCCTTCTGAGCTTCGCTGAGCGACGCAACGGCGTCAGCGCGGATGAATTGAATGAACTTCGCGAAGCTTGCTCCGCCGCGGTAATTTGCGGCTTTGAGGAACCACTCGAAGTACGCCTCGTGCAATTCATCGGTCCAGCCGGCTTTCAGAAGGCGGATCGAGCGGGCGTACTGCACCTGCTCCTCCTGAGTCGGGGCGGCCTCGATCAGAGCCATCGCTTTTGCTACGACGGTTGGCGACTCCAGCCATGCCAGCGTCTCGCACAACAACCAGTTCAGTTCGGCGGAATCCGACGGAAACATTGGATCGATCACAGTGATCAGTTGCTGAATCGTTGCATCATTCGGTCGACCGAAGCGGTTCAGGATGATCTGCAGCGTCCGCTGCTGAGTGAGCAGACCGGTCGCGTCCAGCTTCGACCTATCGATGGCGATGACGGTGGCCAGCAATTTGTCGCGGATTGCAGTATCAACCGGTGGAATTGAATCCGTGCGATGTTGAGGACAGACGCCGCTCACGCGAGCGAGAGCCAATAGTGCCTCAAGCTGAATCTTTGGATCGGATTCGGTCAAAGCTTTGTCGGCCCATGTTTCGACGGGCTGGTGTTCGATCGCGGTTCGTGCGGCAAAGCGGACGAACCGTTCGTCGTGTGACAGGTCTTTCCACGATGTTTCGATGGCCCTGGGATCCTCATGGCCGTGGAAGGACTCAAGCGAGCGACGCCGTTCCATCAAGTCCGTCGTCATCGGGGCTGTTTCGACCGGCTCCGTCGATTCGTCGCCAACGTAAGTCACACGATAAAGCCCCGACTGGACTCGTCGTCCGCCGATCGTGAAGTACATCGCGCCGTCGTTCGGATGAATAATTGCATCGGTAATCGGCAGCGGTGCTCCGGTGAGGAATTGTTCTTTAGTTGCCGTGTAGCTTGAACTGTTCGGATCGATCTTGAGGTGAACCGCGTAAAGCTTGCCCCAGCTCCAGTCGAGTGCGAATAACGCGTTCTGATATTTTGCCGGGAACTTTGCGCCGTAACCGAATGTCATTCCCGTCGGCGATCCCGCTCCGATGTCGAGGATGCCGGGAAGATTGTCGGCATAAAACGTCGGTCGTTTACCAGCACCGTTTCGCCAGCCGAATTCGGCTCCACTGATCACGTGGCAGATTCGAGTCGGGCGATACCACGGAGTGTTGAAGTCAAACTCCATGTCCGCGTCGTAAGTAAAAAGCTCGCCGTCGCGATTGACGGCCGCATCGAAGATGTTTCGAAAACCTGACGCGTACGCTTCAAAAGATTTCCCTTCCGGGTCGACTCGGTAAATAACTCCGCCCGGCGCGAGCACTCCGGTATTGTGACCTCGTCCGTCCGGCATGCTCGGCAGCAGATGGTCTTCACCCCAGACCTGTCGGACTGGCGATGTTTCTGCCAGCTTTGGCCGGGTGGTGTTGTTGCCCGTTATCAGAAAAAGCCCCTTGCCGTCGGGCGTCGGGACGACGGCGTGAATTCCGTGGCCACCCTTCGCCTGCACCGCACGAAGCAGTTCCACCTTGTCGAGTTCATCGTCCCCATCGCTGTCGGTGACGCGATACAGGCCGGACTGCATCTTCTGTTGGAAATCATTGACCGCCACATACAGAGCACCAAAAGCCCAGACCATGCCATTCGCCGCTCGAATGTCGGCCGACACCGGCTGCACATCGTCGGCACTCAGAGTCTCTCCAATTGCCGGCGGAGTCATTCGATACAGCCCGCCGAACTGATCGCTGGCCAGCAGCCGGCCTTTGTTGTCTGTGCAGAGATTAATCCATGAACCTTGCGTATCGCCGGGCACGGAATACAGCAGTTCGACTTTGAATCCCCTGGCTGCCTTGATACGTGAAACGGGCGTTGCCTTGTTGCCGGCTTTTTCTGTCACGGCGCCGATCGGGCCCCTGGCATCTTTGCGTTTGACTTCCTGAGCGTTCGTGGCAACAGCAAGAACAGGAAGCAGCATCAGTGTTGTGAGGAATTTCATCGATTTGGTCACGGTGTTATGTCTGAGGGCGAGATTAGTCGGAGATGTTGTCCGGGGTAAGAAATCGGGAAGTCGTTTCGGGCCCATTCCTGAGTCGTCTTTTCATAATCTTTTGTTTCTATCTGTCTTACGGGCGCGTCGCTCATTGAGACACCTTCCACACAGCATCTTCCGCGATCGTAAACGAACCCATTGTCTTCTGCTCCAGATGAGTGATCAGTCGTTTGAACTCCTCAGTCTCATCGGCACTCGCAGTTTCAGTCAGAAAGAGTGGCCATTTCGGCTGGCCCCAGAATGTCTCTTCGTAGGTGTCACCTTCCCGCTCGACGAGCAGCAGGCCGGACGTGATGTTGCCACCGACTTCTCCAAACAGAATGTCGAGCCGAACGGGATCACCACTGACTTCGATCCAGTCACTGCAGGCAAATCCGGCCGGGGCAATCAAGCATGGCAGGGAAGGATTGTTTGTACGGGGAATACCGAGCGTCTTGAAAGAAGATTCGCGCCGCGATCCTTCAAAGACAGGCTTTCCGTTGATCGCAACCAGCAGGTGATTGTCCGCATAGCCCCAGAATCGATAGCGCCCCGCACGAGGTGGAGTCACTTGTCCGTGATACCACGCCATCCAGCCGCCTTCGCGTGCGTAAGGTGCCAGGCCAGTCCGGTCAGGGAACTCGTGAAAGGCTCCCGCGATGCCACGGAAACTGAGCGGTTCACCTTCCTTGAATGCATCAAGGTAAGCGTGATCACGGAAACCCGACTGAACAAGCTGCAACAACTCGCGCCCGATGACATCAACGGCGAGACGGTCTTTAACAGCTTCCATCGAGCGGTCGTAACCAAGAACCACTCCTCGCATAGAACTGTCACCGGGATTCGTTGCCGGACGCGAAAGTTCAGGCAATGCCTGCGAGACACGCGTCGGAAATCGCTTCTCAATTCTCCCGTCGTGATCAAACCTGGCAAATTCGCCTTCGTGCATCAGGTCTCTGGATGCACCATCGTGTTTGTTGACCGAGATCTGACCGTCGAGAACCAAAACCTCAGAACCCTGCGCATGGGCCGTGACAACAAAACTCGTTCCCAGGTCAACGAATCGTCGCCTGGCGGTATCCACAACAAACCCTACGCCCTGCGGCGGTACGACCAGCTTGACTTGCCCTTCGTTCAGAGACACGCGCTGGTCGCTGTCCAATTTCATTCTCAGCGGGGCCGTCGCGACGATATGCACGCCGGTCTCGCGAAACGCGAGTTCGATCAGCCCTCGTTGCATTGCAACTTCTTCGCCGGCGAACAGTTCAGCGCCATCAACGACTTTGCGGCCCTCGCCAGCCTGACCTTCGCCCTCGATACGAATCACCCGAGCGATGCCGCGTTTTTTTTCCGCCGGCGTGCTTTCCGGAACTCGGAACGAGCCTAATACACCTACGACCAACGCAATCGCGATTGCCGTTAACGCCAGCCAGATTGACGTATGGCGTCGAGAGGTACCCCGATGCGTCAACGAGGGATGTTCTTCGGTGCGAACAGGGGCCTCCGGTCCCTCGCTTAAGCTTCGGGTTACCTCTGTCATCGGAGTTCGTGACTGACTGAAAGCCTCGTCGGCAGCAATCTCCTGCCACTTCGCGTCAATCGTCGCGAGCGACCGAAGCGTGGCGCGAGCCTCCGCGCTGCGCCGCAGTAATTCTTCCAGCGACGCAAGTTCGTTCGGAGTGATCGCAACGTCCAGATAACGATGCAGCAGATTGAGTTCGTTTTCCGTCATGATTCGCCTCCAGGCAATGCCCGCGTCATGCAACGGTGCAACTCCATCCGAATCCGCGCGAGGAGCTGATACAAAGAACCTTCAGTCCGCTTCAGCTGGCTGGCCATCTCGCGAATGGTTTTGTCCTTCGCATAAGCCGCCAGGACCAGTTCGCGGCGCTCACGCGGCAGTTTGTCAATGCACTGATCCAGCGCCCGCAGTTGCCGCTGACGCAACGGCAGCTCCTGAGCCCCCTCGTCAGCCAGCAACTGGACGACGTCTTCCGCCAGCACCAGCCGATCCCGCGCAAACCGCCGCCGAGCCGAAAGCAGTTCGTACCGGGCAATCAGGCAGGCCCACGGCCCAAACGCCGAATGGTCATCAAGCGTCGAGAACTTCCGCAAAGCCGCGACGCTCACTTCCTGCAGCACGTCGTCGACTTCCTGAGCCTTCGGGCAGCAGGATCGAACAAACGCCCGCAACTCCCGCTCATGCTGCATCCACAGCCGCAGAAACGTCTCATGCGGATCAGGTGCGTCGTTTTCCTGATTGGAGATTGCTGGCATAGTTATTCCTCACCTGTCCGCTTCCGTTGCCCCGCAGATTTAACGAGGAAATCTCACGATTCCGGAGAATTTCCGTCGCTCATTACATCAACGCCACTCCACTGGCTCACAAATACTGATAAACCAGCTGCGCCGCTTCACCACGCATAAGGTCTGCATCGGAATTTGAAGGCGCGGGAACTTTCTTCTTAAGCAGACCGGAAAGGATTTTCGCTGCCTGGGCGCCGCTTACCTTCCTGTCAGGGTGAGCGAGGGCGGTTCTAAAGTCCTTTCTTGGTTCAAAGTCAAAGACGGGCTGCCTGGACTGCGTTGAGTAATCATAGAGCGTTTCGATGTATTTGAAGGCGGGATGCCCGCGACCTACGTCTTCAAAGTGCGAAGCGGTAATGCTTAGTGGGATTTGAAGTCCGTTGACAGCCATTTGAGAGAATTCGCCCATGGTGATCGGTTCATTGGGCCGGAAGCGGTAGGCGTTCATTTCCAGCGTGAGGGCTTCGGTCAGAAAGGTGTCCATGCCGTGATACTTGTCGAGCCCCGGCACGGCCCGAGCATGCACATTCTTCGAACCTTTCCCGAATCCGTTTCTTCCGTAGTACGAACCCGGTGCTCCAATACAGGAGCTGGCGACGTTCACATCAAAGCCGATATTCCTCGGGTCGGTACCTGTGTGCTTATCCGGCGCAAAGTGCCCTTTGCCTACATGGATCGTCTTGTAACCGACCTGCTTCAACAGCCTCGGCAGAGTGGCATCATTCTTTGTCAGCCCGGCCCGGTTCCATCCAATCGGAACGTGCTGACAAACAGCCAGCGGATACTTCTCGTTGTCAATCAGCCGGTTGTTCTTCCACGGAAAGATGTAGTCCGTGCAGCGATGCCTCGCCGAGTTCTGTCCCGACATGATTGACACGCGCGTCGGCGAGCAGACAGTGTGCGAATAGAAATTGCTGAACCGCACTCCCTGCGCCGCGAGCCGCTCCATATCCGGCGTGCGGTACCAGTCATTCCACGCATAGCGCTTCGGCTTGCCGTAGTCGTTATTCCCGATGCGAGCCGTTACATAGCCGTTCGCTTTCATGATCTCGGCGACATGTTTCACATCCTCAGGCAAGCCGCATCCGAAACTGCTCTTCGGATCCCATCGCACCGGATGCTGTCCCGTGTTCCAGCCTGCACGAGACGGACTGCACACAGGAGCCGAAGTATAAGCATCGGTGAACAATACACCTCGGGCTGCGAGACGATCCATGTTCGGCGTGTGGACATCCTCAGCGTGATGCTTGAAAGCACTCAGGTTGGCATACCCCTGGTCGTCGGTGACGATGATCAGGAAGTTAGGCGTTCCTTCTCTTGCCAAAGCACGGGGTACCGTCATGGACGTTATCGCGACCAGAGCCAAACCCAGTCGCATCATCGCTGGTGGGCTCACGCGAAGATCTCCTTTACCACTTTCCCTGCCACATCGGTCAACCGGAAGGGGCGACCGTGATGCTCGAAGTTCAGCCGTTCGTGATCGAGTCCCATCAGGTGAAGAATCGTGGCGTGCAGGTCGTTGATGTGGACCTGGTTTTCGATGCCGTAGTAGCCGAAGTCGTCTGTGACACCGTGCGTGATGCCGCCCTGCACACCGCCGCCGGCCATCCACATGGTGAAGCCGTGATGATTGTGCTCGCGACCGTCGCCGTTCTGGGCGTGAGGGGTACGGCCGAATTCACCGCCCCACAGGACCAGTGTGTCATCGAGCAGTCCACGCGATTTGAGGTCGGTAAGCAGGCCTGCGACCGGTTTATCGGAAGTCCTGCAACGATCGGGAAGTCCCGTGGCAATCCTGTTGTGATGATCCCATCCGCCGAGTGATACCTGCACGAAACGCACACCTGCTTCTGCGAAACGGCGGGCCAGTAAACACTGGCGGCCGAAGGCTCCAGTTGTTTTGTCTCCAATGCCGTAAAGAGACAGTGTCTCTTTTGATTCCTCAGAGAGATTGACCAGTCTGGGAGTCTCCGCCTGCATGCGGAAGGCGAGTTCGAAGGACTCGATGACTCCTTCCATCTGTTGATCCGTTTCGAGTCGTTCCAGTTGACGGCGATTCATTTTCTGAATGAGGTCGATGCGGCGACGCTGGACGTCCTGTGGAATCGATGCATCTGTCAGGTGGCGAATCGGTGCCTTATGGGGGGAAGAGCCGACATGCTGGATAGCCGTGCCCTGGTGAATGGCCGGCAAAAACGCGCTGCTGAAGTTTCTTTCGCCCTCGGCCGGAAGGATCGTGATGTACGAAGGCAGTTGCTGGTTTTCGGTGCCCAGACCGTACGACAGCCACGAACCCATCGACGGAACGGTGTCGAACAGATTGCCTGTGTGGAGTTGTCGGATCGCCACCGGATGATTCGGGCTGTCGGCCTGGACTGCGCGCAGGACACACAATTCGTCCGCATGCCGGGCGGTGTGCGGCAACATGTCACTCATGTGGAGGCCGCATTCTCCCTGGTGTTGAAAACCGGAAACCGGTCCCAGCAGTCGCGTGTTATCAAGGCCGACGGTCGCTTCCGTCTCCGGCAACTGATACGGGAGCGGATGACCCGACCCCTGTGCGAGCCGTGGTTTGTAATCGTAAAGGTCCATCTGAGATGGACCTCCAGCCATAAAGAGGAAGATGATGCGCTTCGCCCGGGGCCGGAAATGAGGCTGTCTGGTGGACAATGGCGACTGGCCGTTGTCGGCGTGTGTTTCTGCGGCGGCCTGCTGCTGAAGCATGGCACTCAGTGCGAGCGAACCAAACCCGCAGCTCGTGGCCTGGAGAAAGTCTCGCCGGGACGGGATTGTTGCATGGGCGGGAATCTGCATGGTTAACTTACTCACGAAACAGAAAACTGTTGGAGCCGAGCACGGCATGGCATAACTGTACCCACGCGGCCAGCCTGGCCTTGCCGGAGCGGGATCCTGCAGCAGAGTTCGGAGTGCACTGGTCGAGGAAAATCAGAGCGGTCTCGATTTCTTCTGCATCGGCCGGGCGACTGACGGTCAAAAGATACAGTCGATTCAGGCGTGCCCGCTCATCGTCGGGCGCCTCTTTCGTCAGACGCTCGGCCAGTTGTGTGGCCTGTTGCCTGACAAACGGCGCGTTCAGCAGAAAGAGAGCCTGAGTCGCGACCGTGGTGCCGGGCCGGGCGCCGGTGATCTCACTGGGGTGCGGGAAATCGAAGACGCTGAGAATCTCGAGATCGCCGACGGGACGTTCGCGTTTCAGGGGAAGATAAACCGACCGTCGTTTTTTTACGTAATCCGGAATGATGTTTCCCCAGGTCGGCGGATTCACATTTCCTCCGGCACCCCGGATGTTGCCCTTCAACTCCAGTCCGAGCGATGCCCCTCCACGACCGGGATCCAGTTGCCCGCTGGCAGTCAGCATGGCGTCGCGAATCGATTCGGCCGTCAATCTCCGTCGAGGCATCCGCCACAGCAGACGGTTATCGGGATCCACTGCGGCAGCCCTGGCATTGTGTGTCGATGCCATCCGATAGGTACTTGACAGTACCATGCGACGCACCGTCGACTGCAGTGACCAACGATCCTTTTCACGCATGCGGACTGCCAGGAAATCGAGTAGCTGCGGATGGCTCGGCGTTTCTCCATGAACACCGAAGTAATCGACTGTGCGGACCAGCCCTTTCCCGAACAGCTGGTGCCAGATGCGATTCACGAGCACTCGCGAAGTCAGCGGATTCTCTGAATCGGTCAGCCATTCAGCCAGCTGTAAACGACCGCTGGCGTCCGATGGGATATCGTGTTTCTCTGATACGGAAACAGCATTCACAAACCCCCGTGGAACAATATCGCCGAGTGACTGGAAATCGCCGCGTTGATAGATCGGACTGTCGTGTGGCGTTTCAATGTCCCTGACGCCGAGTGTCTGTGCGCGATCGGGATGCGCTGCCGTCAGGCGGTTCGTGAGACGTTCCAGTTTGCGGTTTATGTTTTCGATCTGCGGGTTGTGAGAAGCGACAGCTGGACCGCTGTAGATCTGCAGCGCAAAGTTCGGTTTGTCTTGCCTGCCGGTCTCAACGATGTGCGAATGATTCGTCCCCGCGCCGGTCCAGCCTGGAATTGAACATTTCGCATAGACAGGCAAACCGGTATCGGCCTGCTTTCCATGGGTGCCGCCGAGCCGGCACTTGTCGAAATCTTCTGTGAAGACAACTCGCGATGTGCCTGTTTCCCCGATTGCCAGATCATCGATTGCACCGCCGAACCGGCCAGTGTAATCGCTGGCGGTAATGTGGAGCGTCACGTTTCCCGTACCGTCTCCCGTATACATGAACGACGTTGCTGTCAGTTCCTGTGCGTCCGCTTTTCTCGACCAGGCAATCGGCCGGTGAACATGCCAGGCAAGCACCGTACCGTCTTCGCGCAGGACCTGCAGCAGCAGCCCGTCGCCGCTCGCGGTTGCCTGGCTGGCGCCTGCCCAGACCGACGGACCTGCTGCAAATGAGACACGGTATTCAAGGCCTTTCTCATTCGCACTGATTCCGGACTGTGTCGTCAGTGCATTGGCCTGAGCACTGATGGCCTTCTTCGTAAATTCCAGTTTCTGATCGTCACGTTGTAATTCGGCGAGTTCGTCGCGAAGTGCCTGCTGTTTCTCACCAATCTCCAGCGAGAGTTGCTCGAATTCTTTGGCAGCTCCTGGCAGCCTGGGAAGGGTGACATGGTTAATCACGCTCCAGACCCCCGGCCCGTCGTAACTGGTCGTCAGTGTGCTGTGAAAGATTCCGGCCAGCGCGTAGTAGTCGGCAGTCGGGACCGGATCGAACTTGTGATCGTGACACCTCGCGCAGGAAATCGTCTGAGCAAGAAATGTTCGGCCAATGCGGTCGATCTGATGATCGACAACGTCTGCCGCCAGTTGTCCCTTGATGTAATTCTGCAGCGTCCACGGTCCGATCGCCAGATATCCCGTGGCGATGATCTGCTCGCGCTGTTGTTCGGCAGATGTGTACGGCAGCAGGTCACCGGCTATCTGCTCGCGGATAAACCGGTCCAGGGGCTTGTCGGAATTGAACGCTGCGATGACATAGTCCCGATAACGCCATGCATCACGGATCAGGACATTCCCCTGAATGTCGGCGAGGTCCGCATAACATGACAGGTCAAACCAGTGCCGTGCCCAGTGGTCTCCAAACCCGGGCGACTTGAGCAGCCGGTCGATCACGTTTTCGTATGCACGATCGGATTGATCGTGCACAAATGCAGCGATTTCCCCGGGAGCTGGCGGCAGTCCGGTGAGATCAAAAGTCACACGACGCAGCAGCGTGTATCGATCAGCGTTGCTGGCCGGGCCAAGCCCTGCTTTCTCAAGGCTCGCCAGGATGAACGCATCGAGTTCATCCTGCGGCCATTTCTGGTCTTTCACGGTGGGGATATCTGGCTGCGGGATCGGCTGCAGGGCCCAGAGTTTTGCGGGATCAATCTTCGCTGCCTTTGACTTGCGGGGGTCAGGCGCTCCCATCGTGATCCATTTTTCCAGCAGGGCAATTTCGCCTGCTGGCAGTTTCTTTTTCGGCGGCATCTCGTAGCTCTCATAGCGAACGGCCTCCATCAGGAGACTTTTCCCAGGCTTGCCAGGAATGATTGCCGCCCCTTCGCTGC
>JABABI010000147.1 GCA_014238335.1 Fuerstiella sp.
GTCTGATGAATTGCGGTGCGCCACATATCGGCCGCCCCGCTCTGACCAGCGGAGGAAAAATGTCGTCGAGAATCGGCGTCGCCGCGGTTCTCACCCTTCAGTACGTCCGTATCGGGACCAGCTTTGAAACCCGACAGCCTGACAAGTTCATCGATGGCCGTCCGAATGCGAGCCTCGCCCACGGGGTCGTTGTAGACCGTGGGGTGCAGAGTTGACTTGGCCAACAGCCACGGCGGATTGCAGGTCCAGTGTTTCGCTGCGGCGTCACGAATGGCCCTTACGTTGGCGACATAATTCGGGGTTGTCGTTTTTGCAATGACGTCAGATTCGCCCTGCTGCCACAGGACCGCTCGGAAATTGCCGAGGGTCTGACCCGTTCGCACCAGTTGCGGATGCAGCCGGCCCTGAGGCATCCACTGCTGGGACGATGTTGCACCAACAGCAACGTTTGCAAAACCGATTGGCACCCCCAGATCTTTTGCCAGCGCATCTCCCAGCGGCGGCCAGATGGAACCGCCATCGCTGTTGTCCAAGACGGGCTGCGGATCGTTCGCCACTCGCCAGCTTCCCTTCGCGGAATCGAACGCAGCTACTCGAGTCTGTGGGTCGGTGACGACCAATCGTTCATCATTGCTGTTTGTCGCGTATGATTGTCCCGCGACAAGGAAGACCTCACCCACGCCAATGGGCTCCACCGCTCCGGCGTTAATGACATTGCCCTGACGTAGGCAGCGAACTTCGAGACGATACCAGCCGCCTGCAACCACCCGCGCGCTGGCGGCAAAATTTCTGCCGTCGACCGTGATATTCAGGATGTTCCATTTGCCAGTTCCTGATTTGGTGCCGGCCGATTGTTCAGTGGTCGTCGGCACGACTCGGTATTCCCATACGGCGGTGTCTGATTTCGACGGCAACACGCCTCGAACCGGTACATTTGCGTAGCCACCTTCTGATGCAATGCCCTTTCTCTGCATGACCTGATGTGGTTGAGGCTGCTCCAGTGTTAACGGTCCGTCAGCATATGCATTCACGGCAATTGAAAACACGACTATCAGACGAACAAACGCACAATAGAAACAGGGCATTAAACATCCTCAGTCAGAATAGTGAGCAGCGTACGGACCGTCGGTGAATAGGTTTGCGGATATCCGGCCCGGAAGTCCGGCCGTTTTCCGGATAGCGTCCGCCACGTGTTCAGATCGACCTTTGACCTTGCGGACATCGGCTCTGATTCTACTGCTCGCGACTGATGGCTGACAGTGTCGAGAGTAGAACCTCTGGCCGGGGTGCCGGTGCGGATCAAATCTGGCCATGCGTTCGCGGCTGACAGGGCGACCTGTCCGAAATACCATCACGCCCTATTCTCAATCGATGAAGCACGCTCTACTGACCGTGACCGTGGTCTTGAGATGCTGAAGTATCTAAACTGGGTAATGTCGGTGTCGGAACCGGAACACCGGGGAATTACTCAGGCCTCTTTCCGTCGGACGACCCACTTCAGGAGCCCAGGCCGTTGTCCTGGAAACGTCCGTATGCCCTTGCTGCAGAAAACACACCCTCCATCAATACCCCTCCAGAGAATTTACGTGATCGCATCTATTATGACTTACCGATTCTGCTGCGCTACCGTTTTTCTGTTCCTGATTGCCGGTCCGATCCTGCACGCGGACGACTTTCCCAGGCCGGTGAACACAGAGAATCCGGACGCAAAGCTGACGTCTCCGGAAGACGCTCTGGATGGGATGACACTGCTGGATGGCTTTCAGGCGACACTGTTTGCCGCCGAACCGGATGTTCATCAGCCCATCGCTCTGGCCACGGACGGTCGTGGTCGCCTGTGGGTCGCAGAAAATTACACCTACGCCGAACGGCCCACCAACTTTGATGAACGCATGCGGGACCGTATTGTGATTCTGGAAGATGTCGACGGCGATGGCCGCTTTGATAATCGAACGGTGTTCTGGGATCAGGGCCGGCGCCTGACAAGTGTTGAAATCGGGCATGGTGGTGTCTGGGTACTGGACGCTCCCAACCTGCTGTTCATACCTGATGCAGACAAAGATGATGTGCCCGACGGTGAACCGGTCGTCATGCTGGATGGCTGGGACGATAGCGCTGCACGGCACACGATTGTGAACGGACTGCGGTGGGGACCTGACGGATGGCTGTACGGTCGCAACGGCATCATGGCGGTTTCAAGCGTCGGTGTACCCGGCGCGACTCCCGACCAAAGACAACCCCTGGATTGCGGCATCTGGCGCTTCCATCCCACCCGGCATCAGTTCGAGGTGGTCTGCGTGGGTACGACCAACCCATGGGGCATGGACTGGGACGAAAACGGACAGATGTTCTTTATTAATACCGTCATCGGGCACCTGTGGCACGTTGTTCCGGGAGCTCGGTTTCGACGCATGTACGGCGAACACTTTAACCCTCACACATACGGAATCATCGAACAGACGGCAGATCACTTTCATTGGGACACCAGGGAATTGTGGCACGATATTCGAAAAGACGGTGTCACGATTATGACCAAAACCACTAACGAAGCGGGCGGAGGTCATGCGCACTGCGGCATGACAATTCTGCAAGGTCACCCCTTCCCGGAAGAATTGCACGGATCGGTGCTGGCCCTCAATCTGCATGGTCGCCGAATCAATCGGGATACGCTGTATCGACACGGAGCCACCTACACGGCTCGGCATGCTGCCGACTTCATGAAGATGGCGGATCCATGGTTTCGCGGCGTCGAAATCATTACGGGCAGGGCCGGCGAATTGTTTATTGCTGACTGGTCGGACGTCGGAGAATGCCACGAAAACGACGGAGTTCATAGAACATCCGGGCGCATTTACCGCCTGACGGTGAAAGGGAACGCCCCGACCGGACATCCGTCCGTTTCATCGGTGCACCAACTCAGCACGCAGCAACTGGCGGAACACGTGGCATCCGAATGGGAATGGCTGTCGCGCCAGTGTCTGCTGGAACTGGCAGAACGTGCGAGCCATTCAGGGACGGATCTGAAGATCCACGAGTACCTGCAGGCAAAGTTTCATTCGAACGAATCCGAGCAAAAACGGTTGCGGCGACTGTGGGCGTTGCACGTGACTGGTGGAGTGACCAGTAAATTTCTGGCGAGCTGTCTTAGCGACAGCAGCGAACATGTTCGCTGCTGGGCAATTCAATTCCTCGTAGAAGACGCTGCCCCGGCGCAATCCGTGCTGGCCCAATTCCAGTCCATGGCAAGGAATGATGATTCCGGCCTGGTGCTGACATGGCTGGCCTCCGCACTGCAACGTCTGCGACACGAGGATCGCTGGCCAATTGCCCTGGCTTTGGGCAGTCACAAAGAATATGCCGACGACAGAGTGCTGCCGCTGATGGTGTGGTACGGGGTCGAGCCCGCCGTTCTGGCTAACACCGAACGGGCCATCGAAATGGTGACAACCTGCCAGTTGCCGATTGTCCGCGAGTACATCGCGCGGCGAATCACTCTGGAAATCGAACGACAGCCGAACGTCATTGCCCGTCTGCTGAAGCGTCTAACCACACCAAACGCAGACTCACTGATTGTCGGCGATGTCCTGCGGGGCATGGCCGAAGCGCTGCGAGGCTGGCGCAAAGCCACGCCGGTCAAAGGCTGGGACGCTTTCTCTGCAGCCAATGCGAACAACGGCATCGCTGAGGTTCGAAGGCTGAATCGCGAGTTGTCCCTTGTGTTTGGAGACGGTCGTGCTTTGGATGAAATTCGGAAAATTGCTGCCGATGGCGGATCCGGGTTGCCGGAACGCCGCGCTGCAATTCGTGCTCTGGTTCTGGCAAGAGACAAGAACGTCGTGCAGCTGCTGCAGACTTTACTGGGCGACCGCGATATGTCCCGGGCGGCCATCAGCGGCCTTGCTGCCTTCGGCCACGAGGAAACCCCTAAGCTGCTGGTTTTAAAATTCGGCGGCTTCAATTTGACCGCCAAACAGGCGGCGATCACCACACTTGTGTCGCGAACTCAGTTTGCAGGCGTTCTGCTGGACGCTGTCGCGTCCGGTAACATCGAACGCTCGCACGTGTCAGCCTTCCAGCTTCGCCAGATGCAGAATTCCGGCGACGCGGACCTGAGCGAACGCGTCGCCAGCATGTGGCCGGAATTGGCCGAACAATCCAGGGAGAAAACCTCTCACATTGCTGAGCTTAGAACGATGCTGACTGCTGAGACGGTCGCGAGCGCCGATGCGTCTGCCGGCCGACTGCTGTTTAGTAAATCCTGTGCAAATTGCCACACATTATTTGGTGAAGGAAAAAAGATTGCCCCGGACCTGACCGGCGCCCAGCGCAACAATCTAAACTATCTGCTGGAAAATATCGTTGACCCCAGCGCTACTGTGTCAAAGAATTATAAGCTGTCGATTGTGTTGCTGCAGGACGGCCGGGTGATCAACGGTATCGTTCTCGGACGCACAGAAAAGACACTGACGATTCAGACGGCGACCGACCAGGTCGTTGTTCAGCGCGAAGAAATTGACGCATTAACAGAATCGCCCGTTTCTATGATGCCGGATAAACTGCTGAACGTACTGAGTGATCAACAGATTCAAAATCTGACTGCCTACCTGATGTCATCAGCGCAGGTGCCCCTGCCCGCTGCCCCATAAGAAGGGGTGCGGTTCCGTTTCGCCACGCGAAGTCGTGAATCTGCTGCCAGTTTCGTTACCCTCGCGAATCAGTATCAGGGGCGGCAGCAAGTCCACTGTTCCAGGGAGACTTCGTGCGTTGACCGCACGTCAGGAATAAACTCGATGCTGGTCGATGTAGGCTTCGACGGCTCGCGGTACGAGAAAACGCAGTCCCGCTCCATTGCGGACTCGACTCCGAAGATCAGTCGCGGACACATCGGTTCCCGGCATGGTTACAGTTTCCACGACGTTAGCCAGATCTTCTCCGATCCATTTGACGACCTGGGGCTGCGTGAGTTCCGGCAGTCCCGGACGGTTGACGGCCACTATAGTGGCCAGTTGGGCGATACGCTCCGGCTCCTTCCATGTGGGGATGTCACGAAGTGAATCGGCGCCCATCAGGAAGAAAAGTTCTGCGTCAGGGAATTCGTTCCTGAAGTCTGTCAACGTGCTGACGGTGAAAGACTTTCCTGTACGTCTGATTTCACGACGATCCACAACGAATTCCGGATATCCTGAAACAGCCAGTTTCAGCATGTCGGCACGGGTATGTGCGTCCGTAATGGCCATGTCGGTCTTATGCGGCGGTGCTCCCGCCGGGACCAGACGCACCTGGTCCAGTGACAGTTGCAATCGGCACGTGTCGGCAAGGACCAAATGTCCATAATGCACCGGATCAAACGTGCCACCGAAAATCCCCAGTTTCATGAATCGCTCTTTTGGTCAGTCTGGGCGAATAAAGATCTGCTGAATATGCGGTCAGAAGGTGTGCGGGGCTGGCTGCAGCCGGAACGAACCTCTGGCTAAACACGCATTCTTTGAAAAAGACAGCCGACGCTTTGCCCTGACCGCGTCGGTATCGTAGCATCACCAGCATCAGTACATCGTACCCGAAGGACGGCGTCCCGCAACACACTCAGACGTGCAGTGCCGCGCAACGGATGCAGTCACGAATCGAGATTCTTAACGCAGGATGGGACCATTGTACGGTCGGCTAATTTTTCTCAGCCCGGAACCATTTGGCCTCACTACGCAACGGGCCACCTTCAGAAACTATTGATTCCACCGGCGGCGTAAGTAATCTGCCGGTGCGGCGGCCAACGGTATTGTGCCCGGCGCCGACATCAGGCAGCATTCATCGTCAATCCAACATCGTTCTCATGACTGAATCGTCTGATTCCAATTCTGAATCCTCAGACGGCGACACCTTGTTTCGCGGACCTGCGAACTGGTTTTCTCTGACGTGTCCAGCGGAACTGGAGGTTCAGCAGACAGAGTCATTTATTGAATTTCGGGCGGTTGCTGATCACTCGACGGCCACTGATTCGGACAGTCCCGCGCCAACACCTAAATGGACGATGACGCTGTATGCTGCCTGGATTGACGAGTCCGAGCCGGAATCGAATGTCGCCTCGTTTGATGCGGAAACACTGTTTCCTGCCGTGGTCCGGTGCTCCCGGACGACATCGCTGCCGCCTGGGAACTGCAGGAAAGCATGGGCAGGGATCTCTCGTCACCGAATTCCGGGACCGCTGTGGCGACGTATGTTTCAAAAGCCTGCTACTTACGAGTGGCGACTATGGATTTTCGAACACGAGCAAGTCATGGTTGTCGCCAGCCTTCAGTCATGTGACGGCATCTCACTTGATGCCGACACAGTCGCGGTCTGTGAACGGACGCTCAGGTCGCTGGAATTCGCCGAAACGCTGGCGAGGCCGCCTGAGCTGTTCCGGCGCGAAGTTGTGGAGCTGGGTCGCAGTTATTTTCCGCTGCTGTCAGTCAAGCCTGCTGGAAGCTTCGGACTGCAAATCGAGGATTCGGAAATCAATCTTGCCAATTTCTACCGGTCCTATCTGCAGCAACCGGACCACTTCAAGCAGATTGTTTTGCCTGGCCTGACGACAGTCGTGCGACTGCAGGAATGGGGCCCCGACCAACTCATGCCTCCGCTTGAAGAAATCTCAGATCGTGTGATGCCGATGCTGTACCCGGAAGATGAGGCAGAGTCGACGTTGAAAGACTTTGTCAGGCTGCCATGGGTCTGCGGGCTGGCAGTGATGTTCGTCCTGGACCAGGACGACACCTACCGGTTCGTACACCAAAAAATGCTGCAATCGTGGCAAATTTCGGAAGTCGATCTGCAGGAACTGGCGATGGACAACCTCAACACCTTCGCCCGCGAGAATCCACTGGAGGTAACGGTGATTGGCGAGGATGATGATGTACGCATGCTGGTACCTGTCAGTCCGAATGCGTACAACAGTGTTCGACTGCTGGGTCCGGAACTTCACGGTCGACTGAGAAAACTGCTGGGCGCCGAATTAATCGTGGGAGTGCCGAACCGCGACTTCTTTGTGGCCGTGTCACTGAATCATCCAGGCCTGGTGTCTGATGTGCAGCAACGAGTTCTGCAGGACTATCAATCCATGCACCATCCGCTGACCAGCCGCCTGCTTGTGATTTCAGCAGACGGCGTCAGCGAGTACTGCGATGCGTAGACTGGCAGTGACATGAGCCAGATGCAGAACCTAGCCCTCTGTGGTGGCGGATCCGGCGGTCATCTGATTCCTGCGATGGCCATCGCAGAAGAAATGTTGCAGGTGAGTCCCACCACACGTTTCCTGTTCATAACGAGTGATCGCGCGATCGACCACCACATTATCACGACCTGCGGGCTACCGGCAGAATCTTTTGATCACATGGTTCTGCCACTGCGCAGTTCCTCGGGGCGAATTTCCTTCGCCATTCAGTCCTTTCGTTCCGCCGTGCAGTGCATTCGTCGTTTTCGGCGGGTGCGACCGAATATCGTGGTCGGACTGGGCGGCTTTGCGTCCATTGCGGGAGTCATCGCCGGCTGGCTGAACGGAATTCCAGTCGTGCTGCTGGAGCAAAATGCTGTTCCCGGACGCGCGAATCGCTGGATGCGCCACCTGGCCGTGCAAACCTTTACGGGCTGGCCGCTTGAATCAAAGTGGCGCGGCAACTGGCGAACTCCACTTTTGGAGGTCGGCGTACCGCTGCGTCGCTGTTTTCGAGATGATGAAGGTGCCGCCAGTCCACCGACAATAAACAGACAAACAACGGCCAGCGTGCTGGTCCTGGGTGGAAGCCAGGGCGCTCAACGGTTGAATTCGATCGTACTGGATGCGCTGACGGATCCGAATTTCGGCAGCGGCCACCTGCAGGTCGTGCATCAAACCGGAATCAACGACGTTGACCGTGTCCGACAGGTTTACGCCCAGGCCGGCATTTCGGCTGAGGTTTGCGCATTCATCGACGACATGCCCCGACGACTTGAGTCTGCGACGCTGGTCATCAGTCGTTCCGGCGCTGTCGCTCTGGCGGAAATCGCAGCGTCGGGAAAAGCATCGGTACTGTTTCCACTGTCTGTATCCGCCGACAATCATCAGCTTCGCAATGCGGAATTCCTGGAATCGTGCGGTGCGGCAGTCATCGTTCGCGAGCAGGATTACGACGCGCCTTTGCAACTGACCGGACAGCTTCGTCGTCTGCTCGAGTCTGACGACCAACACACTACGTCGAGCCCCGAGCCTGGTACCTCTTCGCATGAGGAGAGAAGCCTCCCGCAAACGGTTGTCTCTGTTAACCATCAACGGGCTGCCATGGAAAATGCCGCTCGCAGAGCGGCCCCCCAGCATGCGGCCGCGGCGATTGCCCAGTCGCTGTTGTGTTTGACTAATCGCGGTGCGCGTTCGGCAGAATGAAGTCAGCGGAACACGAACCTGTGGCAATGTGACGTGTCTTACGATCACGGCAGGCATGCGGAAACGCCGCATGGGCATGCCGACCGGCGACAGCTTGTTGATGAAGGCCCATCGGGTGCGGTCGTGCATCGCAGCCAGGGTGGCAACATTGTTCTGCAGTCTGTAGTGTAGGGTTGCTGCGCGTCGGTTTGTGGGGCCGAAAGTGGGGGTCGATTGCCCCGGACTGCCTTTGTTAGACAGTTTGTCTCGGCCGACACTGGGACTGCTGCGAGGTGACGTCGCCTTTCATCAGCCAAACGACCGTAACCGGAAAGGCATTGATCAGTGGTTACTTCTGTGCTTCAAAGACCAACTCTTGTTCTGAACCGCAACTGGCAGCCAGTCGGAGTGGCAACGGTTTCGCGGTCTCTGGTCAAGGTCTGGAATGACTCTGCCCGCATTGTTGATCCTGCGGACTTTCAGCAGTACGACTGGGACGACTGGTCACTGGTGCAGCCTGCGGAAGGCGAAGCGTTCATTCAGACCCAGTGGCTGCGTCTGCGAGTTCCGGAAGTTGTAACACTGACGAAGTATGATCGTTTACCAACGAATGTGGTTGCTTTCAGCCGCCGCAATGTCTTCAAACGCGACAATTTCACGTGTCAATACTGTGGCTGCAGACCTGGCAGCGAGGAGCTGACGATTGACCACGTGCTTCCCCGGTCGCAGAACGGTACTTCGACCTGGAAGAACTGTGTTCTGGCCTGCGTGGAATGCAATCACAGCAAGGCCAACCGAACGCCGGAGCGAGCTTCGATGCCGCTGAAGCGTAAGCCGGTCCGTCCCTTGTGGAATCCGTCTTATGCGCGTCACGGTGTGCGACTGGAAAGCTGGTCAAAGTTCGTCAGCGACGCGTACTGGAACGTGGAACTGGAAGATTAATCACGCAGCCGACGGCAACGCTGTCGGCTGCGTTCTTTTTTACAGAAGACAAAAGATGTCAATCTGCCGGTTTCTCACAGCCGTCGCTGCCACCTGTCTGCTTGTGACGGCTCTTTTCACACCGTCCGTCACAGCTCAAGGTGTATCGGAGAAGAAACCCATCGCAAAATCCGACAGACAGTCAGAAAAGAAAAAACCAGCTCCGTTTCGCTGGGTCAATCCGTTAAAGCAGAAGCTGCCCGGAGTACGTCATGCGACGTTTCGCAGCGGCAGTATGAACATCGACGTCGGGTACTGCATCTACACTCCGTCGGAGTACTCAAAACCAAAATCTGCCAACATGCGATTCCCCGTTGTCTATTATTTGCACGGAGGGCGTCCGGGAAGTGAAATTAAGAGTGTAAAACTAGTGACTCACATTCACCGGCTGATCGAGAACGGCAGCGCCCCGCCGATGATTTACGTGTTTGTCAATGGTGGTCCCGTCAGTCATTACAACATGTCCAAACTTAGCCACGCGATGGGCGAGGACGTGTTTGTAAAGGAACTGATTCCTCATATCGACAGTACCTATCGAACTGTCGACAGTCGTGAAGGTCGGGGCATCGAGGGATTTTCCCAGGGCGGCCGAGGAACAACCAGGATCATGTTCAGGTACCCGGAACTGTTCGGCAGTGCGGCCCCTGGCGGAGCCGGTCATGCCACGGAAAAAAGGATTTCGGAGGAGAATGGACGCGAGAGCGACTCATTGGTCTTTGCACCGGGCCACAACACCTACGACCGGGCCAGGGGGTATGCGAAAAAACCGTCGCCGTCGCTGCCGATTCTCATTCATGTTGGCACCGAAGGCTTCAATTATGAAAACAATCTGGCCTATATGGATTTTCTAGACACGCTGAACATCCCTTATCAGCGACTCATCGTGAAAGACGCCCCGCACAGTGCAGCTCAGATTTATGAAAAACGGGGGCTGGACATCGTGACGTTCCACGCCACGAACTTTGGATTAGCAAAGTAGATCCGCTGCACAATCCCGGATCACAATATCTCTGAAGCCAATCGACAGCAGCTGGTGCTGTTTCGTCAAATCGGTATTATTAGCTATTCAGCTTCTGTCGTCTCAGACTCAGTCTCCTGTTCGTCAGTGCCTTCGTCCGGACTCGCGTCTTCGTGATCGCCATGTTCGGGCGCAGAATGATCGTGGTCATCATGGTCGTGATCCGCGTGCTCTTCTGAGGAACCAGCATTTGCCTCGGCCTCGGCAAGTTTGTCACTCCGCTCTGTTTCCGCCATTTTTTTCCAGTCATCAATACATGGCGGGCAGCAGAAGCCAACTTTCTGACCATTCCATTCCACAAATGTCTGCCCGTCAATTTCACCTCCCATAACGGGGCAATGAGTGTTCAGTATCTGGCTGGCGGCCACCGGAGTTCCCGGCCCACCCTCAGAACATCCAGCCACGCACAGTAACAGAGCACATGTGAGAGCAGTGCATTGAATTTGCATGTTCATTCTCTTCTGATTGAGTAGTAACAGTGGCCAGGCCGGCAGTCTTGGAAAACAACTGTCCTGGTAGTGAGGGCTGCGTGGCATCCGAGGATCGCTGATCGAATCGGTTGGGCCTTGTCAGCCGTAACACATTCGGTACGGTCGGAAGTCTGTGGTGACGAAGTTCACACCACGTCAGTTTATGCCGAAAATTGGACACGGACAGCTCTTCCTGTCGTTGATTGGCCAACAATGTCGAATTCAGGACGTTGGCAGTTATCTTTGAGACTCACTCCGCAACAACTTCCGGAGTTGTTAAAACGTGGCGAATTGGTCACCCAGGGTCTACGTGAGAGGACGTCATGAATCTGTATGCAGGGATTGCTTTGCTACTGCTGGGGTGCGTCGGCAACGCCGCGTGGTGGGCAATTCTAGTCAATCGTACGCATTCGCTTCGCTATGACGCCAATTTTCTGCGGTACCTCCGCAAGCTCCACGACGCAGGCATCATTTTGTTTCCGCCATTCGCCTTCTGGTTTATCGGCTGGTCACATCCGGGTTTGCTGAACGGGGCCAGCGTCGCTGAACTTTCATCCTTCGCTCGGGGCATCCTGTTATTGGCCCTGTGTGGACTGCTGCCATTCTTCTGGTCTGTCGCTCGCTGGCACACCAGGAGAGAACCACGGGAGGTGCTAAAAGTGGCGTCGCAGCACTTTGATGTGCTTAACCATTGCCAGCGGGATTCGGAAGAGCATTTGGTTCGAGGGGATCGAGTGCCGTTTCTGGCAGGAATTCCAGGAAACGAAATCTTCTGCATAGAGGTCTCGCGCAAGCATCTGCGGCTGACGGGACGGCCACCGAAAGCGGGGCATCTCCCGCGAATATTAAAGGTGGCTCACTTTTCCGATACGCATTTTACAGGCTGCCCGGGCCGACGTTATTTTGAATTTGCGACACAGAAACTCTGCGAATTGCAGCCGGACATCTTTGTGTTTACCGGCGATCTCATAGACGATGAAACGCTGTTCCCGTGGGCCCGGGAAATGTTTTCACGGCTGAACACAGTGGCACCTGGTTATTCAATTCTGGGAAATCACGACTGGCGCCTGGATCATGGCAGCATTCGACAGGGGCTTGTCGACGCCGGCTGGGTGGACCTTGGCGGGCGGCACAAGACTGTATCCATTGGCGACGCCACTGTGCTGCTGGCCGGCACGGAAGTACCATGGATTGGTGCCAACCCCACGGTTCCGACACCGACAAACGAAGACATTCGGATTCTGCTGAGCCATTCTCCCGATCAACGCAACTTTGCTCAGCGACAGCAGTTTGACCTGATGCTGTGTGGTCACAACCACGGCGGCCAGGTCGTTCTGCCACTGATCGGCCCTGTCTACGCGCCCAGCAGGTATGGAGTCAAATACGCGGGTGGCATCTACCGTTATCAGCAAATGTTAATCCACGTTTCTCGCGGGCTTGGTGCTCAGGAGGCCTTAAGACTGAACTGCTGCCCGGAAATCACGTTGCTGGAGATTGAATTCTGAGGGCAGCCATTGCAGGGCCGCAGATTCATACAGTTCGTTCACACATCGGTTTCCGAAGCGGACGTGAATTCGCGGACCTGCACAGAAACCAGGGCAATGGCAAGGAACACTGCGACCCACGACATCAGCCACATAATCTGAGTAAACGTGGTCTCGTCTGATGCGACGAAGTCCAGAACACCTGACTCGCGAAACTGCTCGCTTTGCGTTGTCCACTCAAACAGCAGAGTTCGCAGGCGGTACTGAATGGTGAAGCGGTTGATGACGGCCGGAAAGAACCCCAGAAACAGTTCTACGGCGGCGGTGTAAGCAACGCACAGAACCATCGCACGGCGATTGAACACGGTCCCCAGCATCATATACAAGGCTGAGTAGGCACACGCGGACAGGATCGACAATCCCACCATCGCAAGCCTCACTTCATTGGTGTCAATGATACCGGGCACCACTTTCTGCGTGATTTCGTCTGTGGCGGTGATCCCGTGTCGTTGTTCGTCAGCAGCCGTCACTTCAGTTGGACGGTCTGCAGCAGCAACAGAAACGGCAAGGTTGACGCCGACGACCGTAGCCGACGCGGCCCAAAACACGGCCACAAGGTATTTGCCCAGGATCAGGTGGAACAGCCCGTTGGGGCGGACAGCCAGATAGACCCAACTGTGCTGTTCCAGTTCCGACGCCACAGCAGGAGCCGCAATCAATAACGCTCCGAGCATGCACGATATGGCTGGTGCCACAAAGTACAACGCGATCGTGAACATCGTACTGACGTTCTGCTGTGTAATTCCGGCACGTGGCGGAAGCTGAATATAGTTGGTCATCAGCAGCATGATGAACACAGGAAACCCGGCAACCACAATCCACCAGAATGCACGGCCAGGTGTCATAATCCTTTTCAGTTCGAAACGGAAGACAGCCATGATGCTGTTCATATCTCACCTCGATGAATCTTCAGCAGTGAGTTAAACAGTGTCTGCAATGAATCGTCCGCAGACCGCACACGCGTCACGGTAAATCCATGCCCATTGATGAGGTCCGGCAACTGCATCCACAACTGCCCAGCTCGTAAAGTTCTCACACGAACGGTATCGTCACCGTGCGATTTATGCTCGACGGAAATGGAGACGGCCAGTTCCTTTTCCATCATCGCTGACGCCAGCCGATAAGGTTCCGAGCAATCGACTTCAATTTCTGACGGCGAATCAAACAACAATTCGTTCACTTCGCCGGCAGTCCCGGACGCCAGCAGACGGCCGCCGCAGATCAACAGGAACGAATCGGTCAGCGCCTCAATTTCGTGCAGCACGTGGCTGGCGATAATCAGACTGTTGCCCAGCCCGATCCAGTCATTCAACACGTCAGTCATCTCCGCTCGGCCGATCGGATCGAGCCCACTGAAAGGTTCGTCCAGAAACAGCAGCGTTGGCTCATGGGCAATGGCCTGTGCCAGTTTCGTTCGTTGACGCATACCCCGCGAGTATGTCGAAATCGGGCGTTTCATGTCGTGTGACATTCCGACCACGGCGAGACAGTCGGCTGCTCGTTCCCGGGCAGGTCGTAACCGAACGCCCTGAAGTTGCAGCAGCAGCGTCACCCAGTCCAGTCCGGTGGTCGTTGCGTACAATCCTTCAAAACCCGGACAGTATCCAATCTTCTTCATCAGCCCGGAGTTGTTCCTGGGCGACTGTCCCAGGACGCGAACCGTTCCATGTGTAGGAACAAGCTGTCCGGTCAACAGGTTCAGCAATGTGCTCTTGCCGCAGCCGTTGGGACCGAGCAGTCCGTATGCGCCCGGTTTCAACTGAGCGTCAAAATCGTTTACGCCAATCACCGTGCCGTAGAGCTTGGTGACATGGTTAAGTTCGATCAGGTAATCGGAAACCATGGAAACTGTCATGCTCGTAGTGGAGCGGAAACTTTCCGGTAAATCACCGCAAAACAAACCACGCAAAGTGCCAGAATGAAGGCAAACTGCGTGTCTGCATGGGGCGAGAGACTGGGTATATCGAGAATCGCGACCGACAGATCGCTGAATAGTAGAAACAGAAATGACAGCCGCAGCACCAGTTCCGATGTGTCGCCATTCAGATTTCGCATGACCAAAAATGCGGCCAGTCCGAAGACCCAGATGGCGAACCAGCCGAAGGTCGCGAAGCGCGTTTCCACCGTCAGCGACGACAGCATCAGCGACAACAACGTTGTTGGTACAATTATCGTCACGGACGCAACCAGGCTTCGTAACGGCAGATCCCATGTCTGGCCCACAACGGATATGTCCGGCGAAAGCAGCACTCCAAAAATATACAACAACAGTTGTGGCAGCGTGCAGGTCAGCAGCAGATAGCACAATTCCCTTATGTGCAGTTCCATCCTGCATTTCCTGATCTGGCGTGCCACCATATACAGCAGTGCGGAAAAAAGCACAAGCTGCAGCAGTTCCACCAGACAGAAATTCAGGGCGGCATTCCGCAGTACCCGCTCTACACCTTCCTCCCCTTTCACAAGATGCCTGCCCGTGTAGAAATTCACGCTTGCCACCGCCAGCGAACTCAGGTTTCTGATGCAGAAGAACACCACCCCCATGAACAGTGCGGTTTTCTTTTCCACCCCTAAATACTTTGC
>JABABI010000148.1 GCA_014238335.1 Fuerstiella sp.
AGAAGGCCGCCAAGAAGAAGGCCGCTCCTAAGAAGAAGGCTGCCAAGAAGAAGGCTGCCAAGAAGAAGAAAAAGAGGTAGGTTCGTTGAACTTGCTTTTAGAGTTTCGCGGCTGATGGTTGTTTGACCGTCAGCCGTTTTTTTGCGCGCTGCCGTTTTTCACGGAGAACAGCATCGTTGTTCTCGGACTGCAATAAGGTGCGTGTGAATTTAACTCTACTATGTAGGTTATATTTGTCCCGGAGACGTCGGCGGCATGGTCAGAGCCGCAGAGAGAAAAAATTGTCAATATCTCGAAATCCAGGTTTAGGTGGCCGGGGGTGACACTACATCCAGGGGAGATCAGTATGGCATGGGTGTTTACGGAATATCCGGCGTTTGTTGAAAGTTGACTTTATGTGTCAACTTTTCTAAAAGCACCCTATTGAGTTCGCCGATCAGAGGGACTGTCAGGCGGGTCCTGTTTCGTTCATACAGAGTGGTAGGGAAGCCGTCCTGTTCTTCTGTTTTCGGAAGGTCTTCCGTACGTTCATGTCCGCCATGAGTCGTCGTTTCGCGTGGCGACGAATTGAGGCCGCGTTGAATGGAACGGAGACAGATCTTTGGAAACGGTTTGTGTTTTGTGTGATGTCGTTACGGCCGCACACACAACCAGGCGAATGGCTCCATGTCTGCTACATCTGCTGCGCTGCAAACGCTTCGGCGTCAGCTGGTTCAATCACAATCACATAGTCCCTGCAGGACGGTGGTCTCTACCGGATTGCCCTCGCTCGACGCCCTGCTGCCTCATGCAGGGCTGCCGTCCGGTTCGTTGATCGAATGGATCAGTGACGGTCCAGGCCATCGAGCATCGTCTATTGCGTTCCGGTGCGCGATCGGGTTTCTGCACAGGCCCGGAGCTTTTGTCGTCGTGGATGGTTGTGGGTGCTTCAACCCTGCCGCCGTCTGTAACACAGAAATTCCGTTGTCCAGATTGCTGGTGGTCAGGCCGCAGGGGGACAGGACCGGTGGTTATTGTTGCAGTGCGGACAGTGGGAGCAGAGATTCACAGTTACAACATCGTCACAGAACGGAGATGTTGTGGGCGTTGGAACAGCTGGGCCGCTGTTCCGGCGTACAGATTGCCGTGGCATGGGTTGATCAATTGTCGTCGACGGCTCAACGTCGTCTGCAACTGGCGGTGGAAACAAGTGGAGTGACAGTGTTTCTGATCCGTCCCGCTGCGGCACTTCATCAGACCTCATGGGCAGACCTTCGATTTCATGTACAATTGGCTCATGCAACGAAATCAGTCTTCTCTGTCGGGGACAGGTCTCGGTTTGCTGTGCGTCTGATACGGTCAAAGAATGCGGTCCAGCACAACGGTTGTGCATGGCTGGGATGCCACCATGAAACGGGTAATGTGCTTGAGGTTTCTGAACTGGCCCGTGCAACAGGCACAGAGGGAGCTGCCTGCTGATCGGCGGTCACATGTGGCCGTTCATACGGTGCAGTCCTCGCAGACGCCGGATTCATCCGCACGTCGCCACAAAGCACCGGTCTCGGCCGATCAGCGTCTTGTTCGCGAGCTGTTTTCATCGGTAAAGGGGGGCCCGACTGTGGTCGCGGTCTCTAAGGACGCATGGTGTGCCGGAGTCAGGCCCGGAATGCCGCTGGCGGAAGCCAGAAGCATGTCAACTCGGCCGATCCAGGGCACACGCCGGCAGCCCCAATCGCCGGATCCGGAAATTCAGTTTCTTGAATGGCAGCCGAACGACGATCGCAGAGTACTGCAGGAAGCTGCGGAACACACACGCCGATTTGCTCCTGTTGTCGGACTGGACATGATGCCGGTCCCCGATAGCCTGCACCTGGACATCACCGGTTGTGGTTCACTGTTCGGAGGCGAATCATCGCTGGCGGAACAGGTCATAAACTGCCTGGCAGGCAGAAATTTTAATTGTCAAGTCGCAATCAGTGATTCAGTTGCAACTGCATGGGCATTCGCCCATACAGAGGGCCATGTTCTGCAGCACAAAGTTGTGCGACAACGTGGTCGAGGGCATCGAGTACGAGGACGACACGCAGAGTTATCGGAGTGGAATCTTCCGATTGTGATTATACCTCCGGGGCAGGCTGAGTCCTGGTTGCAGCCACTGGTGATCGATGTCGCACGAATCCCGATCGCCGACACTCTTGTTCTTCGTCAGCTGGGGGTCGTGACCATTCGACAACTGCTGGAACTTCCAGAGGATGATCTTCCTTCTCGACTGTCCAAGGCTGCCATCCGGCGTCTGCGGCAACTCAGAGGCATTGAAGACGAAATTATTGAGGCAATTCCGGAAGCTGATCCTGTGCAGGCCAGTTGGGTGTCGGAGTTTCCTGTGTCCGACCGGCGTGGAATATGCCAGGTGATTGAACACCTGACGGAGGACATTGTAGCTCAGCTGAAACGCCGCCATCTGGGTACAGTCCGACTGACATGTCAGCTGAATCAGGAAGGTGGTAACAGAATTGAACTGACTGCTGACGTCATCAGGCCATTGCAGTCTGCGTCCGAACTGTTTGCCGTACTCAGCCTGCGACTTGAGTCGTTACCGATTCACCAGGCTGTCATGGCCATATCGATGCAGTCGGCAGTCGTTCCTCTGCCGACTGCTCATCAGAAAGATCTGTTTAATGCCAATTTGCATATTGATCCGGCTGAAGAACTGACTGCTGTGGTGAATCGCCTGAGCAACAGACTGGGTAAAGAAGCCGTGCTGACCATCCACCCGGTTGACAACCCGGTCCCCGAATACGCCGTTGAACTGAGGCCGTTGATGACTTCACAACCCGACTGCTCGACACACACTGACAGACAGTTGGCTGATCTGGTGACTCCTGATGGTATGCAGTCGTTCGACATTGGGACCGCTGAGCGACCACTACGACTGCTGTCCACAGCGGAATGCATCGGTGACGCTGACACAAATCCACTGACCGATGGTTTTGTCCGGAATGGGCAAAACTGTCGTGTTGTCGACTTTACGGGCCCGGAACGCATTGAAACTCAATGGTGGCATGAATCGGCCGTTCATCGGGACTATTACCGTGTTCGGACATCCGAACAGGCAACCTACTGGATTTATCGAGACACCGTGCAAGGTGCCTGGTTTCTGCACGGAATATTCGATTAGGGCGTGTCTCACGGACGTGTAGCGAGTTCGGCGAGCCATTTCGCAAATCAACCGTCGCTTAGGTCGCTGCACTTCGGTGGAGTGTGCTCCCGAACGGAAGCCGCCCGGATGTGTACCTTGCCCGGAAGTTCAATGAGGAAGAGTCTCTGGTTCCAAAGGCCGGGTGCGTGTTGGCGTGCCGGTGAGGATCCTGCGACTGAGCATCAGCCATCAGTTCGTTCAGTCTGCAGCCGCTGCAATTCTGCCAGCAATTGACCGTCAGCGGCAAGTTGCCCTTCCTGCTGTTGACGCGTGAATTGTCCAGTCATGTCGTCCAGCAGGGGCTGCAATTCCGTCAACACCTCTGCAGAAACTTTGTCAGTGAACATGACACCGTCCAGATGATCACTCTCATGCTGCACCACTCGTGCGTGGATGCCTCCGAGTTCGTAGGCGAATTCCTCACCGTTAAGGTCGAAAGCTTCCACGGTAATTCGTTCTGCCCGAGTGACCGGACCGTAAATTTCCGGCAGGCTCAGGCACCCCTCTTCTGCATCCTCACTGCCATTGCGTTTTATGATCTGAGGATTAATAAAGACCTGTTCCAGTTCTTTTTCAGCCGGGTCTCCTGATGGATTGATGACGAACAGGCGATATGGCAAAGCCACCTGATTGGCCGCCAGGCCGATCCCGCGTGCAGCGTACATCAGTTCGAACATCTGCGCGACCCAGTCCTGCAGCTGAGCGTCAATACGCGTAACGTCTTTTGATTTCCAGCGTAATGCGGGATGAGGAAAATAAGCAATCCGGAGTTCCGACATTGAGGGCAGCTCTGAAAAATGGGTGTCAGGGCAAGGCGCAGTTCACGGCCTCAAAGAAGCCTGCAGTATCGTGGCAACCGGCTGTTCCGCAAGTCAGGAACCCATCAGTTCTGTGGCACAGGCAGCGCAAAGAACTTAAACCAGTAGTTCTGGACAGCTTCGATAACCCGGAAGAATTCGTTCAGGTCGACGGGATTGACGACGTAACTGTTTGTGCCAAGTCGATACGCGCCCAGGATGTCCGCGTTATTGGTGGACGTCGAAAGTACCACGATCGGGATCAGCTCCGGGTCAACGCTAATTTCATTCAGCACCTGCCTGCCGTTGACACGCGGCATGTTGAGATCCATAAAAATCAGATCGGGACGCGGGCACTCATGGAAATCACCTTCCCGCCTGAGCATTGCTAACGCCTCTGCCCCGTCTTTGGCATGGTTGACAGTTAATGCAAACGTGCTCTTTGAGAAACGAGCATCGCCGGATGGGCGTCGGCCGGACTGTCTTCGACCAGCAGGATTTGTCGTGAGATGTTCTGGATCATTTCTGCTTCAGTTTAACACAGGTGCTTTCTCAGACATGATGTCGACCGGATCGAACCGATGGGCTGTTCAGGCAGCTGGGTGCTACGACAACGTGAATTCGAACGTCGATCTGGAATGCCTGAGTTCTTTGGTCCAGGATTAATGAGAGTCACTTTTAGGGACGTGTGCTGCCGGAACAGAGGCGGAGTGGAAGCAGTGATGTGTTCTCGCGCGGGTTGCCCTTGCGACCGACGCGGGAATATTCCAGCAGATCACTGATCAGCCTCTGCATACGTTTACCGCCGTCAACGATCGTTTCCAGATACATTTTCCCCGCATCGTCGACCAATTCACTGTATCCCATTTCCAGCAACTGACAGAAGCCGACAACTGTTCGCAATGGTTCCTGCAGATCGTGAGAAGCTACACAGTCGAACTGCTGCAACTCCTGATGGCTCTGTTCCAGTTCCTCTGTCCTCGCCTTCAGCTGCTGTTCGAACTTTTTTATTTCGGTGACATCGCGCCCTTCGGGAATAAGAAAGACCACGTCGCCTTCCTCGTTCTTGATCGGCTTTAATGAGAAGTCGACGAAGATGCGGAATGAACAATCGCGTTTCGGTCGAATGCGAAACCTCGACGCCGACAGTTCATCACTGGGCAAAAGTCAGGCAATCGAATCAGCACAGCCTCAACAACTATCCGATTCAACCTACGCAGAACGTAACGCTTTCAGTACAGCGTCGCGCAATGCGCATGCTCTCACAGGTTTTTCAAGAACCGCTATCGCTCCATGTTTTGTCGCTTCGGTCACAACGGCCGAGTCCGCGAGTCCGGAATAAAGTACGACGGGCAGTGTGCATCCCTGTCGTTTCAGGGTGATCAGGAGGTCCATGCCACTCATGCCCGGCATGAGTATGTCAGAGACCAGGCATGCAGATTCCGTTTGCTCGTATGATTCCAAAAAATTCTCTGCGGAATCATAGGTCTTCACGTTGAAGTCATACTGCTTCAGCAGCAACGCCAGAGCGGTCCTGACAGCAGCATCATCCTCGACGACGAATACAACAGGATCTGTCGCCATCTGTTCAGCCCTCGTCATGAAGTGGCAAAGTGAAATGGATGATGGTGTCGCACTCTCCGCCCTGCGCCGCCCAGATTCGTCCGCCATGAGCTTCAACGACGGTTCCGCAGATGGCCGTTCCCATTCCTAATCCTAATCCAGTACTCTTCGTTGCGACGAATGGAACAAGCAGACTTTCCATAAGTTCGCCGGTGACGCCCACCCCCGTGTCCTCGACGAAGATCTGTGCTTCACCTCCAACAACTGCAGCGCTTACATACACTGTGCCTCCGGAAGTCTCCTGGTCAAGGCTCGATTCGATTGAATTCCTGATCAGGTTGACAATCACCTGCTGCATCTGAATTCTGTCCGCGCGTATGCGAATCGGCGCAGCCGACCGATTCAGGCGCAGAGTTATTCCTTCATCTCGTGCGACTGGAGTCATGAATTCAATTGATTCACAAACCACAGTGTGCACGTCTTCCGTTAAACGTTCCACGTCAGTTGTTCTCGCGAAATTTCGGAGTCGTCGGATAATTTTGCCCGCCCGAATTACCTGTTCAGAAAGTTGTTCGTTGAGTACCCGCAGATCCACGGACGATTCATTGCCAGCGTCGAGGACACTGGCTGCGACAGCTGCCAACGCGGCGATTGCCTGCAGCGGCTGATTGATCTCGAGCGCGATAGCTGCCGCCATTCCCTCCAGCGCACTGACTCGGGCGACATGTGCCAGCTCTGCCTCCATCAGACGAAGGCGCCTTTCTGACGTAACGCGATCAGTAATATCAGAAATAATCCCTAACATCTGCAGCACGCAACCGTCCTGCAACGTGATACATTTCACCCGTTCACTGACCCAGCGTACCTTTCTGTCATCCCGAAGCAGGCGGTATTCCGCGTGAGTCGACTGACCGCTGTGAAGTTTCTGCCTACGTTTCTCATGGACGGGCTGGTCGTCCGCATGAACAAGCTCGCAATATACTGTCGTCTGATGCATGAACTCAGACACCGGCTGGCCTGTAAGTTGCTCGATCACCGGCGAAAGACAGGCATACCGAAATTGACCATGATCGTCGACAATGGTATTCCAGACACAGTCGTTGACGGACTGCAGCACTCGCATCAGCTCACTGGAAGATCGTTCGGCAATGCGTCTGGACTCATTTATTTCGCGCAACGTCACGAGTCCCTGTGGAGCGGCGTTGGAGAAATGCAGTCTGGAAGTCGTGACTGTGAAATGTCTCAGTCGGCCGGATGGCCTCGAAGCGGTCGCCGTCCGGCATGTCGGTTTCAACGAGTTCAGACAGGTGAGATCCCAGAAGTCTGTGACGGGTAAGCTCCGTGAATCTCAGCACAACAGAATTCACGTCGATGAGGCTCAGGTCCGACGGATCAACAATGATGACAGCGGCACCGGACTCTCGAAAAAATGCATGCGCAACTTCAGCGGCCAGTCGATTCCCAAGAACGTCCTTCCCGTCATTTGCGCGTTCATTCGTTGTTGCCCGAGTTACAGTGTCAAGGCAAGCCGTCCGTCTCAACGGACGGCTGCTGAATGGCGACCCTGTATTTGGCGGTCTCAAGTTTGAGCAGCGTTTTGATTGTGCCAGAATCGTCTTCACCAGGAATTTTTCGGCGAACTTCGTAGGCATCCTCCGGCAATTCAACACCCTTACTGTCGCGAACGGGCCGTTGGGGATCAAGTTTTCTAATAGAAATTTCGTAGGAGGACGTTCCTGCGGGATTGAGCAGCAAAAACTCTGGAATTCGTGTCCCGTCGGCCTGCGATACCAGAAGCCCGCGATTTCGAATAAATTTTATGGTCTTTCTGCAATCTCCGTTTTTGTAATGAGCACCGCTGTGTTGCTGATTGCCGTCAGGGTCTCCGGGCAGCCAGCTTTGTGATGCCTTCAATAGCCAGCCTGAAAAGACGCATGGCGTCCTGGTGACGTTTTACAGGAAGATAGGCACCTGCAAGATCATTAAACGTGGTGAGTGTGTCGAGATGTTCATCTCCCAGAAGCCGTCTTTGTCTACTGAGCGTCCGTTCAAATAGGTCGATGGATTCCGCTGTTCGGTCAACGATTCGGTAGACAGTCGTCAGATTTATGGCTGTTCTCAATGTGCTGGCGTGGTTGACATCAAGCGGAGCTTAAACGCGGGAGCGGGGGGGCTACCCGGCACGAGCTACCATGAGAGAGAAACAGAGTGCGACGACAGAACGCCAGGCAGGAAACTCTGTCGGAACCATCTCAATACCGTCGGTCGTGTCCGTCTCACGTTTGACTCGTTCGAAATCTGGACTTTCCTCACTGCTGTGGTTCGGTCAGACTCTGCCAATATGTTGCTTTGGCTCATCAGACATTTCGGCCTGCTGATGGAACAGGTCGAATCCCGGACAACCGGCGATTCAGAAATCTTTCTGACGGCGCGAACCGCAGCGGCTAGTGTCATGGCATTCCTGCTGGCCATTCTGTTTGGTCCGGTGGCGATTCGCTGGCTGAAACGCCGTTTTCGGGAACGCATCGCCAGCGATTCAGCGACACTTAACCAGCTGCATGCTGAAAAACAGAACACGCCCACAATGGGCGGCATGTTCACAATGGGAGCCGTTCTGGCGACAACTCTGCTGTGCGGCGATCTGACGAACATCTACGTTCAGGTGGGATTGTTCGTGGTCACAACGCTGTCGCTGATCGGAGCATGGGACGACTGGACGAAGCAAAGAACGAACCGCAACGGAATCACAGTCCGTCAAAAACTGTTTGCTCAGACAGTTGTGGGGGTGGTCTGTGGAACTGTGCTGTACAGGGAATTACGGTCCCACGAATTTGGCACGCAATTGCTGTGGCCGGTTGGTAACGTGGGAGTGACGCTGGGAGCCTGCTTTATTGGATGGAGTGTTCTGGTCGTTGTCGGCAGCGCCAACGGCGTGAACCTGACGGACGGGCTGGACGGACTCGCGTCCGGCTGCACGGTATTCTGCGGCCTGGCGTTTGCCGGGTTGGCCTACGTCTGCGGACACAGCATTATCGCCAGGTATCTGAGCATACCGCATATCGAAGGTGCCGGGGAACTGTCCGTAATGCTGGCCGCGCTTGTGGGAGCGTCACTGGGATTTCTGTGGTTCAACTGTCATCCGGCGGAAGTATTTATGGGTGACACCGGTTCGCTGCCGACCGGGGGTCTGCTGGCGGTCGCGGCGCTGGTGACCCGACAGGAACTTCTGCTGCTGGTGATTGGCGGAGTGTTCGTCGCGGAAACACTGAGCGTGATCGCTCAGGTAGGCTGGTTCCGCCTGACAGGTCGGCGGATACTCAGATGCAGTCCGCTGCACAATCACTTTGTTTTTCGTGGCGATCACGAAACGAAAATTGTGGTCCGATTCTGGATCACGTCTGCGGTCCTGGCAATCATCGGTATTGCCAGCCTCAAGCTGCGGTGAGTGCAGCGACCTTACTCCCACTCGTCGTCATCGAAGTCTTCACCGTCATCGTCGTACAGTTCGTCGGCCCCCATCTCATCATCGAAGCCGTCGTCTGAGTATTCGTCATCATCGAGAACTTCCCCCAATTCCTCATCATCCTCATCATCCTCATCGTCGGAACCTGCGGGAGGTGATGACGGTGTGGCGGCAGGCGGCGGGTCAATCGACGATCCAAATCCTTCGGTGGGATAAAACGCCATGACGGCAAAGGGACTCAGACCCAGTCCCAGCACTGTAAGTCCGGTAATAGCCACGATCACGGTCATCATACCGGAGAACATATTGCCCCCGTGCGCCATTCCGTTCAGCACGATCATCACCAGCAGCAGCACCGCGGGCATAGCCACGACAAACGACATGATGAGAACTTGTCTCTTGCTCATTATTTCTGCCCGGTATCTGGCTGTAAGGGGGACGGCGCAGAGTGGTACTTCTGATGGGGACTATCGTCATGGTAGTCAACAGTAATGAGGCCTGGCAAGAATTGCTCGAAGACTTTGGCTATTCGCGGCGACCTTTCTGGTCGTTTCGGATGTCCGATTGGAGCACATTTGCGGATCAACGGCCTGCATCCGGTGGCGGGTGCACAATTGCGTTCCGAACCCCACAAAATGCTGCAGTAACGGACACGAACTACGAAAACAAACTATGACCGCAGGGCGGGATTCACCCTCGCTTTCACGTCTGTGGCCGGGTGGCAGTGGTGTCCGGCGACAATCGGCGGCATCTTTGACGCGGGATTTCTGTTGGAATTTTCAAGCCCGTGTGGTCAAAATATTCAACCGATATCTTGAGACTTAAAGACACGGCGTCGATTTGCGGTGAAAGGGGTGAATTCAGCCGCACAGTCGAGAAGTGTATGTGAAGAAATCACGGCGAATTGAGCGGAATATGCGCGACGGCGCAGCAAGACCCTTGCGGGCGCTTCCGGCGCGCCCTGACGACTACAGGCATTAGTCCCGCAATCTGTCAGCGCGGCGATAGGGTCGCGGTAGCCCACCGTGGCGTTCCATTGTTTCAAGCGGAGCGTTGACGCCCGGCGGTCGGTCCGCCGGCACGATTACGTTGTGCTCTAAACCCTGATGACAGCGCGATGTGTGATACTGGTTGACAGCGTTGCGAGTCGCCTTCTCGCCAAACAGAATCATTCTGTGCAAACACTCAGATTTTAGCGATCCCCAAAGCCTCTCCAGGTAAGGGTTCATGTTCGGCGCTCGCGGTGGCAGGCGTACCGGATTTACGCCTTCGTTGGTGAGCAGTGTTCGAAACGAATCGGAGAATTTCGTAGCGCAGTCCATAATCAGATGGCGTTTCCCGATGAGAAAGCCGTCATCAAAGTTGGTCAGTTCTCGCGCGGTCTGCTTCATCCAGTATGCGTTCGGATTGGTCGTGCAAACGGAAAAGTGCACACGACGAGTCTTCAGTTCCATAACGAAGAGCAGATAGAAGGTTACCAGGCCACCTTTCGTCCGAACTTCCACTGTTGTGAAGTCTGTCGCGGCCTTCACGTCCCAATGTGCCTTCAGGAACGTGGCCCACGAGCCAGTGCGCCTGCGCATCGGAGCCGGTTCGATGTCCTGCGACTTCAGTATCTTACTGACTGTTGAGTCGCTGATTCGATAACTGACTGTAGCGAGATCACCCTGGATGCGATCGAAGCCCCACGTCGAATTCTCTTGCGCAAACCTGACCGTCAAATCCTCGGTCGACCGGTCTGTTTCATTTTGTGACCAGTATAGTCCCATTTCCTGGCAACCAGTTCCCGATGCCAACGCAGAATCGTATCCGGCGTGAACAGCGTACCAAACTCCTTCAGCAACTTGTGAACCAGAATCTTACCTTTCACCCCAAGTCGTCTTCGTTAGTCGTCGTTCAGTCAGAATCGTTTCTTTCCAAACTTCTCCTTAAGCACCTGGTTCTCGGTCAGGAGATACTCGCTCACCTCCTGCTGCTGATGATTTACCCAGCCAGCGGAAACAAAGAGTATCAAGTGCCACGGCTGCAGGATGAAACTCTTGAGCGGTCACATTGGGAAAGCAAATGGTCAGAATCCTCACGATGTCACCTGCCAATAACTTCGGCAATGAATGCGATCCAAATTCTGCACAGACGACGGCCTGGCCAGGCCGTCGTCTGTAATAGTTACGCGGGCTTTGCCAGCCGGATCCGTGGCAGACCTGCATGTTGAAACTCGTTGCCAATTCGGCCGAAGACCTGTGTTTACGCGTCGGCTGACCTTTTTTGGCCACACGGGCGCTCGATTCCGTTGTGATAGAAAGTCAGGCGGGTGTGCTCGATGCCCAGCAGGTGGAGAGCCGTCGCGTGCAGATCGTAGCTACAGGTTGGTTAGTAGACGGATTTGAACCCTAGTTCGGCCGTCGCTCCGTAATGACTTCGCCGCAACTGCCATTCACGACAATTCCATCCAGCATTCAAGTTGTCAAAGAGCCAGTGTCGACAGGGTTTTCGTAACGTCGACACTGTTGTCCCCGAAGGGGTCCTGGCATAGTCTTTGTGGTCACCAATCGTTGGCCTTGATGGCCGGCTTCCGAGAGACAGGTCGCAGATGTCGTCAGCTCAGCATACTTTGAAGTGTCGTGTATCTTTGTCTTTGTGGAATGCGTTGCGGGCAGAGCATGTGCGCACCGGCGACAGCATCTCACACATCGTCGAACGCGCTTTGGCCAACGAACTCGATGTGGTCCATCATTCGCTGTTCCAGGTGTCAACCAGTTCAGCCCTTGTCGAAGGCGTATTTGGTGGGTGCATTCGGGTAAGCGATTTACTTCGGCATGGGGATTTCGGACTGGGAACATTTGATGGTCTGGATGGTGAGATGTTGATGTTGGATGGGCAGTGTTTTCAGATTCACCCGGGTGGAACTGCAGAAGTAACTGCGGAAGACATGATGGTTCCCTTTGCGACGATTACAAGATTCGTTGCGGACCGAACGCATCGACTGCAGCATGCGGACAGTTATCAGCACCTGAAGGAACAACTGGATTGCTTACGCCCCTCCAATAACATCTTTGTCGGCTTCCGCGTGGATGGTGTGTTTACAAACCTTTCGCTGCGGGCAGCCTGCAAAGCCGAACCGGGAGAAAAACTGGTTCAGGCGATAGAGCATCAAAGCAAATTTCATATCGATCGCGCAGAAGGCACATTGGTCGGATTCTGGTCTCCGTCCTATTCCTCAGCGATCAGCGTGCCTGGCTATCATTTCCATTTCATCAATGCCGCGAAGAACGTCGGTGGACATGTGTTCGATCTGAGTGGCGCAGTCCTGAACGTTGGCGTTCATCAGGAGACAGATATTCATCTGGCTATTCCCGAAACGAAACAGTTCCTCGAAATTGACCTGGACAACGATTCGAGGAGTGCGTTGGAAGCTGCGGAGAAGGAACCTCAGTAACTGTTCCGGTCACGTATGGTCGGTAAACAGAAGCGAGTTTTTTGGCCGACGAATGTTTTGCTCTCGTCACAACAGGGCTTCCGGCATTTAGTCAGGAAAAATGTGGCGGGCGATTCAAGTCGGTCCACAGCGCGTATCTGTCAGTATCGTTTAATTCCTGCGAGCATGTGTGGCGCCGAATCGGAAATCGGATCTGCAATACGGAGTGCTTTGGCGGAATGTGGAATTACAGGGATCTGCCGGCTAATGTCATGAAACCAACCAACAGCCGAGTCAAATATATTTTATGGTCGCCGTTACAGATCTGGAAAGCAGATCGACACAAAGCTGCAGGAGATCGCGTGATTCAAGTTCTGTGAGGTATTGACCGTGAACATCACGGTCTGATCGTTCACTCGCCAGCCACCGCCCTGAGAACCGGGTTTCAGTTCGAATATGTCGTTCGACCGGGCTTCTTGCGGACAATCTTGTCGTTGCCTTCATCCAACAGCAGAATGTCATCGACTTTCATTACCGGAAGGGATTCATCGATCTGTCTGAGGTCGTTGCCTGGTAACGTTTCGGTGCCTTCTGGCTCGATGAGAGCGACGATGATCATCAATTCAATTGCCGCCAGCTCGCTGCATCCTACGGTCAGGAGCTCATTGAACATCAGGGTCATTTCATCCGCGATGCGATTCTGAGCGGGGTCGCAGTCCGAGTAGCAGGCTTCCACCGAGTCTGGAAATAGCAACGACAATCTTTCTCAACGATGACATCGATGCCGGGAATCGGATCCCCGCGTAGATTTCTATTTGGGTTCAACTGACCATCAGAATCACCTCCGCCACTCAAGGTGCCCCTGTTAAACCTGGAAGAATTGTGGTTAACAGACTGAGCAAACAGATAACTTCCGCTGGACAAAGACAGCATAATGACTGAAATATGGAAGGATCTCCTGAACGGTCTTCATAATAGAAAAGGATGCGACGCACAGGCCCCGGACCATTAGCGATGCCATTCGGATTAGCAGTACAACACAACACCGAGGACCCGAATTGCAGTGAGCCACATTGCGGTACGGCAGACTTTGTCTTTGTCAAAATAACGCCATATCAATTCAGGCGAAGTCTCATTTTGACACAGGTGTGGCGTCCTGAAACAATCTCCGTTCGTGAACGGTATCCGGATTTCACGTCGGAAGGCGACTTGATAATTCCACTTGAATCGCAGTGCATAGGTTAGGTGCACCGAAACGAGGTGCGTTCCTGGTTGAGTTTCCCACGGACCTGCCACTATCCGGGGGCACCAATTTTCAGATATTGGATTGCGGCATCAGAATGAAACTGAACCGATGAACGAAAAACGACGACCGCTACACATGATGCACACCGCGCCGCGGTTTGGAAAATACGCCGTCGCCTAAATATTGCTTGGCTCTGGCATAGTCCTCATCGTTGCAGAGGTGGCGGCATGGACTTCGGTGGATAAAAGAGGTGTCGCTCGTTGGGGGATTAATTGCAATCTGGCTTGGGGTCATGTCACTGACTGGAATAAGGCGAGTCCGGCCGCAAGAGCCCTTGCCTGACAGCACAGGTGGCAAGAATAATGGAAAGTGAAACGATGCGAATATTATTGCCATCTGACAGTCTGCTTCACCCGAAGTGCGGTTGGGCGAGCTTTCTGCCTGGGAGAGTCACTGGTTGCCGCCCGGTCAATCGCGTTTTTATACAGAAGTGATGTGAACCCTTACAAATCCCCGACAAAAGAGGCCGTATCGCCGAAGACCAGCCGCTCTCGTGTTTTGACCTTAATCCTTGTGCCGACGACGGCGGGTGGTCTCATTGGTTCGTACTTCCTGGGGCCATTTGTTCAGGACAGTCATACGTACGCACCGTATGATGTCGCATTTCGATTCTGTGGCCTGGTGTCCCTGTTCGTGGCGCTATTGATTCGATTTTTGTTGCGGGCCAGAAGAGTCCAAAGGTCAGAGCTGACCTTCCGAGTCCGCGAACCGTAGCTGCAAATATGTTGCTTGCCTTTCGAACAACATAGCCTTTCAGACGGCGCGACAATGGTGTGGAC
>JABABI010000149.1 GCA_014238335.1 Fuerstiella sp.
GACAGCTGCTGTGCCGTGTCCGGCGCCGGGACAAAATTCCGTCGCAGGTTCTTGGGCAGTGACCGAATCAGGGCCGTCACCTTCTGACCAAACAGCCCGGGGACCAGCCACGTGAGTCGGTTTTGATCCAGCTGAGCAAGTCCTTCCACCGGTGCGGTGATCGTAACCCCGTCGGCATCCCGCCCGGGATCAAGTTGATAACTCAAAGGCAGCGTCATCGTGCCCATCGTGACAGACGTGGGAAAGTCCGCGCTGCTTTCTTCACGCTGCGTTTCACTGGTAAACGCGTTCAGATCAAACTGCAGCAGCCCTGGGCGAGACCTGGACGCTCGCTGATACCAGCGACGCAGTCGATTCCGGTCGCTGATGTCGGCAGGAATCTGTTTATCGTAGATTTCGAACAGAATGTCTTCGCCGGGCAGCAGGTCATGTCGTCGAGTTCTGGCCTGCAGCTCCTTCACCTGTTTCAGCACGTCGACGTTGTGCTCCAGAAACGGAAAGTCCCGCCCCCAGCCCGTTTTTGAAATTTCTGCACCTGAACGATAGGCGGACGAATCCGGATTGGGGCGTAGCGACCTGCCCGGCGTGATTCGTGAGCGACTGCCGGAACGCAGTTCGTCTTCCTCTGCGGCGAAATTCGATTCTCGTTCGTCTTCTGTTTTTCCGTACAGCAGTCCCAGTTCAACAAGACCAAACTGGATAAGCAACTCACGGGACTTAATGGGGTCTACTTTCGCAAACGACGTTTTCCTGCGAGGCACAATCGGCAAGCCCCACAGCGTGACTTTTTCGAAGCACATGATGTTGCCGGCGCTGGCATCCCAATGAGCTTCGCTGTATTCCCTTTTGACGAGATGTTCGGCAACAGTTTCGATCCACTGCGGCTGAATGCGAGCCACAGTGCGTGCGAACCGCTGCGATGTTTCCACCAGTTCCGCAGCCACAAACCACTTCGGCGCCTTTGCCGCCAGGGCGGATCCGGGCCAAAGTATCAGTTTGTTGCCGCCTGCCCCCGTAAATTCACGATCGGCAGACTTGTACGCCAGATTTGCCAGCAGCCCCGTCATCAGGGAGCGATGGATAAGTGCGAAGTCGTTTTTCCTGTCTTTCAACGGGTGCAGTGCGGCCGCTCTTTTCAGTTCCTTATCGCCGGATTCCGCCAGCAGTTCCTTTAGCTGCCGATGCACGTCGATCCATTCCCGCATTCTCATCCAGGACAGAAAATTCTGACGGCACCACTTCTTAAGCTGACCGCCGGAAAGCTTCTTTTTTTGTTCGTGCCATGCGTCCCACAAGTTCACCAGGGTCAGAAAATCGCTGTCGGGGTTTCGAAATTTCTGATGTGCTTCATCCGCCGCCTGCTGTTTCTCGATCGGTCGTTCACGAGCGTCCTGAATCTCCAGCGCGGACGCGATGATCATCACCTCCGGAACAGCGTGCTCATCGATAGCTGCCAGTATCATGCGGCTGATCCGTGGATCGACGGGCAACCGCGCCATCCGCCGGCCGGTTTCCGTAAGCACGTATGCATCACTGCGACTGTGGCCCTTCCCGTCCGCCGAACGGGGAATATCAATGGCTTGCAGTTCTTCCAGTGTCTTATATCCTTCACGCACGGTGGTGGGCCGTGGCGGGTCAAGAAACGGAAAATCGTCCAGCCGACCCAGCTTAAGATTCATCGTTCGCAGGATGACAGCCGCCAGATTTGTGCGTTGAATCTCTGGCGCGGTAAAGGCTTCTCGACCGTTGAAGTCTTCTTTATCGTACAGTCGAATGCAGATACCCGGACCGACTCGTCCACACCGTCCGGCACGCTGGTTCGCGGACGCCTGAGAAACCGCTTCAATCGGCAGGCGTTGCATGCGGGACCGTGCAGAATAGCGACTGATACGAGCAGTCCCGGTGTCGACGACATAGCGAATGCCGGGAACCGTCAGCGATGATTCCGCGACGTTTGTGGCCAGCACAATCCGGCGATGCTGATACGCCTGAAAGACCTTCGTCTGGTCCGTCATCGACAATCGGCCAAACAACGGCACAATCTGCGTGGGATGTTGTGACGTATCTCCCGGATATCGGCGTCCACCGAGTCTCTTGTCCGCTTCGCGAATGTCTCGCTCAGTCGGCAGAAACACAAGAATGTGCCCGCTGTCGATTTCTGCGAGTTCATCGATGGCGTCGGACACTCCGTCAAGCCAGTCTCGCTCTTCCGCCCCGGAAGGAGAATTCGACCGTCTTGTTGACAACGCCGGAGTTGGGTTCCTTTCGTATGTTGCTTGATCCACCAGCGGTGCATCGTCCGACAGTGGCTGATAACGAATCTCGACAGGAAACGTCCGCCCTTCTACCAGCACCACCGGGGCCGGTTTCCCTTCCGTACCAAAATGATTCGCAAATCGCTCTGCATCGATCGTCGCCGACGTGATGATCAGACGCAAATCCCTGCGCCGCGGCAACAGTCGCTTCAGATATCCCAACAGAAAGTCAATGTTCAGCGATCGTTCGTGGGCTTCATCAACGATAATCGTGTCGTATTGGTCCAGAAACCGGTCCGACTGGGTCTCGGCCAGCCTGATGCCGTCGGTCATCAGTCGAATCAGTGTATTGGGGCCGGAGACATCATTGAAGCGAATGCGATATCCCACTTCCTTTCCAGCCTGGCACTGCAGTTCCTCCGCCAGTCGAGTCGCAATTGACCGCGCGGCGAGGCGGCGCGGCTGAGTGTGCCCGATCACGCCACCGACGCCCCGCCCCAACTGCAGTGCAATCTTCGGCAGCTGAGTCGATTTTCCCGATCCCGTTTCACCGCAGACAACAATGACCTGATGGTCCCTGATCGCAGCGGCAATTTCTTCGCGCCGCGCAACAACCGGCAATTCCTCGGGCCATTGAATCGTTGGCACCGACGCGGCGCGTTCCACACGCTGTTGAACGGAACGCGTCAGTTGTTCCGTCAGTTTGCTCAGGTTCCGATCGAACGGTTTCCCCGACTCTCTGGCATTTTCAATCGAACGCAGCATTCGGCGCATAGAAAACCGATCCACCTGCATTGCCAGGAAGATCTGCTGCTCAAAATGTTTCCGATCAAAACGGGAACCGTCTTCGGAAGATCTGTGGGAATTATGTGAAATGCCAGGATACATCGTGGAACAAAGAAAGTGACGTAGTCCGACGTCACGATAACAGAGTTCCGCGTCGGGAACGTGCGAAGTTTGTGAAGAACAGAAAGATTCACAATCGCGGGCTTCGTGTTACCTGCCCGGATTAGTCGCGCAGGATCCCCGCCCGAGGCTCCAATGCAGAATGTCGCAATATGTTACGCCCGGGACGGCGGCCTTCGGTGCTCAGGCTTCGCGATCCATCATCAGACCAAGCAACCGGACAACCTCGTCCGCACCAGCCACAGGATTCAGTGCGGTCGTGGCGACTCCCGAGACAACTTTTGTGATGTTGTGATCCACGTCATCTTCCCGCCCCCAGACGTCGCCGGCAGGAGCGGTCATGTACACCGAAAATGTGCGATGCCCAGTACCAGGCCGTTCTCCAATTACATGCAGAATTGCCCGCTGCCCCTGCAAACGTGCAAATAGAAGCTCGCCGATGCGGTACCCTGCCCTGACCCGGCCTGAAGTCACGACCAGATGCTCGGCTGACACGCTCAAACCCCGTTCGTCCAGTCCATCCCTCAGCTGTTTCAGAAAGGGGAGCAGGTGGCCATCTTCCATAATCGCCAGCGCATTCAGCCCATCGGAGATCACGATCTGCACATCGCAAGGCTCGGCTTGTCGTTGACGAAGCTGGCGCAACGACACAATTGACGCTTCGTCAAGTTGCTCACCAGTGATCGGATGCAGAATATAGTCACTTCGATCCGCGGACTTTGTGGATAGTTTCAGGCTGTGCGGAATCGCGTCAATAAACTCGAGGGACAGTTCTGCCCAGATGCTCTGTTTGGCGTCGTCGTAGATGCGCTGAATATCATCCTGGAGAGCTGGTGGCAGGTCCCATGTGTTTTCTCCGTGTCCCTCGGCAATGAATAACCCTCGCCCGCGAACATCTTGAAGTTGCTGACGACCTTCCTGCAAAATTGCATGGTCGCTTCGCGGGTCCCCCTTGCGTCGTCGGTATTGCAGAAACACCCACAGCGGATCACCAAAATGCTCAGTCGGCTGTCCGGACCGGTTAATGACGCCTAACTGCTGAAAGAACACCCACATTTCGTCGTTGACGCGATATCCAAACCTCTCACGCAGCCGGACGTGATCCTGATATCCCGTTGTCAGATAGCCCAGCATCGGATCGATCTTTGTCGGCAGGGCCATCAGATACGCAGGATTGGCGGGCATGATCCGGTCCAGGCACCAGTCCAGATCATCAAGGGAAATGTCCATGTGCAGCGTCGAGCACACGTCCAGTCCAATGCACAGGCCGTGCAGTTTTCCCATCACGATGTCTTCCAGACAACACCGCACGAGCTGCTCACGAGTGCGAAAGACTTCGGGTCCGATAAAGCCGGCCACATCGTTTAAGTGCACCCACGGACCGGCCGTGTCGCCGCCCGCCTGCCGCGCCCTGGCAACCTGTCCGGCCAGAGCTCGGGCGAATCCATACTTGCGGGACTCGTGCATGACCATGTCAAAGCCGTGACTGTGGCCGTTGGTGAAGTCGGCTCCCTGTCCGGTTTCAAAATAGAGCCCGTAGTGTCCGGTCCGCGTGCCGGCATACTGCTTCATCTTTTCGATGCTAATGTCGAACGTTGCATTGGCATCGTCGCTGCCCGCGATACTCTGAAACCACAGCTCGGTCGAACCTGGCCAATGACTCTCCACTTCTGCCTGAACGTCAATGTGCGAAAGAACACAGTGCGGCATCGCGTGATTGATTTCAAACGTCATCAACAAATCCTGCAACGTCTGCTGAATGGCGGCAACAGATGCCGGATCGCTGGACACGGGATTCGTACCCAGCAGCACGTCGCCCACCGCATAGGACCAGCCGTCCAGGACCTGCCAGCGCACGTCATTCACATTGTCCGTTGGCGAATTTGGCTGAACTCGCGCACCGAGATAACCTTTGGCGCCGATCTGACTGCCGGGCAAAGGGTTGAAAACCGTCCGCCCCATCTGAATAAGTTCCTCGTTGGTCATCAACTTCACGACGCAGGAAATAACGTCGCTGGACAAACCGGGCATCACATCCTTGATCGCCGGTTCATCGGAACTCAGGAGAAACCTCCTGAATTGGCCCAGCGTCTGTCCGGCCAGCGGGTTGTGCGTCTGTTTCTCACGTCCGACGGAAATATAATCGAACAAATTGTCCGGATGCACTGGGTGTGCGTCGATGTCCGCCAGACGCGTATTCGCGAGTAGAGCGCGGGCGTTCTGTCTTGAGGCTTCATCAACGGCGGCCACGTCGACTGCGCTATCGCCTTCTTTGAATTCGTTGGCTGCGCCCAGAATCTGTGAGTACAGCGTCGCGTCATGAGCGCCCCGCAGACGCCGAACAAACCGAAAGACGTCCTCCCCCGGCTTTGGGTCGCCGATCGGAACACGAACTTTGCTTTCGTCCGCCGACAGCACAAATCTGAAAAATGATCCCGGGGAGGAGAGAATCATACTGCCAGAAAGTCCCTGCAGGAATATTCGTCTGCTGACCATCAGTAGGTAAATCCATCGAAAATGCGCAACAGAAGCTGACAGCGCCGCCCAATAGAGAAAACATCATAACAAATGTGCGCCACCGTTGTGTAATGATGTGTTCGCCGTCGGAAATCCACGAATTGCCCGCTTCCATAACGGCGACACTTCGGGTCTCCAATTCGGCCGGATTTTTGGTATAGTTCGCCGTAATCGTCTGTTGGTGCACCACCAGTCGCCGGACACCTTCCTGCAGAAATTGAGTGACGGAAAAGAGAGTGATCACGGAGGCCCTTCAACATTTTCGGGGCGTAGGTCCGGTACGGCTGGCTCAGCTGCACGAAGCCGGTGTGCGGTCATGGCACGACGCCGTAGCCGCTCCGGAGTGTCTGGCGCCATCGCTGCGCCGTGAAATCGTGCAGGAATCAGAACGTTGTCTGCAGGCACTGGCAGACGATAACATTCAATACTTCGTTGGAAATCTGTGTGCGAAGGACAAATGGCGGGTGCTGCATCAGTATCTTGACCGGACATCGTTCTTTGATATCGAAACCACTGGACTGGAATACGACGACACCATCACCGTCATTGTCTGCTGGCATAATAATCAGTTGCATACGTTTGTAGAGCACGAAAACCTGGACGGTTTTCTGGATCTGCTTGACGATGTTGACCTGCTGGCATCGTTCAACGGCAGCACCTTTGACGTGCCCCGAGTCCTTGATGGTTTTCATATTCCAGAGCTGCCCTGTCCACATCTTGATCTTAGATGGCCGTGTTACTATCGCGACCTGCCGGGTGGTTTGAAGCAGGTCGTTTCGCAGCTGGGCATCGAACGCCCGCCTGACCTGCAGGACGTTGACGGTGGTGTTGCCGTGGAGCTCTGGTCAATGTGGCAGGATCATCAGAATCAGGCCGCACGCGACCAGCTGATTCGCTACTGTGCAGCTGATGTCCTGCTGCTGCTGCCACTGGCAGACGTTCTGGCCACAAGACAACCGAGAATCGTAAGTGCGTTGTGGTCACACCTGCCGCATGTGGATTCACCGCCGATTTCCACTGATGCAGTAACCCCGGGACGAGCCGTCGCTGCAAGAATGTTCGGGCAGGGCAGTCCGTCCAGATTACGAACTCGCCGCCGGACGGTATGACGCAGCACATCTCTGCAAATATCGCCGGATACACGACACCGCGATCCGGCCTGACTACACTTCGTCCGACTTGCACACCAAATTGGAATCCGCTGATGACAGAACAACATCCTGCCCGCCTGGGACACCCGCCGGACTTCATAACAGAGCCCAGCACGGCTCCCATCTATCAGACGACGGCATTTGATGTGCCCGACCTGAAAGTTCTGGGCGACATCTATTCAGGGAACGTGACGGGGCACGTCTACACGCGAGACAGCAATCCGAATCATGCGGCCCTGTCAGATTCGATCGCACAGATGGAAGGTGCTGAAGCAGGATGTGTTTTCTCTTCCGGCATGGGTGCAATTGCTGCTGTGCTGATGCATCTGGCCGGGGCCGGCGACCACATCATTGTGGCAAAGTCGTTATACGGCGTTACTTTGAAGCTGATTGGCCGCCTGCATCAGAAGTTCGGTGTGCATATTTCTTACGTGGATGCCGGTGATCCGGAATCGATAAAATCGGCACTGCGGCCCGGCACAAAGCTGTGCCTTGTGGAAACAATTTCCAATCCGTTGCTTGAGGTCACGGACATCCGAATGGTCGCTGGCACGCTGGGTGAAGTGCCGCTTGTGGTTGACAGCACGTTCACCACGCCGGAGCTCATTCGCCCCATCGAGCACGGTGCCGCCATTGTCGTGCACAGTGCATCCAAATACCTGAATGGCCACGGTGACGTAATGCTGGGAGTGGCCGCGGGAACAACACGACGAATGAAGTCCGTCCGCTCAATGGCCAGCGCCTTCGGGCAGAACGGAAACCCATTTGAATCCTGGCTGACACAGCGTGGACTAAAAACTCTGCCACTGCGGATGAAACAAATCTGTAACACAACGACGCGACTGGCAGAATTTCTGCACGGACATGCGGGAACGCGGCAGGTTTTCCATCCGTCGCTGCCCGAACATGACACTCATCAACTGGCAACGTCTCTCTATCCGAATGGTACGGGTGGCATTATCTCGTTTCGCCTCGTCACTGACGGTAAGGAAGGTGTATCCAGTTTCATGCGGGCCGCCGAAAACATTCCGTTTTCTCCGACACTGGCCGATCCGCGGACCACGTTGTCTCACCCGGCAACGACGTCGCACGCCTTCATGTCCAGACAGGACCGGGCCGCGATCGGAATCACGGATGAACTGGTACGACTGTCCGTGGGGCTGGAATCGTTCGATGTTCTGCGCGACGAACTCGACGAAGCGTTATCGAAAAGCTGAGTCGCGTTGTCCGCCGCCGGAGAACGGGAACGTCACGGATCAGGAGTCAGCTGTATGGCTCAGGTCCCGTTCGGCTGACTGTTCCGCCCAACAGTTTCTGCCATCACTGGCTGTCGGAACGGCCCCGGCGAATGCACTCCGGAAATGGTCCACGATGCGTTGATCGTACTCGTCCCGGCATTTCGTTCTGGACCTGTTGTGTTTTGCCTTATCGACGATCCAGACGTTGTCTTCCTGTCCAAGTGCGGCCGCAATCGTCCTTGTGACGGTCGGCGTCACATAAGAATCACGGTCTCCGGAAATCAGCAGGACAGGTTGTTGCGAATACGTCTCCAGTTCCGGTTTAAGCAGAACATAGCGACAGGCTCTCGATTTCTCGCTGCGGGCCAGCGACGTCCGCAGCGTCTTGTTTACGTGCCATGCCGGCAGGCGACTGAACAGCCAGTCAGGGATAATCACACGAGAGAATTTGTCCAGAAACGAATGAATCATTTCCATTGTGGTGAAGCCGCTGTCGGTGACCACCGCTGTGACCTGCGGACACCGGCAGGCCGCCAGCATCGCTGCACTCCCGCCACGACTGACTCCCATCATGCCGATCGGCAACTGACTGAGTTTCGGGTCATCCCCGATAAAGGCAAGCACGGATTCAATGTCCGTTAATTCATATTCTGTGACCCAGTGACTGGGCTCATAACCATCGTAAGAGTCACTGTTTCCCTGGCCCCGAAAGTCAAAACTCAGGACGGCAAATCCGGCGGACGTCAATGCCCTGGCATAAGTCATGGCGGTCCAGTGATCACTGTTCAGTTCTGGCAGGAACACCACCAGACCAGGCGAATCGGCTGTGGGATAGTACAGACTGCCAGAAAGGTTGAGTCCGTCCGACGTGGGAATCGAGATCAACGTCGCAGACAGATCCGGCACGGAAAGGGTTGCTCCGTCCGGCATCACGCTTTCAATAATTCCCTGGATTCGCTTTGACGCATATCGATGGTACCAGTAGTCGCACAACACCAGTGTGCAGCCTGCGATGGCAATAATCATCCAGAACCACATCGAGACACAAACTCCATTCGAGCGAAGCGCTTCAGTCGGCAACCTTTTCCAGACCGTATGTAACGACTCCTGACAATTCGATCACGCAGCGAATTCGGTGATAATAAGTGAAACGTTCTGGCCACCGAACCCGAAACTATTTGACAGACACGCCGACACCTTTGTCTCCCGAGCGGCGTTGGGAATGTAGTCCAGGTCGCAATCCGGATCAGGTGTCGCATAGTTGATCGTTGGCGGCAGCACTCCGTCTCTCATGGCCAGCAGACAAGTGATCGCTTCCACACTGCCGGCAGCGGCGATTAGGTGCCCCAGCATGCTTTTGATGCTGGAAACGGGCGTCCTGAATGCATGTTCTCCCAACCCGCCTTTGACCGCCATCGTCTCAACGCGATCATTAACCTTTGTACTGGTTCCGTGAGCGTTTACGTATCCAATGGCTTCCGGATTCAGTTCGGCATCGGCGAGGGCCATTTTGATGCACGCGATGGCTCCGCGACCTTCCGGATGAATATCAGTGATCCGGTAGGCATCAGCCGTTGAACCGTAACCTTTAATCTCGCCGTAGATCTGTGCCCCGCGAGCCTTCGCATGTTCCAGTTCTTCAAGAATCACCATGCCCGCTCCTTCGCCCAGCACGAATCCATCGCGATCGAGGTCAAAAGGACGTGACGCTCCCGCCGGATTGTCATTTCGTTCGGAAAGGGCCGTCAACAGGTTGAAACCAGTGACGCCAAACGGATGGATCATACTGTGAGCACCGCCGGACAACATGGCATCTGCGTCGCCGCGGCGAATGATTTCAGAAGCTTCGCCGATCGCCTGACTGGAAGCAGCACATGCCGTCAGACAGTTCAGATTGGGTCCCTGGGCGTTGAACAGGCTGGCCAGATGAGCGGCCGGCATGTTCGGCTCAAGTTCCAGCTCGAACTGTGGGTTCATCTTATCCAGAAAGTCGCGTGTGAATCTCTCCAGATCGACTTCGCCGGCCTTGTTGGAATCAGCCACCAGAGTCATGAACTGCATAAAGTCCTGCTGACCCTCCCCTGCTCCCAGATAGACTCCCAGCCTGGATGCATCGAAACTGGAACTGTCGGAAATACCAGAATCCGCCATCGCCTGGGTCGCGGCGCCAATCGCGAAACGAATATTCCGTCCGGCGTCCGCAAACCGACTGGGGTCCGGTACGATTGAGTCAAAATCAAAGTCGCGAACTTCGGCGGCAAACCGAGTCGGAAAATTTTCCGCCTCAAAATGAGTAATCTGTCCGACGCCGCTGTGCCCCGCCTGCAGCGCCTGCCAGAGATCCTGAACGTTGTTGCCCAGTGGTGTGATACACCCGACTCCTGTAACAACGACTCGACGTTTCATAATTCTTCTCTTTGCTAAGTTGCCCGGCCCTGGTATCAATCCGCAGACATCACGCGGTCACCGAGGAATCTGAGCCTTCGTCGATTTTGCCCACATTCAGAATGTCCAGCAGATTCATTCGGAACACAAAGTTCTTTTGATCGATCCGGCTGAGTTGCGGGTCATCAGACGACAGGTGGACAAAAACAATCTCAGCGTCAGCGACCAGACGATCCTCAACTGTGGCTGTCACCTTCACCGAACCACCCTCTTCACTGGCGTTTTCCAGAGTCGCGGAATAGATCAGCTGGTCGCCCGGACAGGCCACACTGTGAAACTCCACCTTCGGGACCTTGGCCAGGATAACGTTATAGGCAAAGTCATTCTTTTCGCCGAGAAGGATGCCGCCGGTCTGAGCCATGCCTTCAATCATCAGCGACGCAGGCATGACCGGAAAACCGGGAAAGTGATCGTGCATATGCTCTTCCGACAGAGACACATTCTTCACTGCCCTGGCAGATTCCCCGGAATTAAATTCGATAAACTTGTCGATCCAGTACCATCTCATGGCATCAAACTTATCTGATTACAGAAAGACAGACGAGTAATGAGCAGTCGTTGTGTGCGGTGTCCTGATTTCAAGATACTGAACATGGCGCAACAAAAACTCCCGCTTCGTCCCACCGAATACAGCAGACAGCGAGCCGGTAGCGACAGCCACCGGATTTGTCAGTACGCTGGAACGCACCGCTCGCCAGACAGATCGGATTCAGTGCAGCCCGAGCTAACAGGCTGCACTAACGAAATCAACCGAGACGCGCCGCTGTAAACTTACAGATCATGTCAACTGTAAACATATCCGACATCTTGCTGACCTGTGGATCCTCAGCGAATTTATCAACATCCGCATGAGGCATCTTTTCTCGCAGCTGCGCTATTCCGTCTTCGGTCACCTTGCCGTCAGCCACAAAACCGGACTCCGCATTCGCCAGATTTTCCGGGAACAGTTCACCACGCGGGATTTTGATGTCAAAGTTCTTTTCCAGACGGAACACGATGTCCAGAAAGTCGATTGATTCAGCGCCCAAATCGCCAATCAACGTTGCTTCAGAAATGACTTCGTCGTCGTCGACTCCCAGTGCGTCGACCAGTGTTTCCTGGACCTTCTCAAAGATCTCTTCAGAGGATGCCATTTACAAGTGTCTCCTTGGACTGCGCGATTCGATCCACGCAATTTGAAACCATCGCCAAACCCAGCAAGCCGGCTTCATTCAGGCGACGTTGAATGAAACGGCTATTCCCGAGATCCCGCTGACCCCCAAAGCCAGAGAAATCGTCGGCAGAGTGTAGACAGGCCACACCCAAAAATCGACTACTAAGCGCCGCGAACCGGCAACAGACTAAAGTTTTCAGATTTGATCACTTTCCGGACGCCGTGTTTCTCAAAGACCACCCAGCGTCAGGCCCCCATCCACTTTCAGAATTTGTCCGGTGACGTAAGACGATGATTCCTGCGCGAAAAACAGGACCGCATTGGCAATATCCTCCGGATTGCCCAGCCGGCGCGCCGGGATCTTCTTTTTAATCTCTTTGCCGGCGGCGGCCACAACAGCTTCCGTCATGTCCGTTTGAATAAAGCCGGGAGCAACCGCATTTGCTGTCACACCTCGACGGGCAAGCTCAGTAGCGATACAGCGAGTGAACCCCTCCACACCTCCCTTACTGGCCGCATAATTGGCCTGTCCCGGATTCGAGACGTCGGCTGCGACGCTGGACATGTTGATAATCCGACCGTACCGCTGAGACATCATCTGACGTGTGGCTGCCTGGCAAAAATTGAAGACACTGGTCAGGTTGGTGTCGATCACGTCCTGCCACTGTTCCGCTTCCATCATCGCCAGCAGCCCGTCTTTGATGATTCCGGCGTTGTTGACCAGAATGTCGACAGATCCCCATGCCTCAACAACGTCAGCAATCACCTTGTCAGCAGCGTCCTTGGACCGCACATCCGCCTGAAAGGCCAGGGCGTCCTGGCCTTTCTCTGTCAGACCCGCAACAACCTCGTCCGCTGCTGCGGAATTCGAATGATAAACAAAGGCAACCTTTGCCCCGTCTGCGGCTAACGCTTCAACAATTCCGCGACCGATGCCTCGGCTGCCACCCGTAACAAGTGCAACACGTCCGTTAAGACTCATCTAATTGGTTCTTTCAATGGAAAAGAGAACAGAATCCTGATGCGACACGCACTACACACCACTGGCAATGTCACGGCAGCAGGCTAATCCACGAGTGCTTCATACAGCAGTGTGATCCGGTCGAATTTGCTCAAACATTTCCTTCATGGCTGCCTGAATACGCACATCGGTCTCCGCCATGTCCGGACGCTGAGCCTGCAGGTTTCGCTTTGAAAGAATGAGTTTGGCGCTCACCGCCGAGACACCCTCGACTGTACCTGCAGCCTGAAAACTGGCCACGTCCAGCCCGTTCTTCTTGAGAGTCGCCGTCACCTTCAGAGTCTGTCCCGGTTTCAGAAAGTTGTTGAACTTTGCCGCCCGGGCCTGCTTCAACAGCAGCGTGCTGAAGGCAAAATCATCAGTTACGCGAGACAGCCAGGCACAGCTTTGCACCATCGCCTCAACCATCAGGACACCAGGCAGGATGGAAAATCCAGGAAAATGATCCTGCAGGTACTCTTCAGCAAGTGACACATTTTTGATCGTAGATATCGATTCGCCAGGTGTGATTTCCGTGATGCGATCGACAAGGCAGAACTTCATGGGAGGAACTGGAAACAAGGAGTGTTGTGTGAGTAAACGTCAGCATGGAATTTCCGGGCGCCGGGGCAGTTTGCGCAACTATAGCTCCGACACGCTGCAGTCACAACGAAATGCCCCTAATCCCCTTGTTGAATTCAAATTCGCAGCCACAAGGGGCTCACGGTTTCACCAATCGTTCAGGTTTGGCGACGGGCGACCGGTGTTTGACCCGGGTTCGATCAATACCCGGTCGGCGATTCAATTTGAAGTCGACAAAGCAACTCCACGGTCGCGAGACGCGGAAATAGCCGCTGAGCAGCCTAACCGGCAGAGTCTGCCGATTCGTCAACCTGAACGGTAGTTAACTTAAATATCCCACACTACCTGTTTACCCAAAACATTCCATGTTATATTCACGATAAATGTCCTCGTCTGGAGTGGTTTCCCAGCAGGGTCGGTTTATTTACAGCCAATGCGCCCTTGCGGTCGCCATGTTTTCCAGCGTCGAACTTCCTGTTGTGTGCACGAGGGGCGTTCCTCGTGTGGTTTCTAGTTTCTGAATCATTACGATTCGAAGGAGGAGTTGAACGAACATGCGTTATGTTCTGACACTCGCAGCTGTAGCACTTATGTCTGCATCTGCACAAGCTGGTGGCTGCTTCGGTGGCAAAGTCAGCTCTTGTTGCTCCGCCCCTTGTGCCTCAAGCTGCAGCCCCTGTGGTGCCAGCTCCTGCGGTTCAAGTTGTGGGAATGGCTGCGGCCAGAGTTGTGGAACGTGGGAAACTGTTGAACGAACAGTGATGTGCCCACAGATGGTAACCGAGACGCGAACCATTACGGTTAATGTCCCTCATCGGGAACAGCGTCAGGGTACTCGAACTGTTTGCAAAACCGTCATGGATCAGGTTGAGCAGGCATACACGGTATGTGTTCCTTACCAGGAACAGATGACCGGCACTCGAACTGTCTGCAAAACCGTCATGGATCAGGTTGAGCAGACGTACACAGTATGTGTTCCTTACCAGGAGCAGATGACCGGTACTCGAACTGTCTGCAAGACAGTCATGGACCAGTCTGAGCAGACATACACAGTATGTGTTCCTTATCAGGAGCAGATGACCGGCACT
>JABABI010000014.1 GCA_014238335.1 Fuerstiella sp.
CGAGAGCCACAGCGTTGGTCCCGCAGCGGACATCTATTCGCTGGGCGTGATTCTGCTGACGGCAATTGTCGTGACAGGATTCATCCTGAAGGAACGGCGTCGCAATCGGGAAGCCGTCGCTGCAAGTGAAGCCAAGAATCAGGAATCCATCGCTGCAAGCGAAGCGGAAAGTCAACTGAACGACATTCAGACGACAGTTGCGTCCATGAATACGGCAGTTGGTGTCTTTGTACCGTACGTCATCAAAGATCTGGACGCCTTTCCGCGTAAGCTCGTGCTGGCCGAACTACGTGAGCAATTCGAAGCGAGCGACGAAACTCAAAAACTGCCGTTGGCCTACGCCCTGGCACATTTTGATGACGTGCGTGTTGACTTTTTGGTGTCACAGGTTGCCAGTGCCTCAACCGATGAAGTCGACAACTTCGTCGTGGCTTTGGGTCAGTCCGTTCCCGAGGCTGTCACCGCACTGGAGACCGCCGCCGGCACGGCCGAGGGTCAGAAGAACTGGAGTCACAAGGCGCGGCTGGCCCTGCTGGCGTTATCCCTCAAGGCTCCCGCGCTGGCTGAGGAGATGTGCCAGTTACGGTCTGACCCGGTCCAACGAACGTGGTTTGTCGAGGAATGCGCCACTTGGCACGGTGACCTGTCGAAGCTGGCTCAGCTTGTGGCCGACAATGTTGACGTTTCGTTTCACTCCGGGGTGGTCCTGGCGGTGTGGGAAGTGTACCGGCTGCTGATGTGTCAGCACCTGAGAAGCAGGCGTGGGAGCCTGTGCTCGTGAACTGGTATGCGACCGCACCCGACACAACGACGCACAGTGCCGCAGGCTGGGCGTTGCGAAAGTGGAAGTTCAAGTTACCCGAAATTGCACCGTCAGAAGCCCCCTCTGCTGACAGCAACTGGCACGTCAACACGTTGGACATGACGATGTTGAAGATTCCTGCGGGAAGTTTTGTCCGTTTTGATAGATGGGATATGAAAGCCATCGAGCAGACGGTGACGCTGACCCGCTCATTCCTGTTGGCGGACAGCGAAGTCACTCTGGCCCAATTCCAACAGTTCCTGGACGATCCCGAATATCCTGACACCGAGAAGCCAACGGACAGGTTTTGGGAAGACCATAAACCATTCAGCCCCACCGAACAGCACCCGGTCCAGCAGGTGAGCTGGTACGACGCGGTGCTGTTCTGTAACTGGCTGAGCGGCAAGGAGGATTTGATGCCCTGTTACGAGCGGACTGGAGAAAAAGAGAAAGATTATCAAGGCAAGCCAACAGAACTCGACGCCTGGCGTCTGATTCCCGGGGCCAATGGCTATCGCCTGCCGACGGAAGCGGAATGGGAATACGCCTGCCGTGCAGGCTCAACGACCACGTGCAGTTGGGGTGATGATGAATCACTGTTGGCCCGCTACGCGGTCTGTAATTCCAAGCGCGCGGAACTCGCCGGTAGCAAACTCCCCAATGGCTGGGGGCTGTTCGACGTGTACGGGAATGTGGATGAGTGGTGCCACGACTGGCATGGCCCGTACGGCAGCGCAGCCACCCCCAGGGATCGAGTCAACGCTGGGGCCGCGTGCTGCGTGGCGGCGGGTACTTCATTCCTACGTCGAGCATCCCTTCCGGCCGTCGTTACTACGTTCCTCAGTCGCAACGGAGCAATACCAATGGTTTCCGTCCGTCGAGAACTTACCCCTGATCCCCTTTACTGCTTTACCCTTTTTTGCGATTCTGTACACGACGTCCCTGCGCAGCCAACAGCGTGTCACCAGTCAATCTCTTAGCCATCTATTGGCCTGAACATGGCAGGAAACATACCAAACGCCTCAATTTGAGCAGTCTTGGCGGTCTGTTGCATCGCCAGCGACGGTCAAGTTGATATGTTCCCCCGCGAAGTTGGTCCGATCGGATTACGTGCCTGCACGATGGATCATTCTCTGAAACCCTGTTGTGTGATGACTGGATGTCTATGAAGGTTGTTGGAATCATTCCCGCGAGACTGCAGTCCTCGCGATTGCCGGAAAAGCTGCTGCTGCAGGAAACAGGCAGGCCGCTGCTGCAGTATGTCTGGGAAGTGGCGAAGGCCTCGTCCGCTCTGGACGACGTTATTATTGCGACCGACAGCCAAAGAGTTTTTGACATCGTGCAGAACTTTGGTGGTCACGCCGAAATGACGGCAAATCACCCCAGCGGTACCGACCGGGTGGCTGAGATTGCCGGCCGCTGCTGTCCCGATGCGGGAATTATCGTCAACTTGCAGGGTGACGAGCCCGAACTTGAAGCGACGACGATTTCAGCTCTTGTTAATGCGATTTGCACTCGTGGGACAGAGATGGCAACCGTCGCGGCACCGATTCATGAACGTGATGTTGTCAATAATCCAGACTGTGTGAAGGTTGTTGTCGACGACAACGGACAGGCGCTATACTTCAGTCGCTCGCCGATTCCGTTTGCTCGTGACACGACGGTTGCTGAACTGCTGTCGGCCGAGTCCACGTCGCCGTGGTTGTTGCACGTCGGCATTTATGCCTATCGGCGTGAGTTTCTGCTGAATCTGACGTCGATGCCGCCATCGTCGCTGGAACAACTTGAAAAGCTGGAACAGCTTCGCGCGCTACAGGCGGGAGCACGTATCGCTGTGGCTGTTGTGCCGCAGGCGGCTGTGGGAATTGACACCGCAGAAGATTACGCGGCCTTTGTTCAACGGCAGTTGACGTCGGATAGTTGTTGATGGCTGCTCAGCCGTGAGTTTCTCACACATTGCGTCAATTCGTTCGCGTGATCCGGATCGATATCTCACTGAATTATGGATCAATGTTTGGCGTTCTGAATCTTAACAAGCCCGCTGGAGTGACTTCGCGAGACGTGGTCAACGTCGTGCAGCGACTGGTAAAGCCGACAAAGGTTGGTCACGCCGGAACGCTGGACCCGATGGCCACCGGCGTACTTCTTGTGTGCGTCGGGGGCGCGACCCGACTGATTTCGCTGCTGCAGCGATCGTCAAAGACGTACGTCGCGGCGTTTCGACTTGGACAGCGTTCTGACACGGATGATTCAACGGGCACTGTCACCGAAGTCTCCATTGACGGTGACGTTCCGTCGGAACAAAAGGTGTGTGATGTTCTTCAATCATTCGTCGGTACCATCGATCAGGTTCCTCCCGCATTTTCAGCCGTGAAGGTCAATGGACAGCGAGCCTATGCAAAGGCGCGCCGCGGTGAGACTGTTGAGCTGAAGGCAAAGGCTGTGCGGATCTTTGCCATCGACGTGCTTGAATACTCATGGCCGGATCTGACGGTGCAGATTGAATGTGGTTCCGGCACCTACATTCGTTCCATCGCCCGTGATCTGGGTGAAATGCTCGGCTGTGGCGGACTGATGACCTCACTGGAACGCACAGCCATTGGAGCGTTCTGTGTGGATTTGGCGATCGAACCGAATTCAATTTCTGCAGAATCAATCGGCGCTGCGATAACTGATCCGCTGTGGGTTGTGGCTGGCATGCCGACATATCAGTGCGGCGATGACGATGAAGAGTTTGTTCGCATCGGTCGACAGCTTGTCCTCACCCCGTCGAATCTGCACATTCCGGACCAGAGCGATGCCGCGCAGGTCAGCGAGGTCGCAATCGTGTCAGGGGACGGTACACGGTTGCTCGCACTTGGCGAGCTAAACAGCCAGAATGACGTTGTTCAGCCCCGGACTGTGTTCATTCCATAGTTGATGCAGAGAACAACCATGAAACATGTTGCGCTCGCGCTGGTCGGATGCTGTGTCGTGCCGCATTTTGAACTTTCCGCCAGTGAGGACCTGCCGCGTGAAGAACACCACGACAGCCTTGCGGTCGCGCCGCCGGAAGCCGTGGGCATGGATTCCCGGCGGTTAAACGTGATCGATGAAATTGTCGCGGAAGGCCTTTCACGTGGGAAAATGCCAGGTTGTGTCGTGCTGGTCGGACACCATGGATATACGGTTTTTCACAAGGCATACGGCTATCGACAGCTGCTACCCGTTAAGGCACCGATGTTGTCGGACACTGTCTTTGACCTCGCGTCGCTGACAAAACCGATCGCTACTGCCACCAGCGTGATGTCGTTAATCGAACAGGGAAAGCTGAAGCTCGACGATCCGGTGGGTAAGCACATCCCTGAATTCGCCAACAACGGCAAAGAACAGATTTCCATTGGACAACTGTTGACGCATATGGGGGGACTGATTCCTGACAACAGCATGCGAGATTACCAGGACGGTCCGGCAGAAGCCATGCGTCGCGTATTGGAACTGTCGCCCACTGCTGTGCCCGGCGAAAAATTCATGTACTCTGACGTCGGCTTTATCGTGCTGGCGGAGTTGGTGAAACGTCTTGCCGGCGAAGACGTTAACGAATATTCGCGGCGAGTGATCTTCAATCCGTTGCGAATGACCGAAACTGGATTTGTGCCCGACGCTGAGCTGGCCGCACGGGCGGCTGTAACGCAGGAACGGGACGATCACTGGATGCAGGGCGAAGTTCATGACCCGCGGGCGTACGCTCTGGGAGGTGTCGCCGGTCACGCGGGATTGTTTTCCACCGCAACGGATCTGGCCAGGTATGCTCAGGCGATGATCAACGGCGGCACTCTGGACGGAGTTCGCGTGCTGAAGCCGGAAACGGTGGCGCTGATACGCAGTCCGGTAAAAGTTTCCTCCGGTCTGCGGACGCTTGGCTGGGATATGAAGTCGCCGTATTCGTCTAATCGAGGCGACCTGATGTCAGCGTCGGCGTTCGGTCACGGCGGCTTTACCGGAACCGCTTTGTGGATTGACCCGGATCAGCAGTTGTTCGTGGTGTTTCTCAGCAACCGAGTGCATCCGGATGGTAAGGGGGCCGTGAACTCGCTGGCGGGGCGCATTTGCACTGTGGCAGCGGCCGCTGTCGGTTGTGCTGAAGCACAATAGCTCAACAGGTCTGCATAGAATCATGCCCGCAATTTACGTCCATACGCACACCGTGACTGCGGAGGAAACTGACTGGCAGGGACATGCGAACAACGTCTCGTATTTTCACTGGCTGCAGGATGCGGCGGTTGATCATTCGGCGGCTCAGGGATGGAATGCGTCGCGGTACAAAGACGCCGGCGTCGCCTGGGTTGCCCGGTCGCACTACATCGAATACCACTCACCCTGTCGTGCCGGAGATATGATCACGGTGCGAACATGGTGTGCCAGTTTTCGTCGAGCCACATCGGTTCGTCGATATCGTATTGTGCGTCCTCGGGACAATGTGTGCGTCGCCGTTGCGGAGACCAAGTGGGCATTCGTCGATTGGCAGACCGGAAAGCCGTGTAGAATCCGCGACGAAGTTTTATCGACGTTCGATATCGTCGATGCCGAAATGCACGACGAAGTTTAGCCCAAGCTTCGAAGACGTAGCGCTGCGAACGGGCGTTGTACCAGTCACCATGAAGAATGCCGCCTGTCGTGTGTACCCAGCCGGTTTCGTAAGTTGTTCGCGTTGTTAGATTTGGTAAGATTCGGCGGACCTGATTCAACTGAACCGAACACGATATTTTCACTTGCGGGCCCGCCAGATGGTGATTCAAGTTACGTGTGATTCCTGCTATCGCCAGTACCGGGTCAAGGACCATCTGGGTGGCAAGGTGTTGCCCTGTAAGGATTGCGGTGCGAAATTTCGCGTGCCACGCAGGGGTGATTCTGTTGACGACCCATACGAGGAATCAGATCGCTACCAGGGCGATCGCAGCCGTTCGCCCCGTCGCCGGAAAGCCCGTTCGCGGAAGCAGTCGCCAAATTTCGTCCCGTGGATTGTCGTGGTGGGCATTGGTCTGTTGGCGCCGGGCGGAATGTTCGTGTGGAAGGCTATCGACAACGACAGCAATCCACCTGCCGTCGTGACAAGTCCTCCGGATGCTCCCTTTGAGGTCGCTAAGTTGACTCTGCCTGTGTTTCCTGAATTGGGAAACCCGATACGTGAATTACCGGGGGGCACGTCACTGCACTTTGTCGATTTTGGTCGCGTCTCGCAGCCCAACTCCGGACCGGGAACATCGATGAAGATGCGGGTCTATCTGCCGCCCGGCGACCATCAGCCGAGTGCCATTCCCTGCGTGCTGGTTGCTCCTGCAGGGACCAACCTGCTTGTCGGCAACGACATGGACGCCGACGACTACCACGATGAAACCTTGCCCTACGCGCAAGCCGGTATGGCGGTGGTGTTCTACTCCATTGATGGCGGAGTTGGCGATTTGGAGGCGGGTTCCGATGCGGAGTTTATCGCGGGGTACAACACGTTTCGCGCTGCCGGGGCAGGCGTGGTGAACGGTCGCAACGCGCTCGAATACGTTCTGGCCAGACTGCCGCAGGTGGACACGAAGCGTATCTACTGTGCGGGGCACAGCTCGGCCGGGACATTGTCTCTGTTGTTGGCACAGCACGAACCTCGCATCAGGGCGTGCATCGCTTTTGCCCCTGCCTGTGACCTGGAGAATAGTCTGGCAGGAGTGACCAGCGACTTTACTATGAAGCGGCTGTTTCCCGGCCTGGTTGACTTTGTCCAGCAGAGTTCACCCAAAACGCACATTGCCGAATTTCAGTGCCCGGTGTTTCTGTTTCACGCATTGGACGATGAGAATATCCCCGCGAGCAATTCGTCGGAGTTTGCGTCGGCGCTTCGAAATGCAGGGAAGCAGGTCACGCTGCGCAATGTCGCATTCGGAAACCACTACCAATCGATGATTGACGAAGGGATTCCGCAGGCCATCTCATGGTTGCAGTCAGAGCAAGACTGATCAGCAGTAGTGTCCACTGTGCGGACCGTCACCAACCATAGAGCGGTCCTCACAGCGGATACTACGATCTGACAGCCGCTCTGTCATGTTGTTATGGATCATCATTGCGTTCACAGGCGACGGGCAGGCAGGTCGTGTTCCGGACGCACAGTCATGCGACCCGAAATATGGGGCAGACGCTGGACAGCGAACTGAAGAATCTTTGACGCCGTCGGGGCAGCCACCGTGCCGCCGTAGTGCAGACCTGCGGCGGTTGGCTCATCGACCAGCACAAGCACCAACACCTGCGGGTTTGCGGCCGGTGCGCCGCATACGAAAGAGCAGAAGTGTTTGGTGTCAGAGTAACCCCCGGCTTTCGGATCAGGCTTTTGTGCCGTGCCCGTCTTACCGAAGATACTGAGATCGTCAACACGAGCCGACTTGCCGGTACCTCGTTCGATAACGCCCTTCATGGGGTGACGCACAATCCAGTCGGCGATCTCCGGACGCACGACCTGCGATTCCAGCGTGGGCGTGGCGTCAACGGTTTCCATCCCGGACAACGGAGACGGCAACGTCTGTTCAGACGAAGATCCCAACAGCAGATGCGGTCTGACCAGACGTCCACCGTTGGCCAGTGCCGCATGAGCCGTGATCAGTTGCAGCGGTGTGACCGCCAGTTCCTGTCCCATTGGAATCGAACCGATGGAGTATTCGTCCCAATCTGCTTTCGGACGCACGAGCCCGGAAATTTCTCCGGGAAGTTCGATGCCTGTGCGGGTCCCGAATCCGAATGCTGCGGTTGCCCGATGCAGTCCGGATACTCCCAGTCGTTCTCCGATTCTGGCCATGCCGATGTTGCTGGACTTGACCAGAATATCTTCGACACTGAGCTGTGAATAGGCATGATGGTCGTGCAGAATCCGCCGCCCCATACGATAGGCTCCATTAAAGCACGGAATGACATCGTCCGGTTTCAGGAGACCATGCTGGATGGCCCACGCCACGACAAACGGTTTGAAGGTGGAACCGGGTTCGAACACGGCCGACACTGCCAGATTTCGCCATGCGTCGCTCGGAACGTCCGAAGGAATATTGGGATTGAATCCGGGCCGCGACGCCATCGCCAGCACTTCGCCCGTGTGAGGTTCCATCACGATGACGCAGGCGCCCAGGGGCTGCCAGCGCTGGACCAGCTTATCCAGTTCCCGTTCGGCCTGAACCTGTGTGAGAATATCGAGCGTCGAAACGACCGTCTGGCCGTGCTGTGGTGTTTTAGAGAGAGCGGCTTCGACTTCGATGACGATGCCGCGAGCATCACGAGTCATGACTTGTGTGCCGTTCTGACCGCGAATCAAATCGTCCAGACTCTGTTCAAGGCCACCGTGACCGAAGTTGTCGATGTCGCGTAAGCCCAGAAGGTGTGCGGCGTATGCTCCCTGAGGATATTGTCGCAGATACTCTCGGCGAAAGCCCCAGGTGTGTTCCGGTAGTCCGAGCTGGCGAATTCGCGTGGCGTCTTCCGGTGAAAGTCTGCGCTGTACCCAGACAAACTGCCGTTCGGGAGATTTGGCCAGTCGTTCGAAAATTTCGTCGGCGTTGACATTCAGGACGGAACAGATCTGCCAGACGAAACTGGCCGGATCTTCAATTTCCGCGGGCACCAGGTACAGGCTCTCGCGAGTGACGGTCATTGCCAGCACGTGACCGTTGCGGTCCAAAATTTCTCCAGGCCGAGCTGGTACGACTTCAGTGAACGAGCTTTGCCGCGCGACTCGAGTATTCAGGGACTGCCGCTGCGAACCCTGAAGGTGAATCAGGCGACCGATCATGACCACCCAGGCGAGCAGCACAAACGCTGACAACAGCTTCGACCGCCACAGAAATGGCAGGGCTGCAGACAAGGGCTGGTGTTGGTTGTCTTGTAAGTATTTCAAGTTGACGTTTCGTCAGTCGGAGGAACGTGCCGGATGTTCCCACCTCAGCAATGGAAGCACCGGAGGCGATGGTGTACGCTGTCCGGATGAACCGGCAGTCATGGAGGGTCGGTGCACCGTCAGCTGTGTCGACGCTGTGTGATCGATTTTCGCCAACTGCGAAGGTGACGTCAGTGTTTGAATCTTTAGACGCAGATGGGCGTGCATCTCCAGAAGCAGATCCTTCTGGAAATACTGTCCACTGACAGCACGTTTCATCTTCAGCGTCTGTTTTTCCAGGCCAATGCCGACCATCGAAACAAGCACGACCAGAATAAGTCCGGCTGAAAATCTGAAGAACACAGGCTACCTTCGGAAAACAGCGGATTAATGGCGTGGGCAAACGCCATGCAGGCAGGCCCGATTAGTGGAATGCAACAGCGCAAAGAAAAACCCCGTGATGGCTGTCAACGGGGTTGGGTACAATGCTTTATCGGCGATGACGCAGTCAGGGGGCCAGATGAACGTCTGTCGCGTCGTCGGGAAGTACAATCACTGTCCCGAGTTTCAGTTTGTTCGGATCTTTCAGAGTCTGCTGGTTCAAACGATAAATCTGAATCCACCGGGATGCTCGCCCCAGATGCTTCTGGGATATCTCCGAAAGAGTTTCCCGTTCGCCCACACGATAGGCGGGAGTACCGTCGGGTTTGAGAAAGTACCCCGCTGGCTGTACGGGCCTGCGTTGCTGATTCCTGAAGAATTCGGGATAGCGTTGTTCCAGAACACTGGCGGCCGGGATCAACACTTTCATGCCGGGACGCAACTTCTTTGGGTCAGGGATGCGGTGTCGATTGTAAAGTGCAAGGGACGAAAAGTAGCGTGCTGTTCCATACGTTCGCTTTGAAATAGTCCAGTAGTTGTCATTCTCTTTGACTTCGAAGATTTCGCAGGGATCAGATGCTCCTGCCACCTGCTGAATCTGTCGAGGCTTGTGGAAACGAGCGACGCCGACTTCAACTTCGGCGGTTACGTTTGGCTGTGAGGGATGCAGCGCCCCCCCTGCCGCTTCGGGCTGACTGCCGAAGGCTGTATCTTTTGTTCCAAACTGACTGGCAGGGACCGGTTGTTCCGCCGAGGCTGCAGTGGGTTCGTCAGAAACACTGAAAAGTGTCGGAGCGGATTTGGCGACTGGTTGGTCGTCACTGAACGTACTCACTTCGGGCAGTGGTTCCAGCATTGCAATGAGTTGCCGGCTGGCATCGTTGACCGGACGCAGCGGTTGAGCGGCATCCCCGGGCGCTGTTCCGTGATCAAACGACGGGCTGTCAACTGCTAACACCGGAGGAAGGTCACGTTCCTGAGATGTGTCTGACGTGTTACCGCCGGAATCGACAACCGGAAACGCTGGTGGCAGTGGACGAGGCTGCGTTGTGGATTCTGAAAGTGCAGCTGGTGATGTCTCGGCGGAGCGGAAAGTATCCGAACCAATTTCCTCAAAGCCAGGAGGTTCTATTGTTTCAGCTGGTTCGGCGTTGGACACGACGATGGGCTGATTCAGGTCCGCTGTGGCTGGCAGCGAGGTTGATTCTGCGGATGCAACCGGGGAGGGAACAGTTTCTGCGGTGTTGCCAAACGCCGGGAACGTGGGCGCGTCCGACGTTTCTGCACCAGTTGACGATGCTGGTGCGCCTGATGGCGGCGTGGCGGCAAACAGCTTTTTCGGTTCCGCGGCTGGAACTGGAATGGAGGTGAACGGGTCATCGGCGGTCGCTCGGACGGCCTGCTTTTCCTGTGCGAGTCGGGCTGCGTTCTGAGAAGCCAGGGCGGCGAATGGATCGTTTGAAGTCGTCTGGGAGGCTTGACTTGTCGCCGGAGTGTTTGGGGCGGGCTCAGTGAATTCGAACGCCGGGCGAGTTTCTGTCGCTGCTAGTGTGTTGTTGTCTTCGTCATTGCCGAATTTGCTGGCGGCAGTTGTTATCGATTCCGATGTGCCAAATTCAGCAGGTGCCTGTGGAGACGACAATTCTGTGCTGGCAAGCGGTGATTTTTCACTGGCAGCAGTCGGTGTCGGTGTGCCTGAGTCCGTCTGATTGCCCTGCATACTTGCCTGCAGTAGTTCCCGCTGCTTCAGGTCGAACTTGTGATACACAAGAAAACCGAACGCACACACGAGTATGACGACGATGCCCATCCCCATTTTGGTTTCGACGGCCATGCCCGCGTTTGACGGGGCAAAGTCCCTGTCCTGCCCGTTCATGGACTTCGACGAATCGCCGCTCGAAGTTTGGCTGAGCGACTGCGGGGATTCAGTCGAATCTCCGCCGGTGTCGATTCGATGGGTGTTTTTGTCAGGACCTGCCATTCCTTCTGTCCTTTGAACGCGGATTTGACGATGCGATCTTCAAGTGAGTGAAAGGTGAGAATCACGGCGATGCCGTTCGGCTTCAGAATTGCCGGCAACACCGTAGTCATCATCCGTTGTACATGTTCCAGTTCATCGTTGACGGCAATTCGCAGTGCCTGAAACACACGAGTTGCCGGATTCTTGCCTTTACCCGCCCCGTGCGGGATTGCCGCGCGAACACAGGCTTCGAGGTCTTCTGTCGTCTGAATAGGTTTCCGGTTTCGCTGCTGACAAATTTTTGCCGCGATCTGTCCTGCAAATCTTTCTTCGCCGAATTCTGTGAAAATAGATTCGAGTTGCTGAAGATCAGCAGTTTTTATGAGATTTTCCGCAGAGCCCCCTCGTGATGTGTCAAACCGCATGTCCAGCGGACCACCGGCGTCAAAACCAAAGCCGCGTTGCCGATCGGCCAGTTGGTCAGACGAAAGGCCGAGGTCCAGCAGGACTCGGTCAACGCCATCAATGCTGGATTCTGCGAATACCTCCGTTGCGTCAGCGTAACTTGAATGAAACAGTTGAAAGTTCGTGCGGTCAGATGCCTGCGTAATCTTCTGCGTTGCATGGTCCAGCATCATCGGATCCCGGTCGAATCCGAACAGCTGTCCGTTGCTGCCGAGTCGTTCAAGGATCTTTTGACTATGTCCGGCGGCACCGACCGTTCCGTCCATCACGCTCAGTCCCTCAGACAGCTGCAAATAGTGCAGCACCTCGCGGAACATCACAGGAAGATGAACAGACGGAGAGCCCATTTCAGGAATTCGTGATCACGACAAAGCGTGAACGCAGCAGGCGGAAACTTGAAGACAAGAAGACAGGCGATTGATGAGTGAAGAGATGTTGGAAAGGGATGGAGCTGTGCAGCTCGGTAGGAATGTTGACGGTGTCTAAAGACTAATAGCGATACGTCGCGGCGCGAAGACCAATTGCGAAACGTTGCGACTTTTGAGGCAGAGGCCGCAAGCTGCCCGCTACCGGAGCTGACGTCAACAGGTGACGTTACCGGCAGGATCTGCTGGTGGGTGGGGCTGTGCAGGTGCTCGGTTGTTGTCCGGCGTGAATCAGACCTTTGGCAGCACGTACGGATCGCGGTATGTCTTGGTCAGAAGTTCATTGGCTTCGTCGCAGTCCGTGAAGCGTTCCGTGGCAGGGTCAAAGTCCAGGCGGCCAGTCGTACGGAAGGCAATTTCTCCGAGATGAACCAGTGCACATGAGCGGTGAGCTACTTCCGGCCGGGCCCTGGTCTTAAGGTTGCGGGTCCGTACGGCATTCAGGAATTCCGCCATGTGTTCGGCGTAGCCTCGCTGGCCACGGACATCCCCTTCGGTCGGTCCGGGTTTCCCCTTCGGCCCAAGAAAGACGCTGAAGGCGCCGCGACGTGAGAAGACCATGTAGCCCTCTGTTCCGTAAAACACGTTGCCGTTGTCGAATCCGTGGATGCCGTACGATGTGAACGGGTAGTTTTCGTAAACCACCAGTCGTCCGTCGGGAAACTGCCATGTCACGTTCATGTTGTCGGGGTATTCACTGGCATGTCCGTGCAGCATCATGCGGCTGCCGCGGGCTGTGATCTGGTTCGGGGCCGAATCCACACCCAGTCCCCAGCAGGCCATGTCGATGTCGTGAATGCCGTCGTCACCGATTTCTCCGTTGGCGTAGTCCCGGAACATTCGCCATGTGCCGTGGAAACGATATTTGTTAAACGGACGACTGGGTGCCGGTCCCAGCCAGCGGTCGTAATCGGCATTCGGTGGCGGTGCGGAATCAGACACGGGTTTGACCGTGTGCCGCATTTCCGCAGTCCATGCTTTGGCGATTTTGATTTCGCCGATGGCACCATCCGCCAGCAGTTTGCCAGCGCGTTCGGTTACCGGACTGTTTCTCATCTGGCTGCCCTGCTGTACAGCTCGCCCGTATTTTTTGGCGGCTTGAATGATGGCGTGTCCCTCGTCGTAAACGTGAGAGATCGGCTTTTCAAGGTAAACGTCTTTGCCCTCAGCCATGGCGTTGATGGCAATCGGTGCGTGCCAGTGATGCGGTGTCGCCACGATGACGGCATCGACATTCGAATCTGCCAGGACGTCCTCGAACTTTGACGTTCTGTTTGGGGCTTGCGACTGAAACCCCAACATGTTTTTTGCGATACGGTCGATCTGTGCGGGATCCACATCACACAGCCAGGAAATCGAAACGGCTTCCTTGCGGCTGACCAGTCCCTTCAGGTGGTGGGTCATGATTCCACCACAGCCGATCATGGCGATGTTCACGGTTTCCGGTTGTGTGGATTCTGCAGCAAAGACGCCTGGCAGTGTCTGCACGGCTGCCAGTGTGGCGGCGGTCTGAGACGCTGTCTGCAGGAAGTGTCGTCGGTTCAGGTCGGAAGTCATGGGATGTCTCCGGTGTGCCGTGAAGTAAGCAGTTCGGGCAATATGGCCTGGCTGCTGGCCATGATGTCAATGGGTTGTCGTTGAATTCAGTTCTGTGATGAGCGGGAATTGAATGCTGGTTTCGAGCGTTAGCTTGAACCGGCCTGCGGACCATCCTGTCTTCCGTTGAGTCTGCCAAAGAACAGCCAGGCGATCAGACCGGTAATCAGCGTAGCTGCAGCACCGGTTAGATGCCACCATCCGACGCGTTGGCCGTCTGCATTTCGGTGAGTGCACACCAGCAGAATGACGGCAGCGAATGTTGCCAGGACGTAAACAAAACTCGCCGCCTGTTGGAAAGCGTTGGGCCGCACGGCGTGCTGCCGGCGTACAGACGGCAGAAATAATGTGGCGATACAGGATGCGGACGACAACGATAATGTTGTGCCCAGATAGATCAGAAACCCCAGCAAGGAACTACGGAGCACCTCAAGATCCACGAGAAGTCTTTGCAGAATGATCAGGACAACTGCGATGCCCGTCTGCAGGGCCACGGACTTTGGAATGCCGGCACGAGTCGCGCTGAGGATGCTCGGAAAGACCCCGTCGTCGGCCATCTTTGAATAGACTCGCGGGCCCGACATGATCATTGCGGAGACGGATGATAAAAGTCCCAGCGCCACAGCAGTACGAATCAGAAATTCCAGGCCATCGCCCCCGATTGCCTGAGCTGCGATGGCAGCGACGGCTTCCTGCCAGACCAGCTGGTCCGGTGTTGTCGCGGTAACAAAAATCAGATTCAGGATCAGATATAACAGTGTGACACCGGCAGTCCCCAGCACTAACGCCTTGGGTACCGACCGGCTGGCCCGTTTCGATTCCGAGGCGACATAGACGGCCGCGTTGAATCCTGCATAACTCAGCGAGATCCAGACCAACGACGTGGCGACAGCAGTGAGCATATCCCATGGGTGCTGCGGACCGATCGGGGCGGCCGCAAACTGCCACGGGTGGGAGAAGAGTTTCATGCTGACAATTCCCAGAAAGGTGGCCAGTGCCATCAACTTGAGAAACACCACGGCGTTTTGAAACTTTTTTCCGGCGAGAGCTTTTATGCCATGTGTGGCTCCGCACAGGATGACAACAACCACTGCGCAGACATCCTGAGCTAACCATGAAGGACGAATCGCGTCCGGCAGAGCATATTGTTCGAAGGCGACAGCCGCCGTCGCGATGGCTCCGCTGAAGCCCGCCGTCAGTGAGATCCATCCGGCGAGAAATCCGGCGATCGGGTGCACATTTCGACTCAGGTACAGGTACTCGCCACCGGATTGCGGCATCAGCCGCGCCAGTTGACCGTACGCAACTGCGCCGCACATTGCGATCCCACCCGCAATGGTCCAGCATACCATTACCATCGGTGGTGAACCTACCGCGCCCAGCGTGAATCCGGATGTCGTAAAGACTCCGGCGCCCACCATGCTGGCTACGACCAGCATGGTCAGCGACGCTACATCATACGTGGCCTCTGGAGATGAGTCAGTGGAATCGGCAGGCATTGTTATCCGCAGCCGGAATTCGCCGGCTGGTCAATCGTATTCTGTACAGTAAAGACATTTGTTCGTGGGGCGGCTCTGGAGCGGACCGCAGATGACGCTTGACCCTGACAGTCGTCTTCCGCTGATCGCTGGAACAAATGCGTCGAAATCGGACAACTGCTTCATTCGAGTGTTGAGTTTACCTGACTTACGGATGTCGTTCCATGGAACGACATCCGTAAGTCAGGAGTGTTCGTAACGCACCGTTGCGTTACGATAACGCTTGTGCATTGACCCTGACTCATGGTGCGATCCGTCTTCATGACAAGGTAAACTGAATGAGCCATTCCAACCCGGAACCAGCACTGGCCGATTCCACGCGGCCGCCTGAGCTCACGTTGTCCGCCATTCTGCTCGGCATCGGGCTGTCAGTGGTGATGGGCGCTGCCAATGTGTATCTCGGTCTGCGTGCTGGCATGACGGTTTCGGCATCTATTCCGGCCGCGGTGATTTCCATGGGGATTCTGCGAGGGATCATGCGCCGTGGGTCGGTACTGGAATCCAATCTCGTGCAGACCTGTGCGTCGGCCGGTGAGTCTCTGGCGGCAGGCATTATTTTCACCATGCCGGCATTGCTGCTGACAGGTGTGTGGCAGCACTTTGACTTCTGGATGACGACGCTCATTGCGTTGTCCGGTGGATTACTCGGTGTACTGATGATGATTCCGATGCGTCAGGTCTTTGTCATTGACAACAAGGACCTGAAATTTCCGGAAGGCGTTGCTTGTGCGGCGGTGTTGCGTGCCGGGGACACTGATGACCGCGACGGCGGCTCGGGGCTGTCGCTGATTGCGAGCGGTATGGCTGTGGGTGGCCTCTTTAAGGTTTTTCAGTCGCTTGGGGGCCTGATACGCGGTAGCGCGGAAGCGGCGACCGTGTGGTCCGGTCGAGTGTTCTTTGTTGGTGCGGATATCTCGCCGGCGTTGTTTGCGGTGGGCTACATTGTGACGTTGCCGATTGCTCTGGAGATCTTTGCCGGCGGCGTGATTGGCTGGCTGATTACAATTCCTTTGCTGGGGACCGATATGCTTGCCGAAACAGTCACAGCGAAGGGTCCGGTCGCGATGGCATACGAACTCTGGAGTACAAAAGTTCGTTATCTTGGTGTCGGCGCAATGGTGGTCGGCGGTGTTTCTTCCATCTGGACCGTGCGTGCCGGTCTGCTGGCAGCGGTGAAACATCTGTTTCACATCATGTCCGGCCACACGCAGACCGACGACGTTGACCCGAGCGAACAAAACCTCGGCGGCGGACTGATCGCAGTTCTGGGCTTGATCTGCACGCTGCTGATCGGCGGGCTGTATTACAGTCTGCTGGGGTACGATTCCGGTCTGACCGTCGTGACAACGGTCATCATGCTCGTGATGTCGTTCTTCTTCGCGGCAGTGGCCAGTTACATTGTCGGACTGGTTGGCAATTCCAACAGCCCTGTGTCGGGAATGACAATCACGGCCGTGCTGGGCACGGGGGGACTGTTGATGTTGTTCGGCTTTGGCGGCACAGCCGGGATTGTGGCGACGCTGGGCGTGGCGGGAGTCGTCTGTTGCGTGGCGTGTACCGCGGGCGACGTGTGTAATGATTTGAAGACAGGGCATCTGGTCGGCGCCTCGCCCCGCAGTCAGCAGATAATGCAGGTGATTGGTGTTGTGACAGCTGCTTTCGTGATGGCTCCCGTGATGACCATTCTGCATGAAGGATCATTGACGAGCGGTAGTGGCGGGATCGGCGGCAGGGACCTTCCTGCTCCACAGGCCGGGCTGTTTTCTTCGCTCGCCACGGGCTTCTTTGGAGATACCACCTTACCTAAGGACATGGTGCTGATTGGTATGGCGGTCGGAGTGATCATTCTGGTTATTGATGAAATCCTCGGCCGCAGGCAATCGCTGGTGCGATTGCACGTCATGCCGGTTGCCGTGGGAATCTACCTGCCCTTCGGGCTGGCGGTCCCCATTGTTTTGGGAGGCGTGATTCGCACTTTGGTGGACCGACGTGACCAAACCGATTCTGGCGATCACACGCATCGCGGCGTTCTGATGACATCGGGGCTTATCGCCGGAGAATCACTGATCGGTGTGGCTCTGGGACTCGTCGCATGGCTCGAATTTTCAACGTTCGACGGGATCGCAGCGATCTCTGGCGTGCTGCATCTGTCGGAAAGCGGACAGAAGTCGCTCGAACAGCTACTTTCGGTGACGGCGCTGACGACCGTGGCTGTTTGGGTGTGGCGAACTGCGTTGCGGTTGTCGGCGCGGCCCACGAAATAGAGGGGAAGCCGGTCGAATGCGTGCTCCGTTACCCCGTTCCGCCGGGCGAACATTGATGCCCCCGCCCCGGAGCCCGAACAACAGTCCGTTTTTTAGCTTTTTTACGGACGGCTGACGGTGAATCGCGTTTAAGTTACTCTGCTGCCAGCTCGCAACCATTCATCTATGCAGTTCAGCAAGTATTTGGAGTCTCTGTCATGAACCAGGCAATTGTCGATCCCGCGGAACTGCGTCGTTTTGCTCAGACGCTGCGACGATTCAACGAGGATTTAATGGACAGGACGGCTGGCGTATCCGGGCAACTCAGTTCACTGGCCCAGACGTGGCGTGATAAAGAACATCTTAAGTTTTCTGAAGACTTCTCTGCCAATATGAAGGCTCTGGGCCGGTTTATGGAATCAAACGAAACCTACATTCCATATCTCATGCGTAAGGCTCAGCTGATTGAGGAGTATATGCAGCAGCAGTAGAAGTGGCTTCCATACCAACACGCACCGCCAGCAAGTGATAGCCTTGATTCTGCCACGAAATTGATTCACTCATCACATGTTATCGCCCAGACGCAGCCTAACGCCGGATCGATTACGGAATGCCTGAATCTGCCAATGTGAAATCGATTGATGCGGTGAAACACTTTCACGCGGCGGTCGTTCAGTTTCAGGAAGAGGCACGACTGTGTGTGTCTGCTCTTGAGATGCAGTTGCTATGCATCCTGGGCTGGCTGGAGCGGGATCGCCCCGGTTTCTGGAAGCGGGAGATCGAAGTCTGTTATCGCGAAATGAGTGAGGCTCGAGTGCGATTGCATCAGTGTCGCATGCGCAAGTATGCAGACTTCAAGCCAACCTGTTTCGAGGAAAAGAAGGATCTGGAAAAAGCCAAACGTGATCTGGAGTTCGCGCAGAAGCAGATTCCGGTCGTTAAGTACTGGAACGTTAATGCTCAGCAGGAAGCCAACGAATACCACGGCCGCGCCTCTCAGCTGACACAAATGCTGGAACGCGATGTTCCACAGTTGTTGGCTTTGCTGCATCACGCTGTTGATCGGCTGGAGGCCTACGGCAATCTGCAGGTGCCGGGGACACGGGCAGAAAACGTTTCCTTTAAGGCTGCTGAAGACCTGGACGGTACTGCAGCAGCACCGCCTGATACGGAAACTGTCGCCCCGCATGCTGACGAGACAGACACACTCGAAGAAAAAAATGACGTTGGACGGGGTTGAGAAGCATGGCTTGCATCGAGCGGGTTGGAGATTCGGCGTGCGAATCTCATTCATGCTGTATCGTGCAAAGTCGTTAACCGGCAGATCGACCGCATGGTTTACTTTGACTGTATTGAGGAGGAGAACTGATGAGACATGCTGACTTCCTGTCCCCGGCTGCACGGTTGGACGACGCTCTCAGAAAACTTGAAAAGGCATGGATGGATACGAAGCAGGAATGGGCGGACCCGGTGAGCCAGCGTGTGGAAGATGATTACCTTGTGCCCCTGCACGGACAGGTTCGTGCGATGCTTGATACCGTCGAAAAACTGTCGAGCGTGATGTCAAAAGCAGAACGAGCGTGTCTGCACCGGCGTGAACACGGTCCGATTCTGTGACAATTCACGGACGCCTCTGTTTTTTGCCGGATGCCCCCGCAATCTTACCGTTTAAAGATTGCGGCATGTCATGACATCAGCATGACCTTCACCAACCGTTCCATCAATGGAAGCGACATGGATACAAAACTGATAACAATCAACTCCCAGCTGGAAACGGCCAGCGGGCTGACAACTGAGGGGCAACAGTTCAGAAGTCAGTTGCAGGCCATTCAGGAAGGGCTGCGTGAACTCACGGAAGTTCGTAACGAAGAACTGGCGGGACTTGAGAAGTCCGCGAAGGAATCGCTGCAGACGGAATTGCAGCGAATTGAAGCAGAAGTCGGTGGCCAGCTGGAAACACTGCAGCTGGACTGCCGGACGCGTACCGAGTCTCTCTCTCAAAGCCGTGATCAGGCTGTGTGGCAACTGGGAAATGAGACGGCTGAGGAAGTTGCCCGACTGGAAGAGAGACGAAAGAGTGAGACCTGGATACTGCAGTCCGTGCTTGACGATGATATGGGCGGCAGCCCTGTCACGCAATTTGACCGCGAAGCAGAAACCTTCGTTACACAGAAGGCTTTTCTTGACGAACGCTTCGAACAGTTGCAGCAGCAGTTACAGCGGACCGGGCAGTTTCTGGTCAGCTGTCACGCAGGTACGGAATCCGTCCTGCCTGAACCGACGCTCACCTGCACATCGCGCGTCGACTTGTGCGATGTGGCCGTCGAACACAGTGATGCGGCGCTGGCCGGAGCGGGGCAACTGGAGCAGTTACATCTTGCTTACTGGGTTAAGGGGTTTCGCATATGGGCCTTCAGCGGAATTCTGTTTGTCTTGCTCTGGGTTCCGATTACGGCAGTGAAAGCAGATCTGCGGCAGTTCGTGAACGCTGACATTTTCAACCCTGACTGGCAATGGGCAGCCGTGTCGTCGTTGATATCTCTTTCATCAGTTCTGTTAGGCAGTTTTGTGCTTCTGACGAGCGTGCAGAACAGGCTTCGCCGTCAATTCCAACTAGTGCAGGAGCACGTTAGCAATGCTGCTTACGGACGTCGAAAGTGGGAACAGAAGAGTCAGAAGCACATCGATCATCTGGAAGAGACCGCCGAAAAGTGGCGTCGGGAAACTGAGGAACGTCGTATCACACAGACTCGAAATATTCATGAAGAAATCGATTCCGGAATCAGCCGAATTCAAGTGCAGGCGGCCGACGAACGGGGTCGCCTGGACGATACTCTCCAGCAGGCGATCAAAGAACTTGAAACGAACAGGGCCGAATCAGAATCCGCCAGCGACAGTCGACAGCAGAGAAACCTGCGTGGAGCCCATGAGCGATTCGCCGAAGATTTACAAGCCGCTGTGACCGCATGCCGTGAGCGGTTTGGGCAGGCAATTGCCGATCAGAAGGAAGCGGCGACTCGGGTGCTCGCGTCGTGGAAACAGTGCGTGAATTCTCTGCGCACGCTAAGCCAGGCGTCCACAGAAATTGCTGCCGGTACAATACGGTGGCCGCGCAGCGATGGCTCGGAATGGACACTGCCGGAGACAATGCCGGACTGTATTTCGCCGGGGGATATCCTGGTGACGGCACCGAAGGCACCCGAAACAATTGAATCGAAGGACGTCACAAATCTCTGCGTCGAAATGCCGGGACTGCTGCGGTTTCCCCAGGATACCTCGGTCCTGGTGGAACATGATTCTGCAGGGCGAGAGGTGGCGCTGGGTTTCCTGAGAACGCAGATGTTGAAACTGCTGACCGCGATTCCTGCCGGGCGCATTCGACTGACTCTGATTGACCCGGTCGGTCTGGGGCAGAGCTTTTCGGCCATGATGCATCTGGCTGACTTTGATGAATTGCTGATTCACAGTCGCATCTGGACAGACAGTTCTCAAATTCGCGAACAGTTGATGAAGGTCACGGTTCACATGGAGAACATCTTCCAGACATATCTGCGAAGTGAATTTGAAACGATCGAAGAATACAATGCTTCTGCCGGTGAGGTTGCGGAACCGTATCATTTTGTCGTTGTCGCAGGTTTCCCCAACGCGTTCACTGATGAGTCAGCCCGTCATCTTTCATCGATTCTGACCAGCGGCCCACGCTGCGGAGTTCATGCTTTGGTAGCGTGGAATCCCGGTGTGAGTTCTCCACCAGCGTTCGACATAGACGACCTGACAAATAACTGCACTCGTTTCCATGTCGTGGATTCCACTGTTCAGCCGAAGCAACAGCACTGCAAAGCCGTGTCGTTCGAACAGATTTCAGAACCTGCGGCCGAAGAGTACGTCAGACTGGTCCGGGATGTCGGAGAACAGTCACGAGATGCCCGCCGAGTCGAAGTTTCGTTTACTCGCATTGCTCCCCGCGCTGACGCGATCTGGTCTCACTCCACGGCGGACGGCATCGATCTGCCGATTGGTCGAGCTGGTGCTGCTCGTTTGCAGTTCCTGCGACTGGGACGCGGCACGTCACAGCATGTACTGGTTGCCGGGAAAACTGGTTCCGGTAAGTCGACGCTGCTGCATATCCTGATCACGAATCTGGCCATGCACTACAGTCCGAACGAGATTCAGTTCTACCTTGTGGACTTTAAGAAGGGTGTTGAGTTTCGCACGTACGCGGCAAACAGGCTGCCGCATGCTCGCGTCGTAGCCATTGAAAGTGATCGCGAATTCGGACTCAGTGTGCTGGAGCGACTGGACCAAATCCTGCAGGAACGTGGCGATTTGTTTCGAGAACGCGGCGTTCAGGATGTCCCCTCATTTCGTGAGCAGTTTCCCGCCGAACCAATGCCGCGACTGCTGCTGCTGGTCGACGAGTTTCAGGAGTTCTTTGTGGCGGAAGACCGCGTTTCCGCTCGAGCGTCGTTACTTCTGGATCGGCTGGTTCGTCAGGGCCGTGCATTCGGTATCCACGTTCTGCTGGGATCTCAGACGCTCGGAGGTGCCTACTCGCTGGCACGCAGCACGATGGGACAGATCGCCGTGCGAATTGCGCTGCAGTGCAGCGAAAACGACGCCTATTTGATTCTCAGCGAGGACAATGCGGCCGCTCGTTTGCTGGCTCGTCCGGGGGAAGCCATCTACAACGATGCGAACGGACTGATTCAGGGCAATCATCAATTTCAGATCGCGTGGCTGGATGAGGCTCGTCGAGAAGAAGCGATTGAAACGATGCTTTCACTGCCCGGTGCGGCGGACGGGAAAGACGGCGGCATGGTGGTCTTTGAAGGCAATGTGCCGCCAACGGCAGACCTGTGTGGCCCCATGAACGCATATCTTTCGATGTCAAAAGATGCGACTCGACGATCCGGGGAGGCAGTCACCATCTGGCTGGGGGAACCAGTTGCCATCGCAGCGCCGACGTGTGTAGAGTTGCGGCGCGCCAGTGGGCAGAATCTTCTTATGATTGGCCAGGACGAAAACCAGATCGACAGTCTGCTGGCCTACGCGGCGCTGAGTATCTGCTGCCGTTCTCAGCCACAGACGACCGGCGATACGACCGCTTCACGATTCGTGCTGCTGCAGGACGGTCGAAGCGAGGAGTCTGCGGACCGTTTCAAGGGTTTTAGGCAGCACTTTTCGGCGGATTCGCTGGAACTCAAATTGGGAAGCGACTGCGATACTATCGTTGATGAATTTCACACAGAAGTGGTCGAACGCGAGGAAAACTCGGAACGATCGGCCCGCAGTGAGATTTTCCTGGTCGTTCGCAACGTTGGACAGTTTCGCAGTCTCAGAAAAGACGAAGACGACTTTGGCATGGGGGGCTTCGGAGAGGCGAAACCACTGAGCATTGCCAACAAGTTGAGCGAGATTCTGAAGAGAGGACCCGTTGTCGGTGTTCATGTTATCGTCTGGTCAGACACGTTCAGCAACGCGGTTCGCTGGCTGTCGAATTCGCTTCTCCGTGAATTCGAACACAGAATTGCCTTTCGCATGAATCAGACAGACTCCGCCAGTCTTGTCGACACGCCGGTGGCGTCCACCCTGGGACCTGGTCGGGCCATCGTCTATCGAGACCAGACAGGAACTACGGAAAAATTTCGCCCCTTCGCCTGGCCTTCCGATGACTGGCTGAAGTCCATCCTGAAACCTGACGGAAACGTTTCCGAATCGGAACTTGATATCAACTCATTCACGATCGAGTAGCGGACCACACCGAATCGTTCATTCAGGTAGCGAAATCATCAAGGCACATAACTGTGGTGCTGACCGCAGAACCAACGGGTGGCCTGCTGCCCAAAATCGTTCCCAGGCAGTGACGTCAGGATTTCAACCTGGTGTGGTAATGAGGGGCGAGCGATCGAGGCAGCAACCGTCGGTGCGACGCAGCGGCGTGGGAACGTGCAAAGGCGAACGCCCGACGTGTGATTCAGGCCTCTGCTAAACCGAGTCGGCATCCTGTGAAGCGGCCTGCATTTTTTCTCTGATTTCGGCATTTGTGCATTCGTCCTTAGGGATTGTGCACAGCTCACAGATGGATTTTCCGTCGCTGCCAGGCATGGCGGCCAGGCCACCACAGCTACCCTTCAGTTGTTTGTTTTGCACTATGGTTCCGATGGCCATGCCCGCGACGGCGATAATAAAGATGGCCGCCGCAGCCACGAACGGAAACCATGGCGCCGCCGACGACGGCTTCGGTGCGTTCTTTTCGGGCACTGCCGGTGGTTGTTGGGATGTTTCCGTAAGTACGCCGGTTGCGTGTTCCAGAATATCACCAGTCTCAGTCACATATTGAAAAAGCACCGACAGTTCCTGTTCCCGAGCCAGTGGCAGTCCTTTTCCGCTGCCCAGCACCATTAGCGCTGTCGCCCAGGCATCAGCCGACATACACGAGGGATGAACGACCGATACCGCCGCCGGGGGTTCCTGTACCGGCCAGCCGGTGGTGGGGTCGATTGCATGAGAATAATGCACGTCGTCGATTTCAAAGAAGTTGCGATAGTCTCCGGACGTGGCGACGGAGGATTCGTTCAGTTCAACAATGCGGCTGAAAGGCAGCTCCTGGCCGGGCACCGGTGCGTTCAACGGTGACTCAATACCGGCACGCCACGGGTCGCCATTTGCTTTCGGCTGGCCACCGCAGTTTTCGCCACCGATGTCGATCATGAATGATGTGATCTTCTGTTCCACAAGAAGTGCGGCGATCGCATCAACGGCATACCCTTTGGCGATGGCAGACAGATTCAGCTGCAATGCCGCCAGCGATTTCCTCAATGCCGGCGGTTCTTCACGCAGATCAACGTGCTGCATCCCGATCGATCGTCGAGCAGCCTCAATGGCGGCGGCCGCTGGCACTGTCTTTTTTCGATCATCACCAAATCCCCAGAGATCGATCAATGGTGACAGCGTCGGGTCAAATGCCCCGTCTGTGTATTCAAAAATCCGTTTGGCTTCCGCGACGACGACAACGAATTCAGCGGAAACGTTGAACCACTCAGTGGAGCGCGAATGGTTGAATCGAGAGATCTCGGACGTGCTGTCCCAGGTAGACATCTGCCGGTTGATTTCCACCAACCGTGCCTCAATGCGTTCCTGTAGAGCCTCACCTGCATCTTCAACAGACGGTGAGTCAATGGTGACAACGTAGTGTGTCCCCATGGTCCTGCCAAACAGTCGCAATGGTTCTGCGGCAGCGGTTGTTGACGCCGTGAAGATCAGCGTCGCGGTAAGACAGACTTTGAACAGACGATTGGTAAACATCGCGGTTGCCACCGATGAGGATAAAAAACCTCGGACTATTGTATCAGTGTTGGGATTAGGACTGGTCGCAGGCCGCTACGAGCGGCACTACTGAGATTTCCGCAGGCCGGTTCCTGCCGGCCACCTTGAATTGCTCGAGCGGAAGGACCTTTGTTGTTAGCCACACATTTGGTTCGCCGCTTCGCGACTACGTACTTGTGGGTAACGGCCGGTTGGAATCAGCCCCGCGTCTGATCGACTCAACGGACTCAGGTCAAAACAATTTAGCCACCAAAGTCGTCAAAGGCGATGTTTTCCGGTTCGACGCCGAGATCCGACAGCATGTCCTGGACACACTTCAACATGATCGGCGGGCCACAAATGTAGTACTCGCAGTCTTCAGGCGCCGGATGGTTCTCCAGGTACTCGTCATGCAGAACCTGGTGAATGAAGCCGGTCAGCCCCGTCCAGTTGTCTTCGGGAACAGGGTCGGACAATGCGATATGCATTTTGAAGTTGTCGTGGTTTGCTGACAGTTCTTCGAACTCGTCCAGGTAAAACAGTTCCTTCACACTGCGACCACCATACCAGTACGACACCTTGCAGTCGGTGTCCATGTTCTTGAACAGTTCGAACGTGTGCGATCGCAGGGGAGCCATACCGGCCCCGCCACCGATGTATATTTTTTCGGCCGGAGTATCCTTGATGAAGAATTCACCGTAGGGCCCGGAAATCGTTACTTCGTCACCGGGCTTCAGATTGAAAATGTAAGAAGACATCTTTCCCGGAGGTGTTCCCTTGGGCGACCGGGGTGGAGGACTGGCGACTCGGACGTTCAGCATGATGATACCCTTCTCGCCTGGGTAGTTCGCCATTGAGTAAGCTCGAATGACGGTCTCATCAACGCTTGATTCGTTGTCCCAGACGTTGAAGTTGTCCCAGTCCTCGCGGTACTCTTCTTCGACGTCGAATTCTTTGTAATGCAATCGATGAGGTGGAGCCTCAATCTGAATGTATCCACCTGCCTTGAAGCCAACGTCGTCGCCGTCCGGAACTTCCAAAATCAGTTCCTTAATGAACGTTGCCACGTTGCGATTCGATCGAACTTTGCAGCGCCACTTCTTGGTCTCAAAGACTTCCGGCGGTACTTCGATCTTCATGTCCTGTTTGACGGCAACCTGACAGGACAGTCGACAGCCTTCGCGTTCGGCCTTCTTGTTGATGTGCGTCTTTTCGGTGGCGAGAATATCTCCGCCGCCTTCCAGCACGTTGACTTTGCACTGAGCACACGTGCCACCGCCACCACAGGCCGATGAAACGAAGATGCCTTCGTCCGCCAGGGCATTCAGCAGCTTACCGCCTGCGGAAATTGAGATCTTTTTCTGATCGTTAATCAGAATCGTGACATTGCCGGTGGAAACCAGTTTTGCGCGAGTGGCCACGATCACCGCCACAAGGACCGCGACCACGCCGGTGAACATCACAACGCCAAGAATGATTGTGTCCATTGCACTTACTACTTCGAGATACTCGAAATTGTCGGGAGTCTTTTTTCCCGGCGCCTCGAGACGGTGGATGAATAATGAAGTGTCAGTTCATGAGGTCAATGCGGGCACTGTAAGAAGGAAAAAGACTCCCGACTCTCTGCCGTAGTCGAGTCACAGTTTGATAACAGAGAATGTTTGAAACGCTAACGCCATCAGTCCAACCGTAATAAACGTAATGCCCAGACCGCGCAGACCGAGCGGTACGTCGCTGTACTTTAGTTTCTCACGAATTCCTGCCAGACAGACGATTGCCAGTGCCCAGCCAAATCCGGAACTGAATCCAAAGACAATGCTCTCGTCAAAGGCGTAGCTTTTTTCCACCATCAGCAGGGTGCCGCCAAGAATGGCACAGTTGACAGTAATCAGGGGCAGGAAAATACCCAGAGTGTTGAACAGGGCCGGGAAAAACTTGTCGAGTACCATTTCGAGAATCTGCACCATCGCGGCGATCACGCCGATATAGCAGATCAAACCGACAAACAGCAAATCCTGATCCGCCAGCTCTTCAACACCCGTCCAACTGAGTCCGCCCGGCTGCAACAGATACTGAAAGATCAGATTGTTCAGTGGAACTGTAATTGTCTGGATTACCGTGACGGCAATACCCAGACCAAACGCTGTCTTGACGTCTTTGGAAATCGCCAGAAACGTGCACATTCCCAGAAACAGCGCCAGCGCCAGGTTACCGGGGAAGACTGCGTCTACAAAAATGTTGATGTAGTTTTCCATTAGGCTGCCTCCACCTGATCGGGTTTGATGGTGCGGATGGCCCAGATGATCAGTCCGATTAGAAAGAACGCACTCGGGGCAATCAGCATCAGACCGTTTGTCGGGTACCAGCCACCTTCCGTAACAGGTGTCATAACGTTCTGGCCAAACAGTTTTCCTGAACCAAACAGTTCCCGAAAGAAACCCACCAGCATCAGAATTAGTCCGTATCCCAGACCGTTGCCGATACCATCCAGGAAACTGAGTCCCGGACCGTTTTTCATGGCGAATGCTTCGGCCCGTCCCATGACGATGCAGTTGGTGATGATCAGTCCGACAAACACGGACAGCTGCAGGCTGAGTTCGAAGGCGAATGCCTGCAGCAGTTGGTCGACCACGATCACCATCGACGCAATGATGGTCATCTGAGCGATAATGCGAATGCTGCTGGGAATCTTGGTGCGAATCAGCGACACCGCCGCGCTGGAGCAACCGGTGACCAGAGTCACAGCAATGGCCATCACAAACGATGTTTCCAGTTTGACGGTGACAGCCAGCGCACTGCACAGGCCGAGAACCTGCAGTGTGATCGGGTTGTTATTGACCAGTGGATCCAGCAGGATCTTTTTTGGTGATGATTCACCCATTCGGATGTCTCCTGAGGCGGAACGGCCCGCCAGCCGAATCGAGCTGATGTTCGGCGACCAGCGAGGCGTTCCCGCTGGTCACTCCCGGCATTCGCGAGAATCGGTAAAATGTCATGTCGAAAAAGCCTTACGATGCCACTATCAATTACGCGATTCTGTAACTGCACTGCCCTTTGGTGGATCGTCTGTCGACGGAGTCGTTGTTGCCATTGCAGCCAGTGTGTTCTGCAGATAGGGACCAAACCCATCTTCGCCCAGCCAGAATCGCAGCATGTTGGTGACGCCATTTGATGTCAGAGTTGCTCCCGAAAGTGCGTCCACCTGATATTCAGTGGACGCAGACTTGGAAACTTCAACCTTGACTTTCCAGCCATCCGTGTAAATCGACTTACCGGGCCATTTGGCTTTCCAAAGCGGATTGTCCACTTCGCCACCCAGTCCGGGAGTTTCGCCGTGTTTGTAGTAAGTCAGCCCTTTTACCTTTAGTCCCGTGGCACCGTCGGTGGCCGCGGTCAGGTCCAGAGCGACGAATCCGTACAGTGTCGACCATAGTCCTTTGCCTCGAACCGGCAGAACCAGGGTGTTGAGCACACCATCTTCACGAACTTCGTAAACGATTGAGTACTTCTCACGCTTCTTAATGCCGGCCACATCAGCCGCTGGTTCAAGCATGTCGTGAAACTCCGGTGTGCGATCAGCGATCTTAGTATCCAGAGGATCAGCGCCTAACTCATACAGATCCGTGGCTTTGTTGATTTCCAGATCGACGACAACCGGAGTGATGAATTCTTCGAACAGCTCGGCTGCGTTGGCACCGTCTTCCCATTTGCCGGCCGCAGAAAGAATACTCTGCTGTCGAAACGCTTCCTTCTGTTGGTTCTGAATTTCCTTCAGCCCGACAGCCAGTGAAGACACCACAACTGAGCACACAAGGCACAACAGGATCGCGACCTTGAACGTTCTTTTGGTCTCAGGGTTCATTGCGGGCGATCCTCCGTTTGATGTTTTGCTGAACGACAACGAAGTCGATCACCGGAGCGAATACGTTGCCGAGCAGAATGGCCAGCATAATGCCTTCGGGAAACGCCGGGTTCAGAACGCGAACGGTCATGGCCATCATCCCAACCAGAATTCCGTAGACCCAGCGGCCGGTATCCGTCATGGCGGCAGACACCGGGTCGGTGGCCATGAAGACAAGGCCAAAGGCCAGGCCGCCGGTACACAGATGCCACAGCGGCGGGATCTGATACATCGCGTTTGTTGTGCTGTCGACGCTGTTAAGAACCGTGGCCAGCCCCATGGAACCGATCAGCACACCGAGCATGATTCGCCATGAACCAACGCCGGTGGCAACCAGGAAAATGGCGCCCAGCAGGCACGCCAGCGTGGATGTTTCACCCATCGAACCGGGAACGAAACCGACAAAGGCCTGGGACAGACTGAGGTGTCCCAGTTGATCCTGCAGTACGTTCCTGAATGTTTCTCCGCCGGGTAATGCGTTCTGCACGTTGCTCATTGTGGTCAGGAGCGTCGGGCAACTGACGCCGTCCACAAGACCAGCCCACACTGTGGAGCCTGTGATCTGTATCGGATAGGCGAAGTACAGGAATGTTCGAGCTGTCAGTGCCGGGTTCAAAAAGTTCTTTCCGGTGCCGCCGAATATCTCCTTACCGATGACAACACCAAAACTGATGCCCAGAGCCACCTGCCACAGCGGGATTGTGGCGGGCAGCGTCAGCGGGAACAGCATGCCCGTGACCAGAAACCCTTCGTTCAAATCGTGTTTGCGGACACAACAGAAGATCACTTCCCATGTGCCGCCAACGATGTTGGTCACCAGGAACACGGGAGCAAAGTACAGGGCCCCGAAGACGAAATTATAGAACAGATTTCCGCCGCTGTCAGGATCCCATCCCAGAAGGCCGATCACAGAGGCACGCCAGCCCAACTGTGAAATGACATCGTCCGACGATACACCAGATTCGATGGCCTCTCTGACAACCTCGTTCGTCTGTGCCCCGGTATTGTAGCAGGCCATCAGGATGCACGGCGTCAGGGCGAAGACGACCATGATCATCATTCGCTTCAGATCCATGCCATCGCGCACATGCGACGCGCCCTTGCTAACCTCACCAGGCGTGTACAGGAAGGTGTCCAGCGCTTCATAGATCGGATACAGCCGTTCCAGCTTTCCACCTTTGTGGAAGAGCGGCTCAATCTGATCCAGCTTGTCTCTCAGAAATTTCATTCGGCCCCTCTTCGAGGGATTGTCTGAGCTAACGCTCAGAGTGCTATTGAAAAACCGTAAGTGCAGTGAGTGAAGCTCTACGAGGCCTTACCCATCCAGTTCGATCTGTGTCAGGTTGTGTCGCAAAATCGGCCCATACTCATATTTGCCCGGGCACACGAATGTGCACAGACCCAGATCGTCTTCATCAAGTTCCAGGCACCCCAGTGCCTGAGCCTGCTCTGTGTCGCCCACAATCAGCGATCGCAGCAGGAACGTGGGAATAATGTCCAGCGGCATCACCTGCTCATACATGCCGATGGGCACCATGGCTCGCTTGCTGCCACCCGTGGAGGTATTAAAGGCGAATCGCTTCGCCTGACCCAAAGCTGACGTGAACACCCGGCGGACAGAAAAACGATCGTTGCCAGGTGTCATCCAGCCCAGAAACTCACGTTCGTCACCCTCGGCAATCGCCGAAACCTGCAGATGGTAGCGGCCAAGATAGTTCGACGTACCGCGGACGGCGCGACCACTCAGCACGCTGCCCGAAATAATTCGATGTCTGCCTTCGGTCAGCTGTCCGGACAGAAGTTGCGACACACTTGCGCCAATTCGAGTGCGAATCAGTTGCGGCGTCGTCACCGAAGGGCCAGCGATGGAAATAACTCGCGACGGATCCAGTGTGCCGGTCACCAGCAGATGACCGACGGCGATCACGTCCTGATAGTTGATCGTCCAGACTGTGCGGCCGGGGCCGACGGGGTCCAGAAAGTGAATGTGCGTCCCTGGTAAGCCGGCAGGATGTGGCCCTTCAAATTCTGCCACCTGCACCTGGGGATGCTCGTCTGCGGGCAGCGGCTGAGCCGGTCGACGGCAGACGAATACCTTGCCGTCTGTAAGTTTTGTCAGGGCGATAATTCCCGCCCGAAAATCACGTTCTCGTTCACGAATTAGCGGAACAGCATCGGCGGCCAGTGGATTTGTGTCGAGCGCCTGCACGAAAATGGAACGTGGTACCGAACCGACGGCGGGAACTTTGCTGTAAGGCCGTGTGCGAAGAGAGGTCCAAAGTCCGCTCGTGGACAGCAATTCACTGACCGCCTGGCGGGAGACGGCTTCAAAATCACCTGCACCGGACGCTGAGAATTCAACAGCCTCATCCCCATCCACCTCAATCACCATCGACTGGAAGGCTCGTCGATCACCCCGGTTGACTTCGGACACTGTGCCGCACGCCGGGGCGGTGTATGTGACTCCCTCGGTTTTCTTGTCTGTGAACAGCGGTTGTCCAAGTTTTACACGATCGCCAGGGGAAACCAGCATCGTTGGTTTCATGCCCAGGTAGTCTGACGCGACCAGGGCAACTTTGCTGATTGCTGGTCCTTGAGCAACGGATTGTGCGGGCTCGCCCGTTATCGGGATGTCGAGTCCTTTGGTGATTCGATGCATTCGAGTGTGACAATCCGATCGGGCAGACAGGCAGCGGGAATCAGCCAGAAAGAAACAGAACGCACTGCAGTTTTTGCGAACCCGCAGAAACGGCTGCGGCAGACCGACGCGATGTCGTGGCAAACCCAGAAAACACACAGCACTCGTTGTGTTCAGAATCGCACGCTACCTCGTGTTATTGTTTTCGGCGATATCTTAGTGGTCACTCAATCTTTTGGAAGCCTTTTGAGGCTAGCTGACACGCTGCTCGACAAGGCCAAACATCGTTCTCGATGGCAGGAATGGATATTCTCAGGCTCAGCGGACCAGGATTGCGACGTCGCTACGAAGACGTCCGGAGCGAGAGTCGGGTTCGGCCGAAGACCAGTTTGAATTCACCGCTGCGAATCTGAAGCGGCACACCGTTATCGACCACCCGGAAACATGACGCTCTGAGGTGCGTCTGTCATCGTCCCACCTGAGACGATCCGGCTACTTCTTTCGCTTGGCACGGAAGAAGTGGGTTGGTTGGCCGATGGCACTTTCAGCGGCTTCCATGATTGTCTCGGACAACGTTGGGTGGGCGTGGATTGAGTCTGCCAGATCACGAGCGGTGGCTCCCATTTCGATCGCGATGACAGCCTCGGCAATCATTTCTCCGGCACCAGGCCCCACAATGCCCACACCAATCACCCGTTGCTTCTTAGGCTCCACCAGGATCTTCGTGATGCCTTCTGTACGTCCCAGCGTTTGTGCTCTTCCGGAGGCCGCCCACGGAAACCGGTGCGCCGTGTATTCAAGCCCCTCAGCCTTCGCTTCTGACTCTGTTTTACCAGCCCATGCAAGTTCCGGGTCCGTGAACACGACCGCGGGAATGGCGATGTTGTCAAACTCGGCCGGTTCGCCCAGTAGGGTGTCAACGGCCACCTTAGCTTCTCGCGTTGCCTTATGAGCCAGCATGGGCTCGCCGGCAATGTCGCCGATGGCCAGTATTTTTGCGTCAGCGGTGCGCTGGTTGCGATCGATCTTGATGAAGCCCTGTTCGTCGATTTCCACCTGCGTGTTTTCCAGACCACAGTTGCGGCTGTTCGGTCGTCGGCCGATGGACACCAGAACACGATTGAAAGTGAGCTCGGGATCAACGCCTTCGCCCTCAAGGCTGGCCACAATTCCAGAGTCAGCGGCGTTCAGTTTCGCCACCTTCGTATTCACGTGAATAGCAAAAAACTGCTCGGTCAATCGCTTGCGCAGCGGACTCACCAGATCACGGTCGGCACCGGGCAGCAGCCCGGGCGACATTTCCACGACCGTTACTTCGGAACCGAGGGCGGCATACACGGAACCCATCTCAAGGCCAATGTAGCCTCCGCCCACGACCAGCAGCCGGTCCGGGACATCCTTCAATTCCAGCGCCCCGGTGGAGTCCATTACCCGGTCGTCGCCGATATCGAAGAACGGCGGCATCGTTGGAATCGAGCCGACCGCCACGATGCAATTGTCAAAGCTTACCGTGGAAACAACGCCGTCAGTGGACTTAAGTTCCAGAGTTGAAGAATCGGTGAAGGTGCCTCGTGCCTTGATCAACTCGACGCCACGAGCCTTGCACAGTCCTTCGATCCCGCCGCACAGTGAACCCACCACGTTGTTTTTGAAATCCCGCAGCCTGTCGAGATCGATTTCCGGTGCCTGAAACGTGACGCCCCAGTGGGCCGCTTCCTGGGATTCGTTGATTAGTTTCGCAATGTGCAGCAGTGCTTTTGACGGAATGCAGCCTCGGTTCAGGCACACGCCGCCGGGCTGTTTGCCTTCATCGACAAGGATGACCTGCATGCCGTGGTCCGCAGCTGCAAATGCCGCCGGATACCCTCCGGGACCACCGCCAAGAACGACAAGTTGAGCGTGTTTATCTGCCATTGGTAATCAAAATAGTTCAAAGAAGTTCGTCAGGCTGCCGGAAAGTTTCACGATAAACCGGGCCGCATCGGCCCCATTGATGGCTCGATGGTCATACGACATCGACAGCGGAAGCATCAGCCGCTCAACGATTTTGCCTTCTTCCATCTGCAGCACCTTCTGGCCTCGTGACATGCCCAGTATGGCGACTTCCGGATGATTCACGATCGGGGTGAAGGACGTGCCTCCGATGCCGCCAAGATTTGTGATCGTGAAAGACGCCCCCTGCATGTCTTCGTTCTTAAGTTTCCGTTCCCGCGCCTTCAACGCCAGTTCGGTTAGTTCCGCAGCCACCTGCAGGACGTTCTTCTGATCGCAGTTGCGAATGACGGGAACCACCAGTCCGTTGGGCGTATCGACGGCTACGCCGATGTGATAGTACTTTTTCAGGACCAGTTCGCCGGACGCCAGATTGATGCTGGAATTGACTTTCGGAAACGTTCGCAGTGCTCCCACGACGGCCTTGATCATAATGGCGGTCATCGTGATTTTGGGAGACTTGGGATTGTCTTTGACGTAACGTTTGCGTGCGGATTCCAGTTCTGTGATATCCGCCTGATTATGTTGTGTGACATGCGGAATTGTGATCCATGCCGCATGCAGATTCGCTGCAGCCGTCCGCGAGATTTTATTCAGTGGCTGTTTTTCGATCGGCCCGAATTTGCTGAAGTCAGGCAGTGGTGCAGCAGCAACTCCCATGCTGGCGGAACCACTGGCAACTGCCGCGGTTTGAGCCAGCCGGTTTCGAACGAAGCCTTCGATGTCCTCGATTACAATGCGACCACCTTTGGCAGAGCCCTGCACCTGATGGAGGCCCACACCCAGTTTACGAGCCATTCGCCGCGTCGCCGGGCCAGCCGGAGCGGGGGGCCGCCGATCTGTCGAAGAATTTGTCGTGACGGCCGCTGCGGGAGATGCCACGCGCCCTGGTGCCGCGGGCGTTTCAGTTGTCGTTGAGGGCGTTGCTGCCGTCGCGGTGGATTCCGCAGCAGAAAAAACTTCAAGAGTAACCAGCGGCTCTCCTACGTTCACCGTTTGGCCGGCGGCAACATGGATGGCCTTGATCGTTCCGGAATCAGGACAGTCGATTTCTGCAACCGACTTATCCGTTTCTGCCTCGCAGATTACGTCTCCGGCACTAATCACGTCGCCGACTGACACCAGTACTTCTGCGATATCGACGGAGACAACGCCTTCAGCGACTTCCGGCAACGAAATCTCGACCTCGAATTTTTCGCCATCTGCGGGCGCCGCAACGGGCTCAGCAGACGAGCCGGACTGAGGTGCCGCAGCGTTGTCCGTTTGGCTTGTTTCTGCATCTGATGGCTCAGATTCAGTTTCCGGTGGCGGAGCAGTTTCGCCCGCTGTTTCAAGCAGCACCAAAGGAGCACCGATGGCGACGGTCTGTCCGGGCGCAACCAGAAGTTTTGTGATTGTACCGTTGTACGGGCAGTCCACCTCAGCTACGGACTTGTCTGTTTCCACTTCGCAGATGACTGCGCCGGCTTCAATCGTGTCGCCTTCCGCGACAAGAATCTCCGCAATGTCGACCGACTCGATACCTTCAGCAACTGCAGGCAGTTTGAATTCAATGGCCATAGTTGTTGTTACTCACAGTCACTCATGGGTCAGATAACGTCTGACCGAAGTCGAAATCGTTCGTTTCTGCTCAATCCATTGTCTGCGACTACAGTCAGACGGCAGCCTCATCCTAGGCGTCAACCGGGAACACGGCTTCGGAGTCGATTTTCAGTTGTTCGAGTGCTTTCGGAAGTTCGTCTACGTCATAAGCCCCAAGGCGAGCCATTCCCTGCAGCGCCGCAAACGCAGTCGATTCACCGTCAATGCGGAAGTGCCGTCGCAGCTCTTCACGAGTCTCACTGCGGCCGAATCCGTCCGTGCCCAGCACAGTATATTCGCCAGGAATCCATTGGCGAATCTGATCGGCCACGAGCCGCACGTTATCGCTGGTGGAAATGAACGGGCCGGTCACGTCTTCCAGGATTAGCTCAAGATAGCTTGCCTGAGGTGTCTGCGCAGGATGCAGGTCATTCCAGTGCTGACACGCCATCGCGTCCCGCCGCAGCTCGCTGTAGCTGGTGACGCTCCACACGTCTGAACCGATTCCGAACTGGTCCTTCAGGATTTGCTGCGCTGCCAGGGCGCTGCGAAGAATCGGGCCACTACCCATCAACTGTGGACGATGTTCCTGTCCTTCATTGCTGTCTGTGCTGTTGTAACGATACATGCCCTTGATGATGGCGTCTGCAATTCCGTCAATTTCCGGCATGGCGGGCTGCGGATAAGTTTCGTTGTAGACGCTCAGGTAATAGAAGATTTCTTCGCCATCTGCGTACATTCGACGCAGGCCTTCCTGCACAACGACCGCAAGTTCGTAACCCCACGCCGGGTCATACGCGCGGAGGGTTGGCACGGTCGTCGCCATCAGCTGGCTGTGTCCGTCTTCGTGCTGCAGGCCTTCGCCGTTTAACGTCGTTCGTCCTGATGTTCCCCCGCACAGAAAACCTTTGCAGCGAGTATCCGCCGCACACCAGATCAGATCTCCGACTCGCTGAAAACCGAACATTGAATAGTAAACGTAGAACGGAATCATGTTCGTGCCGAGATTCGCATACGAAGACCCTGCTGCGATGAACGAACTCATGGCCCCCGCTTCGTTGATCCCTTCTTCCAGCAGCTGACCGTCTTTAGCTTCCTTGTAATACTGCATCGTGCTGCGGTCTACGGGTTCGTACAGTTGTCCCTTGCTGGAATAGATCCCTATCTGCTTGAACAGGTCTTCCATGCCGAAGGTTCTGGCTTCGTCGGGTATGATCGGTACAAGGCGTTCGCCACAGCCCCTGTGCCGCACCAGGCCTCGCAGGATCTGCCCCAGCGTTCCCGTGGTCGAGCCATCGTCGCCATCGCTGCCTGGCAGTAATCCTTTGGCCTGAAAGATTCTGTCGTCCAGCGCCGGCACGTCGAGCCGCTCTTCAGTCGGCCGACGTTCGGGCACGAATCCTCCCAAAGCCTCGCGCTGCCGTCGCAGGTAAACCATTTCCGGACTGTCTTCCGCCGGTTTGTAGAATGGAAGGTTATCGATATCCTCGTCGCTGATGGGGATGGCGAACTTCGTGCGAAAGTTTCGCAGTTCGTCTTCATTGATCTTCTTCGTGTTGTGCGCGATGTTGCGACCTTCGCCTGCTTCTCCCAGACCGTAGCCCTTGACGGTTTTTGCCAGAATCACCGTCGGAGCCCCCTTGTGGTTCACGGCAGCGTGATACGCTGTGTACACCTTCTCAGGGTCGTGACCGCCTCGACGAATCTTCTGCATCATTTCATCGGACAGGTGTTCCACCATTTTCAGCACGTCCGGATCGGCACCGAAAAAGTGGTTGCGAATGTACTCGCCGGATTCAACCGTGTATTTTTGATATTGTCCGTCGACGACTTCGCCCATACGTTTGACGAGCTTTCCGTCTTCGTCCGCGTTCAGCAGCGGATCCCAGTCGCCACCCCAGATGACCTTGATGACGTTCCAGCCAGCTCCTCGGAAGGCGGCCTCCAGTTCCTGAATAATCTTACCGTTGCCGCGAACAGGGCCGTCCAGTCGCTGCAGATTGCAGTTGATCACCCAGGTTAGATTGTCCAGTTTTTCTCGAGAAGCCAGCGTTAGTGCACCAAGGCTTTCCGGTTCATCACATTCGCCGTCCCCCAGAAAGGCCCAGACTCGCGATTTCGATGTGTCCAACAGGCCTCGGTGTTCCATGTACCTCAGGAATCGAGCGTGATAAATGGAGCAGATCGGACCGAGCCCCATGGACACTGTGGGAAACTGCCAGAAGTTTGGCATCAGCCAGGGATGCGGGTAACTGGATAGTCCGACGCCCGCTGGCAGTTCGCGACGGAAGTTTTCCAGGTGCGATTCGTCCAGTCGGCCTTCCAAGTAAGCTCGTGCATACATCCCGGGCGAGGCGTGTCCCTGAAAGTACACCATATCCCCGGTGTGCTGTTCCGAGTGCCCGTGAAAGAAATGGTTCTGTGCCACTTCATACAGCGTCGCGGCAGATGCGAACGTTGAAATATGGCCGCCAATGCCGTCGAAGTTCTTGTTACCTCGCACCACCATCGCCATCGCATTCCAGCGAACGATGCTTTTAATGCGGCGTTCAAGGGCCAGATCACCTGGAAACCGAGTCTGATCTGAGTGGTGGATCGTATTGATGTACGGAGTATTAGCGGTAAACGGCAGCTTTACTCCGCGTTGGTATGCACGCTCCTGCAGATGGATGAGCAGTTCGCTCAGACGTTCCGGGCCGTAACGGTGAAGGACGTCCTCCAGCGAATCCAACCACTCGTTCATTTCCTCGGAGTCAATCTCCGAAGTCTTGTCCACCGAAGCCCGGTCCGCCATTTGTATCCCCGCGTTCAGGACTGCTGTCTGCAGCCCGCTACTATTTCACTTCGAGACGCTTTCCGGATGCATGCTTAGTCTGACAGCGTCACCCTGTCCCAAACTTCGCAACTCCAAACTCACACGTGTTGCGCGCGTTTGTCAGCTGAAGACGATATTTCGCCATCGCAGCGACGTGATATTCTGGCCGCAAATAGTGCTTATGTCGTAATTTGCGCCGACTTTCTAAACACTGGACACAGAAAATCTGCAGTGGGAGATACACACAGCCATCCCGCCTGCTCCAGTCACACTCACATGACCGATGGAGTCAGGAGACTCAGGCTGCAGCAGATCGCCCAAAGGCACGGGATTGTAAGGAGTTATGGCAGCAACAATCAATCCGCGGTTGAAAAACTGCCGTGTACAGCAGTGAATCCCGCCGCTGAGAACACCCCGTACTGTTTCCGGACGCTGCCACAACAGAAAAGGATCCTGGTCCCCCACGGGCATTCTTACATCGTTGCCGGGTGCGGCGCCGGCCGGACCCGGGATTCCGGCGGTGCGTACTGGAAGGACTCGGCGCTTGGGTGGCCGACGGAAAACGCGAGTTGTCGTGCGAAAATCAAGACTGGGGGCAGGCACGATCGTCTCGTGGACGGCTGATCTCCCAACATTCATTCGCAGATCAAAGATCCTGCCGGCGCATAGAAAGAACGCCGAGGGCCTGAGAGACCCTCCGCGTCCAGTTTCATGCCGCGAAATTCCAATGAAGGACTTTGGCAGAATGTTTGGTGCTCAGACTACTCGCACGTTTTCAGCGCGGGGGCCCTTAGGTCCCTGACCGACGTTGTACGATACCTGCTGTCCTTCGCGCAGTTCGTCGAATCGCACGTCTTCAAGTGCTGAGCTGTGAAAGAACATGTCCTTTCCCGTGCCGTCCTCGATGAAACCAAACCCCTTGTCAGTGATTCGTTTGATTGTCCCTTCTGCCATGTCTGTAACCCAATACTTGCAAGATTGTCGGTAGTCACTGGTACGTGAAACATTTCGCGCAACAATGATCAGCCTAAGATTGTTCGTGTTGTCGCACAGGAAGTGCTGCGTGTCAATTTGCTGCGTTACGAATATTCGCTTCTGCAATCAACGATTGCGGGCCCTCACTGGTGTCGATTCCCTGTTTCCGCTGCGTACGGCGGGCCCTTTTGGCTTCGGCCTTCGCTTTTTTATCCATTTCGCGTTTGCGTTTTTCGTAGGTGTTTTGATTTTGTGCGATGGTTTCTCTCCCCATTTCTCCGAAAAATCGGTTCTTGTGATGTGATTTCTAACCGCAAAAGTAACATTTGGATAGTCGTCAGCCCGTCTGTTTGGTGCGTTGCTGGCTTTGCTGTCGGTTCCGTCGTCGCCTTTTCGGCTTTGCCTTGTCTGCTTCACCCGTCATTCCGGACGAACGATGATGTGGGAAGCGCTGAGCGCCGGATCCTCGCGAAGTACCGTGTTGTGAGTGCCCGTTGCGTCGACCGGACGACCTTGGAGCTTTCTGCTCTGGTCGCCATTGCGGCTGTATTTGCCCCGCTGCAAGCGGTATTTTCTGGCCGATTAGACGCTCAATCGCGTGCAGTTCAGAGCCTTCAGCCGCAGTGCAGAACGATAACGCAATGCCTTCCGCGCCGGCTCGGCCCGTGCGGCCGATGCGGTGAACATAGGCTTCCGGTTCGATGGGAAGATCAAAATTGATCACATGGGTAATGCCATCAATGTCGATTCCTCGAGCAGCCACGTCCGTGGCGACCAACACCTGTATTTGTTTGCGTCGAAACGCCTCCAGCGCCCGTTGCCTGGCGTTCTGCGATTTATTGCCGTGGATGGCGAGGGCTTTGATTCCGCTGCGATCCAGTTTTTCAGCCACAACGTTGGCTCCGCGCTTCGTCTTTGTAAACACGATAGCACGATCGACGTCGCCAGCGGTCAGGATCTGTTTCAACAGAGATTGTTTGCCGTTGCGCTCGACAAACATGATTTTCTGTTCGATACGTTTAACGCTCGTCGACTTCGGAGTGACATTGACGCTGACCGGAGTTCGCAACAGTCGATTAGACAGCTGAGTGATTTTCGGAGGCATGGTGGCAGAAAAGAACAGGGACTGCCGTTCCTCCGGCAGATGGCTGATGATCCGTCTTAAATCGGGCAGAAAGCCCATGTCGAGCATTCGGTCCGCTTCATCCAGAACAAATACTTCCAGCTGATCCAGCGTGATGTGTCCCTGATTCATCAGGTCCAGCAAGCGACCAGGCGTGGCGACAAGGATGTGTGCTCCCCGCTTCAGAGCCCGTACCTGGTTACCCTGTTTCACCCCGCCGTAAACCAGCACGCGACGAAGTCGCAGATGCTTGCCGTACGTCGCGAAGCTTGCTTCAATCTGAATCGCCAACTCTCGTGTTGGAGCCAGAACCAGAACCAAAGGCCGATTGGGTTGTGCCTTACGGTTATCGTGTCCCAGTTGGTTAAGAATGGGCAACGCGAAAGCTGCTGTTTTTCCGGTTCCGGTCTGGGCACAGCCCAGGATATCACGTCCCAGCAGTGCAGCGGGAACGGTCTGCGCCTGGATTGGCGTCGGGATGTCATACTTCTCGTCGGTCAATGCCCGCTGCAAGGGAGCGATTAACCTGAGTTCTTCAAACGTCTTCAATTGTGTTCCTTTACGGATCCTGGGGGCGGGGTGAGCAGATTGCTCGACCTCTCAATAGGTATCTGCCAAGTCGCGGCACAACAGCACACAGGCTGGAGCCGACATGGCATGCAAACGCCGCATTGACGAACATTCCGGACAAACAAGAAAGTCACGGAATTCGGTGCGTCTTTAAGGACGCTGGCGGCTTTCCAGAGCGGTCTACTTAACCGATGGTGAGCCGCAAGTTTGCGGCGAACATGGCGACGCAGATGATACGGGGCTGCAGGAGGATCCACCTCTGTCAAAAAAACCCGTCTGGCCGGAAAACGCTGTCTACTTGTGTAAACAACGCAACTCGCTTGGATCCGACCACATTGGCGACGGCTTTCCCAAAGAAAAGCAGCGCCGAAGGGCAGGTTACCCGGAACGAGCGACAACGCCAAGCCGCAATTTTCAGAAAGTCCACCTGAGATCAGGTTTTCTCATGCAGGGCCGTACAAATTCCCATGGCAACTGAGCTTTCCACGGAATTTTCGGATTCTGCAATTTTGGCGCAGGTCTCCTGAATTGGCCTGCGACAGGAGTTGGACGGGATCCGAAAGAGTCGTACACACAGTTCGTTCCACCACCGGACCCAATCACGTTAGGCGAGCCCAACCGACAAAAAGGCATCGCTTCGATTGACTGGTCGCTCACGGTTTGTAGCCTCCGATGTCAGCTGACACCCCTCGGACACAGCCGAATGACCAGAACTCACACAACCCAACTGCTGCTTCTGCTGACAATCGTCGGCTCTTCCGACAGAAGTCTGGCCGACGGTCCGTTTCAGGCTACCGGATTCAAGGTGGGAGAGGTCACCGAATCTTCCGCCATCGTCTGGACGCGACTGACGTTGCGGAAGGACCGCAATTCCAGCGATGCTCCCAGGGTTGAGATCATCTATGACCAGACAGCCGGAGTGAACGGCAGGGACAGGTCTGTTCAGAGCGTTGTCTTTCCGGATGGCCTGACCGTCGGGGACATTTTTGAAGCGGCCCCAGGCACGGACGGTGATGTTCGTGTGGCTTACCGAGTGCAGGGTTCACGTGACTGGACCTATACAGACTGGAAGGCCGTCGATGGATTGCGTGACTTTACCGCTCAGTACCTGTTGACGAATCTGAAATCGAACACTCGGTACGACGTTAACGTGGAGTCCAGGTCAATTGCCGGCACGATAGGCCAGTCACGCGACGGCACCTTCCGCACTGCTCCTGCGCAGAAGTCGTCTGATCGTGTTGTCTTTACGGTGTCAACCGGCCAGGGCAACGACGATCAGGATCGGCCGGACGGGTTCAATATCTACCCTGAGATGCTGAAACTCGACCCACATTTCTTTGTTCACACCGGCGATATTGTCTACTACGACCGGCTGGCCAAAACGCTGGCATTGGCGCGGTACCACTGGCAGCGGATGTACAGCTGGCCGACGAACGTGCAATTCCATCGACAGGTCTCCAGTTATTTCATCAAAGACGATCACGACACTCTTGTTGACGACTGCTGGCCTACGATGCAGACGCCGTACATGCATGAGTTCACGTTTCGACAGGGTCTGCAGGTGTTTCGTGAACAGGTTCCGATGGGCCGATATACCTGGCGAACGCGTCGATGGGGCAGGCATCTGCAGATCTGGATGGTTGAGGGCCGCGACTTTCGCAGTTCAAACAGAGATCCGGACGGACCGGGAAAGACAATCTGGGGACAGGCTCAAAAGGACTGGTTCAAAACCAGCGTTGCTGAATCAGACGCCACCTTTCGTGTCCTGATCAGTCCCACGCCCATTGTCGGCCCCGACCGTGACACCAAACGGGATAATCATTCCAACAAAGTGTTCCAGACCGAAGGTGACGAACTGCGAGCATTCATAGCGACTCAGAAAAACCTTGTTGTGGTGTGCGGTGACCGACATTGGCAGTACATGTCGATCCATCCGGGCACCGGTGTGCGGGAGTATTCGTGCGGACCGGCAAGCGACAGGCATGCCAATGGCTGGAACCAGTCGGATTACCGCAAGGACTATCATCGATATCTGAATGTCATCGGTGGCTTTCTGTCGGCCACTGTCGAGTCTGGTGTTGCCGACACAACGCTGACGTTTCGTTACCACGATGTCCACGGCAAGGTGAACTTCGAAGATACTCTGTCGGCCGAATAACAATTGTCGCGGTTTAGTTCACAGATTCCTGGCCGCGCAGGATGCCGACCAGCCGGAATAACAGGCACCTCCGCATGCCAGGACGATTCGTAAGAAAAAATTAACGGCTTTAGTATTCACCGGGGAAACGAATGGAGTCAGAGTCGCCGTCATCAGAGGAAATCGCCCTTCGCTATCTCGATCAATTGCCGTGGACGCCCTACCCGTTTCAGGAACAGGCAATCCTGGCGTGGTTTGAAGGCGAGGACGGCATTCTCGTATGTGCTCCGACGGGCACTGGCAAGACGGTCATAGCCGAGACGGCCTTGTTCGAAGCATTAATGACGGGACGTCAGGCTTATTACACAACGCCGCTCATCGCTCTGACTGAGCAGAAGTTTCACGAGTTGCAGGATTCTGCCGAACGCTGGGGGTTCTCTCGTAATGATGTGGGGCTGGTCACCGGGAATCGTCGAGTAAATCCGGAGGCCCCAATTCTGGTGGTCGTTGCTGAAATTCTGCTGAATCGTCTGCTGTCGCCTGAGGATTTTATTTTCGACGATGTTTCAGCAGTTGTCATGGATGAATTCCACAGTTTTAACGATCCGGAACGCGGCATTGTCTGGGAACTGTCTCTGGGCATGCTGCCAAGACAAGTTCGTGTTCTGTTGATCAGTGCGACGGTCGGCAACGCGCCGGAATTCGTGGTGTGGCTCAACAGGCAGCATGACCGTCGGCTGCGATTGCTGCAGAGCGATGAACGCCGAGTGCCGCTTAGCTTTCGGTGGGTGATCGACGAACTGCTGTCTGAGCAGCTTGAGATCATGGCCGATGGTGATGACGACGATGCTCGTTACACGCCCGCGCTGGTCTTTTGCTTCAATCGCAGTGAATGCTGGAGCATCGCTGAGCAGTTAAAGGGGCGGCGTCTGCTGGCCAGTGGGCAGCAGAAACAATTGCAGATCGAACTGGACCAGATGGACTGGTCCCTGGGGGCTGGCGGGAAACTCAAACAGATCCTGATCCGTGGCGTGGGCATTCACCATGCCGGTCTGCTGCCGAAGTATCGCCGAGCCGTCGAGTTGTTGTTTCAGAAGAAGCTGCTGTCTGTCTGCATCTGTACTGAAACACTGGCCGCCGGCATCAATCTGCCGGCGCGATCAGTGGTGATGACCTCGCTGATCAAGGGGCCACCGCGAGCCATGAAGTTGATCGACGCCAGTTCAGCTCATCAGATGTTCGGCCGCGCGGGGCGTCCGCAGTTCGATGATCAGGGCTACGTTTTTGCCGTGGCGCATGAAGACGATGTGAAGTTGCATCGCTGGCAGCAGAAATACGACGAAATTCCCGAAGACACCAAAGACCCTATGCTGCGACGAGCAAAAAAGAAGCTGAAGAAAAAGATGCCCAAGCGTCGCTCGGGGCAGCAGTACTGGACAGAGAAACAATTTGAACAGCTTCGCGGCGCTTCGCCGGGAAAACTGTCCAGTCGCGGTCGTTTTCCATGGCGACTGCTGGCGTTTTTAATTCGCAAGTCGGGCACCGTGTATTCGCTGCAGGACGCCATTCGTCGCCGACTGCTTGATGCCGACGAGAAGGAAGACGCCGAAAAAACGCTCAAACGCATGCTGATTACCCTCGAGGCCGGTGGATTCATCAAGTTGTCTCCACAGCCGCCGCGCCGGCAGCAGAAAACTTCGAGGTCAGGCGAATCCCCAGTGTTTCGCAGTCGTGTTGCCGATGAGGGTGTCATTCTGGCGGTGGATGATGTTCAGGACGGTCGCTCCGTGACAACGTCCGTCTGGGGCTCGGGGCTGCAGATACACGATGATGCGATGGGCGACGTAATCGATTTCGGGTCGACCATCAACGAAGAGGATCCGGGATTCGGACTGGGCGTATTCGAAGGCGATTCCGCGACGGCCCCGTCGGAGGTAGATGCCGGGAAGAAGTCGGAAGAGTCTGAGCCAGCGGAAACAAGTAATGATTTAGCGGAGGTCGACGAATCAGTCTCGGCACCATCGTCCGGGTTGCTTGGTCAGCTGATCAAAGAAGCGAAGTCGTCCGGCGGAGTCGCGTCCACAAGCGCAGCGAAGAAGCCTTCGGCTGCGGAGCGGCAGGTGGAACCGCTTCAGACGGATCAACAGCAGCAGCGATTCGACGACTACCTTCCGGAGCATGCCATCGCGACTCCACAGCTGGAAATGCTGTTCGCGTTTCGCAGTATCAATTCCATCTACGCGATTTTCCTGGCCGAGCACATGCACATAGCCAGCTACGAAGAACGCTTACAGTTGCTGGAGGGCGCGCTCAACATGCCGCGATCGGTTGGGAAATCGGTGCGCGTTCCGTTTCCTGACAAAATGCCGCACGGTCCGCTGACAACCGAATACGCAGACGGCGAAGTGCTGCGACGCGGGCTGGCTACTCAGGAGGAACTCACCGGCTACCGAGACGAAGTCACAGGCCGGAGAATTCCGCCGCTGGAACTCGCTCAAAAAATGCACATGCTGTTCCGCAGCGATTTCCCGAATATTCACGACGCACGGTCCACGTCCATCTGGTGCATCGGTGACCTGCTGCAGTTTGGCGGTGACTTTAACAAGTATGTGCGAGCTCGAGATCTGACGAAGCAGGAGGGCATTATCTTTCGCCATTGCCTCAGGATGATTTTGTTGTGCGGAGAGTTCGCTCAAATTGCCCCCCCTGAGATCGATCCTGTCGCGTGGCGGAGCGACCTTGCTGAACTTGCCGCGCTGCTGACAGATTCGTGCCGCGCCGTGGACCCTGCCAGTACCGACGATACGCTGACCGCTTTAGAGGGTCGTAAGCTGGACCCTGAGCAGCTGGTCATGTAGCTTGCGGTGAACCAGTCAATCGACTCTGCAAAGACCCCCGCCATGCATCCACTAACCCGCCGACAAATCCTCGCCTCAACTGCAGCGATTGCCGTCGGTGCCAGCCGAGCAGGGTTTTCCGCCGTCTCCGCTGCGACGGACTTTCAGTTCAGATACATTGTCGGGTCGTGCATGTACGGTTATCTGTACCTTGGCGAGATTCTGCCGGAGGTCGCCAAATGCGGCGCCAGCCATCTGGACATCTGGCCCAAGAGTCACGGCAACCAGCGTGAACAGCTGGCGGACATGGGTGAGGAATTGTTTGCGTCGTTGCTGCAGAAACACAATGTTTCTCTGGGTTGTATCACGCAATACAAGCTGGGGCCTTTTGGTCTTAAGAATGAAATGCAGATCGCGCAGCGACTTCGCTGTCAGACAATGGTGACCGGGGGCAGCGGTCCCAGAAACCTGAAAGGGGCGGAGCTGAAGAAAGCGGTCGGTGACTTCCTTGAGAAGCTGAAGCCGCATCTTGAAGTGGCGGAAGAGACCGGCGTCACCATCGCCATTGAGAATCACGGCAACAACCTGATCGATTCGCCGGACTCACTGAAGTATCTGGCCGAGCTGCGTCCATCGGAGAATCTTGGAATTGCACTCGCTCCCTACCATTTGCCTCAGGATGCTGAATTGATCGCTCAGCTCGTCAAAGATCTCGGCAGCGCGACGAAAGTGTTCTATGCATGGGAGCACGGCGATGGCTGTGTGAAGAGATTGCCGAAGGAGCAGGAACTCAAACAGCTACCAGCTTACGGGCCGCTGGACTTCGGACCCATTGTGCAGGCTTTGGTCGACATCAATTACTCCGGCTGGACAGAGATCTTTATGCACCCCGTTCCTCGCGGGATTCCGATCATGGAGACGGCCGCGCAGGTGACTTCGGAAATTAATAAATCGCGAACTTACCTGTCGGATCAGCTGTCGGCAGTTGTTGGCGGAAAGTAAATCCAGGTCACCTGTGCAAGGGCCCTTTGTGCCGCGTTCCAATCCTGTTGTCAGAATCATTTTGCTGGTCTCGTGTGCTCATGCGCTGGTTCATTTGCTTGAGCAATCCATTGCCAGTGTTGAACAGGTGATCTCCACGGAGTTCACGCTGAGTTTTAAAGAGTCCGGTTTTCTGGGAAGTGCACTGCGGCTGCCGTACGGCATTGGAGCCTTCTTTGCCGGATTACTGGCGGATCGTTTCGGCGAGAAACGCATTCTGGTGCTGTATCTGTTTGGTTCGGCGGTCGTTTCGGTGTCCTTCGTGGCCAGCGGAAGTGCATCGGCGATTTACTGCCAGTTGTTCGCCATGGGCGCGTTTGCCAGTATGTATCATCCAGCCGGGCTGTCGCTGCTGGCGCATGAGACTACTCCGCAAACGCGGTCGCGGGCGCTGGGGATTCACGGCATCTTTGGCTCTCTGGGAATTGCATCGGCACCCTTTATGGCCGGGCTGATGCTGTCCGCCCGCCCAGGGGACTGGCGAGGTTATTACTTATTGCTCGGACTGGTCAGTACCGTTCTTGGGATACTGGTGTGGACACTGTTGCAGCCAAAGGTCCGTTCGGTTGTCTCGGAGCGACGGCCTGCCGACACGGGCGACCCAAATTCAGCGGCAGCGGATGAACAGCCTCAAGACGCTCTGTCGCACGAGTCTACACTCAGGTTTCAGTTGTGGCCCTATACCGTGCTGGTTCTGGGCACGGCACTGGGAGGCACGATCTACGGTGCCGTGCTGCATTTCTTGCCGCGGTATCTGAAAGAGTCAGGAGCATTGGCGCCGCTGGAAGGGCTGGTTGGGCATCCCATTGCCGCTGAAGCATTGGGTAATTACGCGGCCGCTCTGGCTCTGATCTGCGGAGCATTCGGGCAGTGGACGGCCGGGCGGCTGGCGCAGCCGCGATCACTTCCCTTGCTGTTGTCCGCGGTTTATCTCGCCAACATTCCTTTTCTTGTGTGGATGACCTTCGCCGAAGGCTGGCAAAGACTTTTGGCCGCGTGCCTGTGGGCGTTTGTCCACTTCATGAATCAGCCGTTGTATAACAGTCTGATTCCGGAATTTCTGCCGCGACGACGCCTGAGTGTGGGATTTGGCTTCAGCAACATGATGGGCTTTGGCGTTGGCGCATTTGGTCCGCCACTGGTCGCATTGTTTGACGAACGATTCGCCGACTACACCTTCAGCTATTCGGCTCTGGCAGTTCTGGCTTTCGTGGCGGCCTTGTTGCCGCTTCCGCTGATGTTCAGCCGATTTGCTAAGCGGGAAGTTGATGCGTAAACAAAACTTTTCCAGGCCCGGTGATGTGACCGCGGAACGACGTGGTCACGGCTCTGTTCGCGGATAATCGGTGGCGTATCCCGCCCGTTACGGCTCGGTCGCGCATCCCGAATTCTCAGCTTTGGATGGTTTGCCGGTGGAAGTATTTTCCGCGCATTGGAATATTTTTCCGGACGCGTATCTGCCTGCAGCAGCGACACCTGGGGAAAAACGAGTAAGTACGACATTGGCGAGTCGTTCGCAGCACGTGCCTTACCGTCAAAGTCCGAAGAACTGATACAGATAACACCAGGGGGCGGGAATGATTTCAGGACTGTACAGCGCGGCCACGGCGATGGATGCCGCGGCGATGCGACACGAAACGTCAGCGGCGAATCTTGCGAATGCGCATATGCCGGGGTTCCGTCGGCGGGTGGTGTCTCAGACACCGTTCGACGTGACCATGGCCGATGCTCAGGACAAATCGTCGATGTCAACGTTGCTGGGCACAACCATCGGGACAACCGAGAACGCGATCAAGGTGGACTTTTCCCAGGGGGGCTTGAAGCAGACGGGCAACAAGTATGACATCGCCCTCAACGGCGACGGCTTCTTTGTGGTGGAAGGCCCGGACGGACCGCTCTACACCCGGAACGGTCAGTTCCAGGCAAATAACGATGGTGAACTGCTGACGGTGGATCAGTTGCCGGTGCTGGGTGTGAACGGTCCGATCGTCATCCCACCCGATACTGTGATGAACGCGGTAAACGTTGACAACGAGGGGCGGTTCACGGCCAACGGGGTCGAATTCGGTCAGCTGGAAACCGTGCGGTTTCCGAACAGAAATGTGCTGACGCCTGTGGGGGCATCGCTATTCCAGAAACCCGACAATGTGACACCGGAAGTCTCGAACGTCGAGGTGCTGCAGGGGCACGTCGAACAGGGGAATGCTGCTTACATGGTGGAACTGGTCAACATCATGGTGGCATCAAGGCAGTACGAAGCAGCACAGCGAGTGCTTAATTCCATTGACGAATCCGTCGAGAAACACATCAACACCTGATGAGGGGATGGCTTTCACTGCCACCGCGAACTCACTGTTCAGAGTTACTATAAGAATTCCAGGACTTTGTTTTGACAACACAGGCGACACGAACTGTTGCATAAGGAACACGTCGAGCATGCTAAAGGCTCTTTACACCAGCGCCACGGGAATGAAGGCCCAGGAAACGCTGATCGACAACACGGCCAACAACCTGGCCAACGTCAATACCCACGGATTTCGTAGAAGTCGCGTGGACTTCGCGGACCTCGTGTACAACACTATTCGACAGCCGGGCACTGCCGTTTCCAACACGCAGGTCTCTCCGACGGGCTTGCAGATAGGAAACGGCGTTCGTGTTGTCGGAACGACCAAGCAGTTTATGCAGGGCACCCTTGAGAACTCGGAAGGCCCTCTGGACGTCGCCATCGAAGGCGAGGGCTTCTTTGAGGTGCAACTGCCCGGCGGGGAGCCCCGTTATACTCGCAGTGGGGCTTTTCGCGTGGACGGAGAAGGTCGATTCGTCAATGCTGACGGATACCTCCTGACTCCTCAGATTACGATTCCCAACGGGGTCACAAATCTCTCGATTGGGGTCGACGGCACCGTAAGTGGCGTTCAGGACGGCGATCGCGCCAATCGAGTTGATTTCGGTCAAATCCAGCTGGCGACATTCCTGAATCCGGCAGGACTTTCCAGCGAAGGTTCTAACCTGTTTGCTCAAACGGTGGCATCCGGGGATGCCGTGGTTGGCAATGCGACCGAACCCGGTTTCGGAACACTTCGCCACGGTTTTCTTGAGGGTTCTAACGTAGAAGTCGTGACCGAGCTGATCTCACTGATCTCAGCACAACGTGCCTACGAAGTGAATTCCCGAGCGATTCGTGCCGGTGACGAAATGTTATCCACTGCCACTGAAGTCCTGAGGTAAAGCTGATGCGAGATATTTGCCATAGCTGTAAAGAGACCACTTTGAAGGTGGTGATGCCGGTCTTCGCCACCGTTGTGCTGATGGGCCTGGCAGACCAGTGTAGTGCACAGATTACCGTGCGACTGCACCGTGAGCCCGTGGTGAGTCTCCGAGATGTGCGGCTGGATGACATCGCGACCATTACAGCGGCATCGCCGCGAGTTATCGCGACCATCGGAAGTGTGGATGTCGCATCCATTCCGTCACCCGAAGTGAGCACAACGGTCTCTTCGTCGTTCATTCGGATTCGGCTGATGCTGGCGGGCTGGCAGAAATCTGCCGTTGTTGTGGAGGGACCGGAAGCTGTCCTGATCACGTACGCGGAATCGAATCCCGTCACCGACGCTGATGTTGAACGCGCGGCGCGCGATGCAATGCTGCTCATGCCTGGCACAGACGAAGACAACCTCCAGGTTCGCCTGACGGACGTGTTTATGGCATCGCTTGCGCCACAACTGCGGGAACGGGGCGGCCTTCGTGTTGAGGTCTCATCGCCTGTCAGGGCACAGCTTGGTCAGGTCAGTATGAGAGTTCGGTTGTGGAAGGGAGAAGATGTCGTCACCACTCGCGTGGTTAGATTCAGGGTGCTGAAACGACAAAGAGTGGTTGTTACAAGGGTGTCTCTGCAGCGTGATTCCATTATCGAAGAAGGCGACGTGCAGTTTGAGAATCGGTTCCTGTCGACAGTGGCTGATGAACCGAAGGAAGCGGACGTTTACGGTCAGAGGGTCCGAACCTTAGTTCCTGCGGGCAAGATTCTGTCATTGCGCGACCTGCGGACGCCCGTTCAAAAGAGAAACGGATATGTGATCCAGGCGCGCGACAGTGTTCGGGTAACCGCGGTTGGAAACGGCTTGAAAATTCGATTGGCGAAGGCTGAAGCTCTGGAGTCGGGGCGTGTGGGTGAGACGATTCGAATGCGAAACTCTGTTTCGAACAAAGAAATCTTTGGCAGGGTTGTGGAAGCTGGTGAAGTGGTCATCAATATGGCGGCGACACGGTAGCAGACTGCGTTGCAGGACAGGGAAGTCAACATGAAACGCGTATACAATTCCAAACAACTCATGAAGTCAGTGTGCCTGACGGTCTGTGGTCTGTTGGCTGCGTCTGGCGACGTGTCGGCAGATTCTCTCTGGCGTCGTCGGGACCCTCAACAGGCTTTTTTGTTTGAAGATTCCCGGGCGCGGCGACCGGGTGACTTACTGACGTTAATCATCAACGAATCAACTGAAGTCGATAACCGCGAGAATAAGGGGCTCAACAAGTCGTCCGATGCCTCAATGAAATTCGATCTGGCGACCGCCGCCAGTGGCGGCTTCAGCAACCAGGCAGCATCAGGAGAGCTGGACACCAGCATGGCGAACAACAGGAACTTTTCCGGTGGGGCGATCTACCGCAACTCACGCGAGTTGCTGGACAAAATTACAGTGACAGTCGTGCAGGTGCTGCCGAACGGGAATCTGGTGTTGTGCGGTGAGCGTCGCACTACGATTGCCGGTGAGCTGAGATGCCTGAGGATCACAGGCGTCGCACGTCCAGTCGACATCGGGCCTGACAATACCATCAGTTCGCGGTTTGTCGCGAACATGAGAACAGTCTATGAAGACTCTGGTCAGGAACGACATTTTACCCGCCAGGGGTGGCTGGGGCGCAAGATGAATAAAATCTGGCCGTTCTAGTGTCGGGTATGAATCCGCCAGTGCACTGCGCCGTGGCTCGTTTGCTGGAGAAGACAAGGACGTCAGATATGAAAACTCTGAAAATGACGACCGCACTCGCCGCGGCTCTGTGCTGCCTTTACGGTGACACTCTGAGTGCCTTCGAATCGCCTCAGGTTCGTATCAAAGACGTTACAGATATCGCCGGAGAACATCCCAACGACCTGATTGGCTATGGGCTGGTGGTCGGTCTTGCTGGTACGGGAGGTTCCAGCGAAGCGACAAAACGTGCCGCAATCGAATTTCTGCAGAAAATGGGGTTACGCGCGGATCCGCAGATCCGCGCCTTCATTCAACGGGCCAGAGAGAAAACTGACAACATCAGCGTGGTCATGGTGACCGCAACGCTGCCATCCTTCCGCAAGCCCGGACAGAAGCTTGATGTCATTGTGTCAGCATTCGACGACGCTGAGAGTCTGAATGGCGGACTGCTGCTGCGAACTCCCCTGAAGGGTGTCGATGGTGCAGTTTATGCGGTTGCAACCGGCGCTGTATCCACGAACGGGGGGGAGTTTGGCGGCGAGGCGTCATCGGTCGTGAAGAATCATCCGACGACAGGTCGTGTTCCGAACGGTGCCGTCATTGAGGTGGAAGTTCCGGCGAAGATTATTCATCAGGGTGTCTTTCATCTGTTGCTGCGCCATCCCAGTCTGGAAACTGCGGTCAACATCGTGACGGCAGTCAACACGGTCGCTCCCGAGACAGCCGTGATCATCGATCCAGCCATGGTCTCCGTGCGTGTTCCTTTTCAGGCAAATTTTCTGCCTTATCAATTTATTGCCAAATGCCGGAGTCTGATGGTCACCCCGGCGATGGACGCCAAAGTGATTATTAACGAGCGAACCGGAACTGTGGTTTTTACGGAAGACGTGCGGTTGTCAGGTGTGGCGATCACTCACGGTAATTTGATCGTAACAACCGTCGAGTCGCCGGAGGTGTCACAGCCGGATGCGTTTGGGGCGGGTGATACGGTCGTCGTGCCGCGTACCGAGGTCGGTGTGACAGAAGAGAACCGCAGAATCAACGTTATTCCCGCGAACCCCACAGTGTCGGATCTGGCCGCGTCATTGAATGCTCTGGGCGTAAGTCCCCGCGACCTGAGTTCGATTTTTCAAATGCTGAAGGAAACCGGTGCCCTGCATGCAGAACTGGAACTCAAGTAAAGGATTGTGACGATGCCAGTAAACGCCGCGGTGCCGATGGGTGCGATGGAAGCAATGACGCCGATATCTCCGCTTCAGGGTGGCAACAGTCTGTCCGGGCGCAGTTTTTCCGACGCAGCGTCCGCAGCTCGCGAATTCGAATCGGTTTTCGTTTCGATGATGCTGAAAACCATGCGGCAATCGATGTCGAAAGACATGTTTGCAGGCGACGACAGTGACACTTTTGGCGGAATGTTCGATGCGTTCATGGGACAGCACATCGCGGAAAACGGCGGAATCGGCCTGGCGAAATTCTTCGACGAAGCTGGGATGGCTGCCGGCACCAATAATGTTCTGTCCGAAACGCAGGCACAGGACGCTGTTTCTGCGCAGGCAGCGCCGATCCTCAGAGAACACCAGTTGAAGGCATACAAAGATGCAGCAGCAATCGCAGAATAATCAGTTACGTTATACGGGTTCCCGCTCCCGTATGATGGATGTCCGCAGGTCTCCTCTGGCCGCACCAGAGGAGATCCCGCGGACATCTGAGATGGGCGTTACGGTCCCCCGTCCGACGAAAACAGATGTAATCCCCGGCGGCTGGGAGGAAGATGTGCTGCGTCTGCTTGCGCATTTCGATGCGCAGGAGTCCGCAATGCTTGCGCTGAAGTCGCTGCTGCAGGACCTGGGCGCTGTGGGTGCAGAGAATGAAGATACACGCAGACTGCGAATCCGCATGGATGCGGCCACGGAGCTGTGCCGCAGACTGGATTCGGACTGCCGGCTGATCGTACAGCAACTGGCAGAACGAATGCAGATACCACTGGAGGACTTCGTGGTTCATCATCTGATTTCTGCCGTTCACGAACACAATACGGAATTGGGGCATTCGCTGCGGATGGCAAGGCAACGACTGTTGAAACTGACGTCACAGGTGCGTCGGATATCGGCGACAACGGCATGGATTCTGTCCGGCTATCGAGAAATTCGACAGGCCGTTTTTCAGCAGGCCGGCGGAGTCACAGACTCGGACAGATACGACGCTTCCGGCCGCAAATCCGTGACACCTGAGTCGCTGCGTTACGGGACACGTTCATGAGAAAGCAGGATTCGTACTGCAGGTAAACGGTCATGCGAGGATTCGACATAGGAATCTCAGCGGTTCGCACTCATCAGCGAACGCTGAATACCATCGGCAACAACATCGCCAATGCTGCGACACCGGGCTATCACAGGCAGCGTGTCAATCTTGTTACGCGCCTGCCTCAGGTTGACGGCTTACAACTGGTCGGCAGCGGCGTTGACGTTGGCAGCATTGATCGACTGTACGACGCTGCTACAGAAGAGGCGATTCTGCGAAACGTGACGCAGCTGGGGCGGGTGGATGCCGAACTGGATGTGTCACGGAGAATTGAAAGTCTGTTTACGCCGGGTGACAGTTCGATTCACGCGAACCTGTCAGATTTCTTTAACAGCCTTGAGTCTGTCGCGAATTCTCCTGAGGTTCCGACGGTACGCAACGAATTCCTTCAATCATCCCAGAACCTCATCTACAAGTTCGGGCGTCTTAATGGTGACCTTGAGCAGCAACGGCATGCTGCAGTCTCCGAAGTGACGGACACGGTTGACCTGATGAACGGGATCATCACCGACATCGCAGAGCTGAATCGAAACATACGTTTCGCTCGAACCCGCCTGCTTGAGCCCAATGATCTGCTGGACCAGCGCGACGCATTCGTTTCTCAATTGGCCCAATGGGCCGATGTCAGCATTCAGACGATGGATGACGGACGGGAGGTGCTGCTGGTTAGTGGATCCACCGTTTCCGTCGGCGAATCGACGAACTCGTTACTGGTTGAATATGATGACGATGAGTTGATTGTCCGCGTGGATGGGAATGCACGGCCGCTGGAGCTGAGGTCCGGCCGACTGGGGGGGCTCCTGGAGGCGGCCAATGAAAACATTCCGGCAACGCAGGCGCGACTGAGTGACTTGGTTGCGACGATTGTGCGGAGCGTCGATCAGCAATACGCGACAGGCCTCACGGATGCCGGAGCGTTCCAGGTGATCAAAGGAAGCCGCGGCGTCGATGCCGTCAACGTTCCCCTGGTCAGCAGCGGGCTGGCATTTCCTGTGATACGCGGCGATCTTACTATTACCGTGACCGGCACGGATGGCCGTCGAACGTCGCACCGAGTTGCAATTGATCCCTACACGGATTCTCTGACAGATCTGGCCACTGCGCTGGACGCGATTAGTGGAGTGGACGCCCTGGTTAATTCGGAAACCGGTCTGCTGACAGTATCGGCCATCGGCAATCAAAAGATTGATTTCGCCGGACGTGTGGATGACGTGCCGGACCTGACTTCCTACACCGGGACTGCCCAGCCGGAGTTCTCCGGATTTTACGTCGGTGATACCAACGATGACTGGACAGTCAGTTTTAACGGGGCGGGCACGGTTGGTGTAACCGACGGTCTGACGGCAACCATCCGCAATAGTGCGGGACAGGTCTTGGCGAATATTAATATTGGCTCTGGTTATGAGGCCGGCACGCCAGTGGGACTTGGCGACGGTGTATCACTGCAATTCGGAAACGGAGATGTCGTCGGTACTGATACGGCCAATGTGCTGGTCACTGCGGATCCGGACAATACCGGAATCCTTTCTGCTCTGGGGCTGAACAGTCTGTTTACGGGAGCCCAAATTGACACGTACGCTATGGTCCAGGACATTGTCGCGGCACCTGAGCTGCTTGCGATTTCGTTGACCGGATATCCGGGCGATGCCAGTAATATGGCATCCCTGGCCAATCTGCGGGATTTTCGTCTGTCTTCGCTCAGCAATCGCACATTTGTGGAGGAACTGGCTGACTTCACTGCCGACACAGGTTTGCAGGTGCAACAGGTTTCAAATGAAAAGGTGCAGCTGGAAGCGTATGGACAACGTCTTAACGAAGACCGCGAGGCATCATCGGGAGTCAGTGCTGACGAAGAAATTCTGAAGATGATGGAGGTGGAGCGGGCGTTTCAGGCGGCCGCTAGATTTATCACGGCTGTGGATGACACGATGGAAGTCATCATGCGGATCATTCAGTAGATAAGACTGGCGGAAAAGAGTAGTTCATGAATTTTCGAGTGACACCGAGGTTAGCGATCGACTTCGCGAAAAGTGAGCTGGGGCGCCAGTCCGCCGAGCTTCAGCGAACGCAGAAGCAGATATCCACGGGGAACAGGCTGCACCGCCCTTCCGATGATCCGACGGCCGTGCGCCGTAGCATCATCCAGAAGGACAATCTCACTCGATTGAACAGACAGATGGAATCGGTTGAACGTGCGAAATCCCGAGTCAGTCACGCTCACGTCCCACTGCGAGAAGCTCAACATCTGTTCGTGCGAGCACGAGAAATCGCGCTGGCGGGGGTGCAGGTGACGGAGCCCACGGAGAGGGCGTTTCTTGCGGAAGAACTTGATGTTATCCTGACGCAGATGGTCAGTCTCGCAAATACGGAGGACGAATCCGGCTACCTCTTTGCGGGCACTGCCACGGAAACCGAACCATTTACGCTGGATGCGTCGAAGTCGAGTGGTACGGTGACCTATCACGGAAGCTCGGACAGCTCTTTTCTGCGAATCAGCGGCGATGTGGAACGGGAGACTCTGATTGCCGGAGACGAGATCTTTCAGACGATTATTCGTGAACCGACAATAATTCTTGGTGACACGGGGCTGCGTTCAGGTCTGGGCACGGACACAGCAGTCGGAAATGGTAAGCTAACGGTGGCCCACACCAACACGACCTACGCTCCCGGTTCCGGTGTGGCTGCCGGGGCCAGTTCGGTGGCGGGTGATACGATCATAGGGGCTACCGGCACTCACCAGCTGCAGATTGACGACACCAGCGGAACGGGAGCGTTCGGCACGATATCATTGAATGGTACGACAGCTATCGGTTTCACCAGTGCAGATACCGACCTTACGGTGACAGGACCGAATGGTGAAGCGGTTCAAGTTGACCTGTCCGCCATCGTCGCGGGTTTCAGTGGAACGGTGGATATCGTTGCCAGCGGTACCGTTTCTATCGATGGTGGTGCAACGACGACCCCCATCGCGTTCACTGCCAATCAGATTCTCACTGACCCTGCGGACGGATCTACCATTCATCTTGATACTTCGGCAATGTTTCGAACGGGTGAAGACTACATCGAGTTCCCAGGGACGAATGATGTGTTCGATACGCTGGCAGCCCTGAGAGACGATCTGCTCAATACGCGCAACCTGAGTAGTCAGGGTCGACTGGACGCGATGAATAGACGTCTGGGAGACGTCGGAAGGGTCGAGGATCAGCTACTGAGCGAAGTGGGGGCTCAGTCAGTCGCGTTGGAGCAGATTGAACGTCTGCTGATCCGCACCCAGGACCTGACTCTGGATCAGCAGATCCAATATGGCGAGACCACCAGTGCTAATGTGGCGGAAGCCGCCATTCGATTACAGGAGTTATTGACGCTGCAGCAATTCACCATGACGTCGGTGTCGAACCTGCTGTCTCATAATCTGCTGGACTTTCTAAAATAAGAACTCGTCACAGGAAGACACGGCGATGGACACGGAAAACCGAGCGGCTCTCGATGAACATGAGGGAGAAGCAGCACCCAGAGTTCGATTGGACTCTGCGCAGTTCGCACCACCATCGCCACACGCATTTGACCTTCCCGACCGTGGTGAAATGGAGCGTCTCTCGAAGTGGCTTGACGGACACGAAATCAATATCAATGAATTCGGCGAAAGACTTGCCAGACATGACGGCCTGAGCCGCTATGTGATTGCGGTGGCGAACCACAGTGCTCAAAACGCAGATTCAGCGATTTGCGAACCAACTCACGCCGCGGCATTCCTTGGACAGAGGGCACTGCAGCGCCTGCTGAGCCCGCTGGCCGTGGAGTCGCCCGCTGACGCCTGACGGCTGCGATCAGAGTTGGAGCACCTCTGCTTTTTCCGCGCAATTCGACAGCGGCGGAGCAGAGGGGCCGTTGCTTGCCGCTCGATCATTCGAAGCCGGGCGAACGCAGCCTGCTGCCGATGAACTGTCCTGAGCTGGTCGTTAACCAGCTTCGCGAAACTGCTGCTGCCACTTTTTAGGCATGACTTTCATGTCTGAGTCGTCCTTGTAGTGCTGGCGAAGCTGTTCCAGGTCCTTCGTCAACGTCTTTATCACGTCAGCGTAGTCAGGGTTGTTGTATTCGTTCTGAAGCTCGTCCGGGTCCTTTTTCAGGTCGTATAGTTCCCATTCGTCGAACTGGTAGAAGCGAATCAGCTTGTAGCGATCTGTGCGGATTCCGTTATGTCCGGCCACCATGTGTACACTGGGATATTCATAGTAGTGATAATAAATTGACTTGCGCCAGTCGGACTGTGACTCGCCCTTAAGAAGGGGCGTCAGTGATTTGCCCTGCATGTCAGCGGGGATCCGGGCGCCCGCGACCTCCAGAAAGGTCTCTGCATAGTCCAGGTTTTGAACAAGATCCCGATTGACTGAGCCTGGTTTTGTCACGCCCGGCCACTTCACAATCAACGGCATTTTCAGAGACTCTTCGTACATCCAGCGTTTGTCGAACCAGCCGTGATCGCCCAGATAGAAACCCTGATCCGATGAGTAGATTACGATGGTGTTGTCATCCAGTCCGTTTTCCTTCAGGAAGCGGACCATACGTCCAACGCTTTCATCGACACCTTTGATGCAGCGCAGATAGTTGCGGATGTACCGGTGATACTTCCAGCGAACCAGTTCTTTGCCAGTGAGTTTCAGTTTTCGAAGTTCATTGTTCTTGGGTTCGAACGCTGCATCCCATGTGCTTAGCTGTTCCGGTGTCATCTTCTGCTTATTCCTGATTCCCGATCGGTCCATTGATTTTCCGGTTGGGTTCCAATTCGCCAACTTCGGGCCGAAGCAATCCGCCACCAGATTCAGATGACCGTCGATTCCCATTTCATGAAAACGCGCGGGGCTGGCGTTGTCGGCATAGTCGTCAAACAGCGTTGCCGGTTCAGGGATTTCAACGTCATCGTACAGACTGAGATGTCGCAGGGCGGGCATCCACGTGCGATGCGGAGCCTTGTGCTGGCACATCAGCATGAACGGCCTTTCACCGCCGACATTTTCCTTCAGCCAGTCAAGTGCCATGTCGGTGACGATATCCGTACAGTAGCCTTCGATGACTTCACGTCCCTTTGGTCCCTGGAATGCCGGGTTGTAGTAGTCTCCCTGGCCGGGCAGCACCTTCCAGTAATCGAACCCCTGAGGATCGGTGCCCAGGTGCCATTTGCCCAGCATTGCCGTTGCATAACCGGCTTTCTGCAGAAGCTTCGGAAACGTCTGCTGGTCACCGTTGAACTTGTTTCCATTGCTCATAAAGCCATTCAGATGACTGTGCTTGCCGGTCTGGATGACGGCTCGACTGGGCCCGCAGATGCTGTTGGTACAGAAGCTGTTCTGGAACAGCATGCCTTCCGCCGCCAGTTTGTCGATATTTGGTGTTGGGTTGACGCCCTTCAACCACCCGCCGTACGCACCAATCGCGTGTGGGGCATGGTCATCCGTGAAAATGAACAGGATGTTCGGCCGTTCGGCGGCGAATAGTGTGGCGTTTGCGATCGCGACACAGGAGAGACTTGTAAGCAGGAATTGGCGTGTCATCGTCATGCTGGTGAATTGTGGAGTGGCCGAAATGGGTGAACGGGAATTCGAACTGCGACGCTGGCCCCGTACGAATGAGTAAACACTGCCGCGCGCAGCAGATCCGAATCATCCTGGCTGATACCCTGGTCCGTCAACTGACTGACACCCACTGTCCGTGGAACCGTTGATCTTAGCAGGAGGGCGCGGGGAAATGTGAGGCAATCGTTTGTCGAATCGCAGCGTTCCGGGGCTTCGGCACTCGATCGCCTGAGGTGTCACCGGCGTTTCGACCTGCTGCCGCTTCAATTCCGCACTGTCGTCAGCGACGTTGCTTTGCTGGCAGCGGATTGTCTTTCCAGAGTCACGGCGATATTGTTTACACGCTGATTTCGTTCATTAGTCAACGCCGATCCGGCTGCTGCCCAACGTCTGTACGCTCCGGGAAAGTCAGGAATATTTATGGCCAATTCGCTTCTGGGGATGCACGCCGCCGACTGGATTGTGCTGAGCTGTTACTTCATTGTGATTCTGGGGATCGGCGTGTGGTCGGCGACCCGCGTCAAAGATGCGGCCGACTTCTTCATGGGGGGCCGTCGCTTTGGCAAATTCTTCATGATGTTTTTTGCCTTCGGCTCTGGTACCAGCAGCGACCAGGCGATCACAGTCGTGGCTGGTACCTGGAGGACCGGTCTGGCCGGTATCTGGTGGCAGTTTCTATGGCTGCCCGCGACTCCGTTCTACTGGGTCATCGCACCAATTCTGCGACGCATTCGGGCGCTGACGACGGCCGATTTTTTCGGAGCCAGGTTCAGTCCGGCCACGGCCGTTCTGTATTCCGCATATGGCATCCTGATCTCCATCGTGTTCATTGCCGGAGCATTATTCAGCAGCGGGAAAATGATTAATGCACTGACCGGAAATGCACTTGATGAAATGGCTGTGCAGATGAATGTGCAGGTCCCGAGCGTCTCTTTCACGTCGACAGCGGCCGCTCAGGACGATCCGGCTGGTGCAGACGTCGCGGTAGCGTCAACAGTGTCTGTGCAGTGGCGTGCGCTGCAGGGGTACGAATACGCAATTTTGGCCATGACTGTCCTGTTCGTCACATACGGAATGGCAGGCGGACTGGCAGCTGCCATTATCACGGACTCTATTCAGGGCGTGCTGACCATTGCTTTTTCGATACTGTTGCTGCCGTTTGTGTTTCATGAGATCGGCGGGTTTGGCGCTCTGCAGCAATTCGCAGACCTCAAGCCCGGCATGTTTGACTTCGTCGCCAGCGCGGAAGTTGCCGAACAACTCGGCCGTGAGCCAATCACCGTATTTTACGTCTGCGTTCTATCGATCACCGCTTTGGCCGGAATTATCGTTCAACCACACATCATGGGTGTCTGTGGTGCCGGTAAAACTGAGTTCGAAGGGCGTTTTGGTTTCACTGTGGGCAACTTCCTGAAGCGTTTCTGTACAGTCGCCTGGACGTTCACCGGCCTTGCCTGCATCGCATGGTATCTGGGCACGAACAGTCCGCTGCTGCAGTCCGGTGACCCTGCTGACCAGGCGTTGTATGCATCTTTGCAGCAGCGAGTCAGCGCTGATTATGAAAGCCTGCCTGAAGAACAGCAGGCTGACATTGACCTGGCGGACAGTAAGTTCGCGGACGAATTGTTTGGGCGAGCCGCCTACGATATTCTTCCACGAATCGCTCCAGGGCTGATAGGACTGCTGATGGCATCGCTGCTGGCGGCGGTGATGAGTACCAGTGATGCGCAGATGGTCGTTTCCAGCGGACTGTTCACAGAGAATATCTATAAACGCCACTTGGCACCGGACAGATCGGACAGCCACTACCTGTGGGTCGCGCGTTTTGCGGGACTGGTCATTGTGCTGGCCGCCTTGATTCTGCAGGCGACATTCACCGACGTCATTCACGCTATGAAAGTGGTGATTAAAACGCCCGCCGCCATCGGGATAAGTATGTGGTTCGGAATCTTCTGGAGACGCTGGAATACAAACGCCGTGTGGATTTCGACATCGGCTGCCGTCCTTTCATGGATCGTGGTCAGTCACAACGGTACGTGGCTGCACGACCAGTTGCCTCAATTCAAAAGCCTGTTTCGTCAGACCGATAATGGTTGGGTGATGCTGGATATGTGGCAAAGTCTGAGCTATATCGGTGGCGGAGTGATTGCTGGTGTCATCACTGCGCTCGTCACCAGGCAGCAATCGTCGCAGCAGCTGGATCCATTTTTTACATTGCTGCGTACGCCCGTCCAGGAGGACGAAATCGTGCCTGCACCCTGCACCGTGCCCGAGAATAATCCAATTCGGGAATCCGTTATCGAATTTGGCGGGTTCCAGTTTCCCACACCCACGAAGTTCGGGGTTGGCGGCTTTGTAGTGGCCTGGATTCTGGTCTTTGCGATCGTCGGAATGACAAAACTGCTCAGCATTCTGGTTTGATTCGGCGACACATCAGCGGCAGAGACGGAATTTACTGGAGAACGTACATGATTAATCTCAAAGGACATTCGGCACTCGTGACGGGGTCGACCAAAGGTGTTGGCAGAGCCATTGTGGAAGCGTTTGCATTCGCCGGGGCGAATGTGGTCATCCACGGTCGCCGGGAAAGTTCGGAATCGGAAGAAGTGCTGTCTCACTGCCGGTCCGCTGGGGTGACCGCAGAATTTATCAGGGGCGACCTTTCCGGTCCGACAGACACCGTTGTTGATGAGGTGTTTGCCGAAGCGATCAGTGTGATGCCCGCAATTGATATTCTGGTCAACAATGCCGGTACTTATATGGACAAGCCGTATCTGGAAATGGACCTGGCGACATACAGCACCACAATGCGTTTGAACGTTGATGCTCCATACTTCCTGACGCAGAAATTCGCTCGACGCTGGATCGCAGAACAGGCTGCCGGACGTGTGCTGATGATCGGCTCCATCAATGGACAACTGGCAGAACCTGTGCACACGTGCTACGACGCGTCAAAAGGAGCCGTGGCGATGCTGGTCAAATCGCTCTGCGTATCTCTGGCGCCCTACCGCATCAGAGTCAACGGGCTGGCACCGGGACTGGTGAGTACTCCTCTGACTTCGATCATAGAAGAAGATCCGAAGTTCAAAAGCTGGATGTGTCTGCATACACCCAATGGCGAAGTGCCAGGGCCGGAAGTCTGTGGCGACGGGGCGGTGTACCTGGTCAGTGATGCTGCTCAACATGTTCACGGTCACATGTTGATGGTTGACGGCGGTATGAGTGGCTGGCAGCAACCTGACATGCCGCGTCAGTGGAGCGAAGATCGGGCGTAAGTCACAACCGGTTGAACATGGCTGGCTCGGCTGTACATTTCTGACTGATCAGCAGGCGGTCCAACCGTTTTCGGTTGGGACAGGTACGACTCAAAACGCTTCCGCCGACCGAGAACGTCCGTCCGAAATCGTCTAACGCCGAACTTTACAGTTTGGCAGAGCTGTCTTCAGTTTGTCAATGCCGGCATCCGTCACCCTTGTCTGTTCGACGATCAGGTCTTCCAGATTCGTCAGCCCATAAAGCTGCTCCAGACCGGCATCGGTGACATTAGTTTCGAACAGCCCCAGCTCTTTAAGCGTCGACAATCCATTCAGGTGCTTTAGGCCTGCGTCAGTGATTTTTGTGCCGTTCAGCCACATTTTTTGCACGTTGCTGAGGCCCCGCACGTGTCGTAATCCGGAGTCCGTCAAAGGCTTGTCCTCGAAATCGACGGAAATCAGTTTGCCGTCCCCGTCCATCCCGACAGTGGCCCCCAGTTTTCTCAGTTTCCGTTGTCTCGACATGAGCGAGATGAACACCAGGAGGAACGCAATGACGATGCTGAAATTGATCATCATCCCGGGAAGACTGTACAGGAACTCCTCGAACCCATTTAGCTTCTCGACATTTTCCATCGTGTCTACGGAGTCCATCACGGCGCCTCACGTTTGCTGAATCAGAATTGTCTATCAACACATACCGGCGCACTTGCGCTGCGAATCGGCGTGACTTTCCGTCCTGCGATCCCTTTATTGAGTAAAGGTGTCGAGCCCCCTGGCCATTATTTCGCACTTTGTCTGCCGGAACACGCAATTCGTTCAGATCGCCAAAGTATCCGAATGTCTCTGGTGATGCAAACGTTATCCTGTGAGCGACGGCAGCAAAAGAAAGAGCCGGGCCGCCTGTTTGGCGTCCGGCTCAGAATCACAAAATGCTGTCGATCGAGACTGTTATCGTGACAGAAACGCGACAACCTGGTTGACGTCAACCTGCAGACCAACGTCCGAGAAGCTCGGAATCGTTGTTACGACGGCAGAGAAGCTGCCATCGTCGTAATTGATCCATTCAGTCTGCGGAAGCGTGAGTCCTTCGCGAATGTTTTTGTACAGCACTTCCACATTCGGTCGTTTTCGAAGAGTAATTACGTCGCCGGGGCGAACCATGATGCCCGGTTTGTTAACGGTCACGCCGTTTAGCTGAAAGTGGCGGTGCACGATCCCCTGACGAGCCTGAGGTCGTGTGGACGCCAGGCCAGCCCGGCGAACAACATTGTCGAGGCGACGTTCACAGATGACCATCAGCTGTTCTCCGGTGTTGCCCTTCATGCTTCGGGCTTTGGCGAAGTAACGGTTGAGCTGACGGTCGCGCAGTCCGTAATAAAATTTGATCTTTTGTTTTTCGGCAAGGCCCAAACCGTAGTTGGTCGGCTTCTTGCGTCGTTTGTGCATCCCTGGCGGATATTCTTTCCGGTCCAGGGCCTTGATGGCACCATTTGATTCGTAAACATTGACGCCCAACCGTCGGTTGATGCGTCCCTTAGGACCCGTGTAACGACCCATTCTTTCCAAACTCCAATCATAATCTTCGGGCTCTGCACCACCATAACGCAACGCACGTCAGGCCGTCATCTTCTGTTGAACCGACCTGTCCATTCCGTGAATGGGGACCAGGTGATCAACTCCGACAGGCAGTTCGCAAACCAATTTGGCCGAACTGCGTGCAGAGAATACATCCGACCTGGAGCCTGTCGTTGAACAGGTTCGGCGACACATGACGATGCCCTAAGTCGGGAAGGTCGAAAGGGTATCGTCGATTCCCTCAATGATCAACAGCGTGATCGCAGCAAATACCGGGAATTGCCGTCATTGAGCAGGCGAATGGTCCCCATTTGCACCATCGCTTGCCAGTTAAAGCTTTAGTGACCTCAAAAAACCTGTGCAACCGGGCTGGTACCGGGGCAAACTGTGGCCAGACCGAAGGTGCTGTTGGGCGTGTTCACTCAGTTTCGAGGGAGGTTCGACAACGCCGTGTCGGAGCCCGACAGCAGCAGAATGTCGGTGGCTTCAATTCGGTCGTCGGGGCCCGGCACGCTGATCAGCTGATCAGGGCTTTGCTCGTCTTCAATGTCCGCAGCTTCGGATGTGCGACGAATGGCAATCAGATTGACTCGATATGTGGAACGCAGGTTAAGTTCTTTCAGGGTTTTGCCCACGAACTGCGACGGCGTCTGTAATTCGACAATCGTGAAGCCATCGCCGAGCTTTACGTAATCGTGAATCCGCGGGTGGGCCAGACGCCGGGCCATCATTTCGCCGGCTTTTGATTCCGGCTGAATTATCTCATCCGCTCCTATTTGTCGAAAGATCTGTGCGTGCAGCGGCGTCTGAGCTCGACAGATGACGTTCGGAACCTTCAGGTTCTTCTTGCAGATGACGGTTGTCAGCAATGCGGCTTCGAAGTTTTCGCCAATGGCGACGACCACACAATCCGCGCGTTCGACCTCCTGACTCCGCAACGCGGCTTCTTCGCTGGAGTCGAGTCGGACTGCAATTGCCACATCGTTGCAGACCGCTTCGATCAGCTTATGCTGTCGGTCGATGGCGATGACTTCGGCACCATGCTGACTGAGTCGCCGTGCCAGCGCCATTCCGAAGCGGCCCAGACCGATTACGGCGACTCGTTGAGACGTCCGGGAATTCATCTGATTACCGTTTGAGAAGTTTCTTGAACTGTGTGCACGTTTTCGTGTTGGCCACGTCTTCTTTGGTTAGTCCGGCACGACGCCCCTGGTCGACACCGTATTGCAGCACGTCAAATCCGTTGACGCTGTGAGAATCCGTGCTGATGACGATCGGAATTCCCAGGTCCTTCGCCGCAGTCGCGTGAACGTCGTCCAGATCAAGGCGTTTGAAGTGGGCATTGATCTCCATCATAACGCCGTGATCAGCAGCTGCCTTCAACATTTCTGTCATGTTGATGTCGGCACCTTCACGTTTACCGACCAGCCGCCCTGTCGGGTGACCAATGATATTGACGTGTGGATTCCTGATGGCGGCCATCAGTCGTTTCATGATCTGTTCACGCGGCTGCTGCAGTCCATAATGCAGCACTGCGACGACCCAGTCGGCTTCGGACAGAACGTCGTCCGCCAGGTCCATCGACGCATCTTCCAGAATATCGCACTCGATACCGCACAACAGCTCGATGCCATCGACCTGTTCTCGAGCGGCTCGGATGTCCTCCCAGTGAGATCGCAGACGCGAGGCATCCAGACCGTTGGCCATCGAAACGCGTTTGCTGTGGTCGGTGATCGCTATATATTTCAGCCCGCGTGCTTTTGCTGCCTCAGCCATCTCCAGAATGCTGGCGGCTCCGTCGGACGCCGTCGTGTGCATGTGAAGATCACCTTTGATGTCGCTTACCTCGACCAGTCGCGGCATCTCACCTGTTGCTGCAAATTCAAATTCTCGGCGATTCTCACGCAGTTCGGGAGGAATCCATGGCAGGTCCAGGGCTGCATAGACAGCTTCTTCCGTAGCACCGGCAATTTGATCATCACCTCGGAAGACACCGTACTCGTTCACCTTCAGGCCCAGATCCTTCGCTCGCTGCCGCACGACAACGTTGTGTTCTTTGGAACCTGTGAAATACTGCATTGCCGCGCCGTAAGAACTGTCTGCGACGACGCGGAGGTCCATTTCGACGCCTGATTTGAGTCTCACACGCTGTTTCGTGTCACCTCGCTGCAAAACCGAATCCACCAGTGGATGTGCTGCCAATCGATCCATCGCGGCAGATGGATCGCTGGATGTGGCCAATACGTCCAGGTCACCGCACGTTTCTTTGCGGCGGCGGCAGCTTCCGGCAACCGCTGCCTGCATTACGGACTTCAGCTGCCGCAGATCCTGAACGATGGGCTCTGCGGCAGCTCGCGCGTCCGCGATGGAGATCCGTTGTCCCGCCTCGGCTGCCAGATCAATGTTGTCCAGAATGGACTGCTCGGTTTTCTTTCCGAATCCCTTCAGGGCGGCAAGTTCGCCAGCCTGTGCAGCGGCTTTCAGGCTGTCCAGTGATTCAAGGTTCAGCTTGTTGTAGAAGACGGCGACTTTTTTGGGGCCCACACCGCGAATTCGCAGCATGTCCACCACGCCCGCGGGAACCTGCTCCCTGAGTTCGGCAAGTTGCGAATGCAGGCCGGTCGTCACGACTTCGACAATCTGCTTTGCCAGGTCTTTGCCAATTCCCGAGAATTGCGTCAGGTCGGCACCCTGTTCCACGAGGGACGCGAAGGACTCGGCGGTGGAAGCAATTGTGCGCCCGGCGCTGCGGTACGCTCGGACACGAAACGGATTTGCCTCCTGAATTTCCAGCAGGTCAGACAATTGCTCAAAGACGGCAGCAATCTGGTCGTTCTTCATGTCGAATTCGGCCGTCGCTGTGGCTTTTGCCGTTACGTCTTGTCGGGTGAGGAAAAAAGGTTTTTCGCGCGGTCTTCATCTGTGCTGCCCGATGCCGATACAGACTGTTCGGCTTCTGCTGACTGGGCCGCTGCGGGCTTAGCCGGCGCGCCGTGCGGCGTATTTTTTGCGACCAGAACAACACCCAAGACAACAAACGCCATTCCGACCCACAGCACGGGACTGATGTTGACTGAATTTCGCAGTTGGGAATACGCAAAGATGGCGTTCACACTGACTGCTCCGCCAAAGACGATTGGCATCACCAAGGCGGTGTTGCCTTTACTGCTGATCACGGCATTGGTCAGAAAAAGAGCACCTGCGGCCCCCAGACTGCCAGCGATAAAGCCCCAGTTGCGAGCGGCGGCATGAGCTCCCTCGTAGCTGAAGGTGTCACCTTTGACCTTCATGGCAATCAGTCCACCGGCAATTGCGATTACCAGATATGCCACTCCAATGAAGACATACGGTTTGAAGGGGCTCCAGAAATCCGGGTGGGGTGGCTTCACCGTGCTGCGAGCATTTCCCAGGGCCGGGCCGTACATTCCCCAGCACATGGCTGTTCCCAGGGCGAACAGAATGGGGATCAGCAAACCTTTCATAACATCCTCTTTTGAATCAGCGAGACCAGCAGCCCCTCAAATGTGCTGCCGGATAGGGTCAGTGCCCTGGATCTTAGTCCGTGAGAGCGAATTCTGCGAGCAACCAGCCGATTTCCCGAAAAGCTGCATGCAGGCAGGCCGCGTCGTATGCGAAGTCGCGAGCTGTGCCGTGGCGGAATCACGGAGTGGAGCCATGCGGGAGCCAGCTAAGCCTCGTGGCAGTCGCAGCGTTATGAACCAGACAGGCGATCCATGATTTCTCGAACTTCCGCCGCCTGCTGAGGATCTTTACCCAGATCAACTGTGGGAAGGGCGTACTTCAAATTGCCAGTGTGCTGTCGCAGTTGCGATGTTTTCACGAAGTTGAGGGACGTATCGTCCATGGCTGCCAGCTGCATGGGGGCGGCATCACCTGTCGCGGCGACTGTACGCAACGGCGTTGAGCTATTCTTAGTTGCGCTCGGGTCGTCTGTCGTCAGTCTCCCGCCGCCCGTGTTTCCAGCGTCGACGGACAGTTCCACCCCAAGAAAAGGAGAACTGCTGTCGCTGTTCATGTTCAAAAAACTTCTGGCGTGCTGGCACCCGCTGAGCAGACACATCAGAACCAGAATATTGAATCGTCTCATTTGGCGTTTTGCGTTGACCGTTTACGTTTGGGACGGGATCGCGCCCTTGCGGTGAGAAACTAACATGTTTCCCGATTTGCTCATAGGTCGAAGTCATTCCGTCTGCCGAATGAACTACTCGACCCAACGAGGGATCGACACTTAGCTGTCCGAGCCATAGAAAGATTTGTCGTTCACTGAGTGTCCAGTCGGTCATAATCGGTAAAACCGATGTGGCTGGAATTCCCCTTCGGCTGCACCGGCAGATCCTGCCGGATGGAGGGACTCGGGGGATTCGCTACACTGGTGCTCGTTGAACCGGGGGCACTCAGTCCACGACCAGGAAACGGAATCTCAGTATGCGAAGCGATTTGATTCAGACGCACATCGACCGAAATCGTGAAACAGAATGTCTGTCAGAGGCATACACAGGCCATCGTGATCGAATCATGCAACTGATCACGTCCACGGCAACTGACCTGGCTGGCACTGGTGGTCAGCAATGTTCATCCATTGTGTTACTGGGCGGCGGTAATTGCCTGGATTTGGATTTGCCGGCTGTGCTTGAACTATTTGAGGTCGTTCATCTTGTTGATCTTGATGAAACAGCCGTACGATCTGTGGTCAATGCCCACTCTGGCCAAAAGAACCGGTTTCGGATCCACGCACCGGCGGACATCGCAGAGCCCCTGCTGTCGCTTACGAGTCGTGATCTTCGGCCGGAAGAGAATAATCGTGATTACTGTATTCAGGTGCTTCAGGCGCTGTCCTCGGAAAACGGCATTGCCGACGTGCCGGAGGCCGATGTTGTCGTTTCTCTGTGCGTCCTGAGCCAGATGATCGATTCTCTCAGCACGTTGATTCGCGAAGACCATCCGACATTCGTGAATGCTCTGAAGTCGCTTCGTGTTGGGCACCTGCGACGAATGCTGAGCCTGTTGAGGCCCGGAGGTGTTGGGATTTTCGTGTCTGATATTGTGTCATCGGACACAGCCGAGCAGCTGAAGACGGCTACCACAGAGCAGATGCCGGAACTGGTGCAGACGCTGGTGGCCGAGAAAAATTTCTTTTCGGCCACAAATCCGTCGGTCGTGCTTGCTGAGTTGAATGTGCTTTCTCGGCTGGAGACAGGCCCGGATACCGTTCACACGATTGACCCATGGAAATGGGATATGGGCGAGCGTGCCTATGCTGTGTACGCTTTTCGCATTCAAAAGAAGATACCGCAGTCGCCCGCCCCTGAAACGGATGACGTCACGGACTGACGCGTTACGTGATTGTCTGCAGCAGTTGCCGTGGTTGCGGTGTCTGTGGCTGGTTCTGCCACAGCGTGGTGGTCAGCCCTCCCGCCTTTGCATATTCAGTTGAGTTTTCCGGTTGTGGCGGTCGATTGATGGTCGTAGGCAGCCTCTGCTGCGCTCTGTGTTCGTCACAGAAAGAGATGGCCGTCGATACTCCGACACATCGAAAACAGTGTCGCCATGATTTGGAGAGCGGACGAATGAATCTTTCAACAGTCAGCCTGGCAAACGTATTTCTGTGTGTCGGCATGGGCCTCAGCGTCGGCTGTGCATCGACGCAAAGTTTGCCTGGCAAGATGAAGGTATTCGTCATGGGTGAGCGGATCGACAAGCTTGATCCGCTGCTGAACGAATCCGATGAACTGAGTGCGGAATATTGTGCGGCAAAGAAGCAGCTGACGCGGGCGGATGACACCATGCTAAAGTTCGCTCGCTGGCGCGAAGATCTGGGCGATTACCAGGAAGCGAAGGAGCACTACCGCGAGATCCTGACCGATAATGCGGACAATCTGGATGCTCGCCTGGGAATTGCTCGAATTGAATTCATGACCGGACGAGTCACGGAAGCCCAGGCAATTTTGGCGGCGACCGCCAGAAAGCATCCGGATAGCCCTGAGGTCTGGATTGAGACAGGCCGCATTCACTCGAATCAGGAAGAGTGGGGTCAGGCCATTGAAAGTCTGGAAAAAGCCGTGGCGCTTGCTCCCGCCAGCGATCCTGCACTGTTTAAGGCCACGCGGTATGAACTCGGGCTGGCCCTTGCCAGAAACGATCAAGCAGAAGAGGCCCGGCCCTATCTCACATCTGCTGTCGGCTCGGCAGCTGCACTTTTCAATATCGGTTACGTGCTGCACGAACAGCGACGGGACCAGGCTGCCTCGCAGTGGTTTCAACGCGCTCTTGATTCACATCCGGACGAGCGAACACGCATTCAGTCTGCCAAAATGCTGGCTAAACTCGGCGTCAACGGGGGCGCAGCAGATGCTCAACTGGCAGCCTGGTCCCGGAAACAAAGTACGATTGACGTCAGTCTGACGAATTACCAGAGAATTCAGGAAATCCCGGGCACCGGTGCGACAGGAAGCAACTTTCCGACCGTGGCCGGTGCGGCACGTAGTACGTCTTTGGCTGCAACGACTGAACCTGCCCGGCTGGCGCCCGTCGTTTCGACAAACAGCAGGCCGACAGCGAGTTCATCAGTGTCGACACGGTCGACCGCTGACCGGTCACGTGCATCGAATCACAGCACTTCGTCCCCACCGCAGTGGAACGGACAGCCATCGGCTGTCTCCCCGCAATTCGAAAACAGCATGAATGGGGTTGTGGCGCCCACTCAATGGCGTGCAAGCAGATGAGGACTCACTCGGCAAACTGACTGAGGGTGTGAGTCGCAATATTACCGACATAGCCACCCTTCTTTTTTTGCCGAGCCATCTCTTGCTGCATCTTCTTAATAGCGTCTTTGGACGCTGCAGCGGCAGTGCCGATTTCGTCGAGTTCGTTGATGGCCGCATGTTTCACGAAGTCACTGTCATCGGAGAGTGCGTCTGACAGGAGTGCGACAGCCTGATCTGTTTTTCCGGCCGTATGAAGGCCACGCGCGGCGGCTATACGCACGGCGACAGAGTTGTCCTGAGTGGCACTTTGAATGATCTTCAAGGCACGGCCGTTGATTGCCTTCTGATTAGCCAGTCCTGTAATGGCCCACCAACGCATCGCTGCGTCGTCGCTGGACGAGGCGGCCAAAAGTTTTGCTGCTGAGGATGCATCTGAAGACTGCGCCAGCTTTGCCAGGGCATTTAGGTTTTCGGCGCGTTTGCCGCCGCCGTCCGTGTTCAGGATAGCCCAGCGACTTCCGAGTTGTTGTTCCTTTTCGTCCAGCATGATTTCGGGAACCAGGTGAGCATCTCGCACGTCGACCTGCCAGCGATCGCATTCCTTCTGCAGACGCGACAGCGTATCGGCATGATTCGAATTGCCGGCCAGGTTGTGCAGTTCGAAAGGGTCGTTCTGTGTGTCGTACAGCTCTTCTGCCGGCCTTGGAGCTCGCAGGAACTGTGCTGACTCGGTATGTAATTCACCGGCGGCGTTCAGACGCCGCATTTCCTTCCGGACGACACTGGTTTCGGCGTACTGAATGTACTGCAGGGCCGGACGCCACGTATTGTAGTTTCTGACATAGCGGTACCTTTTGTCGCGGACCGACCGAACCATGTCAAAGCGTTCGTCAATACGGTCACGGGCCCCGTGAATATACTCACGTGGCGTTGGCAGATCGTCTCCCAGAAACGGCTGGCCCGCCATGTGTTCGGGAACCTTCACTCCCGCAAGGTTCAGTACGGTCGGGCCAAGATCAATGAGGTTGATCAGCTGGTTGCTGACGGAACCAGGTGTGCCCTGCCCCTTCGCACGCAGAGCCTTCGGTACTCGAGCCATCATCGGAACCAGAGTTCCGCTGTCATAAATCCAGCGTTTGGCTCGGGGGAAGCCGTTGCCGTGGTCGCTCCAGAAGATCACGATCGTGTTGTCCGCCAGATTGGCGTCTTTCAGTTCCCGCAGATAACGGCCGACGGTCGTGTCCATCACCATGATGATGTCCAACAGTCGAGCATGAGCGGCTCGGACGTCTGCAGTGTCAGGGTAGAGTTTTGGGACTTTGATGCTGTCCGGGTTTTGCAACTGATTCTTAGGGACGCCGGCAACCACCTGCGCCCAGTTTTTGGGCCAGATTCTGCTCTCGTGAGTCATCGTCAGATTGAATACGGCAAAGAACGGCTGCGACTTGTCTGTCCGGTTTTTCCAGTGTGCCTGCCGTGAAGATTCGTCCCAGACTTCGTCCTGTTTCCAGTGGAAATTGTAGTCGGTTTTCGAATTATTGGTGCAGTAATAGCCGGCCTGTTTCAGGTACTGCGGAAAGCACTTGACGTGATCCGGCAGAGTCGCCTTCGAACGCATGTGATTCGCACCGATGCTCATCGGATACATGCCGGTAATGATGCCTGTGCGACACGGGGCGCACACGCCGTGAACGGTGAACGCCCGCGTATAGCGAACACTTTGTTTCGCGAGTGCATCGAGGTTGGGTGTGGTGGCGTTGGCGTCCCCATAACAGCCCAGATGTGAGCTGATGTCTTCGCAGCTGATCCAGACGATGTTAGGTCGGTCTGCGGCACTGACGGATGAACAGAAAGCCAACACGACAGGCAGTAACCTATGACACATTATTCCAGCCTTTTGTCGGTCTCTTGCAGGATGCAGAGACCATGGTCAGGTGCAGGCCACAACAGCCTCTGCAACAAACTTCTGCGGCGAAGCATAATCGACCGCGGCAAGCGATACCATCAAGCTCTTGTGATTTCGTCAATCGACCGACATTGGCCGCTTCTGTTGCATACCGGACATTTCTGAGTTCCAAGCGCAGTGTGATTCTGATCTCATGGAGGTTCTCGGTCGCAACAGTGGGATCCTTTGATGAACCGTGGTATGTTGCCCGGCGACGCCGGATCGCGTTGGGCGGTTCGGTCAATTCTGTGATAATGATAAACATGCTCCCTGTTTGAGATTCTGAATGTTCCGACAGCCCCCATCGACGCCGCAGCGTGCGGCATGCTGGTACTTTTTGTTTTTTGTTTGCTGCGTGGTCGCAGACTGTGGTGGTCAATCGCCGCGTCTCTATCGCGACAGAGTGGAACCTCACTGGTTTGCCGCAGATGCGAAGTTCTGGTACCGCGCTAAACTGCCGAGGAGCAGGGCGGAGTTCGTACTTGTCGATACCGTGGCAGGGTCGCGCACGCCGGCGTTTGATCATGCCAGAGTTGCGATGGAATTTAAAAAGACGGGCGACGGTGACGTTGCCGGCAATCGCCTGCCGATCAGCTCGCTTGAGTTTGCCGACGACATGAAGTTCGTGACACTGACGACCGACAGTGGTCTGTGGACGCTGGATCTGATGTCGTACGAATTGCAGCAGGTGGATTCCAAAACAAGGTCGCCAGCGCCGGTGCGTCTGTTTATGCCGCCGCGAAAATCCATCGACCGCGGAGGCGATGTGGAATTGCATGTTACTAACGAACTCACGACCGTTGTTCAGTTGATCTGGATCGATCGAGGTGGTCAGCCGGTAAGCTACGGCACCATCGATCCGGGGGCAAAAAGAATACAGCATACGTTTGCCGGGCACGTCTGGTTGTTGCGGTCAGAGGATGAAACCGCACTGGCGGCTTGTGAGGCGGTTGACGGAACGAATGAGATCGTCGTCAATGAAGCTCGTCTGGAAGTGATGTTGAAGCGGCGGCAGAATCAATCGTCTCGCAGGGATCGACGTGCACGTGATCGAAACACGAATCCGCCGTCGCCGGACGGAGAGTATTCGGTGTTCGTGGAGGACCATAATCTCTGGCGGAAATCCGTGAACGATGCAACGGCTGAGCCTCAACAGTTGTCGTTTGACGGAACTGTTGAAAATACGTTTCAGAAGGATGCTTCTCGCAGGCGTCTGGTGGGAATGCAATACACGCTTCAGGATCCGCCGTCTGATGCTGCCGACGTTCGCTGGTCTCCGAATTCGGAGCATTTGGTCGCGTTTCAGACAAGAAAAGCACCGGAACGGCGTGTCTATTATATTGAATCGTCGCCGAAGAGTCAGCTTCAGCCCCGCCTGGAAAGTTACCCGTATGCCAAACCCGGCGATCCGATCCCCACCCCGCGGCCTCGATTGTTCACGGTCCAGAAGGCTCGGGAAGTAAGCGTGTCGAATGACTTGTTCGGCAATCCGTTCAATCTGAGTTTTCTGAAATGGAGTGACGACAGCCGCCGGTTCTGGCTGCTGTACAACGAGCGAGGACACCAGGCGTTGCGACTGCTGGAAGTAACTGCGGACGATGGTGCCGTGCGAGCCGTCGTCGACGAACGAAGCGAAACGTTCATTCATTACTCAACCGGCGGGAAATTTGTGCTGGAGTGGCTGCCTCAGAATCAACTGCTGTGGGCCAGTGAACGATCCGGGTGGAATCATCTTTACCGGTATGATATCTCCACCGGTGACGTCATTAATCCCGTTACTGCCGGTGACTGGAATGTGCGGCGGATCGAACGTATTGATCGTGACACTGGGGTGATCTGGTTTTATGCAGTGGGGATCGTCCACGAACAGGATCCCTATCACGAGCATTTCTGTCGAGTCAATTTCGACGGCAGCGGACTGAAGGTGCTGACGGATGGTGACGGTACTCACGATGTGTCGTTCTCACCGGACTACCGTTTCTTTATTGACAGATTCTCTCGCGTGGATCTGCCACCGGTGACGCAGCTTCGCAGCAGCGCTGACGGTGCGTTGGTGACGGAGCTGGAAAAAGCGAACGCGTCGGAGATCATAGCCGCGAATGGTGGCCTGCCGGAGCGTTTCGTTGCGAAAGGAAGAGACGGAAAGACGGACATCTGGGGAATCATTCACCGTCCTCGAAACTTTGACGAGACCGCAAGTTACGCTGTCGTCGAGAATATCTATGCCGGGCCCCACGACCATCATGTGCCGAAGGCTTTTCGAACTCGGTATCGCCATCAGCAGCAGATGATGGATCGAGGTATGGCTGTTGTTCAGATCGACGGCATGGGAACGGCCTGGCGGTCAAAGGCATTCCACGACGTGTGCTATCGCAACCTCAGAGATGCCGGTTTTGCCGATCGGATTGCATGGCTGAAAGCTGCAGCCGAAAGGTATCCGTGGCTGGATGTGAGCAGAGTCGGAATATACGGTGGATCTGCTGGTGGTCAGAATGCGATGGCGGCAGTGCTGTGGCATGGGACGTTCTACAAGGTTGCAGTGGCAGACTGCGGATGTCACGATAATCGAATGGACAAACTTTGGTGGAATGAACAATGGATGGGCTGGCCGATGGGCGATCACTATGCCACGAATTCGAACACAGAGAATGCCTTCCGCCTGCAGGGCGCACTCATGCTGGTCGTTGGCGAACTGGACCGCAATGTTGATCCGGCCAGCACGACCCAGGTTGTCCGGAAACTGATCGAAGCCAACAAGGATTTTGTGTTCCTTCCCATTCCCGGAGCAGGCCATGGCGCATGTGAAACGCCATACGGTTCGCGACGCAGAGCCGAATTTCTGGCAGGTCATTTGAAGGCTGATACCACCCAGAGAAGGGCGAGCAGTAATGCAGAAGCCTCCCGGTAGCAACATCGCCGGGCGAACGAAGAAACTTGTTCGGTATTCTTACTCTGAAATAGATCCGGCATTGAGGTCGTGCACCATGAGCACCCTGACGAACAGAAAACTTCGAGTGACAACTGAGAAGCCACCAGGGCAACCGAAGGACGGCATTGAAACCTCATTAACGCGGGTGCCGGAGGGATACCTCAGACCATCGCTGCGGTTGACGCGACTGCTGGGTTGCTACTTTGGAATTCTGCTTCTGCTGCCCGATGCGTGCGGTCAGGACGGAACTCCAGGTGCGGATGCGTTCGGCAAAGAACTGCCGCGGCTTCCGGTCATGCAGCCCGCTGAGTCGCGAGACGCGATCGTGATGCGAGAAGAGTTTCGGGCAGAACTGATTGCCTCAGAACCGCTTGTGCAGGACCCGGTGGCGGTCGACTTTGACGAACAGGGACGAATGTTTGTTGTGCAGCTGCCACCGTACAATGCGTACGTACTGAAAGACATTCCGACAGGGTCGATCCAACTGCTGGAAGACACCGACAACGACGGCCGGTACGACAGCAGCACTCGCTTTGCGGATGAGCTGAATTATCCCACGGCAGTCGCCTGCTGGGACGGCGGTGTTTTTGTGGGAGATGCTCCGGACCTGCTCTATCTGACAGACACGAACGGTGATGGTCGGGCAGACAAACGTCAGGTCGTGTTCACAGGTTTCGGTAAAGACAAGGCGGGTGAAGCTCACCTGAATTCGATTCGCTGGGGCATGGACAATCGGTTTCACTTGTCGACTAATCTGGCCGGCGGCGATGTCACGGTGGCGGGTAAAGACGCGCCTCCCGTGTCGGTTCGAGGGCGGGGTTTTATCTTTGATCCGCGGGACTGGACAACATTTGAACTTACGTCCGGTGGCGGGCAGCACGGTTTGAGCATGGACAACTGGGGTCGCAAGTTCGTTTGTTCGAACAGCGTACCGGCTCAGACATTGATGTATGACGACCGTTACATCGTCCGCAACCCGGTGATGCAGGCCCCCGCCGCTGCGGTCGATATCGCCCCTGAAGGCAAGTTCACAAAGCTGTTCCGCATCACAGCGCCGGAACCGTGGCGAGTTCTGCGAACTCGTCTGCGAAAGACGGGAAAATTTCGGGGATCCGATGAAGGTGGCTCGCCGTTTGGTTTTTTCACCGGTGCGACGGGCATCACGATCTATCGGGGTGACGCATGGCCGGCCGAATTCCGCGGTAACCTGTTTGTGGGTGACGTGGCCAACAATCTGGTGTACCGAGCAAATCTTGAAACCAGGGGACAGGAGCTTGTGGCTCATCGAGCAGACCAGGGGGCAGAGTTCCTGGCGTCGAAGGATATCTGGTTCAGGCCCGTGCAATTCGCGAATGCTCCGGATGGCAACCTGGTCATGCTGGACATGTGCCGCGAACTGATCGAAGGAGCCGCTTTTCTGCCACCGGAATTCTTTGAACACCTGGATGCAGCCAGCGGAAATGACCGCGGTCGAATTTATCGTATCGTGTCGACATCGAGCGACGTCAGACGCACGCTGCCGCAGTTGCATCAGGCATCCGTCGAAGAATTGGCTGATCTGCTGGACCACCCCAACGGCTGGCATAGGGATACCGCCTCGCGGCTGCTGTACCGGAAACAGGACCGCAATGCGGTTTCTTCGCTGCTGAGGCTGGCCTCTGAGGCGAAGTCAGCAGAGGGGCGTGCGACCGCGCTGCATGTTTTGCATGGGCTATCAGCGTTGCAGGAGCCGTCTGTGCTGTCAGCGCTGGAAGACTCATCCGCGAACGTCCGCATTCAGGCTCTGCGGCTGGCAGAACATTTCGTCAGTGACTCGCCAGCCATCCGCGATCGAATGTCGCGGATGGTGGAAGATGTCAGCGACACGGTACGTTACCAGCTGGCATTTTCTCTGGGTGCCTTTCATGGGCCGTCATCCACGCGGGCGCTGTCACAACTGGCCCGGACGGACGGCCAAAATGAATGGGTCCGTCTGGCGATTTTGAGTTCTGCGGATGAAGGTGCGGATACCCTGTTTGGTGTTCTGGTCGCCCGGGACGATTTTCGTTCGACGACGCACGGTCGCATGCTGCTGTTGGCTCTGGTGCGGCAGATCGGTGCGCGTGCTCGGACCAGCGAAGTGAGTGTTGTGTTGAGTTCGCTGGACGGGCTCGCTGAGAAAGACAAGTCACTGCGTGATGCCGTTGTAAAGGGCCTTTTGGAAAAACAAGGTGACGTAATGCGGGAAAGGATTCTCTCTGCGGCTGGTGGCAAGGCGGGAATTGTCCTGACGAAGGTGCTCAAGGAGGCAACCGCTCAGGCCCTGAACGCGAACGCATCTGCACCTCAGCGGGTGGAAGCGATTCGCAGTCTTCGGCTGGGGGCTCTTGCGGATGTGAAATCAGTAATCGATCATCTGCTCAGACCGACGCAGCCTCAGCCCCTGCAGTCTGCGGCACTGGACGTACTGGCGGCGTTCGACGATGACGGAGTTGTGGCGCTTCTGCTGGCGCACTGGTCGGGACTGAGCCCCGTGCTTCGCGCTAAAGCCGCGGAAACACTGCTGTCTCGACCATCATGGGTGCATACGCTGCTGGACGCGGTTGAATCGGGCGCTGTTGCTGCCCCCGATATCGACCCGGCACGCGTTCAACTGCTGATGAAGCATCCGGATGCGAAGATCGCGTCGCGTGTTGGCAGGATTTTCGCCCGCAGTACCGTATCCGCGCGAAAGGACGTTGTTGATCGTTATCAGGCGGCACTGCAGACCGATGGCGACACGGACCGCGGCAAGCTGGTTTTTAAGAAGTACTGTTCTGCCTGTCACCGCCTTGAGGACGTTGGCACTGCCGTGGGTGCAGAGTTGAAAGGGATTCGCCAAAGAGGCCTGCCATCGGTCCTGCTGAATATTCTGGATCCCAACCGTGAAGTGAAACCGAAGTTTCTGTCCTACGTCGTCGCGACGACCGATGGGCGTGTGCTGGCCGGCATGATCTCGGCCGAAACCGCCAACAGCATCACTCTGCGGCGCGTTGACGGAACCACGAATGTTGTGTTGCGAATTGACATCGAAGAAATGTCCAGCACCGGCCTGTCCTTCATGCCGGAAGGACTGGAGAAGACTGTGACTGTCCAGGATATGTCGGACCTGCTGAGTTATCTGAACGAGATCGATTGATATTTGTTTATCCGCGTGCCCAGCCGGTCGCGTTCAGAGATTCAGACGGACGGCGCTTACCGCTTACGATCACTGACCACACCGTCTGCGGCCCAGCTCGGGACCCGTCGCAGGTGAATACAGGGCAATGTTGCTATGCTTTAGGTTTTGCCGTTCGTTCGCCCCGCTCCTTTCGGCGTTGTCCGTACAGTGACTGGTATGCGTGGATGTTCTGGACTGCCGTGGTTCGCCATGACTTGGAGTATTTAATGAAGGTCGCATTTTGGATCCCGCTGTCCGTGCTGATTGTTTCGGGTGGCATTCGCGATGCGGCAGCCGATCAACAGGCGTCTCCGCCCAACATTGTCCTGATCTTCAGCGACGATCAGGGCGTGAACGACGTCGGGTGTTACGGCAGCGAAATTCCCACACCGCATATTGACCGGATCGCTCAGCAGGGAGTAAGGTTTACGTCATGGTATTCCGCTTCGTCGATTTGCACTCCGTCTCGGTATGGATTGCTGACCGGACGCAATCCCGTCAGATCGCGTGATCAACTGTTGTCCGCATTGATGTTTCTGTCAGACGCCGAACGTGGGCTGCATGACGATGAACAGACGATTGCCGAAGTTCTTCATGATGAGTGCAGTTACACGACGGCACTGATCGGCAAGTGGCATCTCGGCCATGGTCAGCCGAAATTTCTGCCTGTCAATCACGGCTTTAACATATTTAGAGGTCATACCGGCGGCTGCATCGATTATTTCACGATGACATACGGGATCCGTCACGACTGGTACGAAGGCGCCACGCATGTTCCGAAAAACGGTTACGCAACGGAGTTAATTACTGACGAGGCAGTGGAGTTTCTGAAGTCACAGGAAAATGCCCGGACGCCGTTCTTTCTATACCTGCCGTTCAACGCTCCACATTTCGGGAAGGGCTGGAATCCTTCTAAAAGCCAGACCGTCAACATCATGCAGGCTCAGGGAAAGGATCTGCAGCGAGTGGATTTCATTGAAGACAAGATTCGCCGGGAATTTGCGGCAATGGTTGTATCGCTGGACGATGGCGTTGGGCGAATCACTCAAGCTCTCGACGAACATGGCATGGCGGAGAATACTCTGCTGATTTTCCTGACGGACCATGGCGGCGATCCGGTGTACGGCGGCAGCAACAAGCCGCTGCGAGGCAACAAGGCGACTCTGTTCGAAGGAGGATTGAAAGTGCCCTGCGTGATGCGGCTTCCCGGAAAGATCAAGCCGGGCACAACTAGTTCGTCCGTGGTTTCATCGCTGGATCTCTTTCCCACCTTCGCCGGTCTGGCAGGCGCTGACGTCGACCGAAAGCAGCTGGATGGACGGGACCTGAGTTCGCATTTGTTCCGGAACGCCGCCGCGACAGGTCGAGAATTATTCTGGCAAACGGAGCAGCATGCGGAGCTGAATCGTGGTGCGTGGACGGCTCTGCGACAGGCTGACCACAAGTACGTGCAGCTGCCCGACGGGAACGAGTACCTGTTTGATTTGTCGACGGATCCTAACGAGCAGGAAAACCTGGCTGCGGCAGATTCTGAGCGACTTAAGAAAATGCGGGTCCGAGCGTCAGAGGTTGCTGCGGGATATGCTTTGGCCATAGAACGTTGACACAGTGAGCCAGCGAAAACGCGGGCTGATTCCCACGCGATTAAACGAAGTGTTTTGAAGGAGCGGATCTCCGCCGGTCGCGAGCCGGCAGCGGATTCATTACACTGGTTTCCTCTACCCAGGGCGGGCCGCACCATGTTCTGGTGCACCGCAGATTCCATTCGTTTTTTCGTCATTCCGACGGGCCCGTTGGCCAACTGACACCATGACTTCTGAACTTTCTCCTCGCGAAGTATTGGCACTTTGTCGCCAGCGTGAAATTAAAGCCATCGATCTGCGGTTTGTGGATTTTCGGGGCCATCAGCGGCATTTCACGATTCCCGCCGACCAGTTGACTGAAGATGCCTTCGAAGACGGCTTCGGTTTTGACGGGTCGTCGATGCGCGGCTGGCAGGCGATTCACGAGAGTGACATGCTGGTTGTGCCCGATTCGAAGTCGGCGTTCGTCGATCCATTCATGAAGCACACGCTGGCCCTGCTGGGCAATGTGAAGGATCCGGTGACTCACCAGAGTTACCCCCGCGATCCACGAAATATCGCCCGCAAGGCCGAGAACTACATGCAGTCAACCGGCATCGCTGATCGAGCAATTTTTGGTACGGAGGTGGATTTCTTTGTCTTTGACAGCGTCACATTCGATCAAAACGAACATGAAGCATTTTATCATGTTCAGAGCTGTGAGGGGCAGTGGAGCCGCGGTACGGAACACGGCAAAGGCTCCGGGTATCAGATTCGTCGTCGCGACGGTTATCTTGCGATGCCGCCGATGGATACACTGCAGGAACTGCGAACGGACATCATGCTGGCCCTGAAGGAGGCGGGGATATCAGTCCAGGGACAGCACCGGGAAGTCGCGTCCGGCGGGCAGTGCGAGATCGCTCTGAATCAGGGAGTTCTGTTGCAGACCTGTGACCGACTGGTGCGTCTGAAATATCTTGTTCGCAACTTTGCGGCACGGCACGGCAGGGTGGCGACCTTCATGCCCAAGCCGCTGTGGAATGATAACGGTTCGGGGCTGCATCTGCACCTGTCCTTATGGAAGGAGGATGAGCCGCTGTTTGCGGGGGCCGGATATGGCGGACTGAGCGAAACGGCGATGCACGCGATGGGCGGAATTTTGCGTCACGCTCCATCGTTGCTGGCATTCTGCTGTCCGACGACGAACAGCTATAAGCGTCTGATTCCTGGTTTTGAAGCGCCGGTCAATCTGTCGTACAGCTACCGCAACCGGTCGGCAGCGATTCGCATTCCGGTCAATTCGGGCAACGAATCACATCGCCGGCTCGAGTTCCGATGTCCGGATTCGTCATGCAATCCCTATCTGGCGACGTCTGCTGTTCTAATGGCGGCGTTGGATGGAATTGAGAATCGAATTGATCCCGGCAGGCCGCTGGACAAGGATTTGTACGACCTTGCACCGGAAGAACAGCAGAACGTTCCGTCCACTCCGTCTTCTCTCGACGCTGCCCTGTCGGCTCTCCATGGCAATCACGATTTTCTACTGCGAGGCGATGTGTTTACGCCTGACGTGGTGGAGCGGTGGATAGCATTCAAACGGACGGAAGAGGTCGCCGCGATCGAACAGCGGCCTCACCCGTATGAATTCGCGATGTACTTCGATTGCTGACGTTCCGGGACGTGATGTTTGTCATCGGAACGTGACGTCGATCGGCGCGTGCCGTTGATCAGCAGACCGGGGACTGAACGATAAGCAGCCCCGGACGTGCGGCTGCGTCTGTGCGGCAGTCGGCATGAATGCTCCCGGACGTCGTCAGGATCAGCTTAACCGTCACAGACGCACGTGCGAATTTGCAGTCCGTGAGAGGGACTCTGTCAATGGAGGGAACACTCTCTCTTCAGCTGACCTATGTTTCACAAATCAGCGATTTTGTCGCAGGGCGATAACAAAAGTTCCCCATCTCTCCGCAAACCCATTCTGTAAGGGCCGCATCATGCTCGAAGCCGTCACAAATCTGTTTACTCGCCGCGACCCACGCCGCGAAGCCGCTCTTGGACTGGCCCGTATCATCAGTCGTCACGAAATGTCGGGACTCAGCTACGATCAGGGCATTGCTGAAGATCGCCGCATTCATGACGAATGGCATGTCGCTTTGGGAATCTGGTTGTTTCCGTGCGAATCTACTGATGAGGCAGCAGATATTGACGTGAGCTACGGCGTTCCGGCAGTCACCATAGACATCCGCAGACAGGGATTTGGTGTGATGACGCCGGTTAAGCTGCAGAGCGAACACTTCATGATCGCCGTGCCGCACGAGGAGGAAGACTCCTGGCAGTTTTTCCGATGCAATGTCTGCCACAACACCAGAAGGCCCGGCAACTGGTTTCAACTCGGCATACAGGTGGAGCGTACCGTCGATCTCGAAGGCACTCAGCGAGTTGCATTTCGCGAACACATTCAGCGAATTAACGCGTAGGCATAATAGCAGTCCTTTCCCGCTAAACTGTCACATTATCGTTTACCTCTTTGCCGGCGAATTCGAGACTTACATTTCTGACTCGAAGTCGGAAGTAGTCATGCGCATGAATGGCTATCTCGGTGTCTGAGGTCTTTGACAGCTGGATGGCAATTCCCATTCCTGCTCCGAAAGAAAAATTCCCACCGGCGTTTGGGTTCAGGAAACTCTTCGACAGTTCAAATTCATGCCACTGACCCGTGGCTGCTGTGTCAGGATGCAGCGTGATTTCGGTCGCGGCCAGGGCTTTTCGATCCATGACCCGTTTGTCCTGGCTGCTGAACTGAAAGAACACCAACTCGCATCTGAAGTGGCTGCGAAACGCGCTGTCGAAGAATCCCCGCGAAGATGCCTCGGCTCGCACTTGAACTCGCAGACGATAACTTCCTGCAAAAGGGCTGCGTACTTCCTGAGCAAGAATTGCCGTCTGACGGCCCGTGATCGTGATGTTCGCACCATTTCCCGCGGGCGCGCCGAAGCCAATGACGGCATGCGACGCGCCGGCGTCGCCCGTAGCGGCAACGTTAGGGACGAGTTGAACGCCAAAGTCGGAGACGAAAGTCGTCAGCGGATTCGCTCGCCAGCCTTTCGGACGTGATCCAACTGTCACGGGCAGCAGTGGCTGATCTGCTCGGAAGCCCGTCTGCAGCAGATGTCGATTCGGATCGTACGGAGGAACCCGCAACACGTTTCCGTCGGACACCGATCGTCTTGTCGTTGCCGGAGCATCACCCAGGAGATTCCAAATGGGTTCTCCTTCGGTGAGTCGATGTTCGCGGCCAAGTTGGTCCGAAAATGTTGTTTGATGTTCCATGCCGAGCAAATGGAACATTGTTGCTGTCAGATCACCCGGTTCGACGCGTTTGTCCGCCGGATAGGCTCCATCCTTATCGCTGGCGCCGTATACCTGTCCACCGCTGATTCCAGCCCCCGCCAGCACGCAGCTGAAGACGGCTCCCCAGTGGTCCCGTCCGCCCTTGGCATTGATCTTCGGTGTTCGACCGAATTCACCGATCGCAACCACCAGTGTTTCATCCAGCAGGCCACGTTGGTCCAGATCCTCGATTAAGGCCGAGTACCCCACATCAAACATGGGGCACAGAACGTCCTCGACGCGATCAGCATTCTGCGCGTGAGTATCCCACAACGGGTTGTCGACCGCATTGTCGCCCGGTTCTCGCGGCCATTGGACGTGTACCAACCGAACCCCGGCCTCCACCAGCCGTCTGGCCAGCAGGACACATTGCCCCCAGCGGTTCCGGCCGTATCGGTCTCTAACTTCCGGCTGCTCTTCCGCGATGTTGAATGCCCGCCGCGCTGTCCCGGACGTCAACAGGTCGAAGGCCTGCTGTTGATAAGTGTTGTAGACCTGAACCCGTCCGTTCGCCCTCCGGAAGCTCTGTTCCAGCTGACCGAGCAGGTCGTGTCGCAGGTGCATACGAGACGCTGTAATGTCGGTGGCTTTCAGGCTCTCAATTTCGTACTGACGGCCGGACGGATCACCGACGAATAATTCGGGATTCCACTGTGATCCCATGAAGCCTGCTGTCTGGCCCGCCGGTGTCACGTTTTCGTTCAACCGGCAGACGTCCGGAAGCCACACGGTGCTGAGAGCCGGCAGTCGATCGGCAGGCCGCTGCATTTTTACCACCGACCCAAAGTACGGCCAGTCTGTATCGGATATCGTTCGAGCGTTTCCACCTCGGTATTTGTAGCCAGTCAGCACCCATGCACCACTTGATGAATGAATATTGTCATCTGTCGCCATGGATCGAATCACCGCCAGTCTGTCAGAAATCCCGGCAGTACGTGGCAGTAGCTCACAGAACTGAATTCCCGGAACGTTGGTGCTGATCGGCTGAAACGGTCCCCGGATGCCCTCTGGTGCGTTCGGTTTGGGGTCGAAGGTTTCGTGCTGGGGCGGACCTCCCGCGAGGTACAGGAAAATCACGTTCTTCGCCCTGCCAAACGACGTTCCAGCGCCGACTCCGTCGGGCGTCTGAGCTCCGGCCTGCAACAAACCGGACAGTGACATCCCGGGAATTGCCAGCGAACCCGACCGAACCGCCTGACGTCGAGACATCAGGTGTTGCAGATTCACACGACTTGGAGAAGGATGCGTCATGTTTGTTCGCAGCGTCAGTCAGGGCCTGGTTCTGAGCAATTATGTATGATAGCCATTAGACAGACGTAATTGAAGATGGCCGTTATTTCATGAGGCTGCTGCAATGACAATCAGGCAGTAGCGGCTACCGCGCCGACAAACGACGCCGCAGCGTTCCTGATGATGTCAAATACTCGGCATCCGCCATTTCGCGGGTTGCCTCACCCGGGCAGGGCGTATCAACCGGGAATATTGGGCTTCTCGTCTTATGGCCAATCCGTGCTGACTTTGCGGAGTCGGTCGACAGCCTGAACGGAATGCACGCGATCGGACTTCACCGATACGGATATTTTCGGCAGTTTGTGCCACCCGGAGATCGATTCATACCGCTGTATTTCTACCCGCTTTGCCTGACCGGATCTTTCGTCAATTTCACGTTAAGCGTTATTACCTGCCAGACCGATACGAGCGATAAGGCGCTCCTGCGTCGCCCGTTTGTCCGTGGAACTGAGCCTGCAGAAATGATGGCTCCGGAGATCAAGTGATGCTTATCAGACGCATTACCCTGCTCATAATTGGCCTGCTATTGTTGCCAGTGGCCATCGCCGTTGAGGATGCGAATCCGTTTGCCCGCTGGGAAAAGGTGAAGCAGTCAACGGCGTCGACTCCCGTGCCGTCAAGTGTCGTACCCAAAATCGGGTTTGAGAACACAACGTCCGAGGATCAGGGGGCAGTCGAGTATTTTTCTGCAACCGCGTCCGAGAAGGACGAGACGCAGCAATCCGAGAAATCAACAGTCGCCGGAAAAGAAACAATGAATGCTCCGCGGGGCAAGCAGGAACGGCTGAAAACGTCTGTTACGGCTGGCCTTCGAACGCAGTTCTCAACAGCGGCGACGGCGCCGCGATGGTCTGCAGATTCGGTGCTTCAGCCCCATGGTCAGCCTGTGGAAAAAACTTCATCTGCCGCACCAAAGAAAGTGAATCTCGCTGCCTTTAGTTCGAATGCATCGGGGCAGTCAAAGGTACAGCAGGTGAGTGCTGAATTTGAAGAAACGAATCAACAGGAAGTATCTGCGAATCCGTTCTCCGAGTTCCATACGGCGGAAGACGGTGACAGCGGTGTGATTTTGTATGACCAGTCCGCATCTTCGCCGGATGTGGCAGCTTTTCCAGGGTCGGCAGCCGAAGCCACGAAGCAGTTTGATTCAGAAGTGATCGACACTGATTCGCTGAATGCTCCTCAGGGGCCGCAGACACCAAGCGTGTCGGTTGAGTGGATGCATCATTCCGATCTCAACGTAGGGCAGGAGTGTCGCTGCGACCTGATTCTTGAGAACACTGGCGGTTCGGTTGTCCGAAGTGTCGTTGCGGAAGCGGTTCTGTCCGCCGGGTTGGAAGTCGTCAGTTCACAACCAGCTCCCACAACGGAGGGCGGCACTGCCAAGTGGACAGTTGGAGAACTTCAGCCGGGAGAAAAACGTATGATCGAACTGGTCATTATTCCCCGCCAACAGGGAGATGTTCAGCTGACTGCTTCTGTGCGGCTGACCGGAGCGTGTTCTTCCACGTTTTCCGTGAAGGAACCCAAAGTCGCAGTTCGAATTCAGGGGCCTGCGACTGTGGAAGTCGGCCAGCAGGCTAACTATACCGTTCACGTTGCCAATCCCGGCTCCGGGACGGCCAGCAATGTTGTCATCCAGGCGGCTGTTCCGGAAGGAATGAGTCATCGTGAAGGAAAGGTGTTGACAATTGAAATTGGAACATTGAGTCCTGGAGAATTTCGTCTCGCTCGTCTGAGTTTGACTGGAGCGAAGGGCGGAGAGCATTCTCTGGCCGTCCGTGCCATTGCCGATGGCGGACTCTCCGATCTGACGACGGAGACCGTTTCAGTTGCAGAGCCGCGTCTGAACATTGGTTTGCGGGGTCCGGCCGAACGGATGACCGGGCAAAACAGCGAGTACGAAGTTGTAGTGGTCAACGAAGGCCGGATGCAGTCCAACAACGTGCGTGCGAAGTACCGAATTCCGGATGGCTGCGAATTTGTCAGTGCGAATCGAGGCGGTAAGTTCCGGGAAGCTGACAGAACCATTGACTGGTTCGTCGGTTCGCTGGGGCCGAATCAGGTGAGTCACTTCCGCATTACGCTGCGACCTACTGCGGCGGGGACGTCAACTCATCAGGTGGGAGTGATCTCGGAGCACGGCAAGATGACGAAGGCTCAGCACGTTACAGAAGTTGAGGACAATGCTCAGTTAAACCTGACTGTGGTAGCCAGCAATCGTAAGGTGCATCCGGGTGACGAAACGGTCTTCGAAGTGCGAATCGAAAATACAGGAGCGAGCCCGGCGGTGAATGTCGGCCTTTCATGTGAACTGGCTGCAGGCTTGGAAAGCCTGCAGGTTTCCGGACCGTCGGAATACATCGCGGACAACGGTGTGATGGTATTTCGGTCGATGCCCACGCTGGCACCCGGTAAGACCGCCGTCTTTGCTGTCAGGACGAGGTGTGTTCGGCCTGGAAATCACAAAATTCGAGTGCGTGTGGCCAGCGAATCCGTCAGTGAGCCTTTGATTGGCGAAGAAACGGCCACCGGGCTGAAACGGTAGCCTGGGAGTCCGAGTGCTCGTCTCCGCCAGGGGATAAGCATCAATGGGGCGTTGATCGGCAGATTTCTGTGAACTGACCGGTGCAGCTACGGCAATGACAGTTCGCTGCGTCGCACCGTCAACGTGTGCGGCTTCTCTCCGTCGATGTTCACAACATCGTACGTTACCTGTGGGTCGTTCAGTGTGGTGTCAAACGTGACGAGGCCAAATGACTGAGGTTTGTTGTAGCTGAAGATTGCGCCCGCTTTCTCCATCGTTGGATGAATGTGCTGATTGGTGAGGCGAGAGGAATTGAATTCGTAGAAACCGTATCCGTTTTTACGCTCGATTTTCCATGCGTCAGACCGGTGTCGGTCAGCTGACATCAGGACGACACCTTCGATTCTGTTTTGTTCGATAAAGCCCAGAATCTCCTCGTGCTCCTGCTTGTAGCCGTTCCACGTGTCCAGACTGTCGCCCTTGGTGCGAAAGTCCCACGGGACGGATGAGCAGATGATTTTGAACGTACCCTGTGCTTCGGCCAGTTGCTCCTTCAGCCACTTCTTCTGCACGTCGCCCAGCATGGAACGCGGTTCCACTTTGGGGCTGGTGCGGTAGTAGCGACAGTCCAGCATGATGAAGTCAACGTCGCCGATACTGAACGTGTACCAACAGCCCGGCTGAGCGTTGCCTCCACCGTAGCCGGGGTTAGCCCAGTTCTGCCGGAAGATTGGAAATGCCCAGTCCTTCTTCCAGAACGGAACGGTGATATCTGCTCCGCCCCAGCTGTCGTTTGTGCTGAAGTCGTGGTCGTCCCAGATTGTGAAAACCGGAGAACGAGCCGTCAACTTTCGCCATTCCGGACGTGACTGACGTCGCTGATACGTGTACTGCTGCATCACTACGGATTCCGGATCGTCGATGTACACGTTGTCGCCCAGTAGAAGAATCGCGTGAGGATCGAAGCTGCCGATGGTATTCCACATGCGTTCGTTTTCGGGCACGTAGCCAGCTCCACCACCGAACGCGATCTTGAATTTTGAAGTCTGCCCCTTCGGTGAAAGCGTACGAAATCGCTGGTCGGCGGCGAAGTTGAACGGGCCGTCGCCGATTCTGACGGCGTAGAAGTATTCGGTGTTCGCATTCAGGCCTGATGCTTTCGTGACTGCTGTAAAGTCTTCCCCGGCCTTAGTTCTGGCGATCTTTGTCTTGTTGCCGTCGCTGAGATTCGGAGATTCGCTCAGAAGGACCTGCACTGCCGCCTCCGTCTGAGTTCGCACCCAGAAAGAGACTGACGAATTCGTGACACTGCCCACCAGTGGCCCGTGAACGGGAAGCGTTGAATACTTCGCCAGGACGTCCTGCAGAAGTTTGGTGCCGAGCAGCGGCTGCATCATTTCACGGGGCCCCGCGACCAGGCGGCCATCCGGCAGTCCGGCGCTCAGCGCCCGGGCCATGAAGTCCTCTGCGGTTTCGATGTTGCCTCGCTGACCATGCAGAATGCCCAGCATGTACAGCGTCTCAGCATCGTTGGGATGTTTGGCCAGATACTGATCGAGAAACTTCTCCGTCTTGTCCAATTCGCCTCGCAGGATAAACCTCAGCGACGACTGGTGGACTCGCTTGTATTGGTTTTCCTTTCGAAACGACATGTCCGGTTTTGGTTTGCTGGCGCCTCCAAGATCATAGTCGCGAATTACCTGAGCAAATGCACCCGTGGCTGAGAACAGTGCAATGAGAATCGCAAGGAAGGTTCGCTTCATGGATGTTGTCCGACTGCGGGTGTGGTTTAAAAGATGTTCTGCTCGTCGTCTTACGACGCCGTCGATTCCGGACAGGTCCGGCAGTGTGCATCTGACAGATCTGCTCTGGTTATCGTGCAGACGAACCGCTGCTTCCGTTTGATGCTGTGGTGGCTTTTAATTCGTAGAATTCTTCGCCGATCGTGTCTCGCAGAGCCTGTTGGAATTCCCTTCCAACAGTCACCTGACAGTCTTTACCCGTCGTCAGAATGTAGCGAATCCGTTTGTTGCCCGTTTCCGTGCTGGTCGCGCTTTCTGGCTCCGCCACAGCCGTTGCCGCTCCGTCCGTACTGATTACAACGTTGCCGTCCGTTTGACCACATTCAGCACCGCTGCTGGATTGCTGCAAACTGTCCACCACCAGCACGACGTCCGTGGAACCTGGATAGTGGCTCAGGATCTTGCGTACGTTTTCCACGTCTTCCAGCGTGTGCAGACCGCGTTCGAACTTGATTGCTACCTGAGAGGTGAATTCTTTGTCGGCCTGGTCAAGCGTCATGATCCGATTGATTACGATATTTGGCTCACGCCCTCGGCGGTCCACTTTCCCCTGAATGATGACGATGTTTTCTGTCGTGATCAGTTCTTTGAAGCGATCGTAATCTGACGGCCACGCGATGCACCGCAGGATCGCCGTCGGATCTTCCAGATCGAAATTTGCATACTTGTTCAGTCCGTTCGCATTTGTTTTTTTTGCGGTGGCGATCTTGATGGATCCCACCATGCCGGCGATGGTGACGGGAACACCGTCTTCTATGTCGGCGACGTCTTTGTTCTTCGTCTGAGCATAGCGTTCGATGCGTTTCGAATGTTGAGCCAGTGGATGTGATGTTAGATAGAATCCCAGACACTCTTTTTCAATGGCCAGTTTCTGAGACTTCGGCCATTCAGGGACGTCCGGCAGATTGATCTGAACATCATCTCCGCCAGCGGGCGACTCATCGTCATCTCCACCAAACAGATTCATCTGGCCGCTCGCCTTATCCCGGGCGATCGCCGCGGCGGACTGTACAGCTCGATCAACGACTTCCAGCTGTTGAGCTCGATTTCCCGGCAGGCTGTCCAGCGCCCCAACCTTGACCAGCGTTTCCAGAGCACTTTTATTCAACGCCTTTGCATCGACACGCTCTGTCAGGTCAAAGATGTCCCTGAATGGACCATCTGCATTTCGGGCGTTGACCAGCGCCTCCAGAGCAGCTTCGCCGACGCCCTTAATTGCTGCCATGCCAAAGGAAATACTGTCGCCCACCACAACGAATTCCACCTCTGACGTGTTCACATCGGGAGGCAGGACAGCGATGTTCTGGCGGCGGGAATCGTCAACGTGCTCACTGATTCGCTCGCTGCTTTCCATCCCGCAACTCAGCAATGCCGCCATGAATTCGACCGGGTAATGTGCTTTCAGATACGCTGTTTCGTACGCGATTAGCCCGTATGCCGTCGAGTGTGATTTGTTGAAGCCATAACCCGCGAACGCGACAATCAGATTCCACAATTCATCTGCCAGTTGCGTGGAAATGCCGTTCGCTTCGGCACCAGCGAGATATTCATCGTGGAAACTGTCGATGATCGACTGCTTCTTCTTGCTGATCGCTTTAATACATTTGTACGAACTTGCCAGTTCTACATTGCCGACGCGGTTCAGGATCCGCATCACCTGTTCCTGATAGACCATCACGCCGTAGGTCTCTTCCAGAACCTCGTCGACGACCGGATGCACTTTCCGTGGCGCTTTGCGTTTGTTCTTGACGTCGACGTATTCCATCACCATGCCGCCTTCCAGCGGACCGGGGCGATACAACGCAGATGTCGCGATGATGTCTTCGAAACAGTCCGGCTTCATTTTTGTCAGCAGGTCACGCATCCCACCGGACTCAAGCTGAAAGACGCCTTTTGTTTCTCCTCGCTGCAGCAGTGCAAACGTCTTTTTGTCGGTGAGATTGTCCTGGACATCCTGAAGCGTGAAGTCCGGATCTATCCGCTGCACGTTCTTAACCGCCTTGTCCAGGATCGTTAGGTTTCTCAGACCCAGAAAGTCCATCTTCAGCAGGCCGATGGCTTCTATAGTCGGGCCGTCCCACTGAGTAATGATGTCATTCTTGCCCGTGATCTTCTGCAGCGGGACCACGGTATCCAGAGGCACGTCGGCCACCACAACACCAGCCGCGTGAGTTCCCATGCTGCGGGCCAGACCTTCCACGGAAATCGCGTAGTCCAGCAGCTCCTGAGCCACCGGATCGCGATCGTACGCCGCTTTCAGATCGGGGCTCTTGTCCAGGGCGTCCTTCAGCTTGATGTTCAGCTCATCGGGAATCATCTTCGCCAGTTCGTTGACTCGCGGCAGCGGGACGTTGAGCGCCCGTCCAACGTCGCGTATCGCATTTTTGGCCTTCAGAGTACCGTAGGTCCCGATCTGGGCGACATTCATTTCGCCATAGGTTTCTTTCGTGTAATCGATCACCATTTGTCGCCGGTCACGACAGAAGTCGATGTCGATATCGGGCGGCTCGTTACGACTGGGGTCCAGAAAACGTTCAAACAGCAGGTCGTACTTCAAAGGGCAGACGTCACCCAGCCGCAGCAGAAACGCCACGATGGCACCACAGGCAGAGCCACGAGCACCACACGGAATACTGTGACGGCGGGAGAATTCCACAAAGTCCCACACGATCAGAAAGTAACTGGCATAACCTTTGTCTTCGATAACACTCAATTCGTACTTCAGACGATCCCAGTGTTTATCGGTCAACTCGTCGCCATAACGTTCGTGCATCCGTTCGGTGCACAGGTCGCGCAGGAAGTCGATGTCAGACTTCCCTTCGGGCGGACGATAGACCGGGTATAATTTGCGGTCGTGCATTTCGATGTCAACACGATCTGCGATTTCCTGAGACCGAGCGACCGCGTGTTCGAGACCCGTAAAGGTCGCGTACATTTCCTCGGGACTGCACACGTACAGCCCGTCGTTGCTCATCTTCATCCGGTTCGGATCGTCCCGCGTGGAACGAGTATTCACGCACAGGAGCACATCCTGAACCTTCGCATCGTCGCGCGTCAGATAATGAGCGTCATTGGTGGCGACCAGCGGCAGCCCCATTTTGTTAGCCAGGTCCACGGTTGGTGCCAGACACTGCTTCTGAATTTCGAAGCCCGCGTCCTGGATCTCCATGTAGAATCGGTCGCCGAAAACTTTGGTGTACCACTCCACCAGCTGTCGTGCTTCGTCGTCTTTCTCCGCCAGAAGCATCTTCGAAAGTTCACTGGACGCACACCCGGACAGACAGATGACGCCTTCGTTGAATTCCTCCAGTAACTCGCGGTCGATTCGCGGCTTGTAGTGAAATCCCTCCAGGTATGCCGTGGATGACATCTTAATCAGGTTGTCAAACCCTTTCTGATTCATCGCCAGCAGCGTCAGGTGGGACTGAGCTTCCCGCTGTCGAGTCGCGCTGCGGTCCGTTCTGCGGCCTGGCGCGACATACGCTTCGTAGCCGATGATCGGCTTGACGTCGTGTTTTCTGCAGGTGTTGTAGAACTCCATGGCCCCACCCAGATTGCCATGGTCAGTCATAGCTACTGAGTTCATACCCAGGCTCTTCACCTGCGTCACCAGTTCCGGAATCCGATTCACGCCGTCCAGCAGGCTGAAATGAGTATGGCAGTGCAGATGAGCAAACGGGCGCTCTTGCTGTCCTGAAGCAGAAATATTGTCTGCAGCGGCATCCGTATTCGCATCGATCATGTTGATCGCTCCGTGATATGTCCGGTCAGGGTGTGCCTGACGTTGTGTTTCGGGCCTTATTATCGCGAACGGCGGCCGCATAATCAAACGGCGGCCTGGTCACGGATTGTGTGTCGGACTGGTGGATGGCAGGTGCCGGACTGAATGTGCGGCGAACGCCCCCGAGGGGGACCCGCCGCTCGCACGCGTCTCCAGACAACAGCCTGTACGACTGCGGTTCGCATCGGAATCTCAGGAAAACCGCTGAATGCGCAACTGTACAGCGCCTCAGGCAGGCACCTGTTCGTTCGTGCAGGTTTGTGAAATCCGGGAAATGGAAGAAAAACATAGACTACGTCGGCCCGCAGATCACTCGATGGGATGGTATATGTGCGTGTTGACAGCCCGTAGCATTCGTCTGGGGCATGTGTGCGAGAATGTCATCCTGCGTCAGGAAAAAATTGAGTTCGGAGTTAGCATCGTGAAGGAAAATCCTTATTCCAGCCCGGGTGACGTGAACGCCGCGAATCAATCGTACCGTGGAATTGGAGTTACGTTGTTGAAGGTGTTCCTGGGAGGCTGCATCGTTGTGCTGCTGATCGTTCTGTTTGTGCCGGTAAGACGCAATGCGCGTGGAGCCGCGTATCGAACGCATTGCAGAAACAACCTCAAGCACATCGCGCTGGCATTGAGCAATTATGAGGATGCAAATGGGGCATTGCCTCCTCTTTACACGGTTGACGCAAACGGCAGGCGATTGCATAGCTGGAGAACGCTGGTCCTGCCATTTCTTGATCGGAAAGAACTGTACGACACGATCGATCTTTCGAAGTCGTGGGACGATCCATCGAATGCGGCGGCATACGAAACCAGTCTGGACATATTTCGTTGCCGCTCCTCCGGCATTCCACCGAATCACACCACTTACCTTGGGGTTGCCGGGGAAGACGGAGTTTTTCGTCCGACGGAAACCACATATTATTCTGAGGTCGCAGAAGGGGATTCAGGAACGCTTATGGTGATTGAAGTGTCGCCCGATGATTCGATTCACTGGATGGCCCCACAGGATCAGGCTGGGCAGTTCGTGCGGGATTTTGGACCGAATACAGAACTGGCCCATGAGAACGGTACGCAAGCGGCCTTCAGCGACGGTTCCGTTCGATTTCTGAGTGAACGAACGTCAGACGAAGAGCGTCTTGCGATGACCTCCAACTCACACGACCTGGCAACTTCTGATACAAAGGAGGCTGACGGTACTCTGGACTGATCGATCGTTCAGGCCTTAAAGTGAACGCCGATTACAGTTACGGGCCCGTAGTTGAATCAGTTCAAATACTCCGAGCGGCAGTAGCCAGCTTGTCCACGAGGCCGTTTGGTAGGCCCACTCGCCTTCAACTGCAGCGACAGTCGCCAGGCCTCCCATTATTCGCAGCACAACTGCCGAACACAGCAGCAGATAGCAGCGCCACATCCACTGACGATGCTCGGCGAACCGTCCGTTCACGGCGGATCTCCAGCCAAACGAAACGCAAATGCCGGTCGCAATGGCGAGAGATGCGAAGCCGAGACCTGCGATAACGCCCGTTTCTGCGTGAAACGCCATCCAGAGGCCGCTGGGAGCGACCAGCAGCAGTATAGACGCGGCCTGAATTCGCCCCAGATAACGATGCTTATTCGGATACCGTTGTCGAAAGTTCTTGTTCAGCAGAATCAGCCCGATGAACAGCGAGCAGGGGCCGGAAAAAATGTGCGAGTAGAACGCCCATTGATAACTGCCTGAGAAGTAGTCCTCCCGGCCTTGCAGAAAAACGGATTCGAAATTTGGTGGCAGGTAGCCGCGATAGCTCAACAGCACTCCAGCGATGACTTTGAGTATCACTGCGCATGCCAACACAGTGAGAATCTGCTGCAGCCTTGTCGCGCGGATCTTCTGCATGTCACCAACAGGACGTCTGTTCCGGAAAGGAGAGCCCCCCATTAAAGCCGCCCTGCAGCATTAAGCAAGGTCACGTTAAACTGGCGATGACTGAACCGGTTGACAAACCATCACGAATGGACTCAGGCGTCGGCAAGCAGTCAACTGAGTGAACGAAGCAGAGCGGTCGCCATTCGCTTCGTTTCTGCTGCGTCGAGCGCGCCATCACCGTCAGCATCAAACGTCATACTACGGGTCACAAAGCTTTCGACCATTTCCGCAACTGACGGAGATGTGGTCGGGGATTTCGATTTTCCCTGGCTACCACGCGATACTGATGACGTTCCGTTCTGTTGGTCCTGGCGTTGCCTTAGTTCCTTAACGATCGCGGTCGCAATCTGAGTCAGTTCTTTGCGATCCAGTCGACGGTTCCTGTCGCGATCGAATCGTCCGGCCGCCTTCACAAACTGATCGGAACCGGGTTGACTGCGCCGACGGGTGTTGTTCGCCGCTCCTGCGGGACCAACACTGCCTCCGTTCTGGAAAGAAAAATTCTGCACGCCGATTAGCTGACTTGTGCCTGTGGAAATGCCAAGTCTGACCCCCGTTCTGCCGCGCGTCACAAATCCGCCGATTTGCAAGCCACCGCCCATTACAACGCCGTCTTGCTGAGTGACTCCAAAACTAATCTGCGCTCCCGCTTGATCTGCCAACAAACTCAGAACGATGGTGGCCGTGACAATCTGAAAACTCTGTTGGGTCATCGAATGACTCCTTTTCCCTGGTCCCGGAAGTTGGTCGTATGCTTGAGTGTTGACTCGTTCGGAAGAGAAACTCTTACACTTCGATCAAACGCTGTTGGCGCACGTTTTTCCAGTGAAATCCTGCACGGACGGGCACATTAGTCGAAGTTGCACGTCACCATATTGCCCGTACTGCCGTAGCCTCCCAGAGTGCGGCAATGACGTCGTGTCCTGCGACTGTGGCCATCCCCAATGACATAGGGGACGAACTGAGGTTTTACGGCATCTATTCTGACTCAACGCCAGAGCTAATCCTGCCGAAATACAGTCTCAGCTGTAGTTGCCACCGGACGAACCGCGCCACCTGCCGATATAGACGAGGGTGGTCCGCAGTGGCTGGCCGCTCCAGTGTTCGAACCCGCAGGTTTGTGCAACACGTTGGGCGGCAGCGGCAATGTTTCCCGAAAGATTTCAGGCATGACTCGATCGAAACAGCAGATCCGTCCCGTCAACAGATCACAGGGTGGCCTGATGCTCTGGCACGGAATGAATATTTCGGGGCTATCACGTCTGGTGCGTTCTCGTCCATCGATGCACTGGAGTCGTCTGCATAAGCTGATGGCGCTTCCGCCCATGGCGATCTATAACTCGGGCATGGGGGCTTTGGAGTCCATGCTGTATGGCCGAGCCGTCGCGGAGACGGAATTGGTTGAGCCACCACTCTTCGTACTTGGATTCTGGCGAAGTGGCACGACCCTGTTACAGAATCTGCTCAGTCACGATCCTCAGTTCGGACATCTGGGACTGTATCAGGCATTGTTTCCATGGCACTTTCTGCTGACAGAAACAGCGACCAAAAAGCTGACGGCACCGTTCGTCCCGCGGGCCAGACCCATGGACAACATGGAAGTGTCCTGGGACGCACCTCAGGAAGATGACATTGCCACGGCCGTTATGAGTCAGGTGTCGCCATACATGTTTTTGTCCAGGCCACACGATCTGCGGTACTTCTGGAAGGCCCTGGACTTTGAAAACCTGGACGCTGCGGAACTGGAACGTTACGAGTCGTGCCTCATGCTGCTGCTGAAGAAGATGACATACAAGTCACAGAAGCGGATCATGCTGAAGTCGCCTTTTCATACGTATCACGTGAAGAATCTCGTGAAGATGTTCCCCGATGCGCGGTTTCTGTATATCCACCGCGACCCGTACCACGTCGTGCGTTCGGCGTGCCATCTGCGGCGTCGAATGATTGAAGAAAACACGCTGGGACGGCCCGAATTCTGTAATGTGGAAAATGAGATTATTGACACCTATCGATTCGGACTTGAACGCTATGAACAGGATCGTCATCTGATTCCTGAGGGGAATTTGCACGAGATCAGCTTTGAGAAGCTGGAGGTCGAACCTATTGCCGAACTTGGCAATGCATACGGTTCGCTGGGACTGAACGGCTTTGGCGACCTGGAACAGGCATTGCTTCCGACGTTGTTTTCGTTGCGAAGCTATCAGAAGAACCAGTTCAACGACGATCCGGCGCTTGTGCGGCGGGTATACAAAGAATTGCGACCGGCCTACGAACGCTTCGGCTACTCCGCTCCGGACCTCGACTCCTTGCCACTCCGCGGGGAATCTGGTGCCGCCTGATTCGATTTCCGGGAGGGGAGTTGAACCGTATCGACACGACGCAGGCGGAATGCGGAAGACTTGAATAGCTCATTGCCCGATGTGTGACCGAAACTGGCGGCACGGACTCGTTTTGTGGCCGAGGAGCGTTCGGACAAAGGACATGGATTCATTCTGTCGCTACCGCTTCTTTTTGTCGCGGCCTTCTTCCTTCTGCCGTGCAAACACTTCCTGAGCTTCCATCCACCGGTCTGTGAATTCCTGCTGCGACATGGCTTCCACACGAATTCCGGCCTTTTCGAACATTGGAATAATACGTTTGGTTTTTTCATCGCGTTGAAGTTCTTCCATCGTAATCCTGCCGTCTTTGTTCACGTCGATATACGGGAATGCCTTCGTGCTGGCAAAGTCCGTGTGCTTTTCTCTCTCCTTTTCCGACAGGTGTGACTTGCTGTTTCTCTCGTCCGTGCGTTTGGTGGTCGACGTGGCCAGCGGACCGCCGATGATGGTCACGCGAGGTCGTTCGAAAGAAGCAGGCTTCGGAGTTCCACTGGCTGACACGTTGTCGTAGAGCATAAGTTCTCTGGGTGTCAGCACACCATCAACATCCATGTCGATTTCATCAAACTGGTGCAGGCTCTCACGTCGTGCTGTAATCCATTCGTACAGTCCTACCTGGCCATCATAATCTGTGTCGAGTTCGCTGTATTTGGGCGGCAGATCTACGGTGAGTCGGTCTTTCTGCCGTGGACGAAACGGCGCAGGTGGCCTGTACTGAGATCTGTTTCCGGGCGAACGCTCGTCAGGACGCTCTTCTGAAGGACGACGGCCTTCCTCTCGGCTGCGTTCGAATTGCTGTCGCATGCTTTGGGTGAATTCTTCCACTGACAGTCCAGGCTTGAGTTTGACTCCCCGGGATTGCATGGCCTGACGAAAGCCTTCCGGAATATCATTCAGTTCGTTCTGATCGATGCGCCCGTCACCGTTCTGGTCCAGTCGACTGCCAAAGCCACCGGGCGGACCGCCACGGTCTTCGCCGACGCGTCTGTCAAACTGCCCACGGTCACCGCCATCTCTCCCTCTGTCGCGGCCGGTCGATTGCGGATATACATCGGGCAGGCAAATGGAGTTCAGAATAAACAGGGTCAGAATGGAGGCGAGTCTCATTGAATTATCCAGGACCAGGACCAGGATCGTGGGACGGCTGTTTGGGCCGGGCGGGACCCCTTAGAACCGGCGATGTGTCAGACGATGTCATTACTGCAGAACGTCACTGTTCTACAGAATGTTAAGGGGGCACCGTATAGAATCAACAGAAAAGCTCAGGACTGAGTGCTGTCCAGGCAAAGGCGTGCGAACATTGCCTGTTTTGGGTTTCAGGAAAGTCGTCGCACAGGAATTGACCGTCCTGAAGCGGGAAGGAACTCTGGGAAGGCAGCGACGCAGATTTCCAGGTATCCGGTCGGGAAAACAAAAAAGGTGACGGGCCATTACGGCTCGTCACCCTTTCAGATCACGTTGATTCCTGAATCCGGAAAAAGTTCTGTTCGTCCGGATGTCCGGCAGAATCCGTTTCTTAGTAGCGTCCGCCGCCACCACCACCGCCACCACCGTAACCGCCACCGCCACCGCCACCGCCGTAGCCGCCTCGGCCACCGCCGCCGCCGCCGCCACGATCTTCGCGTGGACGAGCCTCATTCACAACGATCTGACGACCATCGAGATCAGCACCGTTCAACGCTTCGATGGCTTCGTCACCACCAGATTCCATTTCCACGAAGCCAAATCCCTTGGATCGTCCGGTTTCCCGATCGCTGATCACCTTGGCCGAAGTTACAACACCGAATTCCGCAAACGCCTGTTCCAGGCCTTCGGACGTGGTTCCCCATGCGAGGCTACCAACAAAAATGTTCTTACTCATTCACAAAACCCTTGAGCTTTTCAGCTACCAAAACATGTGTGTTGCTGCCACACGGCAGCCTCAAAACGCTGAATTTGAAAACCCAAATTCCATCCGAATTTCCATCAAAAAGATGTATGCTGCAGGAGAACTCAAGAGCGGACCAAACTGTCTTCAAGAATACTAGAACCCACACCAAATGGTTCGAACGGCTCAAAACAGAGCCTGCATCAAACTCAGACACGCTGACGCTACCCGCACGGGGGCGTAATAGCAACACCACCTGACCATCTGGGCGCGAAAGGTACCCATAAATCTGCGTTGTGATGCCGATCGCCCATTCGCCGTGGCCGGCATATGACCGCACTGTTGCTCAACGCAGAACTCCGAGACAGGCTCTGAGCGACTGGCGCTGGAGGTTAGGCAGGGCGCCGCACATCGGCTTCCACGAATGCTTTCGCCAATGAGCGGTAGCAGGCTTCTGCGGCCGCCACTGGGGCGTAGCCCGGCTTATTCCAGACCATGCTGCTGACCTCGCAACTGATGTCGCCTCTGTAGCCACCGTCAAATAGGAGCTTCAGCAGCTTTGCGTATGGTATTGTGCCTGCCTGTCCGGGCAGTTTAAACACGATTCGATTGCCTTCCTTCACGGCGTCCTTTACGGCGACGTGAGCCAAATACGGCAAAGCGGTTCTTACTGTGTCTGCCAGCAACATATCCCGATAAGCGTAGTGGCTGTAGTCGTAAACGATACGAAGGTACCTGGATTGTCCAAGCTGCTCGATCAGCCAGACGGCCTCTTCAGGACGGGACACCACTCCGCCTCGGTGTGGTTTGATGGCCAGTACCGTCTTGTGTGCCGTTGCGAGATCGAGCCAGTCGCCCACTCGATCACGCAGCAGTTCGCGTTTTTTCTCCCACTGTCCACCACCGAGCACTGTCTGCACCAGCGGCCGTTGCGCTGGACAGAGGTCTGCGGCAAGTTCAAAAACGCCGGCAAGACGAGTGCGCTGCGCGGCGTGCTGTGTGTCCTTTTCACTGGGCGTGATGTGCTCCATTAATGAGGTCAGCCGCAACCCGGAGTCCGCCAATTGGGTTTTTATCGTCTGACGCCGTTCCACAGTCATGTTACCGGGCGCCGCGTCCCAGTCGGGCCAGACCGTGATTTCCGCCGAATCGAATCCGATGCGAGCGATGTGACTGATGGCTGACTCGGTTGTCAGAGTTTTCATGCCATACGTACTGAAGCCGAGCAGCAGATGGTCGTTTTCTGAATCCTGCAATTGCGGGCAGGCGCCGGCTGATGCACCGGTCAGACACCTCAGGCCGACCAGGCTTGACATTCCGAATCGCAGGACATTGCGGCGGGTCTGAAGTTCGTCCGTGGCGGACGGATTCCGGGCGGGGCGACTCATGGTCGTGTTGTGCTGCATCTGTTTGCGACCTCCAAATTGACCGTTGGGCCCGACTGTTCCACGTCTTCCAGGTAATAGTTCCAGTCTTCGAACTGTTGATCCAGGTGCAGCAGTCCGTCGGCATGCGCCGGCGACTCGATATGGTAGAGTTGCTGTTGAATGGACCGGTCTCGTCCGATGGATGCGGCTAGAGTCTGCAGATCTTCCAGGTGACGTTCGGACAACGATGTTGGCGTAATGATCATTACCATGCAGTGTACGGGCCGGTGACCCGGCGTTGCCAGCGAAAGCCCACTGCGATTGATCCCCATAGCCAATGATTTTTTGGCCAACGTCCAGACGAGCGTGTGGGAGTGCGAGGCCTTCACCAACGCATGTTGAGGACATCCGCTCGCCGTCCAT
>JABABI010000150.1 GCA_014238335.1 Fuerstiella sp.
CGTCTGCGGTATTGAGACTTCTGAGCATCTCAGCGATCGGACATTGTGAGTGGCCGTTTGACGGGTGTATAGTCGTGCTCACGCGCCCTGATGATCTCCTTCCCGGACGATCACGTGGCCGAGGGCTGGACTGAGCCTGCGAAGGAATCCCTGGGATGTCACCGACGATGTCGTGATCCGTAAGACCAACCAGCCACGACATCCATGGGAAGACCGTTCGATCAATCCCAATGATTAACGAGAACAGAATAAGTCAGAGTTGCGTGATACTGGTGACGCTTGCCGTCGTACAGTCGATTGCCGTGGCGCAACTGGACTTTGAACGCGAACCAATCAACTACAGCGAGACCGATCCGACGGACCGCGTATCTCAGCTGGTTCAGAGACTGGCGCAGGGTGAGACCACTCTGAGCTGGAAAGCAGAGCACGGTTACCTGCGTTCGCTGCTGACCGAACTGGATGTTCCCGTTTCATCGCAGACACTGGTCTTTTCGAAAACGAGTCTGCAGATCGGAAAAATTTCGCCGAAGACCCCGCGCGCGATTTACTTCAACGACGACATCTACGTGGGCTGGGTGCAGCGTGGTGAGGTGGTCGAGATTTCTACCGCCGATGCTCATCTGGGCGGAACGTTCTATACACTCAGCCAGCATTGCACAGACAATCCGGCGCCCAAACGCGAAACGTCGCGGTGTTTGCAGTGCCACGGTTCCACCCATACTCGCCGCATTCCCGGACATCTTGTCCGGAGTGTCTATCCGGCCAGCAGCGGGCAGCCCGTTTTTCGACTGGGCACTCACCTGAACGACCACACGACTCCGTTTCATGAGCGTTGGGGCGGCTGGTACGTCACCGGCACTCACGGTGACCAACGACACATGGGCAATGTTGTCCTGGACGATCCTGACGAATCTGAACAACTGGATACGGACTCAGGAGCCAATATCACCGATCTGTCGTCACTGCTGGACACAACGCCCTATCTTTCCCCGCACAGTGATATCGTCGCGCTGATGGTTCTGCAACACCAGGCAAAAGTTCACAATGTACTGACCGCGGCCAATCATTCCGGGCGACTGACAGCTCGCGATGCCGTCGTGATGAACAAAGCACTGGAACGGCAAGTCGGTTTCCTGTCGGACTCCACCAGAAGACGCTACGAATCCGCGGCCGAGAAAGTTGTGAAAGCGCTGCTATTCTGCGATGAACCGCTGCTGACCAGTCCGGTCGTCGGGACCAGTGGGTTTACTCGGGATTTTCAGCAGCGAGGCCCGTTCGATTCTCAGAGGAGAAGTCTAAGGCACTTCGATCTGACCCGGCGACTGTTTACGTGGCCGTGTAGTTTTCTAATCTATTCAGCATCGTTTCGTTCGCTGCCGAAGGGCGTGTTAACTCGAGTACGTCAGCGAATGAACGAGATTCTATGCGACGATGATGCAAGTGAAGATTTCCGGCATCTGTCCGCAGCGGACCGCCGTGCCATCCGTGAAATCCTGACAGAGACGTTGCCCCTGTGACGTGGGATCTGATCATCGTGGGCGCCGGCGCGGCAGGGTTGATGGCGGCGGCCCGTGCCGCAGAGCTGGGTTGTCGCACCCTGCTGCTGGAAAAAAACACGAAAGTTGGCGTGAAGATCCTGATGTCCGGCGGGACACGGTGCAATATCACTCACGCGACCAATCAGCAGGGAATCGCGGATGCGTTTGCTGCCTTCGATAAGAAGCAGGCCGGTTTTCTGCGATCTGCACTGGCTGCATTGCCGCCCGAAAAAGTAATCGAGCTCATTGAGGCTGAAGGTGTCGCCACAAAGGTCGAAGACACGGGCAAGATATTTCCTGTCAGTAACCGCGCCATCGATGTCCGCGATGCCTTGGTGCGGCGAGCCAAACATTCGGGCGCGATGCTGGCCATCGGTGCGGCCGTGGCGCAGATCGAAAAGCGGGAAACGGGCTTCATCGTGAAAACTGCAGACCAGCAGTTTACTGCCCCCAATCTGCTGATCACGTCCGGCGGGCAATCCTATCCCGGATGTGGCACAACAGGCGATGGCTATGCATGGGCTCGGCAATTCGGGCACGAAGTCGTCCACCCCGTGCCCGCGCTCACGCCGATCACAACGGACGAAAAATGGGTGCGCGACCTGCAGGGAATTACTCTGCCTGATGCCATGCTGGCAATCGTCCACCACGATCCTCAGCAGGAAGCCAACGGATATTCGCCGAAACATTTTCTGGCCCGCAGGCGTTCTTCGGTGCTGTTCACCCATTTTGGTTTCTCGGGGCCTGCGGCGCTGGACATCAGCCGTACGGTCACGCTGAGCACAGAACGGACATCTCTGAAACTCGTCTGTGATTTTCTGCCGACGTCTGGCTTTGAGAATTTTCTGTCGCAACTCACTGACGATTGTCGTGGGTCAGGGCGTAGCAACGTGTCTGCTGTTGTCCAGGACCTGCTGCCCAAACGACTGGCCGGCGTGGTGCTGGACCGGGCAGGCGTACCCGCAGTCAAACGCGCAGCGGAACTGTCGCGTCAGGAAATTCGCCGTCTTGCCGGAATGATCAAGGGAACCATCGTTCCGATCAGTGGAACACTGGGGTTTCAGAAAGCTGAGGTGACTGCTGGAGGTGTCAGTCTGAACAAAGTGGATTCAGGAACGATGCAGAGCACGATTATCGACGGGCTATATTTTGCCGGCGAGGTACTGGATATTGACGGCCCGATCGGTGGCTATAATTTTCAGGCCGCCTTTAGTACCGGCTGGCTGGCCGGACAGAGCGTGGCGGACAACACTGACATCGCCGAAATCCAAAACAGGGCGCAGAAAGACTAACCACGGGGACACGGAGATTCACCGGTGCAACCTCCGTGACTCCGTTTTAAATGATTCCAGATCAGAGGTGTAGGATCCGCCGTGGGGACCGTCAAAACAGTGGTCCGCACAGCGGACCCTACGAAGCTGTCCGGCGACTGTGGCGGATACCACGGACAACGTTTAGCGCCCAGACGCCACAAACAGCTCGGCAACGACTCGGCCATACAAAGACAGGCTGCGGAATGACTAAGCTGTATACGTCGGCGAGAAAGTGTGACGCTTGGCGGGGAGTGGTGATGCACTTACTTTCTGCCGTCACTAAGCGGTCGGAGCTGACAGTCGCACAAATTGATGCATACTATTCAGATTCTGTCGTCGGGAAACGCACGACCTGAATTGGCGAACATCGGGCATATCTGACGTTCAAAATTTGGTGACCGTCCGGCACAGCCGTATCAACGACATTGACACCGTGATTTCAGATAAACCCATAGCCAACTGTGCGGGCAAACTCGCCGCGTATTGGATCACTCAACTGTGGCGGCCCCGTCACGTTTTCGGTGAGCGCACAAAAAAAGGCTTACGTCCGTTTGACGTAAGCCCCTTGCTGTTAAACGGAGAGGGGGAGATTCGAACTCCCGGTAGGTTTGACCCTACGCCGGTTTTCAAGACCGGTGCAATCGGCCACTCTGCCACCTCTCCAGAGCACCTTTTCCGACCATTTTTCCCGACCACAAAACATACCGTTCAGGACGGTTCGAGCGAACCCGTGAAAGCTCTGCAGCCGGTGAGCGAGCATGCTAGGGGCGTTGCTGCGGCGTGTCAACAAGGACTACCGCAGTTGGACGGCTGTTTTCGCGAGGCGGATGCGAATATTCGACACCAGGGATGACCTTGACGACCATCGAGCGGGACTGGCCCGGCCTTGCTGTCTTTTTCGCAATCACCCGGGCGATATCGGTCCGTGCGATTGCTCCGGCTAAGTGGCTGTTGGCGGGCCATCGGGATCTGCTGTTTGAGGCCGACGACGCCCGTCCGCGGTCGTTGTTTGGTCGTCGCTGCTTACGCGGTGGCCGAAGTTCCGAGTCGTTCCAACAATGCCACGATGGATGACACAGGTCCTGATTTCGGGCAACGAGCCTTTACCGTCAACTCCGCAACATCGTTTTCATGCGGCTTTAGCCACCCGTCGTTTCAACAGTTCGCTCTGCCGAATCGATGCAGTTTCTTGCTTCCCTGTTTTGTCCGAATTCCGCATGGCAGAGAATAGCCGGCGTGCAATAAGCCAGGTAGGAGGGTACTGGTCTACACGGTCCTGACCACTCCATTTTATTGGGAGAGGATTCATGTCTGTTCGCGGTTGCCTGGTACTGCTGCTTGCCGCCATGATGTGCACCGGCTGCATTCATGTGAAAGAAACCATGCAGCTGAATCGGAATGGTTCCGGAAGGGTGCGCATGACGGTCAAAGCCTTCCACGACGACATGGTTCGGCTGAAGCAGGATCACCGCGTGCTGATGCTCGGCTTCAGCGAATTCGGTCGACGAGTGAATGAGAATTATTCACAGGGAACGGACCACGGTGTCGCTGGCCCGGTCATTCTATATGGGACGCCGGTCGCTGGCGGTGTGATCGGCGAGCAATTCAAACCGCTGTCGTTTCTGAGCTAGAAACCGAGCGGAATCCGGGAGCGCAGCGATGTCGCTGCGGCAGTCCGGTCGACGTAAGGCGGGGCAAATGAGACGAAACGGTGGGTGCCGGAACAGCGCTTCGCTCGGTCGCGGCCTACGTGACGGGACAGGTTGGTGAAGAGCAGGCTGGCAGCCCGCGCTACGGTTCGTAAATGAAGGTTGCACTCGTTTGCATCTGTCGTGCAGCACGTTCACAATGGATTTTCCGAGCGATTCGGGCTTGCCTGATGAAGACGAATCCTGAGCGTGCGTACCAGACTTCAGGTCCAGCCGCCACAACTGTCATCGGAAATACAGAATGGTTCTTTCCCGCCGAATGGTCATCACATCACTGCTGCTGCTGTGCTTCGTTTCGGCGCTGTCGGCGCACGACAGGGACAAACAACCGCCCAACTTTATCGTTATTTTCTGTGATGATATGGGTTATGCGGACATCGGGCCGTTTGGTGCTGAAGGGTACCAGACGCCTCATCTGGATCGCATGGCCCAGGAAGGCATCAAGTTTACAGACTTCTATGCCGGCCGGTCATTCTGTTCTCCTTCCCGTGCAGCGCTGTTGACTGGCTGTATTCCGACTCGAGTCGGTGTCGGCGGCAACTTTGGACCGAAATCGACCAACGGGTTGAATCCCGAGGAAATGACAATTGCGGAAGTTCTGAAACAGCAGGACTATGCGACCGCGTGTTTCGGCAAGTGGCATTTGGGACACAAGCCTCAGTTTCTGCCACCGAGTCAGGGCTTTGACGAGTACTTCGGAATCCCGTATTCGAACGACATGTGGCCTTTCCACCCGGGTGTGCGACATCTGAAAATGGAACAGCGGCTGAAGCGTTGGCCGCATCTGCCATTGTATGAAGGGCTGGAGGTGATTAATCCTCAGGTGATGCCGGCAGATCAGATTCCGTTAACGACCAACCTGTTTGACCGGGCCGTAAAGTTTATTGGGGATCATCGCCGCGAACCGTTTTTCATTTACCTTCCCAGTCCTCAGCCCCATGTACCACTGTTTGTGTCGGATCAGTACAAAGGAAAAACGGAACGCGGAATGTTCGGCGATGTAATCAGTGAAATTGACTGGGGCGTCGGTCAGATCTTCGAGTCGTTAAAGAAAACCGGTATCGATGAAAACACGTGCGTCGTATTCACATCAGACAACGGTCCGTGGCTGTCGTATGGAGATCACGGTGGTTCTGCAAAACCATTGCGGGAAGGCAAAGGGACGAATTTCGAGGGTGGTTTTCGTGTTCCGTGTCTGATGCGATGGCCGGGCAAAATTCCCGCCGGGAAGGTTTCGGGCGAAGTTGCCGGGACAATCGATCTGCTGCCGACGTTTGCCGGGCTCGCGGGGGCAGACCTGCCTGAGCGAACGATTGATGGGAAAGATATTTCCGACCTGATGTTCAGCAAGCAAGGTGCCAGGACACCCCACGACGTATTCTATCACTACGATGGAGGCAACCGCCTGATGGCCGTGCGCAGTGGTAAATGGAAGCTGATGTTCTCCCAGACGTACAACTCACCGAATCCCGGCACGGGCGGCATTCCTGGCAAAGCGCAGCGAAAGGATCTGGAACTGTCGCTGTTCGATCTGGAAAGCGATATCGGTGAGACAACAAACCTGGCGGACAGGCACCCCGATATTGTTGAGCGTCTGAAGCAGCACGCAGACGAAATGCGAAAAGATCTGGGTGAAGGCAAGGACGCAGGCCCGGGGCGACGGCCGCTGGGGCAATCGTAGACTGACCGCCGATAGAACACTGAGATTCAGCGATGGATGTTCGTTCGCACAACCGCGATGCATGGGACCGGAATGTCGATGAAGGAAATCGATGGACTCAGGCAGTAAATTCAGAGGTCATCAGTAAGGCACGCCACGGCACGTTCGAGATCCTGTTGACGCCGCAGAAGCCCGTCCCGATGGAATGGTTTCCTCAACTCGGCGGAATGCCGACTCTTTGTCTTGCATCTGCAGGAGGGCAGCAGGCTCCTATTCTGGCCGCAGCCGGAGCGGCGGTTACGGTGGTTGATAATTCACCGAAACAGCTTGAGCAGGACCGCTTTGTCGCACAGCGGGATGGGCTTGAGATTAATACTGTGGAAGGTGACATGGCCGACCTGTCACGTTTTCCGGATAATACGTTTGGCCTGGTTTTTCATCCCTGTTCCAATTGTTATGTGCCCGACGTAATTGCTGTCTGGCAGGAATGCCATCGCGTGCTGCGGCCTGGTGGTGTGCTGCTGACCGGGTTCGTGAATCCCGTTCGTTATTTGTTCGATGACGAGCGGAAAGAAAACGGAAATTTGCAGTTGCGTTACCGCCTGCCCTATTCCGATCTGGAACACCTTGACGATTCACACGTACAGAAGATCGTCAATTCCGGCCGAGCCCTGGAATTCGGGCATACGCTGCAAGACCAGATTGGTGGGCAGCTGAACGCCGGGTTCATGCTGACGGGACTATTCGAAGACGAATATAAAGAATCGGATGACGACCCTGTTTCTCGATACATGTCGACATTCATTGCGACTCGGGCCGTCAGGTAACGGAGCCGTTGTGATATGCATGTACCGTCAACAGCCCTCTGTCCGGCCGGGGGTATCACCTGCGGAAACAAATGATGTCGGTTGTCGCACTTCTGAGCGGTGTCACTTCTGAGCGGTGTCACTTCTGAGCGGTGTCACTTCTTCAATGGCGCGGCCGTAAACCGCGTTGTGATCTCGCACGTTTCGGCGTCCCATATCACAACTTCGCCGCGAAAACCCACGGCTGCGATCTGTCCTGTGGCACTGGCCGCCACGGCAAAGATGTGGTCGGACTGACCGGCGTAGGAATCAGTGGCGGCAACATCGTTCACACTAAAAGCAGCATCGGGGCCTGAGATAACGTAGCTGTTAATCTTTCCGTCGGCCGCACCACCAACGAGTTGGTTGCCGCAGTGGATGAGTGAAAACACGGGACCAGTGAATTCATGCCGGATCAGATCGGTGGAATACTCTTTTGAAAATCGTTCTTCCATATCGGCTGCAGTTCCGTCCTCATCGCGGACCGTGACCGGATTCCACCCGTGAAAGTGTTTTCCTTCTCCGCCTGACCAGACTCTCCGTGTGGCGGGTTCGGCCTGGACTCCGAAGACACGATGCAGGCCTTTCAACGGGCCGTATTCACGTCGGTGTCCTTTGTAAGTTGTGAACAGCATACCGTCAGTTAAAGAAAACACCTTTACCGTTCGATCACGCGACGAGGACACCACAAGCCGACTGCCGTCGGCGTTCTGTCCCCAGGATTCATACAGCGACTTCAGGTAACCCCCGACTGCTGCATCAGGCTCGATGTCGCTGCCGCTGTACGATTCACGCTGGACGTTGTAGGTCTTGCCGATGCCCGTCACGGTAATCCTGGTCAGGGATTCCGTTGGTGTTGAGTCGGAATCGGCTGCGGGCAACATTTCCAGTTCCCAGTTGGCCTCACGGATGATGAAGTGGTCGTTCCCAAAGTCCCAGCATTGGCGGACGTGTTCTCCCGATTTCTGTTCGTGTTCGTTGAACACAAACAGTTTGTTCTCAGGATCGTTGGCTACGTTTTCTTCCGAAAACTTGTAGCTCGTGATATCGACACCGGTGACCCAGTCGACGTGTTGTCGTGTTTGCCAAATCTCTGTTCCGGTGAAAGAGTCATAGCAGCGCACGGAATTGTCCGCTCCACTGGCCACCAGCCGACGGCCATCGGGGCTGAAACAGGCATCCAGAATAACGTCTTCCCAGCCGGTGATGACGCGACGCTTCAGAACACTTCCGAGCTCGGTCGCAGCGACGCCGGGCGCCGCGAACAGTTGAATTTCGCCGTACTCTCCGGGACTCCCTCCGCACACGGCGACGGTCTGCCCATCGGGACTGAAAGCCACAGAATGAATGCGCTGCGGCATTCCGTTGACGCGATTCTGAAGCTTACCGGTGATGACGTCCCAAAGCAGCAGTTCGTGCCAGCCGCCTGTCATCAGCGACTTTCCGTCCGGAGAAAATGCGAGGGCAAACACGGGAATCGAAACGCGATAGATTTCGGGAGCCGCCGGATGCCGGCGTGGTGGCAACAGTGTCAAAATCCGACTCGACGGATCCGCTCCATCGAATACTGCCCCCTGGCGGATCCACTGACGAATCAAAGCGATCTGATTCGTATCCAACGCAGAATCCTGCTGCGGCATGCGTGAGTCCGGATCGGTTTCGATCAGGCGTTCGAGGAAATAGCTTTCGTCCGGATTACCGGGAATAATCACAGGAACATCGCTGTCACCAGGCTTCATCAGGCGTTCAAAAGTGTGCAGCGCATACCGCCCTTCGGCGGTACGACTGTTGTGACAGCCCAGGCAGCGAACCGCCAGGATCGGCGCGACGTCCCGTCTGAAACTGACGTCGTCAGCTGTCGTGACAGACTGCAGAAGAAGCACTGTGCTGCAGAAGAGGACTGGTTTCATCATGCTGGTGTCGATACACCGCCGGAACAGGTGAGGTGTTGAAGAATGATTTCGGAAGACAGTTCAATGCTGGAACATAAACTCGTTGGTGTTGATGATTGACCAGACGACATCTTCAATCGCCTGACGGCGATTCGCGGCCGCCCCGATAAAACCGGTGACAGTTTCTTTTTCTGTATCCAACGGGACTCGCGCGAATGCGGCCAGATACAGTTCCTGAATCAGCTGATCGTCCGGCAGTTCCTGAAGTCGATTGGCGCCATGGGCGACTTTTTCGCGAATCAGCGGACTGTTCATCAACTGCAAAGCCTGATCCAGACTGACTTCGTCACGCCGTTCACAGGCGCAGGCGGTTTTTCGCTCCGGCTGCCCAAAGGCCTTCAAAAACGGCGTTAAATGCGGGTAGTGCTGCTGAGTCATGAAATAATCCTGCAACCGCTGCCGCGCGGCGCTGAGTTCTTTTTGCACAGCGCCCAGTTTTTCTGCAGCATCTTCCGTTTGCGCCTCTGTCGTGGGCGCCGGATCGGCAGCGTTCTTAAGTTTCTCAAGCTGCAGCGCCAGTGCGACGATTTCAGCACTTGTTTCTTCGTAACGATGGTCGCACAGTCGAGTAATCGCATCCTGGATCTGTTCGGCCGAGAGCAAGCGGATTCGGGAGTGTGAAAACAGCGTGTCGTCAGTTTCGTTGAAATCGTTCGTTTCAGAAGACCGCTGCCAGGTGTGGCTGTTGAGTATCAGACGCAGCACATGTTTACGATCGAAGTCTGATTCTTCGAATTCGATGGCCAGAGCATCCAGCAATTCAGTGTTCACGGATGGGTTTGACGATCGAAAATCGTCGATCGGTTCCACCAGCCCTTTACCAAACAGCTGTGCCCAAATGCGGTTTGCAGCGACTCGAGCAAAATAGGGATTGCCTTTTTCTGTCAACCAGTTGGCGAACGCCAGTCGTCGGTCTTCGCCCGCGCTGCGGTCGACGTTCGTGGGCCAAGGCTGCTGCACGATGCCGGTACGCGGATTACTCATGTGGCCGTCGGCTGTCGGAGCGATTCGCTGGTCGGCGACCTTCTTGTCGGTCCTGCCTTTCTTCCCGAGCGGTTGACCGTCGGCTAGCGGCACCCGGTCAATTTGATGAAACGCGGCGGCGATTTGATAATAGTTATCCTGCGTCCATCTTTCGTACGGATGATTGTGGCACTGAGCACACATGATCCGAGAACCCATGAACAGCTGAGTGACAGTTTCCGCCACCATTTTGGTGTCGTCGGTGACTCGGAAGAAATTGGCCGGTTTAACTTCGGACGTCCGTCCTGTCGCCGTCAACAGCTGTGTCACAAATTTGTCGTACGGGAGATTTTGATTGACAGTCTCGCGAACCCAGCGACTGAAGTCAGCAGCGTTTTCCGGCGAAAGTTTGTCGTGATTGATTCTCAGCAGATCTGCCATCCGCAATGACCAGTACGCAGCATATGCGGGCGACTGTAAGAACTGATCAATCAGCTGCGCACGTTTGTCGTTGCGGTTATCCGCCAGAAACGTCTTCGTTTCGTCCACGGTTGGTAAGAGTCCGCGTACGTCCAGCGACAGTCGCCGAATGAACGTTGAGTCGTCACATACATCCGACGGCAGATATTTCAACTGCCGAAGCTTGTTGTGCACGTGTGTGTCCACGAGATTGGCTGTGGCGGGATTGTTCCATGCAAAACCAGGCACATCCTGTACGACGGTCAGCAGGACCGACATTAGGTCGTCAAGGTAGCGAACGCTGACAGCGGTTTGCCCCCGGCGATGTCCCATGACCAGCCCGTTTACATTCACAGCCGCTACGTCCTGATGCGAAATGGTCCACTGCGAAATTCGAGTTACATCGCGGGTGGTGCCGTCGCTGAAGGTTGCCGAGACGCGGTATTGCTGCGTCGTCCCACGATCCAGATGAACAATCGAAGAATGTGCCGGTTCGATCCTTAGATTCACGCATGCTGGTGCGGTCGCAGTATCTGATGGAGACCCTTCGTGAATCCACTGCTGCAGGATGGCGTACTGATCGCCTTCCGGTCGCAGTCGTTTGCCTCCGCCATGAGGAACTCGCAGCGTTGGTTTTCTGAGAAGCAGACTGCGACCCGGATCGAGTGGTTCGGTGAATCTGACAAATCCGCTGCGGATAAGACTTCGTTCGTCCAGCGCCGGGTCGAACGCATTGAGTGACAGTTCCAACGCCCCTCGACCGTTCGGTTTGCCATGGCATGAGCCGCTGTTGCAGCCCTGCTTCGTGAGCACCGCAAGGACCTCTGAACGGAACGACACAGGAAATGCCTGATCAGAGTTGATAACGGAGACGGGTACTGAAACCGTGTGTTCTTCCACGGTGACGACAAGGGTCCCTTTTCCGTCCCGGAGCGGACGAATGTAGCCGTTTTCGACCGATACGATTTCCGGCGAGGTAAGCGTGGCGACATGAGTCAGATCGATTTGGTCTCCATCAAAGTTCTTACCGAAAACCAGCAGTTGCATGGCGGCTCGTGAGTCCGCCAAGTGAATCACTTTGGGCGAAACATCGATACTTACCACGTCCGTGACGCGTGAATTCGCCGCGGCAGTGACCTGCATGCAGACACACAGCAACACAGTCCCGAACACAGAGTGTCGGATTATGTTTCGGTTACGTTTGGCGGTGTGGATGTACAACGATTTGTCATTGGTGAATGTGATGAACACGGGAGGGAAGATCCCCGTGCAGAATTTTCACGGGTATTAAGTGAACAGTTCGGGAATTGGTCTTCCGCCTTTGGCAAGGAAGATGGGACGGTCTTCGGGCGTGTAAACGGGGTCGGCCGTGTTAATCCCCAGCTTGGCAAATACAGTGGCACCGTAATCTTCGACAGTGTAGGCCATAGAGCTGGTGATATAGCCACCATTCGGATCTGTTTCACCGACGATCTGGCCACCGGGAACTCCCGCGCCGGCAAACACCATTGAGAACGCATGTACCCAGTGATCGCGTCCCTGCCGTTCGTTGATCTTGGGAGTGCGTCCGAACTCAGTGACGAAACAGACCAGCGTTTCTTCCAGCAGACCGCGGTCGGCCATGTCCGTGATCAAACCGGAAAATGCCCAGTCAGTGCTGGGCATCATGGGCCAGGTTCCGATGCCGTAACGACCGGCTCCCGCTCCACCGCCTTTGATGTTTGTATTGTCCGACGAATAAATCGCGTCGTGGTGATCCCAGTTCATGTTGCTGCCACCCGGCCACAACTTTCCATCGGCTGGCCACTGAGTGTTAATACAGACAAATCGAACACCGGATTCAATCAGTTTGCGCCCCAGCAGGTACATCTCCCCGCGATGTCGCCGATTCTCTTCAGGCGGGTGATAGAGTTTTCGGACATGGTCGGGCTCACTGGCCAGATCGAACGCCGCCAGCGTGGCCGGGTTCGTCAGCATGTCCTCGGCCTGTTCGGCGAAACTTTCCATAGCCTGCACTTCGGAACGACCGCCACTTAGCAGACCAATATTCAGATTTGACAGGAGCCCACGCCGCTTCAGGAAACGTCCGGAGTCAATGTCTTCCAGTTTCAGGCCCGACACCTGTCCGTGTCGTATTTTGAATGCCTTATGACTGGCGGACAGAAAGCCAAGACGCGATTCTTTGGACTGTTCACCACTGCCTTCCAGCACGTACGACGGCAAGTGCCGTGCTGGTGTTCCCAGCAGCTGAGAAGCGACGGAACCGATGTCCGGCATCACGACGGGGCCGGATGGATCACAGCCCGAAAAAATGTATTGAGAACCCAGCGGGTGCGAGTTTCCAACATTAGGCTTGGGCTGTCGCATACATCGAATAACACTCAGGCGGTCGGCGACTTTTGCAGTGCGACTGAGCAGTTCCGTAAAGTGCACGCCTGGAACTGAAGTGTCAATCGTATTGAACGGTGACCGATGAACTGAATTTGTTGAGGGCTTGGGATCCAGTGTATCGGTGTGCGAGATCCCTCCCTGCTCAAAAATCACCAGAACCTGCTTCGCCTGCCCAGTCGCGTGGCGCATGGCTTCAACGCGCGAAGCAATACTCACTTCGGCGAGACCGGCCATTGAAAGACCGACGAAACTTCTGCGGGATTGAGAAGAGGACATGCGGGAGGAGCGGAGGTGGGGCTGTGCGGCGGGTGAGAACTTCGTCTAAGTTGAATTATTGCCGAATGGGCCTCCCTACGCAAATTCTGAATGGCAGGTGCTGCCAGCGGTTCAGTTTTCTGTTCACAGCGGGCGTCCTGCTCCACCGACGGTGTCCTGATTGAGTTTCCTGACAGGAAATGTCCGGTTTTTCACGATGCGATCCCCGGTCTTTCGTTAGTTATTATACGGACCAGCCCACATACGGTTCTCCGGCTCTTCGCGTGGCTATGATCACAACAACGTTCAGGATGCCGCCGGACACATACAACGCCGTGACCAAGATGCAGGAGTAGTTGGTATGTCAGACATCTTCAGGTCGATAGCTGCAGTTATGATGTTGTGCAGCTGGTGCCCCGCTCAGAACAACAATCAGGGGCAGAATAACCAGTTTCCTGGCGGAATTCTCATCAACGCAGACGGTGTGATTGGTTCGCCGCAGGCCAGACGGGTCAACCCGGTGCTGGAACAAAAGCGATTGAAGGCGTTGGCTGGTCAGGAGTTGCCGGCTGAAATGGCCACGGTCAGCGAACTACGAAAGGTATCGCTGGTCAGACTGGAGCAGGAGCTTCAGAAGGCCATCGACGCCGGCCAAGAGATTAACCCGAAATTGCAATATCTGGCCGGAATTACTCAGCTGCAATACATTTTCGCTGTGCCCGAAACCGGTGACTTAGTGATCGCAGGACCAGCGGAAGGATTCGCACCGCTGGAGGATGGGGGAGTCGTCG
>JABABI010000151.1 GCA_014238335.1 Fuerstiella sp.
GAAAAAAGACAACGAACCACGCCGGAGAATTGCCGCCGAAGAACAACAGCATGCCCCCCACCGACAGAAAGGGAACTGCCATCAAGAAGGTTGTTCGCGACAGCCAGCGAGATTTCACACTGGTGCGACTGAGGCGGTCGGACAACAATACGGGAACAAGGGACTGTCCGAACCGATTCAGCGGCGGCAGCATCCCTCGCACCCAACCAACTTCAGTGACGCTGTCCAGAAACGCCGGCACGATGACGCTCTCTGTCTTGAAGATCCATGCCGTGCGAAACAGCATCTGGTGCAATACCAGTGTCAGCACGTTACGGCCTTCAGCCCTGTCATTTGCGGCCGCTTCAAGAGCGGCGGGTGTTGCTGGCGATTCAGATCGCGTATCGGTGTTCCGGGGCATTCCGAATATTGTTCGGGGCAAAACAGACGGAGTGTAGCACTTCGCAATCTTCGCCACTTGAGTCCGAAAAGCCAGTGCCGTGGTTTCTGTTCGTGAGAATGAGAACGCCTGGTGCGTTCACGTACTAATCCCGGTTGATATCGTGTCTCGCTTTTCCGCGGGGAATTCGGGCGACAGTTGACCCTCGGATTTGCCCGCTCAGACGCACGAAGTCGGAGGAGAACAGCGACGATAAGTATGCGCAATGGATTCTTCTTTTGCATCGCACCGACAGGGCCGTTACGATCGGGAGAAGTGTCAGAACGTGACTGCCGTCCGCTTTGCTTTGAAAAGAGACTCCGTGAATCGACGTTCATTTCTTGAAGATCGGGCTATGCGGCTGTTCGATCTCCGGAGGATCATGATCGGCGTCTGCATCACGGCGGCCGCGTATGCCATCGTGCAGGTTAGCCAGGCGCATGGCAGCGAAGTCGCTCCAACGACTGCATTACGTCGGTTGCCGAAGAATCGCTGATTCAGCTTGCTTTTGTTTGGGCGGGTCATGATTGAACCCCCGCAGCCGAAAATCACAAAAATGCCCGGTGCGTGACGACACCGGGCAGATCGACGTTAAACGAGGTGGTTCGTGCCCGCTTCCTTATGGCAAAGCAACAGTTTGTAAATCCTGCTGACCGCCGTCTTTCTGAACCAGCACCACTGCGTGACCGGCGTTGAGTTTGTCCATCTGAACAACACCCTGCAATGAATCGACAGTGACGTAGTCCTGTCCCGCTGCACCGCCACCGCTCACTCTTTCGGTGAGTCCTTTGTTCTTACTCAGACCAGCCGTCGAGATCTTCATGACTCCTCGAGCGCTGTTACTGAGCAGCAGGAATCTGTCATCGCCCTTCTTATAGCTGATCATGTCCAGCGGCCGATTCCGATTACCGAGTTCAGCGACCGTCGTGGCCGTGATTCTTTCACCCGCTGCCGCAAGTTCGGCCAGGGGAATTTTGACCAGCGGAGTACATTGATATGCTGCCAGCAGACTGGGTTTGCCATCGATCATCAGTGGGACAAAGGTTCGCATGGCAGATGTGTCTTCGTCTCGGCCGTGAGCGGCGTGATAAATCTGAACACCGACGCCTTTATCTGACTTGGCAAACGGGAACACTAACTCGCGGACACTGGAAGGTGCATCCCCGCCCCGCAGCCCGGAAACCAGGACTTTGCCTTCGTACCAGACGATATCCGTAATGGCGTCGTTTCTTAGATTGCGGCGACGTCGTCCTGACCCGGTTTCAGCGTCAGCCGGAGGATTTGCCAGGACGGCCTTCGAAAAACGCACGTCTTTCAATGCCAGCTGAGTGATCTTTCCCGCACCATCAATCTGTACGATGGCAGGTTTTCCATCGGCCGTGACGGCTGCAAACACATTGCCTGTGGCAGGGTTCGTGGCCAGATCATTAATGGTCGCCTTCCCGCCGACCACGTCGCCGATCTTACCGGCAAGGTCTTCAACGTTGATGCTGGCCTTTGATGCATCGCCTTTGCGATTGCCGGTGGCGACAGCGAACACAGTGGCCGACTTCGCATCACCGATGAACAAAATATCGTCCGGTCCGAACGTCAGCGTTCCTGTTGACTTGATGTCAGGAGTCCCTCGCTCCAAACCCCATTGATCGGCCAATACCACATTGCACGCCAACGCCATCACAATAACCGCCGCAACCAAGTGTTTCATCATTCTGTTATCCTCCTCTGCGGAATGACCCGCAAGCCGGTTTGAGCTTTCGCCCGGAATGGTTTCGTTCGTTCCCGTGGACCGCTCTCTGCGCGAGAAAGGCCCAAAACGAACCGTTAATACAAAATGCAGGCACTCAGGCGACCAGCCTGAAAGCGCAGCATGACGAATACCAGCTGATTCCTCAACCGATCAACCAGCAGTCGGAAGATTGTGGTCACCACACCTCAGCGGCCGAAACTCACATTTTTCAGACTCACCGCGCAACACCGGCCGTAGCGGAATAACGCGGAATTCGGATCACAAGGCTTGACAGCCTGGGTAAGATTGAGATCTTTGGAAGGTTGGCAGCGTGGTCCTGCTGCCAGTTCCGCCGAACAGGTCCCCTGAACAAACGGAGGTATGTTGTGCCCTCTGACTCTCGCCGTCGTTTTCTTGAGCAAGTTACCGCCAGTTCAGCCGCGTGGACTCTGTTCCCTTCGTTGGGCAGGGCCGACGATCAGGCGACGGGCAGTTTGCATCTTGCCCCGTTCCGGTTCGATGTGACTCCGCCGAAAGGACATTCATTGTGTGGCGGATGGATCAGGCCGGTCATCGGCGTGGATGATTCTCTGGAAGCCATTGGTTTCGTATTACTGGGTGCCGGAAAACCGATTGTCGTGTGTGCGGTCGACTGGACCGGGCTGCTGAACGACGCCCATGTCCAGTGGCGGTCAGCACTGGCGGAAGCGGCGGGCACGACACCGGATCGTGTGGCCGTGCAGTGTGTGCATCAGCACAACGCGCCGTTCGTGTGCCTTGACGCCGAAGCCATCGTGTCAAAGCAGGGGGACCTGCCACATATCGTTGACCTTGATTTTTACCGCCGCTGCCTGGATAAGGCACGCGCCGCCGTGGAGTCCGGATTGCAGCAGACGCGGCCGGTAACGGCTGTTGCTGCCGGACAGGCGAATGTGCAGAACGTAGCGTCGAATCGTCGAGTGTTCCGTAACACCTATGGCCACGTCATGAAAATGCGGGGCAGCAGTTGCCGGGACGAAGAGCTGCGCGCACTTTCAGACGGGATTATTGATCCGCAGTTAAAGACTGTCGCATTCTATGACGGCGACACAAAAATTGCCGCCTGTCACTACTACGCGACTCATCCCATGAGCTACTACGGCGACGGCCGTGTGAGCAGTGACTTTGTCGGACTGGCCCGCAAACGTCGCCAGAGAGAGCAGCCGGAGTGCCAGCATATTTACTTTACCGGATGCGCCGGAAACATCTCTGCCGGCAAATACAACGACGGTTCTCAACCCGTGAGACGAATTTTGGCGAACCGTATTTACGATGGCATAGTGGCGGCCGAAAAAACTCTGCAACCCAAATCGATCGAACATGTCCGCTGGCGTACCGCGGAGATGCTGCCGAAGGCCCGGTCGACACTGTCCGCCGACACGCTGTACCAGCAGATTTCCGATTCACGGAATTCTTTCGTTAACCGGAATCGACCGTCGTACATGCTGAGCTGGCTCGGACGCCTGGGCAAACAGACACCGATTGTTTTGAGTGCATTGCAGGTCGATGACATTTCGCTGCTGCATCTGCCGGCAGAATCATTCATCGAGTATCAACTGCGGGCTCAGCAACTGGGCAGTGATCGTTTCGTTGCGACGGCAGCCTACGGTGATGGTGGTCCGTGGTACATCCCGATCGCCGAAGAGTATCCAAACGGCGGTTACGAGGTTTCAGTGGCCTTCTGCGATTCCAGCATCGACGCAGTTATGACAACCGGCATGCAGTCGTTACTGCTGCCAAAGAGCGTTTGACACAAAGGCACCCCACGGCATTTCTGACGACATCAGAAGGGGCTATTGGCGATTGTCCGCAGCACGGTCGTGCCGTCGCTCCAGAGCTCGCCGATAGGTCTCCACATAATGACGTGCACTATTTTTCCATGACCAGTCGGTGGACATGCCGGTTTTCATCACCTGTTGCCAAACGTGCGGTTGCCGGTACAACTCAACGGCGCGTTCAATTGTTTCTACCAGTTGAGGTGATGTGTAATCGTCGAAGACGAAGCCCGTCGCAACGCCTGCTCGCAGGGTTTCGGGTTCGACATTCACCACCGAATCAGCCAGGCCGCCAATCCGTCGCACGATCGGAAGTGTGCCATAACGCAGGCTGTACATCTGATTCAGCCCACAGGGCTCGAAGCGACTGGGCATCAGAAATCCATCGGCCCCGGCCTCAATTTGATGGGCCAGTCCTTCGTCGAATCCAATGTACACAGCCACTTTGGACGGATGCTCGTGAGCCAGATGCTGCAGGTAGTCTTCATAACGGGGATCACCGGTGCCCAGAAATACAATCTGTATATCGTCGAACAAAAGCCGCGACGCACATTCCTCAATCAGGTCGAATCCTTTCTGGTCCGACATGCGGGACACCATGCCAAACAATGGCACTCGGTCTCGCTGTGGCAGCCCCATTCGCTTCTGCAGGCCGGACTTGCAAATGCCCTTTCCGAGATCGATGTTGTGTGCTGAATAGCTGGCGGGCAGATGCGGATCGGACTCCGGATCCCAGATCGACGTGTCGATACCGTTTAGGATTCCTGCCAAATCGTCGCTGCGGTAACTGAGCAGTGAGTCGAGTCCCTCTCCACCATCAGCCGTGCAGACTTCCTGTGCATAGGTCGGACTGACGGTCGTTATTTGATCCGCGAAGCTGATCCCTGTCTTCAACAGATTCAAATCGCCCCAGGATTCCATATGATGCATGTTGAAATAGCGTCCATCCATGCCGGTCAACGGCATGTCGGGAGACCAGAACCTTCCCTGAAACGCCATGTTATGCAGGGTCATGACCGAGGCAGCGTTTTCGAATCCCGGGCGTCCAGCGAACTGCGAGTGTAACAACGCCGGAATCAGCCCCGTCTGCCAGTCATTGCAGTGAATGATATCCGGCCTCAGAACCATCTGCTGGCAGACGTCCATCACTGCTCGGCTGAAGAAACAGAAGCGGGCGCAATTGTCCTGGTAGCCCTGACCGTCTTCCATGTACAGTTGTGGTCTGTCAAAGTAGTCTGACTGACTGACCAGCAGGACCTTGACACCTGAATCCGGCAACATCGTCCAGTTGACGCCACCAGGAACGTAGCGCCCGTGCATGGAAATCGAAAACCGCAGTCCGGAATCCGTAACAGCAGGCAGTTGCTCCCGTTTGGCCAGACGCAACTGACGGTAGTCGGGCACAATCACTGTGACGCTGTGTCCCAGCCCGTCCAGAGACTTGGCGAGCGCCATCGACACGTCGGCGAGCCCGCCCGTTTTTGAGAACGGAACAGCTTCGGATGCCGCCAGCACGATTCGAAGTCGGTCAGAAGTGAGCATTGTTGGAGAATTTGACCGACTGGAAACGGGCCGGGGCTGTATCATGAGTTCGGCTCCGTCATGATTGGAAAACTGGTATCCCGAAGAAACCGCGTGTCCTGCCGCAGAAGACGTTTTTTGATTCTAGCGTTTTATCAGACAGATCCCTCAAATCCGCATCATTACTAAAGCAGAATCAGCACATAGTCGTCCGTCCATTCACTGCCGGTCAGAACAGGGTCAATCATGATCATTCGCAAAGAATATAAATTCTACGCAGCCCACCGAAATGAAACGCTGCGAGACAAATGCAGCAATATCCACGGTCATCGGTACGGTCTGATGATTCATTTTGCAGTTGAGCGTGAGGGCGACATCAGCACCCTGTTCGGCGACTTTGATGCGAAGATCGAACCTTACCTGAAGGAGAACTTCGATCATGGTATGCTGATCAACCGCCATGATCCGCTGTACCAGACACTCATTGACCACTGCACGCGGACGGGAGAACAATTCCGCCTGAAGGTCTTCGACGGTCCCACCAGCGTGGAAAATCTGGCGTGGATTATGTTTTCAGAAATCACCACCATGGGATTTCGTCTGGATCGACTGGAAATTCAGGAAACCGATACGTCAACTATCATCTATACACGTGAAGACTGGGTACGTGACAATCGAGTTCTTACGACAAATAAGGATGTGCAGTCCGCCGATCATGTTTGAAACACTCGCAGGGAACCGATAACAAGTCAGATGCCAATTTATTCCCGGCGTGAAATCCTGCGACATAGCGGCTTCGGCGCGCTGGCTTTGGGGGGGGGAATTCGGCGAACTGCGGGCGACCACCGGCAATCGTCTGCATCGCCTCTGTCGGCCAGCCAGCCCCATTTCCCAGCCAAAGCCAAACGCATCATTCATCTGTTCATGAATGGCGGGCCGTCGCAGGTTGATACCTTTGACCCCACGCACAATCTACAGGCGCTGGACGGGCAGTCGTGGCCAAATCTCGTGAAGAACGCGTTGCAGCCCACGCAGCGCACACGCGTGGGCAATATTTTCGCATCGCCATTTCCGTTTTCACGGCACGGAAACAGCGTCTGGAAATCAGCAGCCTGTGCCCCCACGTTGCCCAACATGCCGACGACCTGTACGTCATCCGTTCCATGCAGGGGGAAGTCGCGAATCATTCGCTGCGCCTGTTGCTGACCAATTGCAGACATTCCACATTGCTACGGCCAAGTCTGGGGGCGTGGATGCTGTCCGGTCTGGGCACAGAAAGTGACGAGCTGCCTGGATACGTGGTGCTGACGCCTCAGGGGATGCCGACCGCCCTATCCCGCAACTGGACCAATACATTTCCGCCTGGAATCTAACAGGGCACTCATATTGAGACGGAAAACACGAACACAGAATTGATCCCCAATCTGACGCGGAAGGATATTCACCCCGGTACGCAGCGTGCCCAGGTCTCGCTGACGCAGTTTCTGTATCAACTTCATTCGGATCGCCATCCCGGTGACGTGCGACTGGAAAGCTGCATTCATGCAATGGCACTGGCATTCCGGATGCAGAGCGCCGCGACTGACGTGTATGATCTGTCCAGCGAGCCGCAGCAGATTCACGAGCTGTAGGGTGACACATTTCAGGGGCGCAATATGCTGATCGCCCGCCGACTGGCCAAACGCGGTTTTCGCTGCATTCAGTGTTACCATGGTGGGGGACAGCCATGCTTCCATCGTGAAGAACATTACTCGACTGGCGCGTAAATCTGATCAGCCCATCGCGGCATTGCTGACCGATCTGAAGCAGCGAGGCATGCTGGCAGATACGCCGGTGATCCGGTCGGAGAAATGGGGCGAACGTCCACGGTCCAGGCTGGAGCGAAAGATTTTAGTCGCGGCGGTCGGGACCATCGCATCAACGGATACGGCATCTGGCTGTCCGGTGGCGGTGTCAAAGTGGGCACCGTATGGCGCCACCGATGACTTCGGCATGGCCGTCACGGAGAACAAGGTCGAGCTGCATGATCGGCACGCCACGATCCTGCACCAAATGGGCTGCGACCACAAACGATTAACCTATCGTTACTCGGGCCGGGAGTTCCACCTGAGCGACGTGCCTGGCGACGTCGTCACGAGCATCCTTGCCTGACAGTCCCGACAGCCCAGCGCTCAACATAAACACGAGCCAACGTAGTGCCGGCAGCCAGGTGCGGTTAACACCGCACAAAGAACTAAGCTTTTATTCAAAGACAGTCGCTGCATCTAAAGAAAATCGGCCATGACGGTGTCGGCCAGAAACCGGCCTTCCAGTGTCAGTCTAAGATGCCCTTCTGTAATCGCCAGCAGGCCATCTGCCAGATGTTGCTGAGCTGAGAACCTGGCAACATCGACGACGTCGGTCCCGAATCGGTCCCGAAAATTGGTGATGTCAATTCCATCCACCAGCCGCAGGCCCAGAAAGATGGCTTCGCGGATTTTTTCCCTGCCTGACAGCTGCTCCACTTCCTGAAGTGCAACTTTGCCTGTGAGCCAGCAATTGATCCACCGCGAGACATTGCGGGCGTTGGTGCTTCGCACACCGTTAACGTAGCGAGCCGCTCCGGGGCCGAACGCGAAGTACTCCTGCGCCTGCCAGTACACCATATTGTGTCGACATTCCGATCCACGTCGGGCGAAGTTGGATATCTCATACTGCGGCATACCCGCGCTGCCGAACTGCGATATTGCAGCGGCATACATGTCACGTTCAAGATCATCCGGAATCGCGTGGATGTGACCGCGTTGCAGTCGTTGGTAGAAGTCAGTCCCCTTTTCAAAAGTCAGGCCGTACGTCGAAACGTGGCTGATTGAAAACTGCCGGGCTGCCTCCAGGGTCGCGTCCCAGGAATCGAACGTCTGGCCGGGCACACCGAAGATCAGATCCAGAGAGACGGATTCAAACGCATCGACGGCGCGGCAAACGACATCCTGTGCATCGGCCGCAGTGTGCTGGCGTTCAAGTGTCTGCAGCACGTCCGCATCAAATGACTGAACTCCCAGACTCAGCCGATTCACACCGAGATCGGACAGCGTCTTCATGACTTCGTTACTCAGACCGTCCGGATTTGCTTCAACAGAGAATTCGCCGCCTGAGGTCAGCGTGAATCGGCCGAACAGAAGACTGGCAAGGCGTTCCAGTTGTTCAATTGAGAGGTGTGTCGGAGTGCCTCCACCAATGAAGATCGTGTCGACCTCATATTCCCCGTCCAGTCGGTCCAGTTCGTTTCCCAGTGCCTCCAGGTAGGCCGGGACCAGATCATCCTGATCAGCCACCAATGTGAAATCGCAGTATCCGCAGCGATGCAGGCAAAACGGAACGTGCACGTACAAGGCCCGCGGCGGCATGCCGGGATGTTGCGGGGCTGCGTAGACGTCAACGTCACTCGGTTTCACTTTGGGGCTTTCATCGAGAATCATTCGTTTCCGGGGCGAATGAAGTCACGCCACCACGAGGCAACCCCCGAAAAATTCAACGGGATCGTGCGGAATGGGCCGCAAACAAAAGTGGCGACGGTTAACATGCCGGAACTGTTGAAGATCTGCCGGTCGAATGCCAGTCCATTCCATTCCCTCATCAATCAAAACGCCGAAGTTAATCCATGAATTCAAACGTATTTTGCGGCTGTATTCCCGCGGTTATGACGCCGTGCCATCCTGATCGTTCCCCAAATTACGCTGCGCTTGTCCGCAAAGCGACGGAGCTGATGTCGGCCGGAATGCATGGCGTTGTTTACTGTGGATCGATGGGCGACTGGCCTTTGCTGTCGGATGAACAGCGTCAGGAGGGCGTGCGGCAACTCGTGGAGGCCGGCATTCCGGTGGTCGTGGGGACTGGTGCTCAAAATCCGACACTGGCAGCAGAACATGCGGCACACGCTCAGCGTGTGGGAGCGGCCGGATTGATGGTGATTCCGCGTGTCCTTTCACGTGGTACGTCTGCGGCGGCACAGCGGGCGCACTTTGGCGGAATTCTTTCCGCGGCACCGGATATTCCTGCCGTTATTTACAACAGCCCGTATTACGGGTTCGAAACGAAGGCGGACCTGTTCTTTGACCTGCGTCGTGAGTTTTCGAACCTCGTGGGATTCAAAGAGTTTGGTGGTGCCGATGCGTTAAGTTACGCAGCCGAACACATCACTCACGACTCCGATGACGTGCTGCTGATGGTCGGAGTCGACACGCAGGTGTTTCATGGCTTCCTGCACTGTGGTGCAGTGGGAGCGATCACGGGCATCGGCAACTGCCTGCCTCAACAGGTCCTGCAACTTGTGTCGCAGTGTGAAGCGGCCGTGCAGGGAGATTTCAAAGCGAGGCGATTTGCGAAGGAACTGGATGACGCACTGATCGTATTGTCCACGTTTGACGAAGGGCCGGATCTGGTGCTGTATTACAAGTACCTGCTGGTGCTGCTCGGTGACACAGACTTCGAACTGCACTTCAACGAAGCCGATGAACTTAGCGCCAGCCAGAAGGTCTTCGCGGAAACACAGTTGAGCCGATTTCTGGACTGGTGGGCCAACTGGCCAGGAAGGGACGCTGTACAGTAAGTACCGTGATGGGGCCTGCTCTATTTCGTGCGAAACACGCTGCTGGCGACCACTGCCTGAATCAGCGACCGCAGTCCGTGTTGATTCCATTCCGTGCGTTTTACAATGCCGTCGACGACCTCACGATCGGCGAATCCGCACGGAGCGCCGGTCGCGTACGTGAGCAGCTGTCGAGCCACATTGGCGGCGATGGCATCATCGTCAGACACAATCAGATTCTGAAACTCTTTCAGCGATGAAAAGTGGCGTCCGTCGGGCAGGTCGAATTCCGGATTTACTTGAAGGCCCTTACCTCGCCGGCCCTTAACCACAGAGATATAACGGTCACGCCATCGGCCCGAGGGATCGAAGTTCTCCAGAGCGAAGCCAGGTGGATCAATCTTCACGTGGCAGGATGCGCACAGAGCGTCCGCCTTATGCTTTGCCAGCATTTCACGAATTGTCATTGCTCCCCGAATATCCGGTTCAATTGCTGGCACGCCTTCCGGTGGTGGAGGGATCTCAACACCCAGAAGTCGCTCCGACACCCACACGCCACGAATCACCGGAGACGTTGTTGTTCCGTTGGCCGTAACTTTCATGATGGAGCCATGCGTCAACAGGCCTCCGCGGTTGTCTTCCGCACGAAGCCTGACCTGCCGCAGCCGGTCGCCATTAACTCGATCAATATCGTAATAGCGCGCAAGACGACTGTTGAGAAACGTATGATCGGAATCAATGAGATTCGTGATGCTGGAATTGTCTCTGATCATCTTCCGAAGAAACTCATGCGTTTCCTCGAGCATAGACTGCTGCACGATCACATCGAAGCCTGAATAAAGTTTGCGGTCCGGCTCGGTGAAGTCAATTTCACTGAGGTCCAGCCATTCAGCCGCGAAATCCTTCACGAAGTTCCGACCACGGTCATCTTTCAGCATCCGATTCAGCTGCTGTCGCAACACTTCCGGTTTATGAAGCTGACCTGCGGTGGCCAATTCGATTAACTTTGCATCAGGCATGCTGTTCCACAGGAAATAGCTCAGGCGTGACGCCAGCGCATGATTATCAAGTTGCCCGGCAGTTTCGTGGAAGTGCAGGAATCGCGGCGAACACAGTATGGCGCGGTATCCTCCCCGCAACGCATCACGAAGCGGAACCCTGTTCTCCAGTTCCTGCCGTACCAGATCTCTGTACGGGGCCATGACTTCGTCAGATACCGGGCGGCGGAAGGCACGGCGAGCAAACCGGTCCAGCAGACCAGCGATGTCAGCTGCAGGCGTTTCTGAAATCAATATCCGCGACCTGGTCTGCCGATCCCATTTGGTTTTCAGGTCACCAAACAATCGGTGACGGATTGACTCATTCCCGGTTCCTTTGTGAAACCGTTCCAGCGTCAGCGAGTGAATGGCCAGGCCGGCCAGATTCTGCGCCGTCCCTTCGCCAGTTCCGATCTGACCTCCCTGAAAACGGCCCATTTTCAAAGTGCTGTCCCCAGGGCGGATTTCGAACATGTGCCCCCGTGGCATCCACGCTTCGAGCGTCCATTCCTGCGGTGTACCGGTCGCCTCGAAGGCGCCCGACCACCCCAGCAGCGGCGCACTACTGACGCATGGTCCCGTGCGAACAGTACACCAGACACCACGTTCGCTCCGCATATTCAACGCCGAGGCTTTGATCTTTATGCGGTACCAACCGTCGTAGCGCGCTTTGGTCGCTGGCAGCCTGCCGTAAAAGGTGGTTCGAGTCGCCCATACCACGGCACTGCCATCCAGCATCTCCGGCTCCCGACATCGACGATTGGGATCCCTGCGGACGATGTCTTGTGCCGTGAACGACGTGTTCATTTCATCCGGTTCAGACACACTTCGACGAAATGCTTCATCCAGGGCTGCGTCAACAACAGTCAGGTGCGTCTGCAGCTGAAAATGAGACATGGATTGACCGGCGGCCACTGTCGTGAACCCGTTCGTTCGGGGTTCATCCGGCATGAGAGTGGCCAGCGGGATATCAATACCCAGCAGATCCTGCAACGTGCGTTCCAGCTGCAGATTGGTCAGACGCCTGGCTCGTACGCGGCCCACAAGCTCGCTCTGCTTGTGGTGATGGCGTTTCAGCCAGCGTTCAGTTTCCACCAAAAACCGAGTCGGATTTTCAGGAAGAGCCGGGGCAGAATCCCGCGGCGGCATCTCGCCAGCATTGACACGATCGAAGACGCGAACCCACTTTTCGAAGTTTGCCTGCGGACTGAGATCCTGCGAAAGCTGTTGCAGGTCCAGATCTGCTTCAGCATCGTCACCACTGTGACAGTCGAAGCACTGAGCCTGCAGGAATAAGACTGCCGTATCCGGCAGCTTATTATCGGTCGCATGCAAATGGGGATTCGTCAGACCAACAAAGGCAACTGACAGCAGACCATGCAGACTCATAGAGCGACAACTAAAAAACTTCAACTCGCGGAAACAAGTCGATTGGGCGGCGGGCAGAGATTGACGATTGTACATCATCCTGGCTGCCATGTGCAGCCATAACCCAGCAGCGACGCCGCGGGAGACAGCAACAAACATGACTCTCGTTGACACTGGACGACTGGACTCAGGCATTTCAGATCCTTCCGGCCAGGAACAAAGAATGCTCAGGGGCACAATTCCTAAGGAAGGCCACACGATGTCTTGCAACATCCGAACCACATTGGCATACTCCGCGTCTCAGAATAGACACGGGCGATTAGCTCAGTTGGCTAGAGCACCTCGTTTACACCGAGGGAGTCGGGGGTTCGAGTCCCTCATCGCCCATTAGGACAGGTTGCAATTCTTCGCAATCAGTCGCAGACCCCGGAAAAACCGGGGTTTTTTCATGCGCGGGCAAATCTGATTGCGACGCATTTCCACCAGTTTCCGCACCCTGCTGCACCACATGTGCACCACCGCTTCGCCACTCAGCCGCTTTGCTGACGTCATCGGCGGTCACCATCCAATAATGAGCCTCGGCGATCTTCTCCGTATGGCCGCACCATTCGGTGGCCTTGTGCGCCCCGAACTCGTTTTCCAGTTCCGTGGCTCTGGTGGCACGCATGTTGATCCATGCTTTCGGGAACGGCTTCACGCCAGCACGTTTAATGATTCGCGTTAGAGTGGTCAGGGGGTTGGTCGTATGCCGCAGGTTTGGCAGGACGAAAACCTCTCCCGGTGGCATTTCCTCCCATAGCTCCGTGAGGGCATGTCGCAACTCAGGGAACAGCGGCACAATTCTGTCGCCTTCATCCTCATGGTGTTCCGTTTTGGGTGCATGAACGTGGATACAGGATTCACCCCAGTTGATGTCGTCCCATTCCAGGATAGCCGACTCTGATGGAACCCTGAGGCCACCGTATCGAGCCAGGGCAATCAGCGCTCTCCATTCAGCGTTTGAGCAGGAACTGAGGATAGACCCTGTCTCCTGAGGCGTTACGAAGTGCTGTCGCTTTCGGTTGGTCTTGTTCGCCGTTCTGAGGCCATCAAACGGATTGTGGGCAAGGATTCGGGCTTTAATAGCGGAGGACAAAAATTGCTTTGAGATGGACAATCTCTTACGTGCTGTAGCTTCTGCTACTTGTGACTTCAAATACCGCTCAAAGCCTTCTCCATCGTCCTCGGTGATCCCGGTCAGCAACTTATCTGAACCAAAAAAGGACAGCATATTCCGTTCTGCATTCTTCCAGGTGATGACCGTAGGGTCAAAATACTCCGCCGAACTCAAAACGCCGTAAAACACGGGACTTACGGCTCACC
>JABABI010000152.1 GCA_014238335.1 Fuerstiella sp.
GTTCTTCGATGTCAACGCATACGTGATCGAGGGCGGTTCGGAACCGAAGAATTTCGGCTTCGACGGCGTCGCGACCAACAAATTTCTTGGGAATGCGGAAGTTTTCAGACCCCAGCACGAGCGCCTGGCCGACAACGACTCCAGGAGAAACTGCGATGCCACTTCGAACTTGCATTAAACCCGTCTGCGAAAAGATAAATTCTTAAATCTCGAACACTTCGCCGAAACCTGCGTTCTCGGCGGTTCTTGCGACGTAGTCTACTGGCAACCGAATGCAAATGTCGAACATCCGCCGGAACAGAAACGAAATGTCCCGATTACGGCACTAAGTCTGACCTATCTTCTTATACTTGAATGACTTACGCGGAAATAGACACGATGGCGAAGGTCATCTCGAGGGTGCTGACCTACGGTGGACAGTGACGTGGCTCACCGAGAGGCGTCCACACCAGCCACCGTCCGACTTCTTGAACTGCCACCAGCTTCAATCGCCTCTGGCTGTTGGGCGACGGGGACGGCGCATGCTGAGCAACGAGAGCCATGTGGCCGCAGTCCTGTCCGGCTGTAGACGTATTTGCGGCGACCGGCTAAAGCTGGGAAGTCGTGCGGAACCGACTACTCGATCCTGATTGCAGTCCCGACGGATCCGGCACGCGAGGGCTTTTAGACGCCGTTTGCCGCCAGAATCCGACTGACGGTATCCAGTGCAACAACGGCGTCGTCGCCGGTTGCCTCCAGGGACAATTCAGCTCCGTGAGGGGCACCAAGCAGCATTAGTTCCAACGCCGATTTGGCGCTGGCCGATTTGCCGTCAAAGCTGATTTTTACACCAGCATTGAGTGGAGACACTTCCTTCACCAAGGTGGTAATCGGAGACAGGTGGAGACCATTCGGACAAGCCAGCGTGATTTGCTGCCTGGTTGGCTCATCCGAACTCATTCTCGATTCTCCCGTGGAAAAAGCGGGGCTTCTTTCGTTCGCAGCACCGCCTTCAGGCGGACGCATTTGAAACGTACGCGGTCGATTTCCGGACGAAGCAGTTGCAGAACCGACTGCAACACCGAACAACGAAGCAAATGTGCCCTATTGCCTTGTTCCTGAAGGTCGGTCAGGCAATCCCGGCGAGCGAATTTCGCTCAGGATTCTTCGCCGTCGCTAATGTCAGCTTCTGACAGCAGATCCCAGATATCCTTTTCAGTCGTTGACTGTTTCAGGAAGTTGCAGAAATCCTGGCTCCGCAGGTGGCGTGAAATATTCTCAAGACCACGAAGATGATCGCCTGGTCGGTCCGGCGGCGACACCAGTAAAAACAGGATAAAGACGTCTTCGCCGTCGAGGCTTGAAAAGTCGACACCGTCGCGCGAGATCGCCACTGTCGCGACCAATTCTTCGGCTGCAGGATGCTTGGTGTGAGGAACAGCAACCCCGTTGCCAATACCTGTTGAGCCGAGTTCTTCTCGCTTAAGAATGGCGGCAACCACCGCTTCTTCGTCTTCAGCCTTAATCGTGCCTGTGTTCTTCAGGCCAGCCACCATTTCTCGAATGACGTCTTCCTTCGAGGCGGCCTTGAGGTTCGGAATGATTGCCTTCCTCACAACAAAATCTGTCAGCTTCATTTTCTTGATATCCTGAGTGTTCGAACATGTGCCGAGCAAAAACGGCAGAGTGCTTGGATGAAATGACGGCATAGGTTTCGACCGAAACATGCGTCACGGTCTATGAATCGGTGTCGTCTCCCAATGATTCTTCTTCGACAATTCGGGCGACTTCTCCGACCGGCTTATCGCGGCGGTGGTCTCGTGATTTTTCCTTGTACCGATGTACCTGCTGCTCCATTTTTGACAGCGTCCTGTCGAACGTCGCCTTTGCGTCGTCGCCTTCGACGTGCGCCACAATGGTATGGTATCCCTCTATTTCGACCAGCATCTCGACGTTGGACCGACCGCCCTCAAAGTCAATTGTGACGTTGATTTCACTGACTTCGCCAAGATATCGAACAACTTTCTCCGACTTTCGAGTCACATACTCATGAAGCTCCGGACTGATGCTGCCGTGTCGACAGGTGATGGCAACCTGCATACTTTTGGACCCCCCAGAGGATTTTCCGGCGAAGATGCCCGGTAAATAACAGAAATTCCTGACCGTATCGCGGATACAGCCACTTCGTGGTAAGACCGTCGATCGAGCGTTACCAGACGGAAACAATTTGATCACCGGACACAGAGCGCGATTCTAGTTCGGGGAATCCCGGAAAGAAAGACCCCAACCCCGGTTCCCGTTCGAAAGAAGGTTATCCGAACGTGGCGTCGTGTCAGAAAGAACTGGTTGCCGAGTCCCCGTCCGCCGTGTAGCCTGCGAGTGACGATCCGTTCATTCGTCACTGCAATCTGACGGGTTTGGGAAAGTTTTCGATGCTGCGACCAGGTATCGTGTCGATGAGCTCTGATTGGATTGCTGAATATTCGCGGCACACAGGTATTTCCACATTGCCCCTTCGATTGATTTGATGCCCCGCTTCGATCTCATCGCCACTTCAACTTTTGGCCTCGAAAACGTTGTTGCTCGCGAGCTTCAGCAACTGGGTTACACGGATTGCAGGGTTTCTGATGGTCGAGTCTGCTTTACGGGCGATGAATTGGATATCGCACGTTGCAATCTCTGGCTTCGGTCTGCTGATCGAGTGCTGATTCGAGTGGGGGAGTTTCCCGCTCCTGACTTTGGTGCCCTGTTTGATCAGACAACGGCATTGCCATGGGCGGAGTTGCTGCCTGTCGACGCCAAATTTCCGGTCAAGGGGCGAAGTGTTCGTTCAAGGCTGCACGCAGTCCCGAAGGTTCAGGGAGTCACCAAGAAGGCCATCGTCGAGAGTCTTAAGAAAAAACACAATCGGTTTCGTTTCGACGAATCCGGGGCGGAGTACGTCATTGAAGTGTCGCTGTTGAAGGACGTGGCGACTTTGACGCTCGATACGACCGGTGACGGACTGCACAAACGGGGTTACCGACAAATCGTTGGCACGGCTCCGTTGCGAGAAACGATGGCTGCGGGCCTGATTCAGCTAAGCTACTGGAATTCTGATCGACCACTCATCGACCCGTTTTGCGGTAGTGGCACGATTTCCATCGAAGCCGCATTAATCGGACAGAACATCGCGCCCGGTCTGCAGCGATCGTATGCCGCCGAGGATTGGCAATGGTTCGATCGAGCGATCTGGAAGAATGTTCGTGTCGAGGCTCGCGACGTGCGCAAGCGAGACCTGTCGGCTCCAATCATGGCATACGACCACGATCCGGCGGCGATTCGGCATTCACGTCGGTGTGCCACGGATGCGGGAGTTGGTGGCAGCATTCGTTTTAACTGTCAGGAAGTCAGCGAACTCAGAACACCACTTGAGTATGGATGCATTATCACAAATCCCCCGTACGGTGAACGTCTCGGTGACAATGAAGAGGTCGAAGCTGTTTATCGTGTAACGGGGCAGAGCTTCGCATCGCTGGAGACGTGGGGTATCTATGTGCTGACCTCCTATCGCGGCTTTGAAAACCAATTTGGCCGCAAAGCGCCGCGCCGGCGTAAACTCTACAATGGTCGGCTGGAATGTCAGTATTACCAGTATCCCGGCCCCCGTCCGCCGTTTGCGGAAGCCGGTGCTGAGCACCGGGATGCTTCCGATCAGCCACTCGCCGCAATCCCCGAAGTCGCGTTGAGTCCGGAAACTCCGCCCAGTCCGTTCGGGACCTTTGTGGCAGACTGCTCGACAGCGGCGGACGCTATCACTGTCGATCTGAACCGATTTGACGGACTTACCGAACGTCGCGGTAACGTTGAATAACACCTAGAGCATGACCCAGGGACAGCTTTGTGGAAGACAGCGAACGCAGCCTTTTGATTGTTCTGTGTCTGGGAGTCCAGCTCACCGGACATGAAACGGATGACGAAATTCGCACGTTCATCGAAGACACTGCGGCATCGGCGGAAAGTGAAAAAATCAATGGGCTTCAAAAAGAGCTGGGTCGCTGGCTGAAAGTTTCCTTTGCAGCCAGTGAATCTCGCCAGGACGCCTCGCTGGAAATGTGGGAAAAGATCGACCGGCAGCATTACTCGTTGGCCGACGTCCCGACCAGACTCCGCCGCAAAGTGTTCGGTGGCTCGCTGAATCTGCAGAAACGTGCTCTACGCAGCAGGCCGTTTTCACGTCTGATTAAAAACGTCACGGCATTTGTTCGCCAGATGCTCATTATTGCGGTTCTCGCGGTTATCGCGTGGTTTGTGTTCACGAAGCTGAAGCCACTGTAGTCAGTCGGCCCCCGGGCCCGCTCGCGCTGCACGGACTCTCCGCTGCGTCAGCATCTGTCGATTACAACGCCCAACGATCGCTGCTAGAGTAGCGCCTGTTCGCCCCCGGTAATCTGAACTGTCTGGAACCGCGAGATGACACCATTATTACGAACCTCTTCGATTGTTCACCTGGGTCTGGTGTCCGTCTTGTTGTCTGCCTGCGCCGGCGCCCCGGCATGTGGTGCTGACGACGGTTTCCAATTGCTCTTCAACGGCAATGATCTGACTGGGTGGGAAGGTCCTGACGGCGCATGGACTGTGGCAGACGGAGCAATCAAGTGTACGGGGCGAAAGGACGGAGGTCGCAACTGGCTGATCTGGCGCGGCGGTAACGTTGCGGACTTCGAGCTGCGTCTGAAGGTGCGATTCACCAGCGGAAACTCCGGCGTTCAGGTCCGCAGCGAAGAACGAGATAATTTTCAGGTGAGTGGCTATCAGGTGGAAGTTGCTTCGTCGGACAAGATGGGGCTCTGGCACCATTCCCTAAGTCCCGAAAAATACCGCAGCCATCTGGCAACAGCCGGTCAGAAGGGAGCGATCAGCGCGACCGGTGACAAGACTGCGGAAAAATTCGGCGACCCGGGCAGCTTGCAGGCAGCCTTCAAAGATGGCGAATGGAACGACATGGTGATCATCGCCACGGGAACAAAGCTGGTGCAGATCGTAAACGGTGTTGTGCTGGCCGAACTGGTCGATCTGGATTCGAAATTCGCGCGGCGCACCGGCGTACTGGCCTTTCAGGATCATGGCAAAGGTACCGTCGCAGAGTTTAAGGATATTTACCTGAAACGCCTGGTCTCAGATGCGGGCCCTCTAGTGTTCAAAGATTCGTTTAACCGCAAATTACTGGGCGATCGGTGGCAGGTGCCCATCCATTTCTTTTCGATTCGTGACAGCTGTCTGCTGGGGCAGGAAGATCCTCAGCGCGGTCACGGCGCTGTCGTACGTGCCGCCGTTCCATTCAGCAACGCCGTCATCGGATTTGCGTTCCGGTTCACGGATGGGAAGAATTTCAACCTGGTCATCAACGACAGGGCCTGCAAAAGCGTCCACGCCGGTCACATCTGTCGTGTGTCGTTTTCTCCGGCGCGAGTACGCATCGCTGATGATAAAGATGGATTCATGAAGAATGAAATCTTCGAAATTCGCCAGGACAGGAGCCGCCGTGCTGAAGTACAGGAACTTCTCAAGGGCCGCGATGTGGTCATCCCGAACAAACTGGCAGCGGCGCAGTGGCACACAGCTGAAGTTACGATTGCCGGTGAAAAGATGTCAGTTTGCATCAACGGTGAATCGATCGGGTCGCTGACATCGTCCGGCATCGCTCACTCCACCAAGACCGATTTCGGCTTCACGGTGATCGGTCGTGAAATCGAATTCGATGATGTTCGTCTTTCGACAGTGGACACTGTGACCGCCGAATGACTGTTCTGTGTTTGAACAGTCTCCGCCTTTCAGGACGACCGGGAGTTCGTTCTCTTACTCGCTTGTTCCAATCAGGTGATCTCCGAAATGGCTGCCGAACCGAATCTTTTCCCCGATCAAAAGAAGCTTGTGCTGCTGGACGGCATGGCTCTTGTCTATCGAGCTCACTTTGCGCTGATCCGAAGTCCTCGCTATACGTCCGGCGGCCTGTGTACGTCTGCCGTTTTTGGGATGGCCAACACTGTCCTGGACATTATCAAAAAGGAAAATCCGACTCACATTGCTGCCGCCTTTGACACGTCCGAACCGACCGAACGGCATAAGGTGTTTCCGGCGTATAAAGCTCAGCGAGACGCTCTGCCGGAGGATATTGGTCTGCAGCTGCCGTATGTCGACAGACTCCTGGAAGCGTTTAATATCACGGTCATCCGCATACCAGGCTACGAAGCCGACGACATTATCGGCACAATGGCTCACCAGGCCACAGACCAGGCCTTTCGCACGCTGATGGTGACGCCGGATAAGGATTATCACCAGCTGGTCAGTGACGACGTGGTCATTTTTCGGCCCGGCCGCAAAGGGGCCGCGTACGAAACGCTCGGTGTGCCGGAAGTGCTTGAACACTGGAACATCCGACGAGTCGATCAGGTGATCGATATTCTGGGGCTGATGGGCGATGCCAGCGACAATATTCCCGGCGTCCCGGGCATTGGGCCGAAGACAGCACAGAAGTTGATTGCCGAGTACGGCTCCATCGAACAGCTGCTGCAACATACTCATCAACTGAAGGGCAAGCAGAAGGAACGAGTGGAACAGAACGCAGAAATGGCCGTCTTGTCGAAGCAGCTGGTGACCATTCAACTGGATGTGCCGCATGATGTCGTCCTGGACTCATTGCAGCTGGAACCACAAAACGACGAAGCAGTGCAGGCCTTGTTTGAAGAGCTTGAATTTGACGGCCTGGGAAAGAAGTTGTTCGGAAACAGGTTTTCGTCGTCGGCCAGCCGGGCAGCGAAGATCCGCGAAAAACGAGAAGTCCAGATCCAGACAACGCTGTTTGATGATGTGGACGAAGCCGAAGTCAAAACTATTAGGGATGTTCAACACACTTACCACATCGTTCTCACGTCTGAAGAACGAGTCGATCTTGTCACCAAACTGCTCGCACAGAAGACAATTTGCTTCGACACAGAAACGACGGGACTTGACCCGCGCACTGCCCTGCCCCTGGGCATCGCCTTCAGCTTTGAGCCGCACGTCGCGTACTACGTTGTCTGTGCAGACCACGAGGTTGCCGATTCCGCCGCCGCTTCGGATTTTAATGAATCCGGAGACGACCAGGCCGCGCAAGCGATTGTCTCGCCTGAAGAAAACTCCCCCGCGCGTAATCCTCCGCAGGAGGGGTTGGAGGAGTTTCGGGTGGTTTTTGAGAACGAAGCCATTCGCAAGGTGGGTCACAACCTCAAGTACGACGTTACGTTGCTGAAATGGAACGGAATCGACGTTCGTGGCGAACTGATGGATACCATGCTGGCGCATTCCATGAAGGAACCGGAAATGCGGCACGGGCTGGATTACCTGTCCGAATTGTATCTGGCTTACAAGCCGATCCCCACCAGTGATCTGATCGGTGAACGCGGCAAAGAACAGAAAAATATGCGCGACGTGCCCGTGGAAATCGTGGCCGAATACGCAGCGGAGGATGCTGATGTAACGCTGCAGGTGGCGGCCGCAATCGAACCGGATATTGCGGAACGTGGGTTTAGTCAGGTGTGTTATGAAGTGGAGTGCCCGCTGATTCCGGTACTGGTGGATATGGAGTACGAAGGTATTCGCCTGGAGACCGACGCATTAGCGGCGTACTCCGTGCAGCTGGCAACTGATATCGATCAACTGCGCGACACAATTTACCAGGCTGCCGGTCACGAATTCAACATCGATTCGCCCAAGCAACTGGGTGTCGTGTTGTATGAAGAACTCGAACTGGAAAAGAATCCGAAGAAGACGGCCACCGGCCAGTGGTCAACCCGTGAGTCCGAATTGCAGCGTCTGTCCGGAAAACATCAGATCGTGGCTGATGTGCTGGACTACCGCAGCGCGGCAAAGCTGAAGTCCGTCTATGTGGACCAGTTGCCATCTCACGTGAATCCCCGGACTGGTCGACTACACACTCATTACAGCCAGACATGGACGGCCACCGGTCGTATGCAGAGCAACGATCCAAACCTGCAGACGATCCCCGTTCGCAAACAGCGAGGCCGGGAAATCCGAGCGGCCTTTGTGCCACGCGACGACGATCATCTGCTGCTGTCGGCCGACTATTCACAAATCGAACTTCGCATCATGGCAGAACTCAGCGGTGACGAAGCTATGCTGGAAGCATTCGCTCGCGGAACGGACATCCACTGCGTCACAGCTTCAAAAGTTTATGGCGTCGGTATTGACGACGTAACTCGTGAAATGCGCGACAAAGCCAAAATGGTCAACTTCGGGATCATCTACGGGATCTCCGGTTTTGGTCTGCAGCAGCGATTGAATATTCCACGAGGTGAAGCCAACGATCTAATCAACAACTACAAGAGAGAATACCCTGGCGTTCAGCGCTGGATTGACCAGACGATCGAGTTCGCCGGAGAACACGGCTACGTCAGGACACAAACCGGCCGCCGGCGCTACCTGCGAGACATTACCTCCCGCAATAAGTCTCTGGTGAATGCGGCAGAACGTCTGGCGATGAACAGTCCGATCCAGGGCACGGCGGCCGATATGCTGAAACTGGCGATGATCAAAGTTCACGCCGCCTTGAAGGCCGGCGACTTTCAAACGAAAATGCTGCTGACCGTGCACGACGAAATTGTCTTCGACATGTTGAAGTCTGAAAAAGACGCCGTCATGCCTGTTATTGAAGAGGCCATGAAAACCGCTCTTTCTATGAAGGTGCCCATTGTTGTTGAGCTGGGTACCGGCAGAAATTGGTTAGAGGCGCATTAGCGCAGTGGCGACAGGGCCACGTCTCACGGCGATTTATTTGCGACGTCGGTCGCGGATGACCTTCTTTGCCTGCTGATACAGCTCTTTTCGAATGCGTGACAGGGCGATTTTCAGGTCGGCTGCGGACCAGCCGACCTGTTGGCCGGCCTTCAGCAGCAGTTCATGTTCTGATCGAGTTACTTTGCCGTCAACCAGAGCCGCTCGCAGAAGGTGATCCATGAAAACGTTGGCCTGCTGCAGATTCTGGGGCACGGTGATGGGAATGTCCTTAGAGGTGGCAGTCGCAAAGATTGTCTTCAGGCGGTCTTTTGGTACGCCACGACTTTGAGCCAGGTCGATGATGTGTTTTCGTTCCTTGTCGTGCAGTTCGCCGTCAACCGTCAGAATGCGAGACAGCGCAGTCAGCAGGTCCGGTTCATTCAGAAAACGGTCACCCTCCAGCCGTTCGGCACTGCCTGGCGTCTGGAGCAACTGTTCCTGTTCGTCTTCGATACGGTAGGAATCCACCATGTTGCGTGGGCCGACGCCTTCCAGCACCCAGTCGCCGGAACCGTCGTTCAGCGGCGACCCGCAAAAGCCACAGGCCTGGGCTGCACCTACGTCAATCGGAGCACCGCAGCCGCTGCAACTGAATGACGCAAAGGCATTGTCGATGTTACTGGTGGTCCCTTTGCGACGTTTCAGTATCAGGACGTGCGAATAGATCCGTTGATGGCCCAGCAACAGGGGTTTCTTCCGGTCACCTTTAGCCTTCGTGGCAGACCAGCGGACCATCACCAGAATTCGGTCGAAGTTGTCGTCTCGGGCCGGCACGCACTGCACGATTTCGACAACCCCAACAGCGGGTGTCTTCCAGAAACTGCCTGACTCATACGCCCACAGTTTTGGAAAGGCCGAAATTTGGGAATCCAGAACGGGCGCTGCGTAGCTGACATCATCGAAATACACGGCCATCAGTGCACGCCAGAAAATCACCGACGCTCGGTCTTCGATGTGCTGAAAGTTCAGGCCCGGGTCGCTTTGTTGCAGTTTATCCCAGCCTCGCACGGAGTGTTGTGCTGGTGGAATGACCCACTCTTCATCCTGAGTGATTTCGGCCAGCACCCAGTCGTATTGACCGGAATTTACGATGGACTGACATTGCGCGCATTCGGCCTTGTCAACGATCTTTACGGGCCCGCCGCAATTCGGGCATCGGCCCTGAAGAATGGATGCCTCCACGTTTGTCGTCGCACCCGGTCTGCGTGAAAACGACCAGATTTCCGTGAATGTGATGGGAGTCCGGTCGCTGTTGCCGGAAACTCGTTTTCCGCTTATCAGGTCTTCGTTGTAGCTGATCGCTGAAGCAGTCACCCGAACGTGAATCGTGTCGAAGTGATGGTCGGAAGTCACCGAGACGATTTTACAATCGTCGACCTTAACATCCTTCATACGATTGCGGATGTTCTCCGCTTTCTGCATCGCGATGTAAAGTTCAAATCGTTCTCGCACACCGTCGGACACAAACGCGCGACAGTGTCGCAGGTCCTGCTCGCTCCACGCGTGTTGAGTCGTCACGAAGCCGTTAACAACTCGCTGCAGAAAAATTTCCTGATCAAATGCCGGATCACGCTGCTGAATCTTACCGATGGCAGCATCAAGCAGAGCTGCTTCCTGGAACTTTCGGCCTCGGCGAATGGTGCGACCAACTCGGGAGTCGCGCTCTGCAGTTTTTCCCATATAGACTGTGATTCCGAATACAACCCACAGCGGAATGGCGACCAGGGGGTAACGAAAGGTAAGATGAATCAGCAATGCAATTGCTGCTCCGCCCCCTTCCCCGTCGCCACCACCACCTCCACCAAAACCGCCACCAAAACCGCCACCACCTCCGCCACCATAATTACCGCCCCCACCCGCCTGAGCAATCAGTTCAAGCGGCAACAGCAGAACGTCGATCATCGCGAAAGTTAGCATGGCACTTAATCAAATGGACAACGGAAGTTGGTTGTGAACGGGCGGGGACTACAATCCGATCATGCACTACCATTAATCGGTCGCCGTTTCTACCCGCACTCGGAGGGCTTCGGCACCCTGAGCCTCGAAATTCGGAAAACACATCACGCGTGCAACACACTGAACGAATGACCGCCAGTAATTCGGGCTTCTTCAGGGTATGATGACGGTGTTCAGATTCCGTCCAGCAAGAGCAGACTCAGGTGACATGTCAGAAGGATGTCGTCACACTTCAGGGGTGCCTGGGTCTACACGCTTGCGGAGAAAGGTGATTCAAATGTTTCGTTACTTGAGTGCGGGACTGTTGCTGACCGCGTCCAGTCTTTCTGCGGCCGACTGGTCGCTCGATGAAAATCCGGAACTTGCAAAATATTTTGCAGCGCAGGTGGCGAAGATTGAGTCGCAGGATTCGCTTTTTCGGTACAAGTCACTGGACGCATGGCAGACTGCGAAGCCGAAGCTGCGTGGACAGCTTTTCGACATGCTGGGGCTTCACCCGCTACCTACACGCACGCCACTGAAACCTCAACAAACAGGCGTTGTGGCAGACGAAGACTTTCGGGTTGAAAAGCTGCACTTTCAATCCATGCCGGGGCTTTACGTTACTGCAAATTTGTATCTACCGAAGGAAATCGACAAGCCACTGCCGACGGTGCTTTACGTATGCGGACATGCTCGCGTCAAAGAAGGCGACGTTAGCTTTGGCAACAAGGCTGGCTATCAGCATCATGGTGCATGGTTTGCCCGCAACGGCTATGCGTGCCTGACGATTGATACTGTACAACTTGGCGAAATTGAAGGCATTCACCATGGCACGTATCGGTACGATCGTTGGTGGTGGAATGCGCGCGGATACACACCTGCCGGAGTTGAGGCATGGAACTGTATTCGCGCATTGGACTATCTGGAAACACGTCCGGAAATTGATGCCGAACGGATCGGTGTGACAGGCCGATCCGGGGGCGGGGCCTACAGCTGGTGGATCGCCGCCATCGACGAAAGAATCAAGTGCGCTATTCCGGTAGCCGGCATCGCCACGCTGAGGAATCATGTCGTGGACGGCTGCGTGGAAGGCCACTGTGACTGCATGTATATGCTCAATACCCATCGCTGGGACTACGCCACGGTCGCAGCACTGGTCGCGCCACGTCCGCTGCTGATCAGCAATTCTGACAAGGATCGGATCTTCCCGCTGGACGGTGTCGTTGACGTTCATCGACAGGTGCGACACATCTACGAATTGTACGAGCAGCCGCTGCGTCTGGGACTGCAGATTACTGAAGGGCCGCACAAAGATACTCAGGAACTGCGAGTCCACGCTTTTCGCTGGCTGAACCGGTGGCTCAAGGGCGATGACAGTCTTATCGCAAAGACAGCGACTAAGTTTTTCGAACCGGCGCAGTTGCGCGTCTTCGCTGACCTTCCGGCGAACGAACGTAACACCACGATAGACGACGACTTCGTGCCGAGGGCAAAATCCCTCGCTGACAAGGCAGACGACATCCTGCGAAATCAGAAGGCGTGGTACTTAAATTCGTTGAACACTCTGCGGCAGAGGTGTTTTGCAGGCTGGCCCGAAGAGACAGGTCCTGCACCGTCCACAACGGTAGAAGTCATACCGCCGAGTCGATCCCGTGGCTCGTCCGGGCTGGTTGTGTCTCGACTGCACTTCCAAAGTCAGCAGCACGTGCCCATCTCTGTCGACCTTTTGTTTCGCGCTGGCAATACCGACGATGCTGATGGTCTCAGGTCTGAAATCGCCAACTTGGAATCGATCAGCGTGCTAGTGGCAGACAACGATCTGTGGTCAGAATATTCGTCGACGCTGCTCGGCTTCGCTGCCGCCGACGCTGCTAGGAATTCTGAGCCCGGAAGGGCTGCAGCGGCTGCCTTGCTGCAGAAGCACCTCGAAGTCCTGGATGACAAAGGAGCGGCTCTGGCCGTCTTTGCCCCGCGCGGTATGGGACCGCATTCATGGAAAGGTGACAGCAAGAAACAGATTCAGATTCGCCGTCGGTTTCAGCTGATCGGAACCACCGCGGACGCGATGCGTGTGTGGGATATTCGCCGTGCCGTTCAGGTTCTTCGCCAGCAGGGGGCCGACACCGCTCAGTTGCACCTTGTCGGGAGTGGAATAAACGGGTGGCTGGCTGCTGTGGCCGTCGTCTTCGAATCCGACATGGAATCAGCTCGTCTGACGAACCTGTCGGGTGACCGTGACAAACGTCCGGTGTTTCTGAACGCCGATCGCAGCTTCACGCCATCGGAACTGTTGGCGCTCGCACTGCATCGAATGGATATCGTGACATTTGGGGCGGCGGACGGCGTGAGTAATCCTGTGGCGAGACTGGCGCAGGACTCAAATTGGCGAGGCGGGGATCTCACTGTCAAGTGAAGCCGACAGTGGGATAACTCAGAGGGGGGCCGCTGTGCGTGAGTACATACCGCGGCAATCGGCGTCCAGCAGGCCCACGTGATTCCACGGCTGCAGCAGACTGCGCAGCCTGTCTTCAAAATCGTTGCTCGCCTGAGGTGTGCTGCCGGCATCGATGACTTTCTGCAACTGGCTTCGCATTTTGCGAACGGCGTTGCGAAACTCGGGGTCGTCGGCTCGCAGAAACGAGGAATCGTTTTCGGCGGTTGTCTGTTCCATCGATGTCACCGCGGCGAAGTACAGCATGCACCAGGCACACCACAGTCTGAAATCCGGCAAGGCCGTGTAGCAGCCTTCGACAAGATCATCAACGTGCCGCAGTTCGTCAATGATCTGGTCAGAGTAGTGCAGAAGTTGTTTTTCTCTCTGACGGGCATCCGGGGCGAGCAGAATGGCGGCCAGACGCCGGATGCCGAACAGTGTGTGCGCGATGCCCGTGCTGTGGAG
>JABABI010000153.1 GCA_014238335.1 Fuerstiella sp.
GTGGAATCACGCCCGCTGCAGCTATCGCCATCCACGCTGTAAGTCTTCCTGATGTGAATGTCTCCGAAGCGGCCATGTTGCCCGTCGCCAGCATACTGTGGAAGCCTTCGACCGTGGAAATGGTGGCAGAGCAGCTGAAGTCTGCCGAGTCGCCAGCGACCGTTGTCGACGCTCTGGCATTTGCGTCCAACATTCCCTCCGGGCAGGTCCGACATGCGGCTTACAATCTGTTCCTGCGTTCTCACGACAAAGGCGCAGTGGGCATGGTAAGCAGTGGACTGTTTACATCCATTGCCCGTGACCCCGGCATACTTGCGGTACTGAAGGCGCTGCCGCGCCAACGCCCGCAATCGTCTCGCAACGCTGGTGCCAATGTCGCCGCTGTCGCAAGTCCGGCGGAGTCGTGGACCAGTGCCACACAGGAGACGGTGCTGTCGCTCAGAGATCGCCTGCGGAAAGTCGCCGACGATCCCGCTCTGACGTACACCGGACAACAGCCTGTGCGTCTGCACCGCGGTGGACTCCCGGAAAAATCGATCGCTGTCGTGCTGCCGGGTGACAGCGCAGATCTTCTGGGAGACGCGGCTCCGTCGCCAACAAAGGTGTACTACACACGACTTCGGGTGGCACCTCAAACGCCACTTCAGCAGAAGAGCATTGCCGACCATTACGAGACACGGACCAATGGCCTCAAACGCATGGTCGGAGAAGGAATGCTGTGGTATGACGGCGTGAAACGAAATTCAAACGGAACTCGAACGACGATGGATGTCGTCATTGAGAAGGTCCAGGCAGCCGGTGGTGGCGGTTTTTCCGGCGGGCCGGGCGGTGGTGGCGGAGGCGCAGCTCAATTCACTATAGAAATCATTGTCGTCGAAACACGGGATCCGAAGGATCCGCCGGCCGATGCCAGTATCGCCTCGGCGGCCGCAACCAACTAAGACTCGTTTGCTGATCTCCGTTGTCCCAGGTCGTTGTCGATCCGGAGAATTCTGGATCTACGAATGGTTCGACAGCCATGCCTGTTGCAGCACCGGTAACTCCGATAGTTTGGTCTGCCACGCCGCAACGATTTCGTTTTGTGACTTTTCAGCTCCGGCTCCAAAACATGTTTCTCCTTCAACTGGAAGAACACGACACAAGAAATGAACCGATTCAGTAATCTCGCTGCTGACTTCTATTGCAATATGCATCTGAACACAGAGATGCCGCTCCCTAACAGCCGAGAGGCCGTGCTGGAGTTCTTCGGACGCGTGCAAAAGTCCTATCCGCTGATGAAGAACTTCTACACGCGGGACAACGGTGACTTTGTCATGGAAGAAGACAAAGACCAGCCATTCCATCGCTGGCTCTCACTGGAACCTCGTCGTATCTGCAGCGGTTTCGTAAACCCTCCGGATCCTGATCAGGCTGAAGAACAGCATCTGCTGATCCTGGAGCTGGTGCCCTATATGCTTACGGTCAGTCCGCTGGACTGCGAAGCGCTCGATTACATGATGGGGTTCGATTTTCCGTATCGAGGCAACCACGACATGCTGGTGGCCCAGGCGCTGGGGTGTTCACCCGCCTTCGAACGTCTGCCAGGACTCGATGGAGCAACGGTGCTGAATTTCGAGCCGTCCATGACAATTAGTCTGGAAGAATCGTGTCGACTGCAGGCGCGTCTTATGGTGGAAACCCGCACGAATGCCTATCACGTGCGCCGTAATGAGTATCCGGAGGACCACATCAGCGTGTTTTTCACCGTGCGGCAGTACGGCAGCATGGAGCACGATGCGTCGTTCCCGGATCGGCTGATTCAGCTGCGAGAAAAATGTGAAGAATTGCTGGATTCGTTTGTCATCGAGGAAGTCCTTGTGCCACTCGGTCAGGCCATAGCAGCATCCTGACACCTATCGTGGGCACGACGGTACGATGCGCTGCCGAGTGACGTGGCGGCGGTCGTAAGCCGACATTCACAAGAAATTGGGCTTAACGCGCTGGCTTGGGGAAGCCCTGTCTTGAGACGTGTCCGACTCCGTGTCAGAATAGCCGACGAAACGGACACGCGAACGCAATAGGATCGCGGTCACATCAGAGTCCATACGTTTGTAGGATACACCGAATGATGAGTCGAACAGTTTTATGGTCCCTGCTGCCTGGGGTCATCGCCGGATTGACGGTCGGCTGCGGAACGTCCGAGCCGGCAGCTCCCCCCGTGCTGAATGCGATTGACCAGCAGCAGGCACTGGGAGAGGCTGCAGAAGATGCACGAACCCGTGCGGCTGCAGCAAAGGCAGCCAAAAATGCACGGCCAATGCCGGGCATGGCTGTGCCCGACTCCGGTAAGTTTGAAGTCGAATTCGAAACGAGCGTCGGCAAGTTCACGATCGAGGTGAATCGGGAGTGGGCACCGATCGGTGCAGACCGTTTCTACTATCTCGTTAAGGATGGCTTTTACAACAGCAGCGGATTCTTTCGCGTTGTACCTGGATTCATGGTGCAGTTCGGCCTGGCGGCTGACCCTGCTGTCAATGCGAAATGGGATAACGAAATCAACGACGATCCGGTCGTCAAAAGTAACACGCGTGGCTACGTAACGTTCGCAAAAACGGGGGCACCCAATTCGCGGACGACGCAGATGTTCATAAACTATGGTGACAACAGCCGTCTGGACGCAGACCAGTTCTCACCTTTCGGCATCGTAACGAAAGGCATGGACGTCGTCGATAAAATTAGCTCTGTGCACGGAGAAAACCCTGACCAGGGTAAAATCAAGCTGCAGGGCAACGCCTATCTCAGCGCTGAATTTCCGAAGCTTGATTTCATTAACACAGCAACGATGGTAATTGATGACCTTCAATGAGATTCGGCCAGGTGTATTGACACGACTGGATCGACATCCATGTGCCTGAACACGTCGCCGCCTCGGGAACAGCAGAAGTGTCGTCACGGGACCTGTGTTCCGACAGAGCGCGGTCACTGGTTGATTTCCTAACTTGTAGCGAAGATTTTCCGAGACCGCCTCATGACTGAGCCACGCGATAACGTCGACGACGGGCCCGACTTTAGTTTTCTGGGAAACGATTCTGGCAGCGACGCCCCAGGTGAAATCGACTTCTCCACGGCTCCACAGCAGGACGCCGAAACCGATTTCCCCGACCTGTCCGTTGAGCAGCCACAGCCAGCTATGCACGGGTTGGAAGCAGGATCGTCGGAGTCAGCAAGTAAGACCGAAACGCCCGCGCTGAAAGATGCGCTACAGGCCAGCACAGGTTCGACGACGCGGTCTGCCACCTCCGGGGAAGACGAAGTGGCGTGGGCCAATTCCACTGAAAACACAACGACTCCTGAGACCGCATCCACCTCGGCACCTGATGACGACAACGTCACGGAGAACGCCGTACCAGGTCAGACGCGACGCGAACCGATGGTTCCGCAAAAGACATTTTCCATTGTGGCTGGATACGCTGCCGCACTCACTCTGCTGTTTCTGATTCTGTGGGCCACAGGCCGAGTTTCACTGACCGGCGCCCATCTACTGGAAAGTCTGCCGGATATCGCTCCGCTTCAGAAGAACGAGTTTCTGCCGGTCGAGCCCGCTGATGCTGGTCTGCCTCGTGACCATACACTGAAACTGGGCGATTCGCAGCGTTTCGGCGACATCATTATGACACCCTTAAAAGTCACCACGGAGCCGATTAAGTTTGTCCACATGTCTTCAGGTAAGACCGCTTCCGACAGAACGACGGAACCCGTGCTAAAGCTGTGGTTCGAGCTGGAAAATGCGTCCAAAGACGCGGCATTTCCGCCATGGGACGTGGGACTGATGTGCAGCAGAATGCCTGCGGAGGGTACAGATGACAACACGAAAGCCAATTCCTGGTTGATGATAAGCCACACGTCTGACTCCGATCACACTCGATTACTTAACTATTTTCATCCACCCACAAGTGAATACGACCTGGTCGGACAACACAGCCGACAGCTTGTCCAGCCGGGACAGACAATCACGACGTTTATTGCATCCAGTCCTGAATTCTCCCGGGTCTCAACAAATACGGTTAAGGAATATTCCTGGCGGCTGCAATTGCGCAAAGGAGTCAATCGCCAGTCCAGGAACGGCGTCACAACACTGGTTGAAGTCACCTTTACTCAAGCTGACATATCAACATCCGGATAAATCTTTTTAGAGGCACGGACCGTTTGTGATTGATCGTTCCACATTCTGTTATCTCAGGAAGTCGCAAGGAGAACAGCCATGACAATTCCACAACTGATGTTGTGCGGGGCCGTGGTGTTGTCCGGCGGCAGCGCGGCGGGTGTGCGGGCTGCAGAGGAAGTCGACACGGCCGTAACCAGGGCACTTGACTACCTGGTAACTCGACAGAAACGTCAGGGATACTGGGAGGCCGAAGGTGGTCAGTACCGAGTGGCCATGACGGCACTGGTGGGCACGGCGATGCTGGCCGAGGGATCGACCGCAACAACCGGACGATATTCCTCCCGCATCGGCAAGGCCGTTGACTATCTTGTAGCAGTGAGTCGTCCCAACGGACTGATCGGCTATCGTGAAGACTTCCACTATACTTATGGACACGGCTTTTCGATGGTTTTTCTGAGCCAGGTGTACGGGGAAGAGGAGGACATCCGCCGTCGTGAGGAAATTCGCGAAGTACTCACCAAAGCCGTGCAGTTCTGCGCCGATGCGCAAACGTCGCGCGGCGGCTGGGGCTACGTGTCGGCCAAAGAAGGTAATGATTTTGACGAGGGGTCAACGTGCATCACGCAGGTCCAGGGACTGCGCGCATGCCGAAACGCGGGGATTCCAGTTTCCAAAGAAATCATCGATCTGGCAAAACAATACATCGCCGACTGCACGACCAGCAAAGGGGGCGTTCGGTACAGCATCCGCGGAGGCGGTGAACGGCCACCTATCACAGCTGCTGCACTGGCCGCACTGTTCAACGCCGGTGAATACGACACCGAACTCACAAGAAACATGCGTGCATACTGCGACGAAAGAATCTGGCAGCCCGGCCGAAGGTTGAAATCCAGTTCCGGTCACTGGCATTACATGCACTTCTATTACGCTCAGGTGATGTATCGACAGGGCGGCGACCGCTGGAACGAATACCGTCGGGAGATCGAGGAAAAACTGCTGAAAGAAGTCAGCGGAGGAGGAGGCTGGTCGGATCGACAAATTGGTCCGGTTTATACAACAGCCATCAATTGTATTATCCTGCAACTAGACAAGGGCTACCTGCCCATTTATCAACGTTGACCGTGATGGTTGTCTGTTGAACAACATTTTCCCTGCTGCGGAAACGAATCCGTCATGAAACGCATCTCAAGTTCCTGTCTCACGATTGTGCTGTCTTTGACGGGCTGCGGTGAACCGCCGGCCGAAAGCCCAACGCAGTCAGGGCATCTGGCAACGGAGGCGACGTCAGCGATTGCGCCCACAGTTGCCGATTCGTCTTCCGATTCGGGTGCTGCCGAAGAACCAATGGAATTCAAACCGCTCTCCTCTGCGACGTCAGGCGACGCTGGAGCTGTAAAATCGCAGGCCGGAAGCTCAAATGTTCCGCCTGGCTCTGAACAGAGAATCAGCGCCGTCATGGCGAAGTTAAAGCCATTGCAGGTGATGCTGGGCAACTGGCGCGGCACAACGCGACGAGAATACGACGGCTTCAAGGCTGTCGACAGCCACGAATGGATCTGGGATCTGCGCAGCCAGCCCGACCAGCCCGCTCTGGCATCAGCATCCGACAAAAGTCCTTACCTGAAACAAGCCAGCCTGACATGGAACCCGACGGATTCCTTTTTCGAATTGACGGCGACGGATCGGGACGGCCAGGAGCGAGCGTTCCGAGGGGACTACACCGACCCAGTTCACGAAATCATCGGCCCGGACGACAAGTGGCATCGTGTGTTTCGACTGGAACTCACACAGACAGACCAGTCTGCACAAACAGTCGGCGGTGAGCGCTGGCAAATTTCATTCACTCAGCAGGAAAACAACCGTTATCTTCTGGAGGTCGCCAAGCGGCGTGGCACAGCCGCCTTCCGTCGATTTGACACCGTGTCCACGCAGCGGGAAGGAACATCGTTTGCGCTCAGTGATTCCAGCTACGGGGAAAAGGAATGCATCATCTCCCAGGGACTCGGCACGACCGCCGTGTCGTGGATGGGAAAAACGTACTGGGTCTGCTGCAGCGGATGCAAAGCTGCTTTTGAAGAAGACCCTGAAACCTGGATTGCCCGCGCTGAAAAGCGAAAGAGCGAATAGAAGAGCAGTTTGTCTGTTGCCATGAACGGCAACGGCTCGTGGGGCTATCTGAACTGCTGAAAAAACACCGTTCGCCGCCACAAGTCTGCGTGAAACGCTGTAGAAAAGAAACATTGATGTTGAACTCTGCTGTGGAAGTATTCGCGGGTCTCCAGTGTCAGATTGTGGACGGATTACAGCCCGGTACGATGCCAACGAAACTTGTCGTACTGTCCCACGGATTCGGGGCGCCGGGAGATGACCTTGTGGGACTGGCAGCTCACCTGATCCGATCCAGCCCCCTGGTGGCAGCCAGCTGCCGTTTCGTCTTCCCCTGCGCCCCCATCGACCTGACCCCCATGGGAATGCCCGGTGGTCGCGCATGGTGGCCAATCAACATGGCAAGACTGGCGGAGATCAATCAGACAGGAAACTACGACGAACTGACAAGACTGTTGCCGGACGGATTGCTGGAAGCATCTGAACAGCTGAAGAACGCTGTGCGAGAAATCCAGACGCAGCACGGCCTGAATGACTCCGCAACTGTGCTGGGTGGTTTTTCACAGGGAGCCATGCTGAGCACCGACGTCGTATTGCGAGGGGCAGTGGTTCCGACAGCCCTTGTACTGTTTTCGGGGACAGTTCTGTGTTCGGCTGAATGGCAGCAGTTTGCCGCCGAACATCCGGGATGCCCAGTCCTGCAGTCACATGGTCGACAGGATCCGGTGCTGCCGTTTCTTCCCGCCGAATCGCTGCGGGACCTGTTGGCCGGCAACGGGTTTGACGTCAACTTCCTGCCCTTCGACGGTCCACACACGATCTCTGAAGAAGCGTTGATCGGTTTGGCACAATTACTCTCAGAATAACGGTATGTTGCAAAATTGCCACAGTCACCTTCGCTTCTTTACACATGTGAACGCTGTAACGGAATCAGTTTTTACGTACAAGTGAATAGCGACCGGAACGCTTTTGTTAATGGGCCTAAGACAATATGCGTTCGGCTGAGAGTCCCGGCCCCCCCCCCCCCCCCCCCCCCGGTACCAGCCACCCCGCCCAAACCATTGTTCAATGACCTCCCCCTTCCCCACAACCTACACATCCAGCGAGCTGCTCTACGTGGCATTTCGGGCAGCTTTTCTGACGACGTTTCAGGACTTGCTGGATGAATTCGAGCCAAATCACATACCCGGAAGTTCGTCTGGTTTCCTGGCCCAGGCATCGATTGCAGCCGGTTGTGCGTCTCAGGTACAGCTGGACGTCCTGTTCAGAACGTGGCAGCGAATTGACTCCGGGCATGAGACCCTGACAGCTCTTGAACAGTGCGTATGCTTCTACGCCATCGGCGAACTCGCACGTCTCGGAAAAGCCGATGACCGATACGTCATTGATCGCGCCGCTAACGGTCCGCGGGTTGTCGCGTGCGAGGACCTCACATGGCTTGCGTCCACGTTAAGGACGATCCAGATCACATGGCCGTTTCCGGTCGATGCAGCGGATCTGGAACTAGAAATGAATGAGATGGTGGACAATTCTGATCGGCGTGTTGAGAACAATACAAATCAGTCACTGGCAGATGAATTCCTTGAACTGCTGAGCCACTGGACGGTGTCGACTCAGATCCTTCAAAATGCCGAAGGCCTGCTGACCCCCCGGGAATCCAGCCGGCTGGGCAAGTTCTTTTCTAAACACTCGCAACTGATGAACCTATAAACGACTTTTCAAAAAGATCTGGTCGTGGGGCTCGTGGAAAAGCGACTCGCGCAAGGGGAACAACGTTCGCCGCAGCCACAAGGCCGCATAAGACGCTGTAAGTCAGGCGCTGACTCGTTCAGCATGCCGTTCCGGCTGCAGCCACACCCAGCTCTTGCCCAAACGTCCACCGTAGTTGCCAGCGGTGATCTTCATCAGTCCCACAACATCCAGGGCAGCCGTAATGGCAGCCTGCGTAGCGTTGGAAACCGCCGGCAGGTCTCGGCCGTTAATAATGATCTCCATCGCACACGTCACGCCGTCAGGCAGTTCCGACGCGACCTGTGGGTCGCCTGCGAGTGTTGGACAGAATCGATCATTGGTACTGGCAAACAGAAAGTTGTAGTGACTTCCGGCCTTGGATCCACTGGACGCGACGCCTCCGGGAAAGGGCGTGATAACGCCCGGGCAATCCTGACATGCAGCAACGGCTCGTTCTGCAGCCAACAGCGCTGCGTCTTCGGTCGAGGCCATAAACCAGAGGTTACCCCCCATCACTCCGTCGTGGTAAACAAAGCGGCGGTCCACGCAGAACTCTCCCGCCATCGTTGGAATCACCCACATCATCCGTTCGAATCGTTCTTCCAGTTTCTCGAATCGATCGCCAAAATAGGCCACCTTACGGCCCAGACGAAAATACGGCTGTGCCTCACCCGGATCATCCTGCACGCTGAAGCACCGCGCCGTCGGGCATGGCAGCACGCTTTGGCTGACTCGCCCCAACAGCGCCTTTTCCAGCGCCTGAACTCTGTGTTTCCAGAACCGCGGAACATGTAGTTGGCAAATGGCGCCTGGTCGACCGTCCGGCGTCCGGAAAGTCTCATCGCCACCAGGCCCCACGTAACGATCGACTCCGGCTTCGCAGTCGCACATGATCGAAGAAGAAGCAAACCCTGTTGCGGCGTTGACAGCATGATCCAGCCACGTGCGATCTCGCGCGGTGATCAGAAACTCAACCCACAGGCTTCGAAATGCCTCGGCGTACGTGTCCTCGACTTCCACGGTCATGAGATTTCCAATGTGCCGATCAGACAATCAACGACAGCCGGATTCGACAGTTCACGAGCCCTCGCGGTCGGTTTCGCAAAACGTATTGCAAAGACAAGAATCAGGCACAACGACGAATTAGCTCTGTTCGGCGGATCCGCGCCCCTGTCCGGAGTAAACGCAATTTTCAGTAACGACTTTGTCCATAAACACATCGTGAGACGCGACCGGAATTTCCTCAAACATCTGGCATTCAAACGCCAGAGCGATCAACGGTGTGTCGGGTCGTGCATGTTCCAGCAATTTGTCGTAATACCCCTTGCCGTGCCCCATCCGAGCCCCACGAGCGTCGAAGCCGACGCCCGGCACCATGATCAAATCCAGCTGCTCCACGTTCACCTGTTTTTCAGGCAATGACCGTAATTCCCGGCGAGGTTCCAGGATGCGGTACATTCCGATTTCCAGCTCCTCCATGCTGCTGAGGCGAAACAGCTCCAGTTCACCATCTTCGTTGCACCACGGTACGACGACATTTTTTCGGGATTCAAGGGCCGCAGGCAGGTCGAACCGAGTGCGCACTTCGCTGCGGACGTCAACGTAATACATCACCGTCGATGCCGTAGCGTATTCCGGCAACGCCATGAACGCACCAACGATTCGGCGGCTCAGCTCGTCTTTGTTTTCCTGATCGTTTCGGCTGGCATGTGCCTGTTTCCGAAGCGAATTCTTTAGATTCTGAACGGCGACGTCGGTCATTTTGCAACCTTAATTGCGCCTGTGACGGAAAGTGAAGTGGGGGCAGTAGTCGTGGCTGTTGCCGACCCGGGTTTTACTCGCCAGCAATCACCCTTGCAACAAAGTAGGTCGTTTCCTCAACAGCAGGAAAACGGCTGTCCCGACTCCGTCCCGGGTTTATGGAGGCCGTTTTCGAAAAGATGTGGTCGTGTGGCTCGTGGGAAAGCAACTCTCGCAGGAGAAGGAGGTTCGTCGTGACCACAAGTCAGCGTAATACGCGGTCGTGGCTGCGGACAGGCGAACTGAAAGTTCCCGGACAGTAATGGATGCCCTTCGTTCGAAACGACGAGAGAACACGTTAAACTTCCTTCCAGCCAAAATCGGCCGCTGAGGTGTTAGCTCTCAGCGACGTGTGATTTTCAGCGACCCGAATGGGAAATCTCGGGGTCGTCCGTCTGCTCGGTGAGGGCAATGGTCTGAAGTGCACGCATCCCGACAATTTGACGCTGTCGTATTTTTCCGCCGTACAAACACAATCTCCATGACTAATATTCAAGACTTAAGCAGGCTGGAACGCCTGAACTGCGAAGTGTTCGCCAATGCTTCAGTTGCGGCCCGCCATGTCGCGACTCAAATCGCCGATCTGATTCGCAATCGCGCCGCAAAAAAGAAAAACTGTGTTCTGGGCCTCGCCACGGGTTCGACCCCGGTCGGGATCTACGATGAACTTGTGAGGATGCACAAGGAAGATGAGCTTTCGTTTCAGAACGTTATTACGTTCAATCTGGACGAATACTACCCGATGCAGCCCAACGAGCTGCAGAGTTACGTTCGGTTCATGCGGGAGCATCTGTTTGACCATATCGATATTCCGCCGGATAACGTTCACGTTCCTGACGGCACCGTGGCGCCTGAGGAGGTTGGAGCTTACTGTCATCGCTACGAAGAAAAGATCACAGAGGCGGGCGGAATCGATATTCAGCTGCTGGGCATTGGGCGCACAGGACACATCGGATTCAACGAACCAGGGTCAGACGAGACCACGCGCACGCGTCTGATTACGCTGGATACGGTAACCCGAACCGATGCCGCCAGCGATTTCTTTGGTGCCGAAAACGTTCCACGGCGCGCCATCACAATGGGTGTGGGCAGCATTCTTAACGCATGGAAGATTTACATTCTGGCGTTTGGTGAAAACAAAGCACACATCGTCGCCAGAACAGTTGAGGGCGAGCCGTCGCCGTCGGTGCCTGCGACATACCTGCAGCAGCATCGCAACGTCGAAATGCTGCTGGACCAGGCCGCTGGCGGCGCGCTAACGCGGGCGAGATTTCCGTGGCTGGTCGATTCCGTGGAATGGACTCCCGAAATCATTCGTCGAGCCGTGATCTGGCTGGCGCAGAAAATGGACAAGGCAATCCTGAAACTGACTGATTCGGACTACAACGAAGAAGGTCTGCAGGAACTACTGGCGCGATATGGCACGGCATACGAAATCAATCTGGAGGTCTTCCGGCATCTGCAGGGCACATTGATTGGCTGGCCCGGCGGCAAACCGGACAGCGCAAAACTGCCAGGCGATCGTCCCGGAGAATATGACCATATTTTTCCCAAGCGGGTTATCTGTTTCTCGCCTCACCCCGACGACGACGTCATTTCGATGGGCGGTACGCTCATCCGTCTGGCCGATCAGGGACATGAAGTGCACATCGCCTACCAGACTTCCGGTAACATCGCGGTCTTTGATGAAGACGCGATTCGCTTCGGCGAATTTGCCGCAGAATTCTGCACGGCCTTCAATATCGGCGTAAAGGAAGTCAAGTCACTGGAATCTCACATGGAGGAGTTCCTGCAGAACAAGCAGCCTGGACAGGTGGACAGCAACGAGGTTCAGCAGATCAAGACGATTATCCGTCGCGGTGAGGCGCGTGCGGGTGCCCGATGCTGCGGTGTGCCAAACTCCAGACTGGAGTTTCTGGATATGCCGTTCTACGAAACGGGCCGCGTGAAAAAGGAGCCTCTGGGAGACGAGGATATTCAGATCATTGTCGACTATATGCGTCGAATAGAACCTCATCAGATTTATGCCGCAGGTGATCTGTCTGATCCCCATGGCACCCATCGCACCTGCCTGAAAGCGATCATCAAGGCCTGCGACCTGTGTCGCGACGACGACTGGTTCGCCAACACCGAGGTCTGGATGTACCGAGGCGCATGGCAGGAATGGCCCATCTATCAGATTGAGATGGCGGTGCCGCTGAGTCCCGTGGAGGTGGAACGAAAACGTCAGGCCATTTTCAAACACGAATCACAAAAGGACCGGGCGCTGTTTCCGGGACCGGACATGCGCGAGTTCTGGCAGCGTGCGGAAGCTCGCAACGCCAACACGGCTCGCGATTATGATGCGCTGGGGCTGGCAGAATACGAAGCGATCGAGGGATTTGTTCGGTGGGACGGGAAATGGGGCCTCGACGACTAAACTGATTCGGGAATGCCGAACTTCACACTTCAGTCACAGCCGCCTGGGTGAGACCGATGATTGTTTGCTTATTCCGCTGAGGCTGAAGCGTCGCCCCCTTTTGCGCCGCCGATGGTGCGGATAAATTCAGTGATTCTTGAGGAACGCAGCGAAACCACTTTCTGGTGTCGGCTGAATTTCAACAGGTCACCCAGCATCGCTGCCGCAGATTCGTAACGTTCTGCCGGATTTCGGGCGATGGCGTTTCGGACGATCGTCTCCAGCCCTTTGGGAATCGACGGTTCCAGTTGTCGGGGACGCTGAGGATCCTGTTCCAGAATTTTCTTCACCATGTCTTCTTCATTTTTCGCCTCATAGGCGGCAGAACGGGTCAGCAATTCGAAGAGGGTCATGCCCAGAGAATAGACATCACTGCGAGCATCATGGGTCCCGGATAGCCGCTCCGGAGCCATGTATCTGAGCGTTCCCATGACCTTCATTGACGACTCGGCAGACGCCGTATCGATTGTTTCCGACAGTCCAAAATCGGTAATCCACACACGACCGTCACCGTCCAGCAGCAGGTTGGCCGGTTTGATATCGTTGTGCAGAATTCCATCGCCGTGAGCACATCGCAATGCCTGCGTTGCCTGAATGGCAATCTGAGTAAAACTGCTCCACGAACTTTTTGTCAGCTTCTTTCGTCGCACTTCGTTTGCGTTGCCCGCGTCGGTGGCTTTTCGCACATCATGGGCTGTGCGAATGGCCGACATCGCCATGCTGGACACAAACCCTGCCGGCTTCGATGATTCTGCGCGTTCAATT
>JABABI010000154.1 GCA_014238335.1 Fuerstiella sp.
CGCCGCCTTCGTTCAGCTGGGTCCACAGCCATCGCGCTGATTTGCCGGCTGCTTCGGCGGCTTCCGCCTGGGACGCACCATTCATCAGCGAGTCCAGGGCACGTACCTGAGTTGGTGTGAGACGTTGGCCATCGCATTCGGAAACCTCGTGAAGTTTCAGTTCGTCCTCAAGTGCATATCGTGTCCGCCACAGGCCGCTTTCGTTGCCCTGTTCCTCTGACATCTGGCTGAGTTTACCGTCCACCTCGCGCAGTGCGATGGCGGTAGATGTTGCATCCTCATGCTGAAATTCGGTCATCCTTCCGAAAACTGCGAAGTGTACGAGGCTGTTGGCCAGCACACCCTGAATGCGATCGTATCTGGCTTGAAGATGATGGTCAGTTCCAGCAGGGCCTTGCGGCCGATGGCATGAGCCTGCACGGCGAGCAGCCGACGCTGGTCGCCGCTGAGGAGGATGTGTTTGCTACCGAATTTATCCAGCAAGAATCTGATTTCGGCGGCTTGAAACTCAATGATCTCCATCTGACGCCGATGCACCCAGCCGCAGAAGACGACAAAAAGAAGCTGCCAGGGTTGCAGAATAAAGTTCATGGGTCACCAAGTGCTGGAGTGTGACGTGCAATCCAGCATCCCGGCCTTTTCGCGTGAAATCAAACGCCCGAATCGGAAGAACTGATTGTGACGCAACTTCCCTGCTCTGTCCGAGTTAAAGTCCGGATGAATATCCTGAGCTCACAGGCTCTCTGCGCGTATCGGGCGATGCGCAGTCGATTTCACCGAGACAAGACCAGTGCTGTGCAAGATGGAAAGAACAGGAGATTCAAGGAGTCTTGATGGCGACTCCGCTCAGTACAGGCGGTGCGGACTTCGCCCGAGACGTCAATCGTATGTCCAGCGTGCCATCGTACGTGACCACTGGGAAATCTCGTGTTATCGTCCCGCGCGGAGTGTCCGCTTCTTTTGCAATGTCGAAATCCTTCACAACGACTTTCCCGTTGATCGAAACCGAGAAGACTCGTTGTCCGGTCGACAATCCGTCGGGTTCTGAAAAGATCAGTCGCACATTTACAGCGTGCACATCGTCGGGAATGTCTGCTGTCAGTTGTAAACGACGCAGACCACGCAATCCTGATGCGGCCACCCAGTTGCAGGGATTGACGTCCATCAGCGATGAATGTCGAAGGAATGTCTGCGGCGATCTTGGTACGGTTTCGATACTCAGCTTCGGCGACGGACCGCCGACCGCCGGATAATCAAACCACAGCACGCCGTCTGAGTCACGACGATCTCCGGGTGCACCAAGATTGATGCCCAGACTGCGAACAGGTTTGTCTGTATAGTCCTGGTTCCCGAACGTCCACGATTCGATCTCCGGCATATGCACGAGTGCCAGAGATGTCTGCAGCTGATACGAACAGGAACATGTGCGAGTGTAGTCGGGGGCATTCAGAACGCCGTCGGCGACAATCAGATTGCTGGTGCAGCTGGATCGAAAGCCGCCGATGTTTCCCGTTCCGCTGTCACCGGCGAGGTCACAGAATCCGGCGGCTCCGGAACGAAACGTCAACAGGTGCTGACTGCCGATGGCTGTGTTGCAGCCGTACATGCGGGAATATTTCCAGCCGGTGGGCCGGCCGGTCAACAGTTCAAGATCGAAGCCTCCCGCCCCGTTTGTGATGATTCGATCGCCATGCAGCAGACACGGTCCGCCGTACTTCACTTCAGAGTCTTTCCAGATCACTTTACCGGTGCTGCCCCGGTAGGCCGCCAGTCCCGCACCGACTTCGTCGGCCGCTCGATCGCGATACGCGCTTCCGCCCTGCAGCAGTACGTCGTGTTCACGGGAGTAGCTCAAAAACGTGCCGAAGACGTTGTCTGTTGTGCTCCAGATTTCTTCGCCGCTGCGTGCATCCACGGCCAGCAGACTCGATTCTCCCTGCGGTTCGACGCCCCTTCGATTTAGAGCCGCCAGCTTTGTCGGGCTCAATGCGTCAATCGCATACACTCGTCCATCCGCTGCACAAATCGCGTTATGGCGGAAGTTCATCTTCGCGTCGCGCGACCAGAGCAGCTGGCCGCTGTGACGATCGAACGCCAGCAGAGTCCGGCTGGCGGACGAATATCGTGCAGGCTGCAGCACGTCCGCCAGCGTTTCCTTTGGCTGCGAAGTTTCAAGTGGCGGTGATGTGACCGGTACATCGGACGTCGCGACAAGAAACGGATCCAGTGTGAAGTCGCTGCTGCCTTTGCTTCTGTTGTGTCCTTCGATGGCAAGCACGTTTTTCCCGCGTTTGAGCCATCGGGCGGCGCCGGTCAGTGAAAACGTTTCCACTTTCCCTGACTCATGCGCCGAAATGTCTTTGGCTTTCGGTCCGCGTCCGGATTTGATGTTTGTCCGGGCGATTTCGTGGCCGTTGAGATACGCGATGAAAGCGTCGTCGTAGTTGACATGCAATTGCAGTTTCGGATCCTCCGTTTTGTCGTCGAACCGGAATACGTGCCGAATGTAAACTCGTGGGTAGTTACCTTTCATGTCTGTCAGTTTCGTGCGGTCGTCCTTGTCTCCGTAGCCGAAGCCGGCTGTTCCGGTTTTCCACGCCGAGTCATTGAAATCGAAATCGGCCCAGTCGCCCGCAGGGTCAGTTCCTGCCAGATATCGCCACTTCGCATTAACGGAAATGATCGATCGTCCCTTCGTCAGGACCGCCGCCTCTTTTTTGTCTGCGTCTGGCACAGACACCGGAGCGGCTGCCGCGATCAGCACATTGCCCTCGACTCGCAGGGCACCCCATGAGGCAACGGTTCCACGATCGGCCGGAAGTTTGAACTCATGGGTCGTGTCTCCTGTCTGAGCGCTCAGTTGCAACAACTTTGTACCGTGGATCAGGTAAACGTGATCTTCCAGCGACACATAGTTGCTGCCGATTTCGCCAGCGCCCGGGTGATGTGACGTCTTGTTGTAAAACGTACCCAGACCGGGAAACTCTCGTTCCCACCAGACGCGTCCGGTGTAGACATCGACGCAGCGAAGCATGTCCACGCCTTCGATAAACAGCCGCCCGCCGGCAACCTGCGGAGACGGTCCATGACCGTGTCGAGGAAGGACGCGGTCATTCGCCGGACCACCGAACCACAGCAATCCCAGCGGCGTCTTCACGCGGGCGTCAGCGGAAACGGCACTGCTGCTGGCGTCGCCGTATTGATGAGTCCAGACACCGGCATTCTGCAACGCACCGACGCGCTGCAAGTGCGTCCATTCTCCCACGCGAGAGACCTTCGCTCCGTGCAGACCGGTCGCTGCGCCGTCAACAATTGTCCTGTGCTGATCTTCAGTGGTTCGCAGATAACCCGTTCCGCCGTAAGGACGCAGGATCTCAAACACCGACTCGATCTGCGGCCGAGTCCAGTCACGCAATTCCTCACAGAACACGACTGACGCGAAATACGAGGGCAGTTCGTTCGCGGAAAGGTCCGCGGTCAGTGCCGACACGCGAATGCCAAAGCGATCATCCTGCACCGCAAGCTCACGAAACTGCCGGATTGACGCTTCATCTGTGTCGACTGCGACAATCGTAAGTTCGGACTGCTTCACAACGTGCTGCAGCGCTCGGAAACTCGGCGTGCCAATGGACACGGCGTAACCCTGGGCGTTGCGAGTGAAACCTGCCAATTGCTCGGCAATCGATTGCTGGTCTTCGCTGTGCGAACCAGCGATCGCTTTAAAAGATTTGCCACCCGAGTCAACGCGATACACTTTTGACGATTCATCGCCGAAGCAATAAAGATGACCCTGCTTTGTCGTCACGAACAGATGCTCGTCTGCGGCAATCATCGACCAGACATCTCCGTCAACAGCCGTTGACCAGACGGATTTCAGGTTCTCCCTGCCGGCCTCAAATTCGTAGGCCGCAATCCGACCACCGTCTGCGGCAAACACGCGGCTTCCGGCCTGCAGATAAACCCTGCTCGGGCCATCGACGGAAATCTTTTTCACTTGCTCCGGCTGGAAGGATGTGGTGGTGACCTCCTTGCCACGCCGGTCCTTTCCGGTTGTCTTTTTGATCTGACCACTGGTCGAAGTCAGAACAATTGCGGCCCCGTCTGTGCCGATGATGCCGCTCGGCCCGACCAGTTCGGCGCTGATGCTGCCGACATCCAGCCCGTCGATCGTACGCCGCATATTACCGCGAGCGAAGTAGTAATCGCCGGAGGCAATTACTCGGTATCCGCCTTCGCCTTTCCCGCCAAATTCGAAATGTCGGAGCTCGCCGGTGGCGAGCTCAAAGACTCCGGGCAGCGTGCGGCCACCGGGAACCAGCAGGTTGTCGCCGGAAATCGCAAGATACCCCTGCGGCGAAATCGAACCGAACGACTTCGCTCCGTGTGGGTGTGTGACAAACACGGAACCGGTCGTACTGTTGTTCCACAGCACTTCCCCGGTGTCCGCATTAACGGCTTTGACGAAGACGCCCATCGACGGCCAGATTCCGGCAGCAAAGTATGCCACGCCCGCCTGAACGACGACTCCGCCCCGTGCAGGCCACAGCGAGGTCAACTGGCCGTTGCCAATAATTCGGCGTCGTGATGGCCCCCCCTGGACCGCCCAGTTTCGGTGGCCGGTCTTGAGGTCGAGGCAGTGCAGGCATCCGCCATCGCTGACCACATAAACGCGACCGTCGTCAATCAACGGTGCAAACCGCACAGGTCCGTCAGTAAAGAAACGCCATAGTGGCTTCGCGGTTTCGACGTCAAATGCCACAACGCTGCCGTCAACGCTGGATCCGATCAATAGTTTCCCGTCCGCACAAACCGGCTCATACCCGGCGTCAAACTGAAGCTTGAACTGCGAGGCTGGCCATGCGGGCCGAGGCCGGGGCAATTGCCGCGTCCAACGCAGATGCAGTTTGCCAGGCAGTCCGTGCGGCGTCGATCCTGATCGAGCTGCATCGTACCGCCACATCGGCCAGTCCGCGGCAGTCGCATCGCGTGATAGGACGACGACGATAAGTATACAAAGCAGTCGTAAAGGAACCATCCCACTAATCTCCGAGAAACTCAATCTTGGCCCCGGACTCAGCTGGGACGCGACAACTTACCTCGCACTCATCCTTGCAGAATCAAATCAGAATCGCCCGCGCGGGACAATTAATCTGTGCATAAGGGCAAGATCGGCGAATCGCCGTTTTCAGTGTCGCAGAAGAACCTTAGCGTCAGTGGCTCTACGTCGCCCTTCGCTTAACCCATTTTACCACCCTCGGGATATCTATTCGAGCGATCTGCGCGAATTGGTTCGTCACATTGCTACGGGAACAGACTTCGGTTACACGCGGATTCCTGGTGAGCTCCGTAAGCTGGGAATTCGCCGCATCTGCCGACAGACAGTCAAGAACATCCTGAAAGAGCAGGGCACTGATCCCCGTCCGAAACGCGGCAAGGGAACATGGGATGAGTTCGTCAGGATTCATGCAAAGACACTGTGGGGTCCCTGGTGCATTCCGTCGAAAAACTGTTCCTCGCCCACGCGTTCACATTCGCGCCGCGACCACCTGCCGCCACTTCGACAGGACTTACCGGAAGAACAGAACACGATAAAGATCTCAGAGGTCGTCAGTCGTGAACGACTTGGTGGATTGATCAAGTCCTTCGAACGCGCCGCGGCTTGAGAGCGAGTCTCGGAAACCTCAATCGTCAGCGCAACCTGTGTGCGCTCGTCACGATTTCAAACTTATCTGAAGCGCCTCTGCCCACCACTTCTCCTGATCTCTCGGCGCACTTGCCTGCCTCTTGAGTCGACATAAGCTGAATCCACATGTAGAGTTGCCGTGCGGACTCGATTTGTACCGCGCGGGGGGAAACGCCTGAGATGCAGTCTCTGGCTTGCGCGGCGCGTTTCCGATTGTCGGATGGTCATTTTTAGAGAAGAAACGATGCCCGCACATCTGCTCCCATTATCCCGCCGTCAATTTCTTGCCGGATCAGCTGCAACCCTGGCAGCGTTCCGGGCAGGAACGCTGTCAGCCGATGAGTCGCAGGCCGATCCGGATTCCTGGGCACTGTTGTCTGACACGCACCTGTTGTCAGCCAGTTCCATCGCCCGGCATTATGCCGGCAACAAGGCGATGCATCAACGGGCGCCCGTCGTCGCGGAGAATTTCAACCGAGCGGCCCGGCAATTAATCGCGCTGCCGACTCGCCCCGCAGAAATTCTACTGAATGGAGACTGCGTCCACGTTGGTGGAAAGGATGAATACGAACTGCTCGCCCACAAGTTTGCGTTACTGGAGACATTTCCCATTCACGTAACGATGGGCAATCACGATCATCGCGACGACTTCACAAACACCTTTCAGGAACACACACGGCGAGGAGATCGAGTGCTGCTTGAGAATCGTCACGTCTCGGTCGTTAAATCCCGGCACGCAAACTTTATTCTGCTCGACTCGCTCACGATGCAGAATCCGAATCGCCCAGTAAAGGGACCGGGAATCCTCGGCAGGGACCAACTGGAGTGGTTCGAGTCGGTGCTTGATTCTCATTCAGACAAACCAGCCGTCGTGATGCTTCATCACAACATTGACCCCAGCGATGACTATCAAAAACGTTCCGGTGCCAGGGAGGTCGTCGTCGAAAGCGCGAGCCCGTTCAAAGGATTCACAGGCGGCCTGGAGGACTCCGATCAACTCCTGGACCTGCTCGTTACGAAGTCACACGTCAAAGCAGTGGTCACCGGACACATGCACCAGTTTCGAATCTTCAAGTGGCGCAAAATCCATTTCGTCTCACTGCCCTCGGTTGGCTACACATTTGACGCCAAAGAGCCCGTTGGCTGGCTCCGCATGCAACTGCAGGACGACGGAGCCATGCTGGAACTGCAGACTCTGGACACGACTCACACCCGCCATCGAACGCGCGCCGATCTCCGTTGGAGTTGAGCAGGCCAGACCGAGAGGACAACATGCGTTTGCCGGTTGAAGTCGATGGCTCGCATGGAGTAACCTGCCGAATGTCGCCCGGCAATCTCCGTCGTAATCTGGTGGTCCTTCCCGGTGGAGACTACCGATCGAGACTATTCCAGCCTCTTCTCACCGTCAGGCCTGAACATGACACGCGTTTCTTTGCTGACCATCCTTACCCTTTCGTTTACCGCATTGGCGGATGAGCCGATCGACATCGGCTCGCGGCGAGAGTTGATGGTCGACGACTACCTGATCGACTCGATGAGTGATTCGTTACGGCTGCAGTTGCACAAGCCGGTGCGACGCAATGTGGCGCTGGTGACCGATGCTGCGTGGGAAGGAAACGCGTGCGCCTACAGCTCGCTGTTTCATGACGGCTCAAAGTTTCGGATGTACTACACTGCGAATCACTACGTGAATCGTGACGGGCGGATTGAGGAACCCCGCGGCCGGCGCCTGTGTTACGCCGAGAGTATGGACGGGATTCACTTTTCGAAGCCGGACCTGGGACTCGTCGAATTCGCGGGTTCAAAAAAGAACAACATCGTTCTGGCGGTGGACACCGTTCCCGGAATCCGGCTCGATCCCGGCCATACTACGATCCTCAGAGACACCAACCCGGACTGCCCACCGGATGCTCGCTACAAAGCCATCTGTCGATCTTCCGCCAAAGGCGAACCGGGATTGTTCACGCTGAAGTCCGCCGACGGATTTCATTTCTCGCAGTTCAGTGACGGGCTGATCATAACGGACGGCTATTTTGACTCGGAAAATCTGGCGTTCTGGGATTCCGTCCGCGGTGAATACCGCGCCTACTTTCGTGACTTTCGTGACTTTCGTGACTTTCGTGACTTTCGTGACTTTCGCGACGGGCCGCCGGGAGGCGGAGGACTCCGCGGCATTAAGACAGCGACCTCGTCTGACTTCATCAACTGGAGCACCGGAAAGTGGCTTGAATACCCGGGGGCTCCGGACGATGCTCTCTATACCAATCAGATCGCTCCGTATGCACGAGCACCCCACTTCTTCATCGGTTTCCCGAAGCGTTATGTCGATCGTGGCTGGGTCGATTCGACCGGCAAGCTGCCAGGGCTTCAGGAACGGAAGGCGCGCGCCAAAGCATCTCCGAGATACGGCAGCGCAGTGACAGATGCGCTGATGATGACCAGCCGCGACGGGCTGACCTTCAAACGCTGGGGGGAGGCCATCATTCGTCCAGGCCAGTCGCGGAAGAATTCGTGGGCCTATGGCGATAACCTGGTCTCATGGGGAATCCTGCCGACAAAGTCGGATCTGCCGGATTCGCCCGATGAACTGTCGATTTACGCGACCGAAGGTTATTGGACCGGCAGCAGTCAGAACTTTCGCCGCTACTCTTTCCGCGTCGACGGGTTCGTCTCGATCCAGGCTCCGCTCCGCGGTGGTGAATTCACCACCAGACCGATCGTGTTCCAGGGCAGCACGCTTGAACTCAACTACTCGACGTCCGCTGCCGGCAGTGTGTCTGTCGAAATTCAGGACGTGAACGGCGATCCGATCGATGGTCGCGCACTGGCCGACTGTCACGAAATCTTCGGCGATGAGATTGAGCGCACAGTCACCTGGAAGGACGGCACTGGCCTGAAACAGCTCGCAGGCAGGCCCGTGCGACTACGATTTGTGATGAAGGATGCCGACCTGTTTTCATTTCAATTCGTCGCGCGCAAGGTGACAGAATGATCAGCGTTGGAATCAGGTCCTCTCTGCGGAAAGGACCTCGTAGGGTCAAAAAACTACGCCGAACTCAAAACGACCGGAAACAAGGGACTTACGGCACGCCAGAGTCGCTCATCTCCGCCGCTTGATTTCATCTGTCAGCCGCGCAAACTGTCGATTTTCGGCACTGAACATGCCCTTCCTGCTCCAGCCATGGCACATTCTGCTCGCGGCACTCTGCGGCATGGTCAATCAACGGCAGCAACAGATCATCGAGTTCCAGAATGCACAGATCGAAACACTGCTGAAGAAGCTGGGAAAGATCTGTACCAATTGTGGTCATTCTGCGGTGAAGGTGCGCGCTCAGTTGAAACAGACACCGATTGACTCGCCTGTGGTCCAATTGTCTCAACCACGTTCGGCCGAAAGCGTGACTCAATTCGCTTGCTAACACCTGATTGTCAAACAGCTTTGCGGTCGGTTCAGTTTTTTGACCCTACGGGGACCTGTCGGACGAACAGAACGCGATAAAGATCTCAGAGACCGTTTGTCGTGAACGACTTGGTGGATTGATCAGGTCCTTCGAACGCTCCGCAGCTTGAGAGTGCGCTACGGAAATCTCGATCGTCAACGCAACCCGTGCGCGCTCGTCACGAAATGGACGTCACCGAATGTGAGTCGGCAGGCGGATTCCGAGCCTCTTTCACTGCACTTCGTTTTCTTCGGACTGCACAGAAGCTGAATCTACATCGTGAGTTGTCTTCCGCACTCCATTTGTACCGCGCGGCCTTGCGCACTCGGTTTGTACCGCGCGATTCAACACAACGGCCGACTTCAAGACATTACTTCGCTGATCCGCTTCACGCGGGCGGGGTCCGCCTTCGTCTTCGCTTCGTTGATAAAGTCGATCCTGACGAATTCAATGTCTTCGAATTTTGCGTTTGTCTCGAAGTCGTTAAACAAGTCGATCACGTCCTGGTCGATGTGCACGGTGTCTGACGCGTCGATGATTACCTTCGACCCCGGCTCGACTTCCTGCAGGGCATTTTGGAGCGAACCTTTATTCAAAAAGAACACGCACTCGGCCAAAGTCATGTTGTAGATCTTTCTGCCGTCCTCTTCGGTTGTTTTTATCCAGAAACTCTTGACGTAGTTGCTCTTCAGGATGAAGAACATCGAGGCGATCAGTCCGATACCAATTCCGATCAACAGGTCGGTCGCCAGAATGGCAATGATCGTAATGATGAACGGCAGGAATTGTGTCCACCCCAGTTTGTACATGCCGACGAACTTGCTGGGGTGAGCAAGGTTGTATCCCACAATGAATAGAATCGCCGCCAGGCTGGCCAGCGGGACCATGTTCAGAATCTGTGGAATCGCCAGGACGCAAACGATCAAAAATATCCCGTGCACAAATGCCGCCAATCGAGACTGGGCGCCGGATTGAATGTTGGTCGAACTTCGCACAATCACCTGTGTTACCGGAAGTCCGCCAATCATCCCGGAAACGAAGTTCCCAATCCCTTGTGCTCGGAGCTCCCGGTTCAAATCGGTTTGACGACGTTGTGGATCCAGTTTGTCCGTGGCTTCGGCACACAGGAGTGATTCAAGGCTGGCGACAATTGCGATTGTCAGGGCTGTCAGCAGGATGCTCCACAAGGCAGACGGCATCGTCGCTGCAGCCTGGGCGCCGTCTTTCTCTTCGCCGCTGCTGGCTTCACCGGTCGCGATTTCGGAAGGCTCAAAATGGGGAAACGTCAGTGACAGCGGGCTGTCGTATTCGAAGACAAACGTGTCGCTGCCTACGTAGCCTTCATTGGGCGTGTATGTAAAAGTGCCATCTGGACTCAACTCCACATTGCCGTTGGCCGGCTTCTCCAGCAGCACTGCGTTTGGCTCAGCATTCAGTTTGACATTGTCAAAAACATTGCCATCGAGCTGTTTGCCCGGCGCCATTCGAATCGCACTGGCCTTTCCGGTGACGTCGTCACCGCCAACAACGAGATTGATTTGCTTCGTATCGCTGCCATCGGGAAGTGACACCATATGATTCTTCGTCAACCGCATCAAGTCGGACGCGTGAAACCCAAGACCGAGAATGATCCCGGCAATGACGGCGATCAACGGTCCCTGAATGACCTTCGTGAAACTGAACTTCTTCATGAACTTCGATTGCCAGAAGATCAGAATCGCCAGGCATACAACGCTGACGATGACCGCAGAAATGGTTGGGTGCAGTATGGCATGATAGATTTCAGTGAACGTGTTGTGCCCGTCCGCCTGCTGGAATGCCAAATCCCCCTCGCTGTCTTTGTCATAGCCGAACGCGTGCGGAATCTGTTTCAGGATGATGATCAAACCGATGGCAACCAGCATGCCCTTGATGACGGCTGTCGGAAAGTAGTACCCGATCGTTCCGGCCCTGAAGATGCCAAGCAAAAACTGAATGACACCGGAAAGCACAACGGCCAGCAGAAAGTTCTGAAAACCCAGGTGCTCAATAGCAGGTGCCACAATCGCCACCAGACCAGCAGCCGGACCACTCACTCCCAGCGAGGAGTTACTGAAGAGAGTGACGATCAGTCCACCGACAATCCCCGCGATCACGCCCGAGATCGCCGGCGCGCCAGATGCCAAAGCAATCCCCAGGCACAAGGGAATTGCCACGAGGAAGACGACCAAGCCGGAAGGAACATCGGTTTTCCAGTGCTTTAGTTCTTTAATCATGTTCATGTTGAATATCTTTCGTTAGAACAGGAAAACGGTGAGTCCCTCAGATTCCCGCAACGTAACGTGCAGCAACTCGTGTGCGACGAAAACGATCAGCAGAGGCAACGCGAGCGAAAGAAAGAATCCAATCGACCAGTTTGACGCACCCAGCCTGGAACCTGCTGACGGCATGGACGGCCGCCTGGGCGATCCGTGGTTGTGTGACTTCTAAACCAGCGTCGGCGTAATTCGACTTAGAGGAACTCCACTCTACCGGATTCCAAACAATAAAAGGCCGGCATAATCTGCAAGCCTTCCTTCACGGCACTTTGAATGATAGCTGACCGTTTTGCCAAACTATCGCTGGTCACCTTCGCGTTCTCCTTCACAACCGAATCCACATCCGACTCGCCGCAGGAATCGATCGCCGGCACAATGTGGGCGACCAGGTGATTGAGGTTGTATCCGTTGTCGCCCCCAGCAAGTGCTGCGGTCACCGCCCCACAGCTTTGGTGCCCCAGCACAACGATCATATTGCAGCCAAGATGCGCAACCGCGTACTCGATGCTCGCGATCGTGGAAGTATTGGCCACGTTGCCGGCGACGCGCAGGACGAAAAGCTCGCCCAGACCGGTATCAAAGGTAAACTCGGGCACAACGCGACTATCGGCGCAGCTGAGGATGATTGCGTACGGTGACTGCCCGGCGGTCAGCTCTTCTCGCCGCGAGGAGTCTTGAAGTTTTCCATCTCGCTTGTCTGCAACGAATCGTTCATTTCCGGCCTTGAGGCTGATAAGTGCCTCGTCGGCGCTTCGGTTGGTCGGGCGGCTCATGGCTTTCTCCTTTTCTCCTTCCGGGTCGGGTAACGTTTTTGGGTTGGCTATTCAATTCGGCACACGTCATTTGCGTCTGCCGTCTACTCGTGAATGGTTCGGATGAGGTCCGCGATTGTTTTGTGTTGTTCGATGGGATGCCGCAGGTGCAGTCCTTCGGCGATTCGATACGAGTTACGTCGTCCTGTCCGAATCCGCTCGACATAACCAGCCGCTTCAAGGTCGGAAACGATTCTCTGCACAGCCCGTTCTGTAATCCCAACCTCCAGCGCTAAGTCGCGCATTCGCATCATCGAATCACGGGCCAGACACAGCAGCACGTGTGCGTGATTGGTCAGGAACGTCCAACTCCCGAGTTGGAAACGATCTGCGCTCATCCATAATTCCCCGTGCGATGCTCGGAAGACGACGTACGTAACAGACATCATCTGAAGGACAATACACGAATTTACGTTCTGTAGTCAAGGCGTCGTTCAAGCGCGCTCCCCGTACAGAACCTCCCCGAGGCAGTCTCCATCCGAAGTGGGGATTCGTCGAGCCAGGTGTCTTTCGCACCAACCGGTCACGTCGATTTCCGTACAACGAAATGTTCAAGTGGAACCCCATTTCGGACCAAATTGCGGCCGATTCGGAGCAGG
>JABABI010000155.1:0-9385 GCA_014238335.1 Fuerstiella sp.
GAATGCCCATGAATACCTGCGACGTCGCCCCGGCCAAAGCCATTGGATCTGCATTTTCGCCCAGCACAAACCCAACTTCCGGATTCGCGCCCGCTTTGCCATTCGATGAAATAAAGCGTCGGGCGAGTTGATCGTAAGGTGTGCCATCCTGAACGGACTTATGCACGTAAGCAATCGCAGCAGCTCCACCTTCGGCATTTGACCGGAGTCGCAACATGTCCGCGTAGAAGACAGTCCATGTGTCTGCGAACCGTTCGCGCTTCATCAATTCGTCGACAAGACTGGCTCGTCTACCAGCCGCAGGCCGCTGCGCGAAGTTCTGGATTTCTGCCTCAGTGGGAATTCGTCCGACCAGGTCAACATAGATGCGCCGCAGAAATGTCGAGTCATCAATGATGGCCGTCGGATCACGTTTCACGCCATTGGCCGCATTCTCCTTTGTCAGGATCGGTCCGACGCCAATTCCGTCAATGTCAGCCGCGCTAAGTGTGAATGGGTCCCCACACAGACAAAAACAAGCGATGCCGACAGACGCGGCGAATTGCCTGGTATCCAATGTTGAACCTTTCTTAATTCGACTTAAGGGTGAGGAACCCTATTCGGCGGGAAAAACGATTTTCTCTTACGGCGCTCGTGAATGCTAGGGCCTTTTGTTAGATATAAGCAAGGAGATCACGTTTTGGGTGACGGTTATTGCGCATTGTTCATGCTGTAACATTGTCGCCAGGAAGAACGTTCGTGCATAACGCCAATATTCGTCGGAGTTTTCGAAAATGAAAATCACAGCTTACCTTAGCGCATTAATGGTTTGCAGCCTGTTCGCCCCCAATACCCCAGCGCCCGAGTCCGTGTCTGTCAAAGGCGTGCACTTGTGCTGTGGCGGGTGCCAGTCGATCGCTGAAGACGCATTGAAAGACCTTAAGGGTGTTAGCGGGATTTCGTGCGATCTGAATACGAAAGTCATCAGTTACAAAGCGGTCGATCAAAAAACAGCTGAAACCGGAATTAAAGCGCTTGCCGCAGCGGGTTTTTTTGGAACAGCAGCATTCAAGAACAAGAAGTTAGAGTTTCCTGAATCTGGCGCAAAGAAAGGTGCCAGGGCAAATTCGATCTCGCTGATCAATGTTCATCTTTGTTGCACCGCGTGCGTGACTGCGTCGCAAAAGTCGCTGGAAAGTGTCAAGGGCGTCACGCTGATTGACATCGATCGCAGCGCAAAAACGATCAAGCTGACCGGCGATGCAGTCAGCATTCCGGAGGCCGTGCGAGCTTTAAACAAAGCGGGTTTTTACTGCAAACTTAAGAATGTACCGTTGCAGGAATAGAATTGGTTTCAATACCAGCACGCAGCGCCAGCAAGTCAGTAGCCGCTCAGGTTTTCTTACGAGCTTGTTTCACGCGTTCTTCGTGCGCGTATTTTGTGGTTATGAAACTGCTTCTAAGGGTTAGTTCGTAATAACTCAGTTTCATGGAGCCTGTGGCAAAGTTCTGCAGGTGGATCCTGCGGGCAGTTACAGGTTGAACGGCCAGAATGAGCATGGGGAAGTCTGCCGCCAGCAATTGGGTACGCCATATGTTTGAGCGTGGCTTCGAGCATGCTGCTCGGTTCGATGGCCGGGGTGCCCGCGTGCTACAGCCGGAAAGGGCCTCGGCTGAGGACATATAGTAAATGAGTCCGCCCGACGGGTTGTCGTCTTCTGGCGGTGTTGGGATTCGTTTCTTTTTGTTCGAATGGAATCACAGGTGCCGCAGTCACAGGACGGCGTGCCGGAAAACGATCGGAGTTTGGCGCCGGAACCAGTCGTTCATTTGGCTATCGAATTTTCGAACCAGACTATGTTTTTGCTTGTGTGACCAGCGATCATAAGGTCAAGGTCTGCGTCGCCATCCATGTCAATGGCTCGAATGTCGTAGGAGCCCTGATCCCTGCCAATGTGATGCCGTGTGAATTTTCCGTGTCCGTCATTTTCGTACCAGACGGCGATGCCAGTTACGTCGCGTCCGCAGGTTGCGATGTCGATATCACCGTCGTTATCGAGATCTACTGTGGCAAGGCAATGTGGTCCTTCGATCTTCGAATCGATCTCGATTGGAGTGAAGTTTGGACCTTTGAACCAGAGTACGCCCCTGCCGTGGCCGCGCGTGGCCACAAAGTCGATCTTGCCATCGGCGTTGACGTCAACGGGGTGAATGTTCGTTGCGCCCGGCTGTTGGTCGGACAGAACGTGCTTGCTCCAGGCAGTCGTTGCATCGCTCGGTTGCTGCCACCACGCGAACCACTCACCGCCGGGGAAGACCTGTCCACCTTTCGCAGCACAGGCAATGTCCGGGCGACCGTCTCTGTTTATGTCTCCGATAGCTGTGTAATGCGAGCCACCGGGCGCATCACGATCAGCGAAGACGTGCCGAATCCAGTTGTTTGCCGAGTGGGAATTCTGCGGAACTTCCAACCACGTCAGCGAATCCGGAATCATCGTCTTGCCGGCCGGTCGCCCGGAATTGGCGATCAGATCGACGCGGCCGTCGCGATTGACATCGCCAGTGATCAAACAGTGTGTTCCGAGAATCTCGTCGTCGATTGTGCGGAATGTCCATGGCCTTTGGCCATTCGGATCATCCGGGCATTCGAGCCAGAAAACAGTATTATTCGAGCCACAAAAATCAAGATCGCCGTCACCATCGACGTCCATCAGGCAGCTGTGGATACAACTGGTTCGCGGTTTGTTGCGTGAGTTGGCGGCGTTGAAAATATGGAGTGTCTGCGGCTTCCAGTCCGGGCCCCGCAGCAGCACGACTCGACCGTCGTACGACGACAGAATGTCAATCAATCCGTCACCGTCAGCATCGTTGGCCACGGCCGAGTTGATCATGCCTGTCGCTTCCTTAACGACAGCATGCTTCTTCCATTCGGCGTTGGCAGGCCCACAGACAATCAGAACAAACGTCAGTAAGACAGGAACGGTCATCCATCGGACGTCTGGTCGTAGCGTTGGAATGTAGGTCGTCATCATGGTTATCGGGATCTTCAGTTCGGTTGGCTTGCGGTGGTATAGAAGACGCTGTGAGTCAACTGACCCAACTCGCCACCTGTGATACACAGGGCTCGAGACAAATGCCCCGGACTACGGATCGGTTAACCTTTAAGAGGCATCTTGAGCAGCGAGTTCAGTTTTGCCTGGTTGGCTTTCCCGTCCAGCCAGCCAAGCGCTCCAAGAAACTGGTCCATCTTCAGCACAGTGTCAAGGAAGGCTTTCTGATTTTTGCTTTCGTTGAAAAAGCCGTGCGGTTGACCGTCGTAGATCCATACCTCGGATTTAACGCCGACAGCCTGCAGGTCAGCATCAAACTTCTTTGCGGTGGAAACCGGAATCAGTGAGTCTTTGGAGCCGAGGAAAACGATGGTCGGTGGATCGTCTTTTGTGATGTTATGGGCGGGAGAGATTGCCGGGAACCACGGCTTTGCACGAGCATGTCCGTAGCCTTCCGGGCCATTGTCGTAGACAGGATTGAAAAGCAGCAGCGCGTCTGCTTTGGAACTGACTTCCGAAGTTTTTTCGGCCGGATCATCAAGACCCTCGCAGATCCCGGTCGTCGCCGCCACATGTCCGCCGGCTGAACCGCCGCCGGCCGCAATGCGATTAGGATCGATGCCCAGCCGCTTTACATTCTGCCGCACCCAGCGGATCGCGGATTTTCCATCGGCGACACACGCTTCCGGCCCGGTTTTCTGGCGACTTTTCACCCGGTAGTCCGCCACAAACGCCACCATGCCGCGCGATGCAAGATACTTCGAATGCTGTTCGAACTGCGTCACTGTTCCACCATTCCAGCCACCTCCGAAAAAGAACACAACCGCAGGTCGCTGGTCTTTCGTGGGGTCGTGGCCCGCGGGATCGAAGCGGTAGATCCAGAGATCATCACCGGAGGCCTGTTTGTAGACCTCAGCAGTTGCCGCGCCTTTGAAATCGTGTTTGCTTGTATCGGCAAGTGCGGACAGTGAGCAGACTGCGGCGAGGAACAGTCCTGGGAGTGCGGTTTTCATGGGCGTCGTGTTTTCTTCGTTTGGTGCGCGGGGCCGACGTCTCGAGCGATATTGGCGACGGGACATTGTGCACATTTTAACGGACAGTTTCATTGGTCGCAATTTTGAGGGTACACGGGACGAAGGTTTAGAAATCGAATACGATGAGTATTAACGCCTGTCGGACGTGGTTCCGAAATTCTCGTATCGAAGCGAATAACCCGGATTAACGCCATCATGCGCACCATTTTTGCGATCCTGTTCTGCACCCTGATGGGGAACAGTGCGACTGCGGACGAACAACCCGACGTGGTGTTCATCATTGTGGACGACCTGAATGACTGGCTAGGCTGCCTTGGTGGTCATCCCGATGCGAAGTCACCGAATATCGATGCGTTCGCCGCCAGCGGCATGCTTTTTCGGCAGGCCTACTGCAATTCCCCTCAATGCCGTCCTTCGCGCACCAGCCTGATGAGCGGCGTTTACCCATTTAAGACGGGCACATACTTCAACGCGAAGGGACAAAGCGAAGCGACGATCAAGACACCGACGCTGCAGCAATTTTTTGTGAACCACGGTTATCGAGTTGTCAGCGGAGGCAAGGTGCATCATGGAGGACCGGGCAGTTCGGGCGATGCGCTGTTCAAAAGACCGAGGGATCCACGGCCTCCGAAAGGTGAGGACAATTTTGGTGCACTCAATCCGCCTAACGACGGCTACGCTCTGGACGTCGCAGACGAAGAAATGGGCGATTACAAAGTCGCCCAATGGGCGATCGGACAATGGCAAAAGAGAACAAATCAGCCGTTGTTCATGTCCATCGGTTTTTTTCGACCTCACCGTCCGCTTCACGCTCCCCAGCCTTACTTCAAGCAGTTCCCCCTCGAAACTATTCAACGTCCGGCGGAACCTGACGACGATGACTGGAACGACATGCCCGAATTTGCACGACGACTGGCGCGGACACACGCGCACAAGGCCCTGCACAATGGACTCAGCGATCACGAATACATCGTCGCCCACGACGAATGGGACAGGACCATTCAGGCTTACCATGCTTCGATTGCCTTCGTTGACCAACAGATTGGTCTGTTGCTGAAGTCCCTTGAAAGCAACCCGCGCAAACGCGAAACCGTGGTCATGTTGGTGAGTGATCATGGCTGGCATCTTGGAGAAAAGAAACACTGGTGCAAAGGTGCCATCTGGGAACAGACCACTCACATTCCCTGTATTGTCCGGACTCCAGGCGTTCAGCCGGGTTCTGCCTGTGATCAACCTGTGAGTCTCATCGATGTGTTCCCTTCGCTCGTGGACCTTGCAGGACTGCCAGTGCCCGATTTTCTGGACGGGAAATCCATCAGGCCTCAGCTACGGGATCCCAGTGTGCAGCGTTCTCCCGTTATCAGTTCATACGGTGCCGGCAATACGGCCATTCGTTCCACGCGCTGGCGTTACATTCGATATGAAGATGGATCCGAAGAACTCTACGACCATCAGGTCGATACGAATGAATGGACCAATCAGGCGGGTAACCCAAAGTACAAAAAAGTGAAGCATTCACTGTCCAGAATGATTCCCCACGAACAGCATCCTGGCTTAAATGTGCAGGACTGGTACGACAGATATCAGTAAGGAATCGTTGAAAATGCAGGCGGCTCCAGGTGCAGCGCTGTTCTGGCGCCGGTAGATCCGCGAGTGGCGTGCTCCGTCCACGCCCGGAGCGGTTTTGGCTCTGCGACTTGATGTGGCGTGGTTGGATCCTGGGTTTACGGTAAGTGCCGGAGAGTTCTCGCCGTGGTTGAACATGCTGACTTTTGCTGCGGGAGATGCGATTTGAAGTTTTTTGTTCCCGTTCACGTGAAATTCTGCGATAACTCGGAAATGAAATTCAGCTATTCGACACGGTGGAGTTACAAAGCATGAACGACTTCCAGATGAATCGACGGCAGTCCCTCATCGCCAGCGGGCTGGGCACCATGAGTCTCGGCATGCCGGGAACTGTGCTTGGAAGCGACAAGGTCGATGCTTCGGGTAAAGCGGTTCGCTCAGACAAGTGCTGCATCTTTGTCCTGCTGTGCGGAGGTCCCAGCCACGTTGATACGTGGGACATGAAGCCGGAGGCACCGCTGGAGTATCGCGGGCCGTACGCACCGATTTCCACCAAAGTTCCGGGCATGCTCTTAAATGAGATGCACACGGAACTGGCTAAGTTGACCGACCACTTTACGCTCATTAACTCCATGTCGCATCCCGGCGCGATCAGTAATCACTTCGACGCGATGCACAATCTGCTTAGTGGCCAGTCGACTGAACGTGTCCAGCAGGGCAAGCCCAACTCCCAGCCCTACCTTGGTTCGCATGTCGCCAAGCATAAACCCAGCACTCGCAATTTTATCTCAAATGCGTGGCTCATCAAATGCGTGGGGCCACCTGTTTTTTGCGCACCTAACATCGGCATCGGTGGCTACCTTGGTTCGGCGTTCGCTCCACTGTTCGTCGGCTCGGCGGACAACAATCCGGCGATGAAGGATTTCAAACCTCCGCAGATCTACAACTCGTATGACGAGGATCGGTTTGACGAGCGCAAGGGACTGCTCAGCAGCATTGAATCCAGGCGGTTTGACGGGGACCAACAGGTGAAAGACTGGTCGGATCTGCGTGAGAGGACCTATGACGGACTGACGCGGGCCGAAGGTCGGCAGGCGTTTGATGTGGACCGGGAACCCGTCCAGGTTCGTGATCGCTACGGCAGGCATCCGCTCGGCCAGAATCTGCTGCTCGCCCGACGCATGGTGGAATCGGGCGTCCGCTTTGTCACCGTCAACGGCTGGGCCGGCCAGGCCGAACACGACAAGAAGGGACCGCCGAGCAGCAGCTGGGACATGCACGGCGGAAACATGGGCATGGGCAACGCCTTCGGGAACGGGTCATATGGCATGGGATTCTGTTTGCCGCGTCTGGACCAGGCACTTTCCGGGTTGTTTTCTGACCTGAGCGAACGCGGCATGCTGGACGACACACTTGTGGTTGTGACCGGTGAATTTGGTCGCACACCGTACCTGATGAAACAGTCGCCGCCTGGCCGACAGCACTGGCCCAGGTGCTTTTCCTCTATCATCGCCGGAGCGGGCATCAAGGGAGGCAGTGTGTACGGCAAGACCAACAAGTACGGAGAACATCCTACCCAGAATCCGGTGCGCCCGGAGGAGCTGGCGGCGACGATCTACCACGCCCTCGACATCCCCATTAACGATCCTTTGGACGCCAGCGGCATTTCACGCACGTTGACAAGTGGCAAACCGATCATGGATTTGTTCGGGTAGTCCTCGCGGAGTGGCTGATACCAGTTGCAAATGCTGCTGCTGTGCGGAGCATCGGGATCTACGTTTAACGTTCGCAAAAGGGCATCATGACGGATAATTACCCTGAGAAAACCTGTTCCATAGAGCGACTCGTCACACACGAGAAGCTGGTCTCCGCCGCACTGGATGGCTCAAAAACACAGCAACGCCGTGCGGGAGTATATGGCTATCCCGGTGAAACGTTCACACTCGCAGGTGCGAAGTTCGAGATCACCGCTTTACGAAGCGAACGATGGGGTGACATTACGGAAGAAGATGCGCACCGAGAAGGATACCCGAATCTCGCAATGTATTGTGCCCTGATTGAACGCATGCATCATGGCATGGAATGGGACCAGGACCACCCCGTATGGGTCCACGACTTTGCGAAAGTCGAGGCCGCGTAAGCCGACACCACCTGTGCAAGCCGCACAAAGCACGGCAACGTGACTCTCAGCGATGTGGGACACTCTTTGTCGACGCCGCTGTGCATGGAACCGATTTTTCCTGAGGTCGGGGGCTCGTGATTCTCGGTCTGTTGACTTCCACGGGTTTACAGGCATCCTGGGCCCCAGGCGGCAGGTGACTTGTTTTGTTCATTCTTCGACAATCTGCGACCGTTCGACAGACGCTGCGCGTCAATTAGAATGACTGGCAAGTATGAATTGTTCAACACATGTGTGAGCTTCCTGGAGGGAATATGACACGAAGAAAAATGCGACAATTGAGTTACGTCGTTCTGGTCCTGGTGACCGTTGGCAACGCGATCTCGTGTGCTGAAACCACGAAGCCGAATTTCGTGATCATCTTTGCGGATGATCAGGGCTACGGTGATCTGGGTTGTTTCGGATCAACAACGATCGAAACGCCGAACATCGACCGAATGGCAGACGAGGGCCGGCGTTTCACGAACTTTATGGTAGCGTCACCTGTCTGTACTCCGTCGCGAGCCGCCCTGCTGACCGGCTGCTATCCCAAGCGAATTGGCATGCATCAGCACGTTCTGTTTCCAGCATCGACACGAGGTCTGAATCCCAGCGAACACACGATTGGTGACCATCTAAAATCACTGGGCTACGCGACTGCCTGTTTTGGCAAGTGGCACCTGGGCCATCACCCCGAAACACTGCCCCGGCAAAACGGATTCGACACCTATCTGGGCATTCCGTACTCGAACGATATGAATTACCCCGATAACAAGGGGAAGCCGCGGATACCGTCGGACGATTTATGGCGTGACCAGAATTCCGCCGTAACGAAGTGGAACACGCCCCTGATCGAAAACGAAACGATCGTGGAACTTCCCGTCGATCAGCGCACGGTGACTCGGCGTTATACCGATCGGGCCATCGATTTCATCACGCAGCACAAAGACGAATCCTTCTTTGTTTATCTGCCGCACAGCATGCCGCATATTCCGCTGTATGTTCCCGAAGATGCTTACGATCCGGATCCTGCAAACGCTTACACCTGTGTGATTGAACACATCGACACGGAGGTTGGGCGCCTAATGGCTACGATTCGCGAGCTGAAATTAGCTGAAAACACATACGTTATTTACACGTCGGACAACGGGCCGTGGTTGCAATTCAAAAATCACGGCGGTTCCGCAGGACCACTTCGGGAGGGCAAAGGCACGACCTTCGAAGGAGGCCAGCGAGTTCCCTGTGTGATGTGGGGACCCGGACGCATTCCGGCGGGAACGGAATGCAAGGATGTGGTCGCAACCATCGACATGCTGCCAACAATCGCCGCCCTGACCAACAGCGAACTGCCCGCGAATCGACGGATTGATGGCATGGACATGTCGCATAAATTACTGGACAGCGCTGGAACATCAAATCGTGAGGAGTACCTGTACTACACATCACAGGGGCAGATCGAAGGTATTCGCCGTGGTAAATGGAAATTGCTGGTGAAAACAAAACGCCGTAATCGAAACAAGAAGAAGGCACCACCTGCAAAACCCACTGTTCACCTGTTTGATCTCACTGCTGATGTGGGGGAGCAACACAATCTGTCT
>JABABI010000155.1:9409-12143 GCA_014238335.1 Fuerstiella sp.
ACCGCACGGATGACGGAACTGGATGGGGAAATTACGACAAACGCTCGTGAAGCGTGGTTCAAAAAACCGTAGAACCGAAGCTGGGTGGTTCCCCACCGTGTGATGTTGGGGAAGCTTCATCGATGTTGCATTGCGTGGCCAGCATTTGCACAGCGATCTGGTGCGTCGCTCTTGACCGTGCCGGGGCGGCGCTGTGCCTGATGCGGTCTGAAAAAAGTGCATTCGTTCGTGTGGCGGACATGGATTTGGTTAAACGGTGTAGATGTGCCCGTGTTTGCCGTTCATTGCTCAGGCGGCGATCACTCATTAAACTGTGTCTGGAACGTCTCTTCAAACATCGTCGGAATTTGGTAAATGAATCGAATCTGCCCGCCGACTCTGCTGTGGTACCGTCGGGTATTGACGATGTGGCTGATCTCGCTGTGCGGTTGCCAGTCGGAGGAAGCGATCGACAAACCGCTGCGACTCCGGATGGCCCACGTGTACGAAGTCAGTGCCCCGACCCATGCTTACGGGACAGCTCATCTGGCCGAACGTCTGCGTCAGGTTAGCAGCGATCTGGATGTGACCGTCTATCCGGCCGCTCAGCTTGGCAGCGAAGCGGAACTGCTGGAACAGCTGGTGGCCGGCGAACTGGATTTGGCGATTTCCGGGCCCTCCTTTCTGGCCATGTGGCATCCTCCGCTGGGAGTTCTGGACGCCGCGTTCGCCTCCCGCGATCTGGACCACATGCTTGAGACAGCCCGCGGCGAAGAAATGGCTCCTCACTGGGACCAGCTGCGGAAGGAATACGACGTGCGTGTCCTGGACACGTGGGCGTATGGATCTCGGCATATCACGTCAAATATTCCGATCCGCGGCCCGGATGACTTAGACGGTTTTCGATTGCGGATGCCAGGAGCCAGCGTGTGGCAGGCGTCCGGTGCCGCTTTGGGCGCCAGCCCGATGCCGATTTCCTTCGGCGAAGTCTATCTGGCGCTGCAGCAGGGAATTGCGGATGGTCAGGAGAATCCCGTCCCCGTGATTAAAGCGATGGGCTTTCACGAGGTGCAGGACTGTCTGAATCTTTCCGGTCACATTCAGTCTTCGGTACAGATACTGATGAACGAACGGGTGTGGCAGCGACTGGAGTCCGATCAGCAGACCGCCCTGCTGAAGACAGTGCAGGAACTGGGTGAAGAAGTCTACCGTGGCACAGTCGAGGACGAAGCAAGGCTTATTGATGAATGGCGAAAGGAAGGAACGATGCGAATTGTTGAGGATGTGGATGTCGACGCCTTTCGCGATCGGGCTCGAGAATTTTTCTCGAGCGGCTATGCCTTCAGTGAACTTTACAATCGGATTACGGCGGACCCCGTGGAAAGCCAGCAGCCATGACCGCAGCAAACGACTCTGACGCCCCGACCAGCAATGGTCATGAAACAGATGCCCCCAACGCGCCGCTATTCGTCCGTTGTGTCCGGTGGATGAGTCTGGGAGAACAGTCTCTGGCGGCTTTGTTCCTGTTCGTGATTGTAAGCACGATGGGCGCTCAGGTGTTTGCCCGCTACTTCTTCGGTGCTCCGTTTTCATGGAGCGAAGAGGTGGCTCGACTGGCTCTGATCTGGATGACCTTCATTGCAGCTTCGTTTGTGATGGCAGAAGGCCGGCACATTACGGTGGACGTACTGTCGCCGCGACTGAGTGTCCGCGGCCAGCTGCGGCTGGAATGCCTGAGTCACGGTATCGTTGCCGGGGCCTGCCTGCTGCTGCTGATTGGTGGCAGTCGCTTCGTGTGGTACGTCGGCAAAGTCGGATCACCTTCTCTGGGAATTCCTATGAGCTGGTGGTATGGCGCGGTGGGTGTGGGCCTGCTGCTGATGAGCGTCCATTCCATCGTAAACCTGATGCAGGTCGTGGCCACGGGACAACCGACAGCGCGCGAAAGTATCGTCGAAGAAGAAGCATTTCATCTGGACATGGAGCACGACGAATGATTCTGGGGGTGTTAATCTGTGCCATGCTGGTGCTGCTGTTCATTCGAGTCCCGGTAGCCATCAGCATGCTGTTGCCGTGTCTTGTCTATGTGGCGTGGTCACCGGACATTACGTTGGGAGTTGCTCTGCAACGCTGTATGGCGGCGATTAATTCGTTCCCCCTGCTGGCGGTGCCGTTGTTTGTCATGACCGGTTACCTTAGCAATGCTGGCGGACTGGCTGATCGACTGTTTCGTTTTCTGCTGTGTCTGTTCGGAAAGATTCCCGGCAGTCTGGGTTATGTCAATGTTGTCAGCAGCCTGTTGTTTTCATGGATGAGCGGAGCTGCGATCGCCGACGCGGCTGGTCTCGGTTCCGTGCTGGTTCCTGCCATGAAGAAACGAGGCTACAACGAAGGCTTCGCTCTGGGACTGACGGGAGCGTCTTCTTTGATCGGTCCGATTATGCCGCCCAGCATTCCCGCGATTGTGTATGCCGTTGCGGCAGGAGTCTCAGTTGGTTCGCTTTTTTTCGCAGGCGTTCTGCCGGCTTTGGTGCTGACTTCGATTCTGTGCGTCTTTGTGTTCGTGGATGCTAAACGCAATCCGCTGCGTGACGAATCTGCTGCTCCCAGGATGCCCCTGAAGACGGCCGCCGCTGCTGCGGCGCCCGTGCTGCTGACCCCTGTCATTATTCTGGGCGGCATTCTGGGAGGCGTGTTTACTCCGACAGAAGCCGCTGCCGCAGCCGTGATGTTGGTGTTGTTTCTGAGCGTGTGT
>JABABI010000156.1:0-7684 GCA_014238335.1 Fuerstiella sp.
ATGTCTCCCGGGAATATGCACCAGGCAGTTCTCATGGACTTCCCGGTGAGCATGGGCGGCTATGAGTACGCCGACAGCCCCGACGACCCCTGTGTGATTCAAATGATCAGTTGTCCCTATGGAGACAAGGTTGGGGCGCCAAGAGATGAGCAATTCAGTGACGCGCGATACAGAATGCTGGATTTGAAGTTCGAGGATTACGAAGAGGAGATTTGCTCGCATCTTGGCGGCATGCTGCCGAAGGAATTGTTTGATTTTGACAGGGATGTTGAGAGCATTACGGTGAATCGGTGGGCCCACGGTTACTCCATTGGAGGCCCAGGAAATTCCACCAGAATCGGACGGCAGCCATTCGGCCGAATTACCATTGCCAATAGTGATTCCGCCCCTGGTGCTGATGCACTGATTGCAGTGAGGATGGCATCGAGAGCAGTGAATGAGTTGCGGTGAGTGAGTTATTCGTGTCAAGGAAGAGTGCGGACGCATTTTAGCCGTGCCGACGGTACTGCGTGATTGCCTGGCCGCGATGCGAATCGCCGTGGAGTCAAAAAACTCCGCCGATTGAAAAGCTCTTTGAGGGCGGTCCCTGGCGAGTACGAAACGAACAGAATGAACTACAGCAAGGCTAATCAGTTCACGAGGCTTGCGGAGTTCGTCAGGACTGGAGAACGTCTGCCGCCAATCTATCAGCATTGCGGTCTCAAGGACGGTCTCTTGTCAAGTAACCGGAAAATGTACGATGCGCAGAAGGCGACCGCGTGCGACGTTACCTATAAGGAAAGCGAAGGTGCTCACAACTGACGTTTTGGAAAGGAGCCTCGAAGGACGTGATCGATTTTCACTGGAAACATTTCCAAATCAACGATTGAGACGAACCAGGGCAGACCACTGGAAAGGAACTACGATGAATCAAATGTTGCTTCGGAATGCGTGCCTCGCCATTATCGCAGTCTCGGGTACGGGCGCCGCTGATCCGGCAGAGACAGGCAAAGTCATGTCCGTCTATTGGGTTGGAAACAGTTTGGTACGGAGCATCACACCGACGCGGTTGCATGAACTCGTAGCCGAAAAGGAAATCGATCTCCAATTCGGCTCACAGTTGAAGGGCGGCTTCAGTCTCGCGAAGCACTGGGAAGTGCTGGAGAAGGGCGAAGTTATTCGCTACTGGGAATCGAACAAACCCCGGGGCGATGGTTTCGAGCCGGGAAGACCGGATGGTGACACCCTGCCGAAACGTTTCGGATCGTTCTGGACAGCGCATAAGAACCACAAGTGGGATGCCTTGGTGCTGCTTCCGTTTCTGGCGCCGGACCGAGAAAAGGAGTATCAGGCACTGCGGAAGTTCGTCGATTACGTAATCGAACATAACTCGGCGAAACAGATCTACCTGTGTCAGAGTTGGATCGGTCTGCCAGTGCTTCGCGACGAGCAAGGCAGACGTGCCGGACTCGGCCGGGTCGATTATCAAGCAGTCTGGAAATCCGACTTACGCCAGAAACGACGACTGGATAGCGGCCTGCTCACCGGCGTCCAGCGAGACTACTACAAGCTGATCGACCGGGCGAATGAGGAGTTTGCCGACAGGCTGGGAAAACCGTTGCGGATGATCCCTTTTGGTGACATCGTCTACGAACTCGACAAGCGCCTCAAGGCGGGCCGGATCCCTGGCCTGGCTGAACTGTATGAGCGTGATCCCAGACGGATTCCATCCTGGGACCCAAAGCTGGGCGATAAGGTGGGAGCCAACATCCTGTACGCCGATCGCCACCACCCCGTGGCCGCACCGCATCTTGACGGTACCATCGCCACTTACGTCATGGGTCTCATGTATTACTCGGTCCTGACCGGCCAAAGCCCGATCGGTCTCTCGGGCGACGCATACGACTTTGGCAATGCCAGAGACGAACCGCTCAGGCGTGCTCTTCAGACGGCGGTGTGGGACGTGGTACGCAAGCATCCCTACACGGGAGTGCAGGCTCGGGCCGCTGGTGCCTCGAAAACACTACGACGGACGAAGCCCGCAACACCACCGGGGATCAAACGGACCACCAGCGCGAAACTCCGCAACGGCACGATTTCCATCACCCCGTGGAAAGACGACAAAACGGCTGCCGTCACAATTTTTTCAAGCGATGGCATGATCCGCAGTATCAAGAGCCAATGGACACCGCAGAATCCCAACGTCCCGTACGACGGCTTCTATAAACTTGGAAAAGACTATTCGATCCCGTTCACTTTCTTTCTGCCGCCACGTGCATTGGATCAGAGGAAATACCAACCGCGATCCAACGTCACTCCGCCAGCCCAACCGGCTGGATCGATGGGTACCTGGGCTGATTGGCAGTTCATGCATGCCGCCGGCCACGAAATTGGCAGCCATACCTATTCCCATGCGGATCTCCGTCCCGATAAACTTGATCCTGGCAAGACGCGTTCCGGCGCCGACCCGCAGTATGAGTTGCAGCAGGCAATTGTTTCGATCGAAAAGGGAATCGGCGTCCGACCGATTTCGATCAATCCCGCCTTTGGGCCACCGGCGGGGCAACTCCTGGGGCTCTTCCGCAAACACTATCCTGTCGTGCGCGGCGATGACGACGCACTGCAGATTCTGGTTCAGCATCGGGATACGGCCACGACCGAGGAGTTGATCGGGCGGCTGAACCTGGCGATTGCCCAAAACAAGTGGCTGCTGGTCGCCGGTCACGGTATCCGCACAGAACTGGGAAGAGAAGCGGAAGCAGACCCGGATTTCATCAGGAACGGCAAACGTCGCGACGGCTATCGACCGGTCGAATACCCAGTCATGGAAGCCCTGTGCCGAAAAGTAGACCAGCAGCGCGACAGGCTCTTCATCGGTTGCTATGGCGACGTGGGGAGGTACGTTCGTGAACGCGACGCTGTCAACATGGAACTGATCAGGGAAAGCGAGAACGGATTTGTCGTCGACATCACACATTCTCTCGATCCCAGGGTGTTTGACTATCCGCTAACCCTGAAGATTTCCCTCAGGGACGCTGGCAGTGTGAGCAGCGTCACGCAGGGTGACACGGTGTTGAAACTGACCCGACGCAGTGGCGAAATGATTGTGAACGTCAAACCCAACGGTGGCTCGATAAGGGTCACGCTCAATTGACTTGACTCCCTCTGCGGGTGCCACCGGGCAATGAGACAATAACTGAATCGCGTCTGTTCGAATCGAAACGCAAAGGCGTCATAAACCGGTTACGTCCCAGACAGTTCCGGCGTCAGACTGCACGAAGCCGGTGCGACTATTTCGTGCGGAAAGGCTCACTTTGAACGACCGCATGGACCAGGTCTCGCAGACCGTTGCCCTTCGCGGATACAGATTCCGTGATGTTGTCGACGGTTCCTCGGTCGGTGACCTCCATGATTCGACCGGTAGCGTATTCAAGGAGTTTCCTGGCCAGGTTTCGAGCCACCAAATTTCGGTGCTTCATTAGCTGTGCTTTGAACTCGGTGATTTCCCGGTAACGAGTGCCATCAGGGAACTGAGCCGACGCATCGATCGGATTCCTTTGTCGATAGTAAGTGTCGCGCCACTCGCCGACAGGGCCGAAGTTCTCCAGGGCAAATCCCATCGGATCGATCTTCGCATGGCAGTCATTGCAACTTGTGATTTCGCGATGTTTGGCAAGTTGCTCCCGAATGGTTGTTGCGCCACGCAAATCAGGCGCAAGCGGTTCGACGTCGGGCGGTGGAGGAGACGGAGGCGTCCCCAGGAAGTTCTCCAGTACCCAGACACCGCGGATTACCGGGGATGTATCGATGCCATTGGCGGTCGCTGTGAGAACGCTCGCCTGTCCAAGCAACCCGCCCCTGCGCCGATCGGTAATGGCAACCTTCACCAATTCTGCGTCACCCAAGGGAGGCATGCCGTAGAGTTTTGCCAAACCGCGGTTCGCAAACGTGAAATCCGAATTGATAAACGTGGCGATGTCCAGGTTGTGTTTCAGGATGTAACCAAAGAACATGTGCGATTCCTGTTTCATCGCAACGTCAAGGTTTTCCGTATAGTAGTCTCGATATCGCTTCACATCGGGTGGCATACTGCCAATCCTGTCCAGCCGAAGCCAACGATCGGTGAAGTGTTCGATGAACGCAGCAGATTTGGGGTCGACGAGCATGCGTTCGACCTGTTTACGCAACACGTCGGGCTGCCGAAGCTTGCCCCGAGCTGCCAGGTCGAACAACGTTTCGTCCGGCATCGAAGACCACAGGAAATAACTCAGGCGATTTGCTAATTCGTAATCTGACAAACGCTGACTGAATTCGGGTAAATGCAAAAACGGGGTTGAAGAGAGAATCGCCTTGTAGCCGATCTGCAGAGCTTCAACGGTCGTCATGTCCCGGTTCAGGTATCGCCGAACAAGGTCCGCGTACGAATGCATTTCCTCAACGGCTACAGGCCGTCGAAAAGCCTGGGTTGCAAACCGCACCAGGTGCTGTTCGATGTCCTGGGTGCGGACCTCGCCGGTACCAAACATCAGCCGATGGCCTTTGGGCGGCCACTGATCGACGAGGGGACCTTCGATCTCGACATGATGAATGCGAAGGGTTGGCCCTTTATTATTTGCGAGGAGATTTTGGGTCATCGTCTGAATATATTCAATCTTTGCCCGTGACCCCGCGTTTCGATCGGGGCGCCGCTGGTAGAGTTTCGGATAGTATCGCTGCAGCAGCCGTTCCCCGTTGCGATACGCTCGGAAAGGCGCGTTGGCCCAGGTAAACCGGGGTGCCCACCCCTGCTGAAGCCACATCTCGAGTTCCACGGTTCGTTTTTCTCCGGACTCGGGCATCGCGTATTCCATGAGGCTCTGCTCGCTGGAATGATATCGATGTGCGTCGCCTTTTGCGGCGTCGTAGATGACGACACCCAGCCGCAGAGGTTGATCCTGATCGGTCTTGATGATGTCGCCCCAGGGATGACGTTGATTGTTTGACGAGGCTGTCACCCGCACTCGATACCGTCCGGACACTTTCACGCCATCTGGCAGTTCGCCGATCGCAATGTAGCCCGCCTGTGCGTTTCGGCCACTCTGTCCAAACAGTTCATCAAAAGGATTGATTGCCCGCGAAGCCTGCGAAAGCGATCCTCCTCTGCGATGCATAATCGGAGCTTCTATTGAGCGCAAGACGTTCCGAGGCCGTTCTTCAAAATGCGTTGCACGCTTAATCATTTTCTCGGCGGCCAGCATGGCCTGTTGCAGAAAATAGTCGGAGGTCACCAGGGTGCTCCCGATGTTGTCCAGGCCATCCTCCTCCTCATCCGGCAGGAACGATTCGGTCGGATCAATATAGGCCGTCCTGATGCCTAATAGGTCCCGGATCGTATTGCGGTATTCAAACCGATTGAGGCGACGATAGACGGTTTCGCCACCCGTGCTGTTTGCCGCCGCGTAGACCGCGGCAAGTTCCTTCTCCAGATGGCCGACGATATCACGAACTTCGTCAGGCGTCGGCTGCGTAATACCGTCTTTCCGGGGCGGCATCTGTCCCAGATGCAGGACGTCCAGAATGTTCTGCCAGGTACGCACATTCCCGGCTTCAATCCGATCGGATGGCAGTGTATCGAAGCGATGGTCGCCCTTTTGAGTTTCCTGACCGTGACATTCGTGGCAATACGTCTTCAGGAACACCTGCGGGTCAAAGTTGTGTTCCACGGCAAGCAGTCTGGAGCCCAGCAATTGCAGACAAAGCACAAGACTCAGCTTCACAATGGCGATTTTCGATGCCGTCATGATGTCTGCTCCAGTCCTGTAAACGTCCCCGTACTGGTCCCAAATCGATCCGTCTCGACACCGAAGTTCTGAAGCATCGTCAACAACAGATTACAGAGGGGTACCTTGCTTTCCCTGTTGGCAGGGTACGCCTTATGCTCGCCATGCTTAAAACCACCGCCCGCAAGAAACACCGGCAGGTTCCGGTTCGAATGGTGCCCGGTCGCCATTCCGCATCCGAACAGCACCATCGTGTGATCCAGCAGAGTTCCGCCATTGATCAGATCTTCCGTCTCCTTCAACCGATCCAGGAAACGGGCAATGTATCCCATCTGAAATTTCTCAATGGCAACCAGGCCCTCGACAAGTTCCGGAAGTTCTCCGTGATGCGAGTAGGCATGATAGGTCAGGGGCAGATCGAGGTCGCCGGGTTGCATGCCGAGATCTGTCGTGATGATACGAGTGGAGTCGGTCTGCAGTGCAAGGGTCAGCAACTCCATGTGAACATCGTACTCGTCCTCAATACGATCGAACCTCACCGGCGGTTCAGGAAGTTGCGTGCGGGGCTTGTTCTTGTGCAGCCACTGCGATTCCTGCGCAAACCTGTTTTCAAGACCGCGGACAGAATTCAGATACTCGTCCAGCTTGCGCTGGTCGTTCTTGCCAATTTTGCGGTGAACCGATTTGGCTTGATCGAGGACGACATCCAGAATACTCGCTTCCTGCTCATAACGCTGATCCTGCCGGGCGCGCCCCTGTTCATCAAGATCCAGAAAAAGCTTGTCGTACAAAGCCTTACAACCAATTCCATGAAGATTGACTGCGTTTCGCGTCCAGCTCAGAGAATTCTTCGCGCCACGCACACTGGTCTGTAGCGAGGGATAGCGATTGGTGGCCTTGAGCCACTCGGCGGCCCTTTGGTCGACGCTGATGTTTCCATCGGGATGGAAGCGGGCGTTTTTGGATTCAATGCCATTGAGTAGCGTTGGCGTGCCGGCATGCCCAAGGCTGAGGCCGTGGTCCAGGTTCGAAAAGACCGTCATTTCCCGCCGATGACGCTCCAGTGGTTTTAGTAATTCAGGCATTCGATAGTCCGCGCCCGCTACCTCGGGAAAGAAGGCAGTGGGGTACATCCCGAAGGCGTTCGAGAGGTTCACCATTCGCTTTACGGATCGTTTTTGCGGATTGCCCTGTTCCGCTGCGTCCGCGGCTGGATCGCCCTCGGAAGCCATTGATTCCATCACGGGCAATGCCATTGTGACGCCAACACCTTTCAAAAAGTGTCGCCGCCGGGAGCCCCTCTTTCGGGAACTGTCGTTGTTTATCATGTTATCCCTGGTTTCTGAGATGTTCACGCGGCATAACCAATGGCGTGGACAGGCCGTTAACGGTTGACATAGCTGACTTTAATTTCCGGCCGGAGCTTTTGAAATTGCACCAGAAGTGTCCGGTACCTGCCTTCCGAGGTCGTGGAGCCCCTGGCGGTAAACACCTGCAGATGCTGGAGTGTATTGATCGTGGACAGTACCGCCAGATCTTCTGCTGAAAGAGTATCCGCATTTTCAATGGTCAAATGGGTCAGCGGTAAACGGCTCAAACTGCGAAGTCCCTTTCTGGTGATCCGGCCGGGGCCACGACCTGGCGCAACAAAATCAACTCGCAATTGCGTCACACCTGGAAACGATTTCACAAGGTGTTCCAGATGAGCATCATCCGGTGCCACGGGCGAATGATAAAGCACCAACTTCCTGACGTTGGGCAGATTGTTCAGCGTCGTGATGACGTTCTGCGTCTTGTCGGGGTCAGATGTATTGAGACGATACAACCCCATGCATCCACCGACGGTCAGCTCTTCCACGGCTAAGCCATTGAATACATCCAGTGAGCGAAAATGGTGGCCATGCCATATCCTGAGCTGCTTCAACTTCGGCAGCCTGGCCAAAAAG
>JABABI010000156.1:7783-11884 GCA_014238335.1 Fuerstiella sp.
GTCAACTCACCGATCTGTTGAAGCTGCTGTACCGAAAGCGGCGGCGTGCCACGTGCCATCAACCTGACAGCGTGCCCCTGATCATCAACGGCGACGGAATCACCCCGTGCTCTGAAAAACTCAATGACGTTTGCTTCGTCAGCATGTAAAGGACATTCTGAGAGGCAGACAATCCCTGCCGAAATCAACAAAATACTCACGTGTCTCACAATCACGACTCCAATCTGAAACCAACGACACTACCACTCTTCCGTGACACCAGCCAGCAGGTTTTCGGCATACAAAGCGAATCGTACGAGATACTAAATGTATACGATCGCAATCGTACTTTCATTACCTCCCCAATTTCGTCGTGGTTCACACGCGCTAGAAACAACGCAGCCGCCTCATTGTCTTTTAAGCTGATGTCTCGAGTTCGACACGCTTCCGTTCGAAATTTCGGTCGACAACACCGCCCGCAATTTGGCATAGCGTCGCACGGAACGTAAGAGTTGAATGGGTCTCTCGTCAGGCGAATCAGGCCATGATCAATATCATCTGTGGCCACGCCTGGGATTCGGACGCAGCCGACTGCGTGGTACAGCGCCAAAAATTTCTAACCGTGTCTGGATACCCCGAATTGAAATCAAAACAGCTCGTCGCATTCGACTTCGGCGAGCTGTTTTCCGTTTGTCGCCAAAGGATTCTACCAAACCAGCAATTCCGTTTTTGCGGTTAAAAGCCGCGCGCAACGTCGAAGCAAGTCCAAATGAATTTGCAGCAACCTCATGGCAAATGAAGAGTTACAAAGTTCAAAGCCAGCCGCCACTTTGATGTCCTGCGATGCCGATTCGGGTCCGCCTCGGTGTAAGCGATGACGACACGCGAGCACTACGACCAGATGAACAACACTTTGCAAACATCGTGACTCCGTCATTCCGGTCGCTTCCCTGCTGGTGACTCGCCGGAAACTGGCGTCCTGGAAATTGCATCCTGCAGTCCGTCATGCAGTGATCGGCCGTCGAGCTTTCCTCGATTCCTCGTATCCTGCGACGCGAACGACTTCCCGAAGGAGGTCGTCAGGCTCTCTTTCGTAGCAATGCCGTCACCGTCCGATTCGGCGAAGCCGAAGAGGCCCTCCGTGACATATCGTTCCGGTATTTGAACCTGTTGAGGACGCAATTGTGGAAAGCCGGGAGGGAAGAACGCATCAGGGAGCGCCGCAACAAAGGCGGCCTTGTCGAGCTGCCCCGACTTTTCCTTTTCCATAGCATCGACACACGAGGATCACGAATTCCTCTTTTGAGAGCGCGCCGTCTTTGTCAACATCGCCCTGAACCAGCATAGGGATCGCGGGCTGGCGTCGGCCGAAAGATCCTGTCCGGCTACTTTTCGTAAAGACGTAACCGGTGCTCTTTCCGGCAAGCTGGCTCTCGATCGGTGCGGTGCGCTCGGCGACGAAGGTCCTCAGATCAGGTGGGCGAAACCCCCGGACGGGAGATCGGTAACCTGGCTCGTTCCGCGCCGCGACCAAATTGATTGTAATAAAGCGTGTTCGACCTTCCTTCGCCGCCCAATCCTCCTTCATTGCCAGGCACAAGGCTCGGGTACCGAGTTTTATGCCCGTGCGTCATCGAGGCGATTTGATCAGGCGACGGATTTTTCACCGCTGCGGCAGGGTTGCTACCAGTCAGGAACGAATCCGCAGTGCTGTGCCCGCCCGCACTCACGCATTGCGGATGTTCCAGTCCCTGTAATACGGTGATATGCCTGCCCAACGGGTTGAAGGCCGCCATCGACTTGGCAAACTGCATCTGGTTATCGACCAGTTTCGGGTACCAACCCCAACTACCGTGCCATGCAAAACCGTGCCATGCAAAACCGTGCCTCACATTCAGCGCCTCGGCGCCGGCATGCATGCACAGGACCGGCCAGGCCCAGACCGCCCGCGTGGCCAGCCCCCATGCCGCCGCCAGCGAGCCAGTGGCAAACCGCAGCAGGTCCGGCACTGCCAAAGCCATCAGTGTGGCGTCCGGAGCATCGGTCGCGGTGAAACACTGCCGGACCTCCGGCCGCAGGCACAGCACACCCCACGACACCAGGCACCCCAGTCCCTGCAGCGTCAGAAAGGCGACCGCCCACCTGTTGATTCGATGCGTCCTCTGACAGCCACCCGCAGACTGGATCATGAACAGCCACCCATCCTGCACGCCGCACGATCGCCGTGCAACCCGCTGCACGGATTCAGGTCGCAGGGGCTGCCACTCGCACGTTGCCGATCAGCACTTCCCGGTTAACCTCAACTTCCCGCGCCTGCTCAAAAAGTTCTCATCGACAGGACGCTTCAGGCGATCGCGCCGCCCTCAGCACAGGCAATTCCATCGTGCAGCCGCACAATCGACTCCGCCACCGGATCCACATCGAAATGACGGAACGCTCCGATAAACACGCACGCGGAACACCCCTGCGTTGCCTGCGCGTACTTCTGTTCCCACCGGCGAAACGCCTGTTTGGCCGCGTCATCAGGCCAGGGAGACCGCAACGGAGGGTTCTCCATCTCACAGCGGTAGGGTTTAGGTGTCAGGCGTGCGGGAAAGCACTGCTGCGATCTGCACAGTGTGACATACAGCGGGTCACTGCCAAAATCTTCCAGCAGCCGTGTCGTTTCCGGCGACAGCGGATCCCACGTCTGACTTGTCACCAGCGCTCGAAAGCCGTTGTTGGTCCGGTACAGCCGGACGCCCAGTCCCTCCGACTGTTCCACCAGTTGACGAACCCGGTCCACAATCGCTTCGTCCTGATCCGACCGGTCCATCGGACTGACCTGGTCGCTGTGCTCCGGGGAACCGGTCAGCAGTCCGAAGAACGCCGCCAGGCGTCCCTGCGGCTGTCCATCCGCGTGACCGCCGGAATACTGTTGAGGGGGATAGTCAATGTCGCCAAACGCGACGTTGGCCGTGTTCAGAATCATCGCCCCCCAGGAATTCCGGGTGATAATCGCCGCGATGTCTCCGGTGAGTTCGATTTCCCGGACAATCTCTTCGCGCAGCGGCCGTTCACCATACGTGTAGAGCTGCGGTTGGTGCCCCTCGCTGATCGCGACCGCCTCCGCCCGGGCCCGTTCAGCGTCCCGCTCCAGTGCCTCTTCCACACTGGTGTCGGAACCTCCGTAACACTCCACATTCCACGGGTGATCCGCACTCTGGACTGGTTCCGCAGCCTTAGCCCAGTATCGCTACGCTTTCATGACACCTCTCCCTGCCGGCGAATGTTCCTGATGACCCGGCCGCAATTCCTCAGCACAAAGAATGAATTCCCTGCTGCGCCCGGCCCGTACTCCTGCGGCACGGAATGTGGTGGGATCACTTTCTTTTGAACAGACGATTCCGAGGGGTTCTCTGCAAACACTGCCCGGGCCGCAGGACGTCACCCCGGCAACCGAACGGTCCGGAACCGGGGCTGACACAACAGGCTCCCCGAGCAGTCACACCGGACGGAATCAGCGTCTGTCCGCAAGCCGCCTCAGGCAGACATCCAGTCTGATCATACGAGCCACCAGGTCTCAGCGGGGGACCAGGTACGTTCCGGCCAGCACGTCCTGAGGCCCCCGCCGCGGCCAGATCAGGGAGATCAACAGGTAGATCACGGACAGAACCACCCACAGAACCCAGCCCGATTCTCCTTCAATTGTCAGGCTGCCCAGCCAGTCGGCTGGGATCGCGGTCTGCAGAAACAGCAGCACAGCGAACGGAAACCACACCAGCCACGTCCGCCAGGCAGCCCGCAGACGTGATACCCGTGAACCACGAAGGTCGACAACCTGCACACCAGCATACCGCCATGTCCAGCCCCCCGGAAAGCACAGCGACCAGACAGCAAGCGGCACCGGCAGCAGCAACAACAGGGTGTCGCCAAAGAGGTTCCGCAGACGCTCAATCCAGGAGTCGACGTGTACACCTGACAATTCCGGCGCCAGAACCACAATCAGAACCACAATCAGAACCACAATCAAGGCGAAAACAGGCTGAACGAGAGACACTTTCGCCCGGAGCCCCCGGCCGACGCTCTGCTCGGAACGTTCGTCCTGTTCGGCCAGCTTCTGCTGGAACTCTGCGATTTCTT
>JABABI010000157.1 GCA_014238335.1 Fuerstiella sp.
GGTTGGCTCCAAGAACCCATTTTGAGAGGCTTTTGGGAGGATTTTGAGAGGATTTGGGGAGGATTTTGAGAGGATTCGGGAAGCCAGTTGATAGTCATCCAGCGGCACAATGGGATCCTTCGAATCAGCCTCATTCCCAGGCGTGATGAACAGGAATTGCGGAGAGACAAGGACAGCCTTCCACATCAGTCCCAACGACGCCGTGTAACTCAGCTTGTTATCGCGAGCCAGATCGAAGATGCCCACCAGGACATCCAGCTCAGCCTCGGTAGGCGGCCGACGGTACGCATCGCGAGCAAGGGCGCGTGCGACCCTGCGGGCCACCTTGCGGAGATCGGCGCAGTTGGAAGGTGCCTCGCCAAACAGGCGTTTCTGTACTTTGGTGGGCGCCTTGTCATCCGGTGACACGACCTGATCGACGACCTTGTTGGCGATATCGAGGAACAGCTCCGACTGCAGCGGGGAGATCGAGTTGAGATAACCCTCCCCGACGACTTCCTCGGGCAGGCTGTCGGCGATCAACGGGGCCACGTCATAAAGGTCGTGCAGCGTGTTGCCGTATTCCACCTTGCTCAGACGACGAATCACGAAGAGCCCCGGGTCGCGCTGGGCCAGGTACTTGAGCTTGCCGATCCACTCGATGAATTGCCGGCGCTCTTCATCACTTGGGGTCTTGTCCGCATGGTCGGGTGGCATGTCGTGCACCTTGACGTTCGCGACCGCCTTCTTCCAATGCAGGAACGAGGACGCGGCGCCGGGATTTCTGAGCGCCGACCGGAGATTGATGCCGGCCTCGGCTCGGGGGCCGTGACAAGTGACGCAATACTTGTTGACGAAGGGGCCGACCTTCTCTTTGAATGTTTTCTCGGCGTCGGCCCGATGCGCCTCGTGTGCGCTGACATCATCGGTCTCTGCCTGACCTGGCGAAACCAATGACAAGGCCAGAGCAAGGCCTGCGACCATCGCAGGAAAAATCCTAAAAATGCGTGATGACTGCATACTTGCTGTCCAACAACGATGGAAAGGTCACTGACGGGTGACCTGCCCCCGTGAATGAGTCAGGGTCTTGAGTTAGTTCGAGACAGTCCGGTCCGATACATCGGCGCAGTCGCCAATCCGATTCGTAAGGTCGCCAGCCCTCTTCCCGTCGCGCAGTCAAGAAGACGACACGGCAATCTGGCTTGCTTGCCGGTGATCGCATTCTAGACGTGCAACGGCTCCAACCAAAACCACTCGGGAGGGCGTGTCCTGAGGACCAAGCAGATTCAACTCGGATTCCGAGAAACTCGTACGTTTCGTCGCTCTTGCAGGAACTGACCTTTTGATTGCACAGCGTGACTGGCATGCAGTCGGGAAGACTTGACCCGTCGATTGGACGTGACACAGCAGTTGGCCAGCCGTAGACTCTCTGCCACCGCTTCACGGTTCCTATCGAATCCGCAGAAATCAGCGGAGCCTGTGAAGCGGCAAGGTTCAACACTCGATCTATGAGTCGGCATCCCTGCCGCCGCATAGGTCGTAATTCGTTACGCCACCCAAATGGATAGAATCACATTCGCACCTCTGATCGACCTGCCATTGGCCGTTTTTGCAGTCGCACTCTTTATCTGGCATTTCAATCGATGGGCGTCTTCCAACGACCTTGAAGCAAATGTTGATCTCGCTGCTCGTCTACCGACTGCCCGGATACGTGTCATCACGCTGTTTACGGCCATCCTGCTTCTGTGCTGGCTGTCGAATCTTGCCGTTTGGTCGTTGTTCGCACTCTTGTTCGGCATTGGAATTGTTATTGCTGTCCTCGGCAGAGGCGGCATTTTCGGTCTTCAACTCGGGCTGTGGGCTGCCGCGTGCATAATCCGCGAATGGTCTTTTGGGTTTCCTCAATTTGTCCTTTACCCACCAAACACGTCCGTAAACGCTTCTTCGCCGAATTGCAATGACGGTGAACTCATGGGAAGAATCGGTGTCGCCACTTTCTCATTACGACCTACTGGCAACGCCGAGATCGACGGCGTACAGGTTTCTGTATCATCAGCCGATGGGCGAATGATTGATGCCGGAACTGAAGTTACGGTTACGGCCTACCGCAATGGTCGACCTTGCGTCAGTCCGCGATTATGATGCACATGCTGGCGGCATGTCTATTTTGTTGCTCCGATGTCAAATACTCATCCGTATTCCGACACTCCTAGAAACCGACACTGAAACCACAACACAGAACCGAGATATGAATATCCGTTTACTGGTTCACTGGTTTTCATTGGCCGTCTTGAAAGCCACTTGGTTGGTAGGCCTTCAACCTGCCCAGGCTCAGATGCAGCGCCACCTTATCGTAGCTACGCTCGCCAGAGCGTGGAGTACACGAACAAACCACGGTCTGGCGACCGGAGCTACGGCAAAGCGCCAAAATACGATGTTTCGACTACAAAGTGGCGCTGTCCAGCTAGGCACTGTCCTTAGATTGGTGAGCGGCAAGGCGCTAGCCGCCGTTAGTGCGTTAAAACCCGCGGCTAGCGCCTGGCGGCTCACATTAGCCGCGATAATCTTGTTCGGCTTGGGGCTGTTTGCGCCGGTTAGTCAGGGATCGGATTTGCCGGAGACATTGACCACTCTCTTCGACAACCACTGCGTGGATTGTCACGACGGCGCGGAGGCCGAGGGTGGATTGAATCTTCTGTCGCTTGAATGGAATCTTGAGGATCCTCACGTCACCGGTGTCTGGGTAAAGATTCACGATCGACTTGCTTCCAGGGAAATGCCGCCAGAGGAAGATAGCCGTTTAGACGAAGTCGAGCGCGGCGCAGCGGTTAAGGATCTGGCGAATGGAATCGCCCGGTTCCTGGAGAAGAGGTACGCGCAACACGGCCGCGCGGTTTCGCGACGTGTGAATCGTTTCGAATACGAGAACATCCTTCGCGATCTCCTGCACGATCCTCACCTCAAGATCGCGGGTCAGTTACCCCTGGACGGTGAGGTTCATGGCTTCGCCAAAGTGGGCGACGCCCTTGATGTTTCTCATGTGCAGGTCGATGCCTATCTCGATGCGGCCGAATTTGCGCTTCGCCGGGCTATCGAGTTTCCCGCCAAGAAGCCAGGTTCCACGAAGCGGCGCTATTACGCCCGCGAACAGGGGAGGATGTGGGCGGGTACGGGGAACAGCGGATGGGCGCGATTTTCCCTCGCGCTGGAGGGTTTGAATATCAACGAGAAATATTCCTTCAGCAAGAGAGGCTTTGATCCGGTCAAGCAGTCCCAACCCGTGGGCATCACCGTTGACGATACCAAGGCGGAGCGCACCGGGCCCTGGCGCAAGTCCACCCGTCGCTCCAACCACGTTGGGGCCCACTACCTGGCTGACGACAACAAGAACACGGGTGCCTACGCGATCACGTGGAAGGCCACGTTGCCGAAACCCGGGACCTACGAAGTGCGGGTAAGCTTCGGTGGGGGCGAAGGCCTGGCCAGGACCGCCCCGTATCGGGTTCGCCACGCCGGGGGCGAAACCCACCTGTCCTTTGATCAACGCCAAGAGCCGACCATTCGAGGCCTCTGGTTTCCCCTTGGACGTTTCACTTTCGGCTCAACCGCGGAGGTATCGCTGAGCAACAAGGACGCCCAGGGATGGGTCATCGCGGATGCCGTTCAGTTCGTTCACCTGGATGACCTGGAAAAAGAGGGCAGGAAGCCTCGGCCCCCGGAGGAGGCGTCCACCGCCATTTTTCGCGGAGCCTACACCCCGTTTTACTACGGCTTTGACAAATTCAAAGCCCCGGTCCGTGGCGACTACAAGATTCGCCTGAAGGCACGATCGGTACTTCGTCAGACGGACTACGTCGATTGGGAAGGAGACAAGAATCCGCGCTTCTATCCGAATCTGGTTCTTGATGCCACGCGACGCTATCCGACTCCCGTCAACGACCGGGTCTTTCCCGGAACGCGGAGTGAACCGGTCAAGGTGTATTCGTCCACTCTGGACGAACCGAATACCCAGAATATGCTGCCGATCGGAGTCTTCGAAGCGCCGCCGGAAACGCCCGACGTTTCTGAGCTGGAAGCCTTCCTGGAGAAAGGGGCCATGGTAAAGCTCGATTGCATGCGCCTGCCCAGCCCAATGGTTCCGGCAATGCCGCATACAATTCAGAAAGGGCCGGACGGCTATCCCGGGGTTGCCTTCCATTGGCTGGAAGTCGAAGGACCGATCATCGCGGAGTGGCCACCCGCGTCCTACCGCGCGCTCTTTGGCGACGTCCCCTTCCAACAGATGGGCCGGCATGTCGTGGCCGTCTCGGAACAACCGTTGCAGGATGCCGGCAGGCTGTTGGCCGCGTTTATGGATCGGACGTATCGGCGTCCGGTTGCGAAAGCGGAGTTCGACCGATTCTACCGATATGCGAAGAAGCTGCTGAAGGAGGAGGAGACGTTTACGGAGGCGATGATCGCGACGTATTCGGCGGTTCTGGCTTCGCCCGAGTTCCTCTTCCATTGCGGGCAACCGGGCGAACTGGATGATTTTGCCCTGGCCGAGCGTCTCTCATTTTTCCTGGGTGAATCGATGCCGGACGAGCAACTTCGCGCCCTGGCTCGACAAGGAAAGCTTCGCGAGTCCAAAACGCTTCGAGCAGAAGTGGATCGCCTGCTCGACAAGCCTGAAGCGAAACGTTTCGTGAAGGAGTTCCTCAATTCCTGGCTCAAGCTCGACGAGATCAACGACACCGATCCCGACCGGGAGCTCTATCCGGAGTACGCTGGAGACTGGTGGCTCGTGAACTCGATGGTCCAGGAGTCGCGTCTCTATTTCGCCGATCTTATTGCGGGCAATCGGCCGTCTCGGAACGTCATCGATGCCGATTATACCTTCGTCGACGAACGTCTTGCACGGCATTACGGCGTTCCCGGGGTCTTCGGCCCTTCGTTCCGGCGCAAGGCTCTTCCGGGGAACAGCCCTTACGGGGGAATTCTCACTCAGGCGGCCGTGCTCAAGGTGACAGCGAACGGAACCGCTACGTCTCCGGTCCTGCGCGGGGTATACGTGATGGAGCGACTCCTGGGCGATCCTCCTTCTCCGCCGCCACCGTCCGTTCCCGCCGTGGAACCGGATATCCGTGGTGCGGCGACGATTCGGGAGTTACTGAAGAAGCATCGCGCGGATGCATCCTGTGCCAGCTGTCATCAGAAGATCGATCCTCCGGGTTTCGCTCTGGAGAGCTTCGACGTCATGGGGCGCTGGAGGGAGAACTACCGCTCGCTCGCGCAGGGATCGGAGCGTGTCGAAGGAGTGGGCCGGAGTGGTAACGAGTTTGTTCATTACATCGGGAAGGAAGTCGATGATTCCGGAGTGACGCCCAGGGGCGGGCACTTCGACGACATACTCCAATTCAAGAAAATCCTGCTGCAGGATGAGGAGGCCATTGCACGCAATTTGACCGAGCAGCTTTTGGTGTATGCAACGGGAGCACCAGTTGGTTTCGCGGATCGCGATGACGTTTCGGCGATCCTCGAAAAGAGTCGGGCGTCAGCGTTTGGCGTTCGGACGATCATTCATGAAATTATTCAGAGTCCACTGTTCCTGCGGAAATAAGCTGATGAAAACATCCCGTCGAACCTTCCTGCGCGCCGCTGGCGTCGGCCTGAGTCTGCCCGTACTCGAATCCTTCGGGGCCGCTCCTTCGAAGGCCTCTCCGAAGCGCATGATCGCCATCAACCAGGATCTCGGCTTCATTCCCAAACACTTCTTTCCGGGAACTTCGGGTAGGAATTATGTGTTGTCTCCTTACCTCGAAAAAATCGCGGCGCACCGGGAGCAGTTCACAGTGTTCAGCGGGCTCTCACATCTCGGGGTTGACGGGGGGCACCGGGCCGACAAAACCTTCTTGACCGGAGCGCCGCATCCCGGTCGGGCGAGTTTTCGCAACAGTATTTCCCTCGACCAGGTGATGGCCAATGAATTGGGTCATGAAACGCGATTCCGGTCGCTTTCACTCGGGATCAACGATTCGAGGAGCCTGTCCTACACCCAGGCAGGCGTTGAGATTCCCACCATTCAAAGCGCGGCGGAGCTCTACAAAAAGATGTTTCTTCAGGGTGATCGCAAAGCGATGGAGGCACAACTCGTTCGACTGCAAAGAAAGAGGAGTATTCTGGACGTCGTGATGGGGCAGAGCTCGGATCTGAGTAGACGCGTGAACGCTTCAGACCGCGAGCGGATCGACCAGTTTCAAACGGCAGTCCGCAGCCTCGAGCAGCGACTCACCGAGGCGCAGGCCTGGGAAGCCCGGCCGAGGCCCAAGGTGAACGAGACCATGCCAGAGTACCCAACAGACAAGAAGCAGTTCTTTGAAATGGTGCGCATGATGAATGACATGTCCCGGCTCGCCTTTCAGACGGATTCCACCCGGGTGATTACGCTGTTCCTGGGCGGTGTGCGCACGCCAGGAGTCAATCTTGGAGATGGGCACACTATCGGCGGCTACCACAACATTTCTCACCATGGAAAAGATGAGGAGAAATTGAAACAGCTCGCCGAGATCGAGGTGGGCCAACTGGAGTTGCTGGGTGAATTGCTACAAGACCTCAAGGATGTAGAAGAGCCAGACGGCACGCTGCTGGATCGCACCATGGTGCTCTATGGCTGCCACATGGGGGATGCCAACATCCACAACAACACCAACCTTCCGGTCATCCTTGCGGGCGGCGGCTTCCGCCACGGCCAGCACCTCGCGTTCAACCAGCACAACAACAGGCCTCTGGCCAATCTCTACCTGAGCATGCTCCACAACATGGGCCTGGAGACCGACCGCTTCGCAAGCAGCACCGGAACGCTGACGGGGTTGTTGTGAGATGACTCAATCAAATTACAAACGAAGTCCTCCGCCGACTTAGGCGATCCGCGAGAATGCCCGCTAACGCGATGTCCCGATGACTTCACATTTAAGGAGTTCCGGACAAAGTAGCAGTGAAGTAGGGCCGGTTCCTACCGGCCGGTGTTGTCGTGGGGTCGGAAGTTCGGCCGGTGGGAACCGGCCCTACGTTGTTTCTCCGATTTGCGTGTTTATCATTGCGATATGCCAAATTGGAGACGTGCTGTTGTTCCTGGTGGAACCTATTTCTTTACGGTTGTGACCGACCAACGTCGGCCAGTCTTCGGGTCGGCTCATGCGCGCACGATTCTCGGCAACGTAATTCGGGAATGTCAGCAATCGCATCCGACTGAAGTCCGCGCGATCGTGCTGTTATGATCTAACCTCACGGAGTTGTAGCAGGCCCTTCCCAGAAACTCATACGTTTGGTCGCTCGTTCAAGAAACGACCCTTTTTTGACCGACATCACGGTTCCTGGATTCCCATACGTTTTTCAACGCACGAAATCCGTGCCTCGTGCGTGTCGCGCAGATTCGCCGGATAGACGTAGCTGATGGGAAAGTTTCTGCCCCGCAGCAGGAGAGCCGTTTTTTTTAGAGTCGATACGATCGATTTTGGTTTTTCGTCCGTGGATGGCCTTGAGGTACAGAGGGTGTCCCAGCAGGAAGGGGATGTGCTCATTTGTTCCAGTGATTCCCCCCAGAACGTGCAGCGATCTCAGCTACCTGATCAATCGTACGGCAAACTGACCTTTGTCGCGTTCCAGCCACTCGACGATGAACTTGACTTCGACCTCGCCATCGTCGGTATGTGTGATGCACTGGCCAGTTCTTTGATTTGCTTCGCGGTCGAAACTCAGTTCCTGATGTCCATCGATGGATTGAATCGATGAGCCCCGCGGAGTGCTGCGAATCACCCGATCGAGCAGCGAAACGACTTCCGAACTGTCGCAGCGTGGCAAGTCAAGGGCCGGAATCGTGGTCAATCGGCCCGATGAAGATGGTGATTGACGAATGGTTTGGAAAACTCCAAACATCGAAAGCAGGCATGCTGCGATCGCAACACTGGCAACAATTGTCCATTTGAGATATTTTGCAAACACTTGACGTCCTCCAATGTTTTTCTCGTAGCTGCTGCGAGTTTTGGTGTGCGGAAACTCTGTCGAGTATTCTGCAACAGCCGCGAGACTTACGGCCCGGCGATCAACACAATAGTAATCCGGAAGAATATGAACAGCGGTCCGCCGAGCATAATAATCATGCTTGTGATCCACACGGTCCATCTGAGCCGATCTTTTTGGTTCAATATTATCGCGCTGTAGATACCGCCGAAGCATCCCACGACACTTTCAATGACTAAGAACATCATTGCTGAGCTCAGACTGGCACCGAGCAAGTTCCACAATGCCGGAACCGCTGCGATGACTTGCATCAAGGTCGAGATCAACATTCCCAATAGTCCCGCTGAGACAGCGAGTTTGGGTTGGCGCTTTGTCGCCTTGAATAACCGTTCGAGTGTGCTGATCGGTCGCGCATTGATCGGTTCGCCGTGGAGAAATCGCTGCAAATCGTCGGCGAATTCTTCGGCCGAGGAATATCGCCCGGTGGGGTCCTTTGTTAGGCACTTGAACGCTATTGTTTCCAGGTCCCGGTCAATGGCCGGATTGAGCTGACGAAGCGAAATCGGCTCTCGATCCAGCACCTGCGACAGGACGTCCATGGGATTCGCTGACTGGAACGGCGGGTGGCCGACCAGTAGACAATACAGCACTGCTCCCAGCGAATAGACGTCGGATCGCGGACCGACGTCGCCTGTCTCGCATCTGGCCTGCTCTGGAGGCATGTAGTTCGGTGTGCCGATCAGGGTACCTGTTCGGGTGAGATTACTGTCGGACTCGACTTGCTTGGCCAGACCGAAGTCGGACACTTTCGGTTCGCCCTTGGCGTCCAGCAAGACGTTAGCTGGCTTCAAGTCGCGATGGATGACGCCCTTTCCGTGGGCGTACGACACGGCCTTGGCCACATTCCGCATGATCTCCGCCGCTTCGCGCGGCGGTAGCGGACCGTCGTTTACTCGGTCGGCAAGGCTTTGTCCTTGCACAAATCCCATCGAAAAATAATGCAGACCGCCGTGCTCTCCGATCTCAAAGATCGGCACAATTCCCGGGTGGTCCAGGTTCGCCGCGGCTTCGGCCTCGACTTGGAAGCGATTGACATCGTCCGTACTCGCCAACTTGCCAGCCAGGATCATCTTCAACGCCACAATGCGGTTCAAACTGGTCTGGCGGGCTTTGTAGACCACTCCCATGCCGCCGCGGGCGATCTCTTCCAGCACTTCGTATCCACCGAAATAACGGATGATGGTGCTTTGCCGCGGCGTGGACTGCTCCCCAAGATGATCAAACGCCACATTTGTGTCTGGCGGCGGAATGGCAGGACTGCCGGTGACGTGGTCTTGAGTTTGAAATCTCAAATTCGGTTCATCGACCGCCGCGTCCGAATCATCCGAAGTGATCAGAGTTGCCTCAGTGGACTGCGAACTGGGGTCCGGCGTATGACTCGCTCGTACTGGCTCTGCCAGCGCCTGCATCTTGTCGTGATCGGCGAAGAAGGCCCGCAGTTCATCGGCGAAGTCCGGATGCTGTCGCAGCAATTGTTCCCGGTCCGGTGGCTCCCCCGTTTGTTCGAACTGCAGATACTCAGCGAGGATCAGATTCAGCCGCTCGTCTCTCGCATCGGAGCCGTTTGTCTCCTGACTCATAGTTCACTCCGGTTCTGTTAGCAGGTTTCTTAATTTCCGGAGCCCGCGATGCAACAGCCCCGCGACGGCGGCGGGTGTCTTGCCCGTGGATTCGGCGATCTCGGCCATCGACAAGCTCTGCCAATAGTGCATGATGATGGCATCTCGCTGCGCCTCGGGTAACGACTGGATCGCGTCTGCCGCCAATAACAGCTGTTCGTTTCGTTCAACACGCTGGCTGGGCGAGGTCTGGTCGCCCGCCAGCCAGCCTTCCAGGCGAGCGGACGACTCGGACAACGACGCCTCCAACGATTGTTCACGTTGAATATCTCTTTTGTTTCGACCAAAATTTCGAACCGCGTGTGCCAGATTTCGAGCCAGCATCTGCCGTAACCACGCCGCCATCTCACCTGATGTGGAACCCCGAAACTGATCCCTGGCTCTATGTGCCTGAAGCAGTGTTTGCTGTACTACGTCCGAGTCGTCTAATTTCGACTGCAACCGAGGATCAAGCTGGGCTCGCGCCAGGAACTGCAGATACGATCGAAAGTCGTCCAGGTGTTCATTCTGTGTTTGGTGGTCATGGTTCATATCAGTGCCTATTCTCCAAGAGCCCACCGGAAGCTGTCTCTAGCGCGGAAAATTATATTTTCTCCGATTTGGTTCGATTTCTGCTTCTTATGTTCGTCTCGCACACGTTCCACCGCCAGTCATCATCTGTGAGCTTCTTGATTGGGACCAGAGTATCTCGGAATCGACTGGCATGAGTCCCTGGGCTTCACGCATCCACATCGCCCACTTATGCGGGTTTGGCACAGCGGTGGCAACCTCCGCTCCGGAAACGTGGATGTCCTTTTTCAGCTTCGATGCAGGTCACAAAGGGCCACCCGCAGGTCAGAACGGCTGGTTGGGGTTCCGATGGTTTGTCGTGGGCCACAATATCGGTCCGCACAGCGGACCCTACGGTGCTGAAAGGAAGGACCACGCCCAACAGTGCCTACTTGCCAGCGGCATACGATTTCGATGAAGTAGAGTGGTAAAGCCCCGCCCATCCCCTTCCCCATGACTGAACCTACCCGATATCGCGTCGTGCTGCCGAAGGGCAAGAAAACCAAACCATACAGCAAGGCCAAGATCTCTGCTGCCCTTGACGACGGGAAAGTTCCACCAGACTCGATCGTTGAAGTTGATGGCTCGTCCATCGGGATTAGCCGATTTTGTAACGGGCCAACTGTTTCCCACGACGCTTCGCTGATGGCACCCTTAACACGAGCCAGAAAGAAATCGAACGGAGGGGAAACGAACACCGGTGAGTCGATCCTGCACACATCGCAACCGGCGATGTTTCGTAATCGTCCAGTCCTGTTTCTGGTGTACCTTATCCTTATTGCGGCGTATGGACTTGGATTTATCTTGTTCTTGATCTGGTGGCTGCAGTGTCTTTGCACAACACTGATCGTGACATCGAGTAAAACAACTCTTAGAAAAGGAATTCTGTCGAAGTCGTTGAACGAAGTCCGCCACAAAGACGTTCGAAGTGTACAAGTGTGCCAATCGCTGGCACAGAGAATTTTTGGTGTTGGCAAACTCAGCATTAGTAGTGCGGAACAGAGCGGCATAGAGATTGAAATTTCAGGTATCGGTAAACCAGAAAAAAATCAAAATGCTGATTGATGAGCACCGGGATTGACTCCGCAAGTAGCGATCATGCAACCACCTTCTGGCCTTAGTCGCGTGCCTCTGCCCCAGCAGCGTCCCACTGACTGCCAGAAGCTGCCGTGCACTGCGCAGATGATCTCCACCTTCAGGCTACTCTTCACGTACACCACTTTGCTGTAGTCGTACCGGTCGCCATGCTCAGCCTTCGCCTCAGCAATAAACTGTTCAGTGGTCTTTTTTCGTGGCATTGCGGTTTGAAGTTCCGTGAGTTTAGTGTCTCACTGATCACCGAAACTCATCCCTCTCTTCCTTGCTCAACTTCTGCCAGTCCCACGGTGAAATCGGCTTATGACCGCCGCCCCATAGTCCGAGCTTCTTCAGTCGTGCGTTGTCTTCATCGTCCGCCAATTGTTCGTCGTCGCTGTACTGCTTGTAATGCCAGGCGAGGCCACGTTTGAGGAATATGTCCAGCTTAATCGCAGGGTCTGCCAGCGGCAGGACTCGTGTCACCACCTCAGGCGATTCACCCAGAGTAATCCGTGTGTCGCCATACACGCCGTCATTCGTTTCTCGATGGCATGAGTCCGGAGCAGTTTGAACAGAACGGC
>JABABI010000158.1 GCA_014238335.1 Fuerstiella sp.
GGTCCAATCGTCTCAACCACGTTCGGCCGAAATCGTGACTCGATTCGCTTGCTAATAACTGATTGTCAAACAGCTTTTCTGGCGTCGGAGCTTTTTGACCAATCGGCTACCGCGTCCGGTTCATGTTCAGGGGCAAACGTTGTCAGATTCGGCTGAAAGGACACAATCGGCGGCAGGCTGAATTGGTACGGCGGCACATTGATGCGTTGATCCTTCATCGACTGTCAGGTCAGGCGGTTGACACCGCAGCCGCACTGTGGCTGTCAGATATCGGCGAGGAACTATATGGGAAGCTTTTCGGGTTCGGGGTAGTTAGAGGGCGGGAAGCCTCACGTGGGTCCGAACGGCTCTGTGACTTCGTTAAACGATTCATCGGCAAGGGCAGAACCAATTCGGGCCGTGTAGCGAAGCCCGGCACTATCAAGAATTGGCATTACACCGCGACGTTTCTCAAAGAATGCGTTGGCGAGTCAGTTTCCGTTGAGCACTTCACCGAAGCGGACGCGGACGACTTCAGGGCATGGCTTCAACAGAGGGAGGAGATCAAACTGGAAAGCAGTGTTCGGAGGCATTGTCAGGTTGCTCAGATGTTTTTTCCTGCCGCCATTAGAACCCGGCTCGTTGAGCACAACCCGTTCGTACATGTGCCGACTGCCTGTATCAACAGCAAGGATCGTGACCACTTCGTCACTCGTGAAGAATTCAATGCGTGTCTGCAGCACTGCCCGGATCTTCAGTGGAGAATGATTCTGTACCTGAACAGGGTTGCGGCGATGCGATGTCCGTCTGAAATAGTTGTCGCTAGCCCTTAATCAAGTGTATCTCGGGCGATCAGTAGGCGCGAGATACACTTGATTAAGGGCTAGTGTTCTGTCTGTGTTGATATGCAAAGTGGATTTTGCCTAGAGTTCGTTATTGCGAGGAAAGGTGCATGGCAGTCTTTTTCTTGTCTGGCGGTCGTGAGCGGCTCCAATCAAAACTGTGTTGAGAGCCGTTTCGCGATGCGACGTGTGAATTCGTAGGGACTGTCGAGGGCTCGGTTCACGGCAGCCTGAGCAGCAGGCGTCCTGATACCTGACCACTCCAGAGCTCGGATGGCATACATGCCGGCCAACCAATTGTCGTCCTCGATTGTCTTGAGGATGATCGAAACGCCGTTCTGTGGCTGTCCCAGTCGTGACAAGGCCAACGACGCAGCAACTCGTACCGCCGGATCCACATCACCCGTCGTTTCGATCAAGGCGTTGCTGGCATCCGCATGTTTCAGATTCCCCAGCCAAGTGGCCGCCCAATAGCGAACCGATGGGTCCGTGTCTTCCAGGCCTTCGAGAAGGCGGGGGACGTTCCCCTTTTCCCCAGCTTCGATGATGTTGATCAGGTCACGCACCATGTTCGTATTTTCTGACTGCTTCAGAATGTGAAACTTACTTCCATAACGTTTGCCAAGATCTTCCAGGATCGGCTCTGGAATCAGTCCCAGGTCCCGACCGTCAACCATCTGGTCATAAAGCCGTGTTCGCATCGCCGATAGCGTCTTCTGGTATTTAGCATCGCCAACCAGATTCACAGTTTCGTAGGGATCCTGCTTCAAGTCGTAGAGCTCTTCCATGGGGCGAATGGGACGAAAGATGCGGTCTTGCAACTCGTTGAGTTTCCCGGCGGCGTGGAGTCGCCTCATCGTCTTCGTGATCTCCTTGCTGTCCTTATATTGGTTTGGCTGCGTATGAGGAGTATGGGATAAGAAATTGCGGATGTACTTGAAACGCTGCACTCGCACGCTCCGGAGAATCTCAACCGTCTCGTCGCAACGGTCGCGACCCGAGAAAATGGCCTTCTTAGCCGAGTAATCCTGGGCCAGAAAATCTTCGCCCTGGATGTTCTGCGGAATCGCAATACCGGCCAGCCCGAGACTGGTGGCGCTGACGTCAATTTGGTTGACCAGGTCGTTTCGGGTCGATCCTGCAGAACGCCCTTGCGGCAACCGCATGATCAAGGGGACTCGAATCCCTTCTTCGTAGACGAATTGTTTCCCACGTAAATGACTGACGCCATGATCGGTGATGAAGAAAACAACCGTGTTCTCCAAGCGTCCGGCAGCCTTGAGCTGCTTGATTGCCAGGCCAAGCTCCTGGTCCACCTGAAGCCAGGATCCCAAATAGTCGGCCCAGTCTTTCTTGAAGACTGGATGCTCGGGATAGTAGGGTGGCAGCGTTACGCTGTCCGGATCCACCTTACCGGCGTTTTCTCCACGGCCTTTGCCGCCCTTGAGCTGAAGCAGCGCGAAGAACGGTTTGTCCTGCGGACAATCGAGCCAATGGGCGCTGTCGTATTCGAATTGGTGCCAAATGAAGTTGTAATCCGTCTTGCCAGGACGCCCCACTGCTTCGACGCGGGCGTTATTCGAAGTGTGATAACCGGCCTCCTGGAAGAGCTCCGGAAGAATTTTGATTGGCAAATGGTAGCTATCCCGGTATGCAGGGCTGCCCTTCCCCTTTCCAGAATCCATCTGGCTCCGGTGATTATGAACACCCAGGGTCGATTGCATCATTCCCGTGATCATGGCCGAACGACTGGCCGAGCATACCGGTGCGGTGACATATGCGGAGGAAAATGTCACTCCCTCAGCCGCCAAGGCGTCGAGATTAGGCGTCTTGATGGCGGTCTCGCCATAGGGCCCGATATGGCAGGACGCATCTTCCACGATAATCCAAAGAATGTTGGGACGCTCGTCGGCCGCCACATGAAAACTCGAAAGATTCGTGAATAATACCACTACAGCAAAGCCGACGCGGTGGAAGACAGGTCGTCCGGTGAGTCGTTTCATGATGGTCCGAATCGAAAGATGATTAGATAAATTTCCAACTGCTATTTCTCAAGTTTGACGTCGGTCATTTTCGCCCAGGACTCCCATTTCTTGATGAGGGAGACGACCAATTCTGGATATTCGGTGGCGAGGTCGTGCGCCTCAGTGCGGTCAGCCTGGAGATCGTAGAGCTCCCACGCTTTCGCGTGCTTGTCCCATGCGAGTTTCCAGTCGCCATGGCGGACGGCTCGGTTGGTGGACCAATGCCAGTAGAGGTTGTCGTGAGGCTGACGCACTTTCCCTTGAAAAACGGGGAGTAGCGTTTTGCCGTCGAGTGGAATGGTTTGGGTACCAAAGTCGGGGTGCTGGTCAGGGTAGTCGACATTCGCCATGTCAAGGAACGTAGGGAGGAAGTCGATGATGTGGCCGACCTGTTCCGAGCGGGTTCCGGCTTTGATGGCAGTGGGCCAGCGGGCGACAAGCGGCGTCGCGATGCCTCCTTCGTGGCAGTATTGTTTGTAGCGGCGCCAAGGCGTATTGGAGGCAGTGGCCCAACCGGAACCGACGTGAGTGTAGTATTCCTTTGGGCCCGGGATCTGCTTGGGGTTGGTGCCCCCTGGGGTTTGGGCGCACCCGCCGTTATCGGCCAGGAAGAGGACCAGTGTATTATCGGCAATCCCAAGTTTGTTGAGGACTTCGAGAATTCGGCCGATGTTCTGATCGACCGAGTCGATCATGGCGGCGTAAACCTCCATGCGGAGTTGCTGCCAATCCTCGTCAATCGTCTTTGCTTCGTCCCAGGCTTTCGCAAGGTCGTCGCGGTTGGTGACTTCCCAGTTTTTGTCAACGAGGCCGAGTTTTAGCTGCTTCGCGAGACGTTGTTGGCGCAGCACGTCCCAGCCCTCCGCGTATTTGCCTTTGTACTTGGCGATATCGGCGGGCTTAGCATGAAGTGGATAGTGCGGCGCGGTGTAGGGGAGATAATGGAAGAAAGGTTTTCCGGATGCGGCGTGGGTTTTGATGGTTTCGATTGTGTGATCGGTAAACGCATCCGTGGTGTAGTAGTCGTCGGGGAAGTCCTCGATCTCAAAAAAGGTGTCGTTGTGCCCAAAGATGCGGGCTTTGCCTCCTTTGAATTCTGGGTCAGGCATCCGGGGATTGAAGAAATTGCAGCAGCCAGACCAAAGCCCATAAGCCTCATCGAATCCGCGGTCGAAGGGACGATCTCCCACCTTTTCGCCGTTGTGCCATTTGCCGGACATGCCGGTTGCGTAACCGGCGTGGCGCATGGCTTCGCCGAGGGTGAGCATCTTCTGAGTGATAAGATCTTCCTGACCACGGCCACCATTGCGGGGATAGAGACCGGTGAGGAGAGACGCCCGAGTTGTGGTGCACTTGGCGTTGTTGTAAAACTGTGTGAACAAGAGCCCCTCGGTGGCGAGGCGATCGATGTTGGGCGTTTCGATCTCAGAGCCGTAACATCCGATGTCGGACCAGCCCATGTCATCGACCATGATCAGCAGGATGTTTGGCCGCGACTGCGGAGCGGCCATCAAGGGCGCACTGTCGATCGTCAAGAACAGGGCAACGAGGGCGAACAGGCAGATGCAGGAGTTGGTTTTCATAGCGGGATTTCGTGAGTGAATCGAGCGACTCCGACTTCCGTCGGCTAAGGATTCCGGCTTATTCGGACAGCAGGAATGCGCTCGCTTTGGCAGCGTCCTTGTCCTTCCAGCCGTAGTACAACAGCATACCGTCGACGATGGTTCCATCAGGACGGACGACAGGCTGGGCATTATTGAATCCCAGCCTGAATACTTCGAAGAGGCGGGAAACAGATCACGCGTCCTCTTCCAGGTGTCTCACGTGTCGGACAACTGATAGGGATACTAATACTTGACGGTCTGCAATTTTGGCCGCGAATTGGGTCGTTGTCAAACTTCGGACGCGTATTTCGTCTCCGGAGTTGTCCCAGGATGCTCACGTGGGACAATTTTGTCGCAACTGATTCAGTGCACTCACAGGGCGGCCTTTGGTACGCAATTCAATGCGTCAATTAAACGTTGGATTGATCGCTCAGCAATTTGGCCAGTTCTGTCCGATCAGCAAGGCCGTCGAAAAGTCGGCCCGATTCTCAACTAACGTATGGGTATGGAGATGATGACACGGATTTCGTGCTTCATCAAACGTTTGAGTTTCCAGGAACAGAGCTATCTGTGCAGAATCCCTGCTTGACGAACCAACTGAGTTTCCTGATAGCCTAATGGCACAGGCGATGTTGCCGAACCGTGTCCGCTGAGTTTGTGAAACTCAGGCATTTAACATCACGGGCCTGAGTCCCTCATCAAACACTTTGGAGATTGTCTCATGCAGAGAAAAACAGAAAGCATCCTCAAAACAATTGTGCCTGTAAGCCTGGTTCTTGGTTTTCTTCAATTTCTGTTTACGGCAGTAATTCCTAAGCAACTTGACATGCCGATGCCCGTCGCTGTATTGGTGACGACGAACATGGCGTTCATGACTGGAAACGGTTTCATTGTAGTCTTTTTGGCAATACGGCTGGCTGCAAAAGCTGATGCTGCCAACTCTGACGAATCAGGCGACACAGACTGAGCTACAGCGACTCGCTGGGCTTGCTGCACACGCTACGAAGTCACTGACTGAGCACCATTTGCGCACTGGCACTCGTTAGCTATCGAAAACGCTTAGGTTTTCGCACTTCTGGTACAGCGGCTGGGTCTTGCACGCTCAGGTCACGCCCACCGGCGCGATTCAACGTGAACGCATCACGCAATGATTCAGACGACGGCACCGGACGCATACCTCTACACCACTGGATCTTGTCAAGGCCGCCTCAGCATGTCGGACCGAAGCACAAAGTTGAAAACATTTAGAAGAAAGCGAGGTGGCCTCGAAGTATGCGGGCCATTTTCAAAGAGGAATAAGCGTACGCGACTCCTTCCCGGATATTAAACTGTGCCGCCCTAATCATTCCTCTGCCGCTGGACTTTGGGCTTCCTCCTTGCCACGTCAAAACCCTTCCGTTTCTCGGCCATCGGGGCTCATGATTGCAGTGAAGACGCGAGCATCGACGTTTTCGCTGACAAACTGAACGCTGCCGTCACAAAGAGTCACGTGCGCGCCTCCCGGATGAAAGCTGAATGTCTCTTCGTTGGGTCCGCAGTTGACAACATCCCAAGTGCAGTTCGGCGGTCCGCCGGTCGGCGTCTTGTTGTTGTTAACCAGACGATCCACGTTGAAGGCGTTGTCCGGGTCAGCCCACGCCCATGACCTGCGATTCACGGGCGTCCCATCGTCCATCACTTCCGGCTTGACGACCATGAAGCCCCCTGTCGGAACGTCGGCACGACCGGCGTCTTCCGCAACCGCAACGGTATTGCTGGTTCCGTCAGTGATTCGCGCCAGTTTCCGTGTCGAATCTCCGTTAAGGGCACATCTGTAACGCGGCTGAGTGGCCAGACCGCTTAGCCCTGGTCGAACAGTGACTGGAGCAGAATAGTCGGTGAACCCGAATCCTTCCTGATCCGCTTCCGAGCTGCGTGGAGTTGACGGGCATAGGTAGGTTGAAATTACCGTCCTGGCCGCCTGCGAATTGGTCGGCGCTTCGGGCGACATATCGGGAAAATCGTAGCGATATTCAATGTTGAATAGCTCGTACACATTGACCTGTTCAATGTACGGCAAAATATGCATTTGGAATGAATGTGACGCATCCCCCAGACTTTCCAGCTTACGCTTATCAGTAAAAAACACGTTCTGTCCAGCGTCAGGCCCACTGCCACCTCGTTTCGCCTGTCCCGCAGTCGGAAGAAAACCGTAGGTCGCTTCGAAGTTGTGCAGTCCAAGGCCGATCTGTTTCATGTTGTTCCTACAGAAAGTTCGCCGTGCAGCCTCCCGCGCCATCTGCACGGCAGGCAGAAGCAAAGCGATCAGTATCGCGATAATCGCAATGACGACCAGAAGTTCAATGAGTGTGAATCCGCCACGATGACTTGCTGCGTTCGAAGTCAGGCGTTGCCGGTTGAATGTCAGTTGATTGCGACGACCGCCGCAGAATTGTTGTCGAGTCATCGTGAATGACTCCTTTTGTTTCGCGTCATTTGTACTCTCGCAATGAAAATGTGATGTTCGCTCAAACGTAAGTCGATCGGAGCCCGCGATGATACCAAGCGGCGGGATGCAGGTACTCTTAAACGACTGAAAACTGTGATCAGCGCTACAGTATTACAGAATCAGGCAACGACGGAGCAAGCGATGTCGCAGTCAGCAGCCCACCATTTTGAGCGATAGTGAATCTCAATCAGACATTCGTCCGTTGCCACAGTATCGCGCTGTCTGCAAGAATTCCATTGCGACCATTTCGCGGATGCGACACCGCACCTGTGAATGGCTGTACCGGTCACCAGCCAGCGGTAGTGCTGTCCAGAATTCTCAGCCAAACAGAAACGGCACTGTCGATCAGAAGTCCAGCCACCGTTCGAATTTCGCCTGCGGGCTGACTGAGCCAACCCTGCGACGTCATCGAGTATGGCTGAATTCTCTCCAGCATCAGCGATGCCGGGAAGAATGGACGCGATCAGCCGTCGGCCGTATCGGTCACATCGATCGAGGGCAGTTTTCGCTCGCAAGATTGCTCCGTGTGTGTCGTCGATTTGATCGCGACGACAAGCAGTACCCCGACTAAGAAACAGTAGCTCGAATTAACCGCGGACGAACCGTCAGCCATTGGCAAATGGTCTTTGGCAGCACGGACATTCGCCGTCGAATCCTTTGGCCAATGCCGAAAAAGCGGAAGGTTGCCGAATTGTCATGATCGCCTTGAACGCCAGCGGAGCGCGATGGGCATAGTGACGGCATCGGATAACAAGATTCGCTTCTTGCCTTGCTTCTGTTTGAGAACTGCATTCTCGGTGCGAAGGTACTCAATGGCTTCTTGTTGTTGTCGATTGATCCAACTGGCAAGAATGATCAGCATCAACTGCCACGGTTGCAGAACGAATTTCATCGGCGTTTCGGTGGTTTGGCAAATCCGAGACGATCATTGGTGGCAACCAGAATGTAAAGCTGCGTGACAAATTCTGTGAGCGACCAGGACTTGTCGCCGTTCCAGTGCGAACGATTGCGGAAACATTGCCGACGTCGACCGTACGTCCGTTTGGGCGAAATAGATGGCTGATAAATGATTGAAAGTCAGCTTTTCACAGCGTCTAATACTCGGCTGAGTTTTTTGCCCCCACGGGGTGCAACAACTCCAGCAGAAGAAATCTTCTTCATCTAATCGCTGGACAATGTCGTCGCCACAGGCTCCGATTACTGAATGATTGACTTATCATGAATCAACGAAGATCTTCGATCAGTGCGGGCCGTGCCTCGCTGTTTTTGCTGATCCCTGCCAGCGCAATGATTGCCCTGAGTTCCGGGATCCGCCACTTTCTCGAAACTACGCCAGGCGGTGGAAGCGGTGAATTCCAAGGCATCAACCACTTCGCTCCGTCGCTGATCCTGTTCCTTTTCTGCATTCCAGGCATTTTGTTGATCAGCATCGTTGGCAGTGGTCTGGGATTTCGAGATCTGTCCAGAGTCAAGCCCAGGAACTCGAATGTCATTGCGGCAACGATTCTGCATACTGTAATTGTTGTTGGATGGTTGGCTCGGTTTCTGGGGCCGCTCTACGAGATTTTCTTTCAATGAGCAGCTCTGGCAGTCACACACTCAGTGATTTTGGAACGTCTGCAACAGTCCCGGCAAAACAGGTGTTCTTCGTCTATTCGCTGGACAATGTTGCCACCACAGCCGCAGATGAATTCTGTTGGTTTATCGAGCAGAGCCTCGGCACAAATGAATTCGATCCAGTCAGTCATGGGCGGGGACTCAGTTGTCTAAACCGCCTGATTTCAGGGATTCGATTTCTCGCATGAGGGATTGCTGCCGTGTTCACGTCAGGATGCGGCTCATCAATATCGCCTGTGCCATTAGCCTATCAGAAAGACTCAGTGAGTTCGTCAATCAGGGCATCGGCACAAAGCCTATCACCGTCAGGCGTCTGTATTGGAATCAGGATTTGCTTTCTGACGCTTCGACATGAACCAGATGTATGACATCGTCGTTGCGATACCGGGGTACAAAGCAGCACCGTCCATCCCAAAGAAGTAGTTGTAAGCTGGCGGGAATCCACAAAAGAAAATCACATCATACCAGCGAACCTGAATGTCACTCAATTTCATGTACAAGAACTCCAAGAAAGAACATAACTGACAGGGGGCAAATAGTGCTGACTCAGTCCCGCCTGTTCCGTCAGGCCACCAGAACAACTTCGCAAAATCATCCAGCAGAGCTTCTTAATTCGATTCAGTTGCCGGGCATGGTCACGTAGCCGCCACGTTCCGCTTACTGCCGCTGCACGAGGTTCAAGCCGCAAAAAGCAGTGGCGGACCCCGTAGGGTCAAAAAACTGAACCGACCGCAAAGCTCTTTGACAATCAGGTTTTAGAAATAGAAATCGTTCGCGATTTCGGCCGTGCGTCGGCCAGAGATAGCGACCACTGACCGTGAAATTGGCGTCGTTTCGCGGTGAGCGCGCACCCGCTGGATATCAACACCTTTCACGGCGCACAGTTTCTTGACCCTACGGGATTGACGCACCGCGACGAAACGGTCGGCACAGACGCGTTCAGGAAGCCAACGCTCGCCAGAGCTCATGAACTTGACGCCAACACCCCGATGACGACGAATACGGCGGTCATCAACAAGCTCGAGCACAGGACCAGGATTGCCGCGCCGCGCCCCAGATCCGACCGTTTACGAAACCCATAAATCATGGGCGCGATGGGGTAGAAACACAGGTTCAGAAATCCCCAGGATTTGCTGTCGCGAAAACCGGCGAATCCTGACCAAACCCAGGCCGTAGCGTTCAGGATTCCTGCGACCAAACATCCGATGCCCACTCCAATCCACACGAGCATGACCTCGGGATTCTCCCAGGCAAGATGCTGACCTTCCGAACGACCAGCCAACTGCTTCAACAGCGACGCGCGGCGGGTCCGTACAAAGTACTTGACCGCATGGGCTCGAGGAGGTTGCGGCTTATCCGCCATCGCCCTCTGGAATTCTTCTCTGGAGGTTTCCCCTTCCAGAGCCACCAGAGGCCCCACGAAATCCGCGGATTCTTCGATCTGATCGATCATTTTCTTCTCTGCGAACAGAGACTCCATCAGCTCCTGAATGCGATCACGGTAAGCCTGCTTGTAACGCGGAATCGACAGCACGCGTTCGATGAGACGATTGCTGCCTTGTCCGACCTGCGGCCGATCAATGCTCAAGTCCCGCCGCGCGTCAGGCGTGCCCAACATCTCGAAGGCACCGAAGGAAATATCCAGGTCCCACGGCAGTAATTGGAACTTATTCGATGTTGGGTCCAGATACGCGTAGTAGTTCTGCGACCCACCCAGGAAACTGTCCAAATTCGACAGGATGACGTTCACCGACAGAAAGGAAAAGAACTCGTCCATGTCGAGAAACTCGGAAATCTCGGAATCAAATGCATCGTCATCAGCCGTGTGAATCAGGCGAGCGAAAGCGATCAAACGTTGCCATTGTTCGGGTGTCGGATCCGTCTTCGGAAAATACGCCGCCTTGTAGTGGGCCACATCGTCACCAAAGTAACGAAACGCGCCAAAGGTGCTCGGCTTAACCAACAGCCCCTTGGGCGATCCATACACGCGTTTCAGAAAACGCTTATCCACCTGTTCGACCACCAGATACAGGCCCATGTACTTGTGATCGGCCTGGCCGCCGTCGGTCAGGTACACCTTGGCCCAGCCGGTGCGCGACGCCGGAACCCCAGCTTCGCGGAACAACGCGTAGGACAATGCCTCGCGCAACATCGAAGGGTCCGTCACACTGTTGTTCAAGTTGATCTTTGTCAGCCCCCGAAACTCCTGATCGTCGTGGTATTCATTGAAGTCGATCTTGAACGAGAACTTGCGCGAGGCTCTTCCCGCCATGAACGTACCGTTCCCCTTATACCGCACACCAACCTCGCGAACCGTCTGGTCGCCGATGGTCACGTCCGCCATACCATATTCGTGGTCGACTCCCATGTATCCCGCCAGTCCGGGCCTCGAAGACTTCTCGCTATGAAAATTGCGACCGGCGGTCGAATCTTCAATGACCCCCTGAATTGCGTCGCCAAAATCCCAGTTCACGTCGTCCGCGGGTTGCAGTTTCTTCCATTCCGGAGCGTCGAACCGCAAATGAACATCCAACACATTGCGCATCCCGAACAGAGAATCGGAATTCTTCGAAGACTGTGCCTCGACGGGCAGAGTGACAGCGACCGTGAGCATGAACAATGAAAGGAGGGCAACCGTGATCCGCATACTCGCACTTTCAATCAACATGTCATGACAGCCATCAACTCAGATGGCCCGGAAGCAACATCACGTGTCACAGACCACCTCACGACCACCTGATATTGCGTTGTGAGAACGCGAATCATACCGCACACGTCAGCCGGGAGTACACTTCCAAGACACGTCGTCATTGTCAATCTGCAATTCCAGCAGCATTGCCGGCAACGTGGAAACAGACGGCGAATGGTCAAAAAAACAGTGCTGACAGCCAAGCTCTTTGACAATCAGAGATTAGAGACGGAAATCGGCGCACTTGACAGGCTGTGAACTGCTTTGTCCAGAGTTCGAAGAGGGTCACTTTCGGGGAGCTTTATATTCGGGAGCGAACTTTCGCTGCCCACTGGTTGACATAAAACGCCGATCGCGCGAGTGCCCGTTTTTTTTCATGCGCGTCGCACACCGCGACGCGGTCAACAGGAAATGATTTCAGCTGTCCTCACCACCACAACGGGGACACCCACACGTCGGGACGGATGATTGAGGCTCCGGTGGTGTGTCGTGGACCGTAACACTGGTCCGCACAGCGGACCCAACGGTGATGGTGCCGCTTAACGCAGGCTGCTGGGATTGCC
>JABABI010000159.1 GCA_014238335.1 Fuerstiella sp.
GCAAGCATGTCTTTGACATATCCCAGTTGATCGTCGGGCACGCCCAGTTCGTTCAGATTGAACGTCACATTACGACGGTCCAGAACTCGCATTACGACCTTTTCGCCAAGCACTGTTGGAAGAGTGGAGACCCGCAGATCAATCTCCCGGTTCTCCACACGCACCCGAATTCTGCCGTCCTGCGGAATGCGGTGTTCGGCGATGTCCATTTTGGCCATCACTTTGATCCGTGATACGATGGCAGGATGAATGTCACTGCGTGGTTTCAGTACTTCTCGCAACTGGCCATCGACCCGAAATCTGACCATTGAATGCTGCTGACCGGCTTCAATGTGAATATCGCTGCTGCCTTGTCGAACGGCGTGCACGATAACGTAGTTCACCAGGCTGATGACCGGACTCCCGTCTGCCATGGACTGCAGGTCGTCCAGCTTGACTTCGATCGACTGTGACTCAAATTCGACGGCATCCTGGTCTATGTCGGCCGTAACGGCGTCGACTGCAAAATCTTCCTCGTAACACCGTGGCAGAAGATTCTTGATAGTCGTTCGTAATGCGAAGACGGGATGTATTCGAAGTCTCGTCACGCGTTCGACTTCATCGACGATGGCCAGGTCCTGCGGTTCAGCAAAGGCCACCGTCAACGTGTCGTGGATACGAAACAATGCGATCGCACAACCGCTTTCTGCCAGAGAACGCGGGATCAGTCGAACGACCTCAGGATCGATCAGGCCCTCACGCAGCCGAGCAGCGGGGACACCGAGGTGCTGTCCCATCAGTGGCACTAACTCGTCCTCAGATACGAACCCCAGATCGATCAGTGTTTCGCCTAGACGTGTCTGTCGAGAGGATTGTTCGGTCAATGCCGACTCAAGGTCTTCCGCCGCCAGCAGCCCCGCGCGAACGAGGCGATCGCCGAGAGGCTGGAGGCGGGGACTCCAGTGTACGGGAGTCCCGGACCGGCCTGCGCCGGAACTTTCTCGTGATTCAGCCAGCATTATCATTGAGCAAAACTCCCTGCTGCCGCTACCGAATCGTCGTAGAGTTCAAACTGCGATGCGATGTCCGTCACCTGCAGGATGTCGAGGCACAGCGTATTGAGCCCTGCCAGCTGAAACAGACCACCGCGACGCGCACACGATTCACGAATGTCCAGCAGCAGTTCGAGTCCGGCGCTGTCAAAAAGGGCGATCTGTCGGCAATCCAGTACCAGTTGTGGTTGACCATCGTTGACGCATCCTTCCAGCAGTCCGCGCAGCGAATCGCAGTTGTCCAGAGTCAGCGCTCCATCGCCGGAGACAACGTCTATCGCACCCTGCCGTGACTTCTCCCACATCGGAATTCTCCTTTATCAAAGTGGCAGGTAGAGCGTGAACTGAGATCCCTCATTCAGCTTACTGTCAATAGTCAGCCGCCCTCCGTGCAACCGAACAATTTCCTGTGTGTAGGCCAGACCCAGTCCGCTTCCCGCTTCTTCGCGAATGCGATCATCGGTACTGCGGAAGAATCTTGCACAGACTCGTGGTAATTCGTCTTCAGCAATCCCGTAGCCGGTGTCTGCAACGCGTATCGAAAGCTCTTTCGTGCCCTCTTCAACAATCAATCGAATCCTGCCACCTGCGGGCGTGTATTTGGCTGCATTGCCGAGCACATTGACCAGGCACGCAGCGATCTTGTCCTTGTCCAGGGCCAGATGGGGCAATTTGGCAGGGATTTGCGTCTCAAAGACCAGCTGCCTGGCCTCAATTTGCGGGCGTGTGTGTTCAATAGATTCCTGCAGCAGACGTTCGAAGTCAGTTTCATGTCGCGAGACGGTAACGGAACCAGCGTCCATCTTGCTGAGATTTAACAGCTCGTCCACGAAGCGTCCCAGCCGCGTTGATTCCGCATTTATAATGTTGATGAATTCTTTCTGCTGTTCGACCGGGATGTCGTCAGCCAGGTGCAGTGTCTCCGCATATGCACGGATGTTCGCCAGCGGCGTCCGCAGTTCATGAGTCGCTGTTTCGACAAACTCAGTCCGCGCCTGTTCAGCCAGCTTCTGCTGAGTGATGTCGCGAACTGTCCAGACATACGCGTCCGAAGTTCCGCTTTCGGTCAGCAGTGGTACGCAGGAAATGCGGAAGACGCCATCGCTGGAATCGTCGGTGCGTTGAATTTCGAAACGTCTGCGTGGTGAATCTCCGGTGGTAGGATGTAACTCTGCATGATCTTCACCAAGCTCACGTCGGAACAGGGTATAGACGTTTTCCTGATCAAGCGAAGAATCGACCGGGACCGTCAGCAGCGCTCTGAGCGCATGGTTCGCCGTTGCAATCATGCCGGACTCGTCAGTCACGGCAACCCCGTCGCTCAGCGTGTTCAGGACATCCACCATCCGTCCTTCTTTACCGGACTGCATGGCCGTGCTGAGTTTCTGTTCCAATACCTCGGACATGCCACCTGCATACAGATGTTGCAGCAGTTGATTCCAGCCGGCGGCAGATGGTTCTGCTTCCGGAACCGGTGTCAGATTGTCGCTCGCGGCGGCAGACTGATGCGGCAGATTCGATAACTGAGAAAGAATCTGTTCCGGAGCGGCAAGAACTCGCCGCAATTCAAATCCGCCGAGACAGAGAATGATCAGCGGAGCCACGCAGGCGGTTGCGAGCAGCCAGGTGGAGCGTTGTGCGGGTGTCGACAGTACCGACAGACACACAACACTAATGCCGGCCAGACCAAAACCGAAGTAGCGGTGGATGATTCGGCTGTATAACGAGTCAGTAGTTTCTGCGGTCAGCATAATTGCATCCTTCTGACACCTGAGCGGGCCAGGCTTGCCCGGTCGCAGCTACTAAACACTCGTGGGATTAAGCACTTCAGACACAACCTTAACAATCTCTCGTGGACTGAATGGCTTGAAAATGACACGTGTGAAACGATCGGGGCCAACGAGTCCGCTGATCTGCAATTCGATTCCTTTCGCCGATACAAGAATCACCGGCAAATCCCTGTGGGCAGAATCCAATCGAACGTAACGACAGATGTCTTCGCCGGAAGCATGTGGCATCTGATAGTCCGTGATAACCAGGTCGAACGTATCTTCTTTCAGCCGCTCTATAGCGGCTCTTCCATCGTAGACCAGAAAAACGTCGAAACCGGATCGCTCCAGATTGAACTTAATAACGTTGCCCATGACTCTATTATCTTCGGCAACCAGGATTTTTAAATATTCTGAGGCATTGATCACGATGGTGTTTTTCAAATTCGAAAGTGTTCCGCGAGACTACGATGCCGCCCGGGACGATTTGTGTTTTCCCGGACGGAAGCGATGTCATCTACCAGGTGATGTAGGTGGGTTCGTTGATTCGAATTTCTCCGGTGGTGCTGTTGTACAGCCAGCTTGCTGTTGACCCAGTATCCACTACCAGAGCATCAGTCCCCGTCTTCAATTCCACGAGGCTGTTGCAGGATGCTCCAACTTCGCACTTCGGAAATGATCCTTTGAGGTAATCCGACATGTTGGCAGCCGGGTCTGCCGGATAAACATCCTCGTTCGCCCTGTAAAGTTCGATCGCGCTGCGGAGAACGGCCAGCGACTGCTTGGTACTGCTGTCCCGAGCATCCGATATTTTATCGAAGATCTTCGGAGCGGCCACGGCCGCCAGAATCCCCATGATCAGTACAACTACAACAAGTTCGATGAGTGAGAAGCCAGTACGTTTAGAAGATCTCTTAGTCGTGTTTCGCATTTGTTCAGCGCCCTTCAAATATGTTCGTTATCGATTTACTCGGTGGTCATATACGCCACGCCGGAAACTTGCGAAACGTGCACCTAGGTTAACACTAGGTCACATTTTGCGACGTGAAGTAATTTTGTTGAATTAATACTACAGGGTGAAATATCTCTCCCCACTGTGTGCCGTGACATAGAGTGTCGCTACATGACATTCTTTGCTGTCGGAATACATTCTGCTCCGACCCCGTACCTGATTATTGCACCAAAGGATAAATCTCACCCAAGCGAGCATTCGACACTCGATAGCCCGATACCGATGGCCACTGCTTGCGCAAAATGGACCGTTTGAATTGTGAAAGACTGCAACACCGATAATTCACTATGTTCAGCAACTGCTGCCGAAGAACACTTGGGGGACATCCTCCTCGATGTTTTCGGAGTCACGTTTGAGCTCACTCCACATCGTGCTGATGATCCGCCCGAGTGTCAAAATGCAGATTGTGACGGGGACTGCGATTGTCGGAATGGCATCTTTATTGAGACGCTGGGGAACAATGAGTGGAATCTCAAAATCGCCGAACTGCCCGTCGACAAGGATACCGTTGATGCATCAGCCGTTGATGCATCAGCCGTTGTGGCGGCGCTCAGCCGTGAAGCTGTTGTGCGTTCCGCCCGTGCTGCCGTAAAGCAAACGGAACAGCAGACAATGATCGAATACCTCGATAGCCAGCGCCGTTGCTTTCTGGAACAGGTCAGTGGCGACCTTGAAGAAGCATGCTGGTTTCGAATTTTGGCAAACCACGTAGCCGCATGCCGCGCCGACGACCCGCCGGAACTGCTGTGCCAGCGGATCATGCCGCAGCTTCGTAACCTGCTGGACGCCAAGACACTGCTGCTTTTACAGGATCTGAAAGCCGAGGATGGGCAATATGTTGCCGATAATGTTGTGGCGATTGAATCGGAACTTCAATCCGTTGAGGATATACAGCGTTCCGCAATCGATTTGGTGAGCCGCCTGCGGGAACAGGCCACGGGGCAGGCCATTATCGTCAACACTCGGTTCTCGAAAACTCTGCCGCTATCCGTTGCATTACCGGAGACGATTCGTGAAATGGTTCTGGTCCGTGTCGGCACTCAGGCGCAGCACTTTGGCTGGCTGATTGCGATGGGACGGCGTGAATCCAGCGAAACAGGGGCAAATGAAATCTACAGTGAGGCAGAATTCGGCACTCACGAGGCCACGTTGATGGAAACCGCTGCGGTGATGCTCGCAACACATGCGGCGAACAGTAACCTGTTCGATGAACAGGAACAGACACTGGTCGGTGTCGTTAAAGCCATGGTGAACGCACTTGACGCACGCGACCCGTATACCTGCGGGCACAGCGATCGTGTCGCAAGAATCTGCAAATGTATTGCCGAACAACTGAAACTGTCTGAAACAGAATGCGAAGACATTTACCTTGCCGGTCTGCTCCACGATATCGGGAAAATTGGAGTCCCGGACCATGTACTGCTGAAAGATGGTCCGCTTGAACACTCCGAACGAGATCTGATTGTACAACACCCGCTCACCGGCCACGCAATTCTTTCTCCGGTTCCGCAGTTGAGCAAGATTCTGCCGGGAGTGCTGTATCATCACGAACGAGTGGACGGAGCGGGTTATCCAGAGAAACTTCGGGGCAAGACGATTCCACTTTCAGCACGGATTCTGGCCGTTGCCGATACGTACGACGCGCTGATTACCTGTCGCCCGTATAGAAACGGGATGTCTACAGCCAAAGCTGAACAAATTCTGCTGGAAGGCGCCAATAAGCAATGGGATGCAGATGTTCTGGAAGCCTTCTTCGCCGCAATACAGGACATTCGCAACGTATACACTCAGGACAGCGGCCAACCACCGATTCAGGACGAAAGCATACTGCAGCAAGGCCGGTTCGAAGACGAATGTCGTAGTATTTCCAATTCGCATCTTCAGTGTGATGTCGCAGGGAGATAAATCGATGCCGCGTCGAATCTGTCAGCCATCTCACGGACCGGACGGCCGCCGACGTCGCGGATTTTCGCTGATGGAGGTCGTCGTGACAACGTTGATCATGGGGGTCATGGCTGGTGTCGCGGTGCCGCGGATCATGTATAACCTGTCCGACTACCGCGCTGAGTCTGCCGCGAATCGGATCGCTGCGGACCTGCGTCTGGCACAGAAGTACGCAAGAACGACCGGGAGCAGCGAAACGGCCACTTTTGACGTTGTGAATGATCGTTATTCGTTTTCCACGATCCCCGATCCGAAAACGAAAGCACAGGTCTACTCGGTTAATGTTTCTGAATCTCCATACTCCGCAATGATATCCAGCGTCAATATGGGTGGCGGTACGTCTGTTACGTTTAACGGACTCGGATTCCCGGAAACATCCGGCACTTTGTCCGTCACGGCGGGGCAGTCATCATGGATCATTAAACTTGAGGCGGCCTCCGGCTCTCTGACTGTTGGTGAGGAGTGACCTGATGCTGCGTCTGAGTGATCGATCTGCTGTCGCTGAAACTGCGCGGAATCAGAAAAATGGATTTTCGCTGATCGAACTGACTGCCAGTGTCATTGCGGCCTCTATACTGATGGTCGGTCTGGGTTCTGCAATCCTGATTACAACCAAAGCTGTGTCGCCGCCCGCATCTCAGCGGGCAGTGCTGGACATTGCAGAAGTGTCGCACCTGATCGCGAACGAAATGCAGTCTGCAGTTCATGTACTCGAGCAATCCGCGACGGTTGTCGAATTTGCGCGTGCGGGTCGAAACAACGACGGGACTCCGGACCACGTTCGTTATGCATGGAACAGTGATGACAGACGGATTGTTCGCACGGCAGCCTCATCGGGAAGTCTGCTGGATGGTGTGGATTCCTTTTCCCTTACTGCTCTTCTGAAAGGCGTACCGGAAACGCTGAAAGGGATGGTGTCCGAATCACCACTGTTAACTCTCAGGAAAATGGTGTCGGCTGGACGTGGACACACTCATTCCTGGAACCTGACCCCATTCAGTCCTGTCGGCCAGTACGTGTCAATGGATCACCCTGATGACACGGCCCTCTGGAGCATCACTGAAGTTAGTATCAGGCTCCGGCGCAGCGCTGTCGCTAATGGTCAACTCGATAAAAAGTTAAAGGTTCAGGTCCGTTTGGCGACCGGGGACGGGCTGCCGACCAGCATCGTGCTGGCTGAATCATCAGTCAACGTGTCGTCGCTGATGCCCGGATTCCAATGGAAGTCGTTTGCCATGTCCGGAGCTGAACGGCTGCTGAAGAACCAGGCCGTTTGCCTTGTGGTCATGGTTGACACCCAGACGACTGGTACGGCCGGGCGGGTGGCCTATGCAACGACAAATGATACAGACGACGGACATCTGCTGGGGACGTCGTATTTTGACTACGACTGGGAGATACACTCCGACGCGTGCCTTTACTATTCCATCAAAGGCACGCGGCACTTTGTTGACGCATCATCACACGATGTCGTGCGCAACTACATTGCGGGTTACAATATTGAACTGTCGATCCCTGAGTATGATCAGAAATTGAGTCGCAAAGTCCGGCTCATGAACACGCCGGAGCAGGTCGATGGAATCTGGCAGCTTGACTTCAACTCCATGCCCGACGACGCGAACGACACGGACTACAACGGGACGGTCGACTGGAAACATATCGGGAATTCAGACTTAACGTCCATGCCGTCCAGCAGCGTTCTGCCGATTGCTGCGGGACATCAGTACCGTACCACGAACGACAACGATTTCGCCGGATTGGTCACGGCAGAAGTTCATTGCCGGGGGACAACGACGAACGCCTCGGGAGGCGGAGCGATCTGCAGAATCCCGTTCGGATATGACGACTCAACTCATGGTCTGATAACTATCACCAGTGACAGGTCGGCCAGTGGCCGGCAGACCGCTTCGGTTGTTGCCGCGGTAGACGGTGCTGACCAGGTTCTTGCGATGGCCGGCAACCTGCCGGACGAAATCGTTGGATTCCGCGTGGTTGTGGATCCGGCAAATAATCAGGCCGCTGTCTGGATTAACGACGTTTTCCAGGGCCGAAGCGTTGTCGCGCAAACCCAAACGACCGGTGACAAGCGCCTGGTCTTCGGGGCCGTGGATGCGGATGCGGAGTTTGACTTCCTATCAGTTCGCATTGGGAAAGTGGTGGAATGAGAAATCAGCCGGAATTAGTCGGTTCCGCAGCCACGAGACGACGCGGAATCACCCTGGTGGAAGTGTCCATATCAACGCTGCTGGTCGGGCTTATCGTGGTCAGTTCTCTGCGGTGTCTCGCGATGTCTGCGCAGAGCAGTGGGGATTCCGTGAATCGGACGTTGGCAACCCTGCTGGCCGAAGATCTGATAGAGGAAATCCTGGAACAGGACTATTCCGATCCGAATGACTCGCCGATCTTCGGGACCGAAACTCAGGAGGAAACGTCTGACCGGTCTGACTGGGACGACGTTGATGACTACGACGGCTGGATCGCATCGCCGCCTCAGAACCGTAACGGTGTCAGCGTCCAGGATGCGAAGTGGAAACGCCTTGTGATCGTTCAGCATGTCAGCGCCGACAATCTTAATACAGTTCTGGCCGACACCAAGGATGCGGGCGTCAAACGCATAACTGTGACGGTGCAGTGTGATGGCGAAACTGTCATTGAATTGACTGCCATACAGACTGAGGCGTGGATCAGTATGATTCCAACTTACGGCACGTCCACAACCACCGGCCAGCGGCCACCTGCCAATGAAGCGCCGACGGCCGTCATCGGAGGCCATACGATGACGGGTACGGGCAGCGTTAGTGTGACGTTTGATGCAGGTACTTCGTCGGATCCTGAGGGGCGGCCACTTGAGTTCGAATGGGACTTCGGAAATGGAAGTATGGCCACAGGACCGAACGTTTCTTACACGTATACGAACGTAGAGGACACGGTCAGCGTCTTCTCGATCACGCTGACGGTCAAGGATATTCACGGCGGTTCCGATACCGCAGTAAGCACGGTCACCGTCTACCCGAGTTTATAATGATTAAACGTTTAGCCAATCAGTGTGTGTGGCCGGCCTTCGTGGAGTCGGCCGTTCGCCGACAACGTCGTGGCAGTCTGTATGTTTCCATAGTCATGGTCAGCGCCATTGTTTCCGTTCTGGGAATGTCAGCCCTGCTGGTCGGGCGCATTAACAGCCGCGCCCACCAGGGACTGGCAGATTCGACGACAGCTCGCCTGAATGCGCAGAGTGCATTACGACTGGGCATGCTGATGATCGAGAATGACCCGGACTGGCGGTTCTCGAACACTACTGACGAATGGCTGACCGACGTCTCGCTGGGAAGCGGCACTTTCAGTCTTTCAATAACTGACCCTTCGGACAATGATCTGTCGGACGCTTCTGCTGATCCGGTCGTTTTGACCGGAATCGGAAAAAAGGGCGACGCTGTTCATCAAGTCGAAATCACGCTGGCCCCTCTGTATCGCGGCTACGATTGTCTCCAGTCAGCCATTCATAGCGGCCACGACCTGAATTTCAGATATGCGAACGCCACGGCCGATCATATGCTGAGTGTCAACCGGCAGGTGAATGCAGTAGCTTCATCTGTTTTTGCGGATGTCGAAGCTGTTACCCAGGTGAGAGGTGCATATTACTACGGTTCCACGAAGGTCAATGCGACGAGCAGAACTTTGCCGTCCACCGCCGAAGTTCTTGAATTCTATCAGGCCAACGGTACAGCAATCGATGTCAGCGATCTGCCGACCTCGTATGCCAACGTGATTTCGAACTCTGATTTCGAAACCGGACACATCCCCTGGTTCGGCGCAAGTTCGACAACCACTCAGGAAATGGGGCTCAGCTACGAAGGTGGGGCGTGCCTGAAGGTTGCTGACCGGATTGACGCGGCATGTGGCGCATCGCATGACGTGACAAACCTGGTCAAATCCAATGCAACGTATCGAGTCGACTTCGCGGTGCAACAGGCCACAGATCTCGAAAGTTACTACGTTCATTTGCAGTTTGAGACAACTTCCGGAACCGGGCGGACAACCGCCGGTCCGTTTATCCCGACTGCTCTCAACGAATGGCAGACCGGAAGTTTAAGTATGAGACCTTATTGGTCCGGCGACCTGTCGTCGGCGAAACTGACAATCACCACGTCCAGTAGATCTCCTGAGTTCGCTGGCTATGGAGGTATGGGCAGCTCTGGCGGCGATTTCTACCTCGACTCCGTCACAATGCGACAGACCGGTACTCAAATCACAATTGAGCATGCGCTGTTAAGTCCCAACAGTAATCCGTTTGGTGAAACCAATCCACGTGGCATCTACGTCATCGATATGCGGGGCAGTATGATCGTTATTCGTAATTGTCGAATCTTCGGAACACTCGTGCTCATTGACCCCAGCAATCATTCCAGAATCGGGGATGGTTTTGCGATCTCGATGGAACCAGCGGTCTCTCATTTCCCCTCACTGATCGTGACAGGTGGCGATGTTAATATTAATCCGACTGATCGTGGTCTGGTTGAAAATTCGCTGGGAGTCAACCTGAATCCCGATGGTGCGCCATATTACCCGATTGGCAGCGATGACGACCTCGAAGACACATTTAGCTCCGGCATCAAAGGGCTGATCTTCAGTTCGCATAAGTTGCGTTTTAGGAAAAACAACTCCATCGAAGGTGCCGTCATGTCCCACAGGAACGTTGAAATTCACGGCCGGTTCGACCTGAAGTACGACAGTCGGTATTACCGCAATCCGCCGCCGGGCTTCAGCGGACCGGAAGAAATCCGCCTGCTGCTGGGCAGTGCCCGTCGCGTGACCGAATAGTCGGCCGATGGCTGGCCGGAAGAGGAATTCCGCGACGCTGCCGCGTTCAACGATCACTCATGTCGTGATGGCTGGCCATATACTCTGCAAAGAGGAGCCGGAAAGCTGGTGAAAACTGTTTCGGCCTTTCTGCCAGTTCTGTCCGAATCGCTGATGTGGGCAACCAGCGCACAGCGCTGATTTCGGTTTCGTCCACCTGAAGGGCACCGTCACAGTCGGCGACGAATAACTCCGTGAACTCATTGGAGGTGTCCGGGCAGGCAGCAATGCGACCGACCTTCTTAAGCCGTGTGTGAACTCCGAGTTCTTCGAACAGCTCACGTTCAGCCGACACTTTGTAGAATTCCCCAGCGCTGACGTGTCCGGATGCCGAAGACGTCCAGACGGACGGAAACTCTTCCTTGTCGACATGCCGCAGATGAATCAGCATCTCTCCACTGCTGCGGAACAGAAAGATGTGTACCGCCCGATGTCGCAGACCGCGACGATGGACTTCGCTGCGAGACAGCACGTCAATCACGCGATCATGTTCGTCGACGACGTCGAACAGTTCTTCTGCGGCGGACAATTTACTGGATTCCGGTGAACTCTTGTCACGAGACGAGGCCCGTGTCACGAACTCGATGGTGGGTGATGGTACGGTTGGGCATTACGTTATACTGCGGACACGGACATGTCACTGTCACATTGGTTTGTCACCGGCAAACCATGGAAATCGGGGGCTGCGACGTGATAGGCGAGGGAGTGCATCCGATCGTTGGAGGGGCCACACCTCCCCGAGTTTGCTTCTCTCCCCCCCCGCGTTGTTCGTTGTCCTGCGAATCGGTCTGCAAGCGGGCAAGAGGCTGGGGCAGAGGGAACAGTTTCAGATATTGGAATCTCCATGTCGGGGGAGAAGGGGCAATGCAATGCCGGTCGGCTTCCCGTTCAACACTCTCCAATCATCGAATACGCCTTGGGCGACGGGGCAGGTGACCGTTTGGTTTCATTTCATCAGAAAGACA
>JABABI010000015.1:0-35351 GCA_014238335.1 Fuerstiella sp.
GTGGTGTAGTCTGCGCAGCGATTGATTTGCGCCAGAGTAGAGATCTGAAAATGGCACGCTTGTTAGAAAAATATAAAACGGAAATTGTCCCGGCGCTGCAGGAGTCGCTGGGGCGGAAGAACGCCCTTGCTGTACCCAAACTGGACAAGATTGTGGTCAGTATGGGTGTCGGTGAAGCTGTGCAGGATCGAAAGCGGCTGGATGCTGCGGTTGGGCATCTGACGACGCTCAGTGGTCAGAAGGCTCAGGTTTGTCGGGCCAAGAAGTCGGTGTCCGGTTTTCGGCTGCGTGAGGGTATGCCGATCGGATGCATGGTCACGCTTCGTGGAAAGCGGATGTACGAGTTCCTTGATCGGTTGATCACACTGGCGTTTCCTCGGGTTCGCGACTTTCGGGGCATCAATCCTAAAAGTTTTGACGGGCGGGGAAACTACAATTGCGGGCTGCAGGAACAAATGGTCTTTCCAGAGGTCGACCCGGAAACGGTGAACCAGCCGCAGGGCATGAATATCACAATTGTTACAACGGCAAAGACAAACGAAGAAGGTCACTCCTTGCTGAAAGCTCTCGGGATGCCGTTTAAGAACGAGAATTCCGAAAGATAACTGAAACACCATCGCTGGTAACACAATCTCATGGCAAGTAAAGCAAAGATCGAAAAAGCAAATCGGACTCCGAAGTTCAGTTCTCGACTGGAGCGTCGGTGTAACCTGTGTGGCCGTCCTCGAGCGGTGTACCGCAAGTTTAAGGTCTGCCGAATTTGCTTTCGTGATCTGTGTCTGGATGGATTAGTGCCCGGAGCCAGGAAGGCCAGCTGGTAAGTCAGTCGTGCCTCGTTAGAGGGCGGCAGCATTAAAATAAGAATAGACGAGTACCTGTCTCATGATGACTGACCCGATCGCAGATCTGCTTACCAGAATCCGCAATGGCATACACGTGGAGCGACCATACGTCGATATGCCCACATCGCGGCAGAAGGTTCGGGTTGTGCAGGCTCTGGAGCGTGAGGGCTATGTCTGGGATCATGAGATCGTGGAAGTGGAAGGTGCTCCGACTGCGATGCTGCGAGTGAATCTGAAGTACGGACCAAACGGTGAGCATGTAATTCAGCACATTGAACGGATCAGTAAGCCCGGCCGTCGAGTGTATGTTGGCACGTCAGATATGGAGGAAGTGCGTCAGGGACTGGGCATTTCAGTGCTGTCGACTTCAAAGGGCGTGTTGAGTAACCGCGAGGCGCGAAAAGAGGGTGTCGGCGGAGAGCTTCTCTGTCAGATCTGGTAGTTCTTATTCGTCCACACGATTCAATTTAGTAACTGGTATTTGGGCAATGTCTCGAATTGGAAATAAGCCGGTCAGTTTTCCGGCCGAGGTGAATGTGTCTCTGGCTGGTCAGCAGATCAGTGTCAAAGGTGCAAAGGGTGATCTACAGCTGACTGCGCACCCAAACATGACGTTGGCCGTCAACGACACAGATCGAGTGATTACGGTGTCACGCCCGAATGACCTGCGTGAAAATCGTGCATTGCACGGGCTGACTCGCAGCCTGATTCAGAACATGGTGGATGGCGTTTTGAAGCCGTTTGAACGACGGCTGACAGTGGTCGGAGTCGGCTACAACGCGGCGCTGGCGGGCAACAAACTTTCTCTTCAGGTGGGTTTTGCAAACACCGTTGTTCTGGAAGTTCCAGCGGGTGTGGACGTCGAGGTGCCAGCGCCCACAAGTGTGATTGTGCGAAGTGCGGATAAGCAGGCGGTTGGCCAGTTTGCGGCAAACGTCAGGCAGGTGCGTCCTCCTGAGCCCTATAAGGGCAAAGGTATTCGGTACGAGAACGAACAGGTACGGCGTAAATCAGGTAAAGCTTTCGGTTCCAAGTAGCGCTGACCGCGTAGCTCATAAGGTTGGTTGAGATCAATGAAGGCTCAGAAGCGATTAGTAAAGCGAAAAGCGCGACGTGGGTTTCGTGTCCGAAATCGCATTCGGCGCGATGCACATGGGCGTCCGCGACTGTCGGTGTTTAAGAGTAATCACCACATTTACGCGCAGATTATCGACGACTCCGAAGGTAAGACACTGGTGTCTGCCAGCACGGTTGAGGCGTCTATCGCCGGCGCCGGTAAAGTTGCCGGTAATTGCGAAATTGCCCAGACGGTCGGCAAAGTGCTGGGCGAACGGGCGAAGGAAAAAGGCATCGTGGATGTCGTGTTTGACCGCGGCAGTTTCCGCTATCACGGTCGTGTGGCTGCGTTGGCAGAGGCCGCTCGCGAGCAGGGTCTGCGGTTTTAGACCAGCTTCGGTTTCAGATTTGAGGTGAAACGTGTCTTCAACAGATACACAAAGAGATGCGGGCGAATCAGTTATTCAGATTCGCCGGTGCGCGTGCGTGGTTAAGGGTGGTCGTCGATTCAGCTTTGCCGCTTTGGTGGTGACGGGTGATCGAGCCGGTCGTGTGGGCTACGGTTATGGCAAAGCGATCGAAGTGCCATTGGCAGTGGAAAAGGCCACCAAGGCCGCGAATCGCTCGATGAGGCCGTTTTCACTCGTGGACACAACCATACCGCACCAGGTGATGGGTGAATTCCGGGCTTCTCGCATTTTACTGTTGCCGGCAAAACCGGGTACTGGTGTCATTGCCGGTGAGTGTGTACGGCTGGTGCTGGAAGCTGCCGGGATTTCTGACATCCTGACGAAAAGCTACGGCTCCACGAATCCGCTCAACCTCGTGAAAGCGACGTTTGATGCCCTGTCGCAGTTGCAGACTAAAGAAGATGTTGAACGTCTGAGAGGAGTGACGCTGTAATGATCCTGAACGACGTCCATACAGGCATCAAGAAAAGAAAAGCGCGCAAACGTATCGGGCGCGGACCAGGTTCCGGCCATGGTAAGACAAGTGGTCGAGGGCATAACGGCTATTTCAGTCGATCAGGCTCGAAGCGTCGTGCGGGGTTCGAAGGTGGCCAGATGCCGCTGTTCCGGCGTGTCGCTAAACGTGGCTTCAATAATGCCGCATTTGCAGACACGGTGGTCATCGTCAATGTTGGACAACTTGAGAAGGCGTTCGAAGATGGTGCGGAAATTACCGTTGAAACGCTCGTTGCCAAAGGAATTGTCCCGAGTCGACACGATGCGTTGAAGGTGCTCGGCGACGGTGAGCTGAACAAGAAACTGACCGTGATTGCACATCGATTCTCGCGTAGTGCGGAAGAAAAGATCGTTGCAGCAGGCGGTAAGTTTGAACGAATTTGACTGACATTGCGGACGTTGTCGTTCGCAGAAACTTCGTAAGGATTGAAGTTTCGGAGAGGACCAATGTTCTCAAAACTATTAACCGTGTTCCGCGTGCCGGAACTCCGACAGAAGATCCTGCTGACACTCTTCCTGTTAGCCGTCTACCGTATGGGGTTTTCGATCACGTTGCCATTTATGGACCATGCCGCGCTTAAAGAAGTGTTCGGCCGGGCCGATGGCGGGGAAGGGGTCGTCAAGCTGCTGCAGGTCGTTTCTATGTTCTCTGCATCCAGCATCACGAACGGTTCCATATTTGGGCTGGGAATCATGCCGTATATTACGGCGTCGATCGTGTTTCAGTTGCTGGGCACGGTTTACCCACCACTTGAACAGTTACAGAAGGAAGGGGAATCCGGTCGTCGTCGTCTGAACGAATATACTCGTTATGCCACGGTCGTGATTTGTTTTCTGCAGAGTTTCTTCCTGATAAAGGGACTCGCAGCAGGAGCGCTCACGGGACAGAGTGTGTTGTTGGACGGTTACAATACGACAGCCTGGTGCCTGGCTGGAACTGTCGTGATGACATGCGGTACCGTGTTTCTGATGTGGATCGGTGAACAGATCGATGCCTATGGGATCGGCAATGGAATCAGCCTGCTTATTATGGCCGGAATTCTCGCGAGAATGCCTGCGGCAGCCGGTGGTTTTCTGAGCGGCATTTTGGAAGGCGGTTTGCAGTTGGGTGGCGGTAAGGGTGTTGAAATTCTATTGGTTTTGGCGGCTTTGTTTGTGATTGTGATTGTCTGGGTAGTTTTCATTACACAGGGGCAACGCAAGATTCCGATTCAGAGTGCAAAACATGTCCGCGGGCGAAAGGTGATGGGTGGTCAGCGACAATGGTTGCCTCTACGGGTGAATCAGGCGGGAGTCATGCCGATTATCTTTGCCTCCAGTCTGCTGTTGCTGCCGTTCTTCGTGTTTAATCAGTTAGCAAATATTTGGCCGAACAATTCGATACTGATGGCGCTGGGCAGTGCGTTCAGTCCTGGCCAGGGATTTGTGTACAATCTGACTTACATCTTCCTGATCTACTTCTTCTGCTACTTTTGGACGGCCATCACTTTCAATCCCAAAGATATGTCAGAGAATCTGAAGGATATGGGGAGCTTCATTCCGGGCTATCGCCCAGGTGGACGGACAGCATCGCACCTTGAACAGGTAATGATGAGAATTACCTATGTTGGTGCGGCATTCCTGGCAGTTATTGCTGTCATACCGACCGTTATTTCGACCACCCTTACGGGAGACTACGCGATCGCGAGTTTCTTTGGTGGGACTGGTCTTTTGATTATTGTTTCCGTGGCGTTGGACCTGGTTCAGAAAATTGATTCGCACCTGATCATGCGAAATTACTCAGGTCTGCTGGACACTGAAGAGTAGCCTCGGAAAACGAATTGATATTTGTCTGCAGGAGTTGGTTCGATGAAAGTAAGGTCAAGCGTCAAACGAATTTGTGAGCACTGCAAGACAGTTCGTCGGCGGGGCCGTACGTATGTTGTCTGCACTGCGAATCCGCGTCATAAACAACGTCAGGGTTGATTGCGTTGGAGTCGGCGGTGTCGGCTCAGGGTCGTTTTGTTAGTTGGAGTGAGCTTCGATGCCTCGTATTCTCGGTGTGGACATCCCAAACAATAAGCCAACGTATGTTGCGCTGACCTATCTCTTTGGTGTTGGTCGCGTTCTCGCGGTCAATATCTGCTATGAGCTGGGCATTGATCCACAGATTCGGGCCAGTGATCTGTCCGAAGATGAAGTGAGCCGCATCACTAACCATCTTGATAAGAATTACACAGTTGAAGGCCCGCTGCGGCGGAAGGTTCAACAGGATATTGGGCGTCTTCGTGAGATTCAGTGTTATCGGGGACTGCGGCATCGCCGAGGTCTGCCCGTACGTGGACAGCGAACGAAGACTAATGCCCGAACTCGAAAAGGTCGCAAGAAGACCGTCGCCGGCAAGAAGGGTGTCAAGGACGCCAAGCATTAGAAATGTGTTCCTTGATGGCGTTCTGACTCCCGTTAATCTGTGAGAAATTGAATCGTGGCAAAAGTAAAACAAAAAAAGCGAGTGCGTCGTAACGTAACGAAGGGCATTGCTTTTATTAAAGCAACCTTCAATAACACCATTGTGACCATGACCGACACAAATGGTGATGTTCTGTGCTGGGCCACCGCGGGCACCGTTGGCTTCAAAGGAAGCCGCAAGAGCACCCCGTTTGCGGCGCAGCGTGCATCGGAAACTGTTGCAGAACGAGCCGCTAAATGTGGTGTTAAGGAGATCGAGATTCGGGTGAAGGGACCTGGGTCCGGTCGAGAAAGTGCCATTACAGGCCTGCAGTCTTCCGGTATCACCGTTCGGTCCATCGAAGATGTCACCCCACTGCCGCACAACGGCTGCCGTCCCCCGAAGAAGCGTCGCGTCTGAGTTGGCGTTTTTTTCTTGACGTGGTTGACGCGGTCTGACTAACAACAGCCCCTGTTTCAGGAGAGTACATAATGCGAATTCGATGGCGTGGATTGGAACTTCCCAGTCGGGTTTTCCCGGTTCGAGAGTCTCTGACGGCCGAGTACGGCAGGTTTGTGGCTGAACCATTTGAACGTGGCTTCGGGTCCACTGTGGGCAACAGCCTGCGACGAATCCTGCTGTCGAGCCTTGAGGGGGCTGCGATTACGAAGGTGCGTGTGCAGGGTGTTCAGCACGAGTTCACCACGATCCCGGGCCTTGTGGAAGATGTGACTGACATCTGCCTTAATCTTAAGTCGCTGGTGCTGAAGAACTACAGTGCCTCCGTCAAGACTGTTCGCATTGAAAAGAACACTCGCGGTGTGGTGACCGGTGCGGATGTCATCTGCGACGATCAGGTGGAAGTGATCAACAAAGATCTGGTGATTGCAACGATGACCGACGATGTGCCCTTCAACATCGAAATGACGGTGGAGAACGGGCGCGGATATGTGCCGGCATCAGAGCATTATCAGAACGACCCGGAGGTTGGCCTGATTCCCCTCGATGCAGCGTTCTCTCCCATTACTCGAGTCCGACATCAGATTCAGGAAACGCGGGTCGGTCAGCGAACCAACTACGACAAACTCAACCTTGAAATCTGGACCAACGGAACTGTTTCTCCATCAATGGCGCTGGTGGAAGCTGCCAAGATTCTCCGGAAGCACCTCAACTGTTTTATTACGTATCGCGAACCTGGCCCGGAAGCGAACCAGGATGGCGGACTGAAGGGGATGATGGAATCTACCGGATATTCGCCAGTGGACATGGAACTGGAAGAGAAGCTGAACAAGAGTCTGGCCGAATTGAATCTGTCGGTGCGTGCGACAAACTGTCTGGAATCGGTCGGTATCAACACCGTTCGTGATCTTGTTGTGCGATCAGAAGACGAACTGTTGCAGGTTCGCAACTTTGGTGAAACAACGCTGGACGAAGTTCGAGAACGTCTGGAAGAGATCGAACTGCGGCTGGGTATGCGACTTCCGAATCAACAGCCGGTTGGTTAGGCAGCGGAAGCAGAATTACAAGATTTCCTTAGACTACGATTGAGAGATTTGTCGCCATGCGACATCGATTACGCGGAAGAAAACTAGGACGAAATTCATCGCACCGTAAGGCGATGTTTCGCAACATGGCGGCCAGTCTGATAAAGACGGTGCGTGTGGATGAAGATGATCCGCAGCGACCTCGCGTCCCTGGACGCATTGTTACCACGGTTGCCAAGGCCAAAGAGCTTCGTCCGTTCGTTGAAAAACTGGTCACGCTTGGCAAGAAGGCTGTTGCTCACGAGCAGGCCGCAGCTGAGTTTGCGTCTGATGCAGACAAAGATTCTGATGCATGGCGTGACTGGCGGAAGTCTGACAAATGGCAGCAGTGGTCACAGACCATTTCTCCTGCCGTCGCACTTCGCCGGCGGGCATTTTCACTGCTGAGGGACGATGAAGCGGTTTCGATTCTGTTTGAAGAACTGGCCGACCGATTTGCAGATCGTGACGGTGGCTACACGCGAATCGTGCGGCTTCCCAACGTTCGACTTGGTGATTCAGGACAACAGGCACTTGTCGAATTTGTCGGCGAACGTGATCGTGTGAAGTCTAAGAAACGAACGGCACCAGTCGTTAATGACGATCCTGCCCCGCCACGGGATGAACCTGTGGCGGAAGAGGAAGAGGCTTCAGTGTCAGATGCTGAAGAGGCCCCAACAACGGACGCTGATGCCAAAGAAACGGCGGAATCGTAACTGCGGACGGCCCTTACACTTGAATCAAATGACAGGCCGCTCACGAAGAGCGGCCTGTTTTCGTTGAGAGTCGATATTGCTGCAAATTGCGGAAGTGAATAGCCTGCAGGGCATTCGAAATGGCCCGCACTGCGAGCTCACGAATACCGTTCTCCTCGATTGCCTGAGGTCAGTGCATTGCCCCGTAAGGCGTTTGATTTCTGTGCTGCCATAAGAAGACTTTGTGAAGACGTTTGTCAGCGTCATCCGGAGTTTCGTCACATTGACATGGGCCAGGTGGCCGTGACATTCGCACAGACACGGTCGCCGGTGGAATGGGGCATGCAGGCAAAGCTGACACCAATGCGATTCGATTACGGCGCACTGACGCAGCGCCGAGACGGCCGGGAATGGACGGTTCAACGCCTGTACCACGACGGTCAGGAAATGCTCTACATTCTCACGTTCTACCTGCCTCGGTTCTTAAACCAGACTTACATGGAAAAGCTGGTCACAACTTTTCACGAGTTGTATCACATCAGTTCTGCGTTCGACGGTGATATTCGCCGGTTCAAGGGTGGCTGTTACATGCACACAGGTAGTCAGGCCAATTATGACCGACATATGGAAACGCTTGTGAATCAGTACCTGCGAATGAAAGCACCTGCACAGCTACGGAAGTTCCTAAAGCATGACTTTCATGGTTTGCGAAAGGCCTGTGGTCCCGTCGTCGGATTGCGAGTCGCTGTTCCCAAGCTGATACCTCTGGACGACGCAGCATAGATGACGGAAAGTCAAAACGATGGATTTCGATCCTGCTGACGTGCGGGCGTCTGTTTTCTATCAGCAGATGATTCATTGCATTGTGCCACGACCGATTGCGTGGGTTTCGACGATTTCGAGTGCCGGGGCCACGAATGTTGCCCCATTCAGTTACTTCACCGGCGTCGGCTCCCGTCCCCCAAGTCTGCTTTTCTGCCCGGCCAATAACAGGCAGGGCGAACCGAAGGATACGCTGCGGAATATTCAGGATACCGGTGACTTTGTGGTGAACATTGTTTCGTTCTCGGTTGCCGAAGCCATGAACGCTTCAGCTGCGGCGCTGCCTCCGAACGAGTCGGAATTCGATTTCTGCGGAGTGACGGCATTGGCCAGTCTGAAAATTAGTGCTCCGCGCGTGTTGGAATCGCCGGTTCAGTTTGAATGTCGCAAGATGCACATTCTGAATATCGGTGACGGTCCCGGGGGCGCCAATATTGTCGTCGGGAGTATCGTTCACATGCACATCGACGATCACGTGATCGGTATCAAAGACCTCGTTGATCCAGATCTGCTGAACGCTGTCGGCCGTATGGGCGGAGTCAGCTACTGCAGAACGAAGGATCGGTTCGATCTTGCGCGTCCCGGTGAATAGCTCCTTCGTTTTGCGTTCGAATATCATCTCGACGTCCATACACCACGCCGCATTCACACTGGACGACGGCCTGCCATTGGTCACGGCGTGTATTTGCTCCGGCGCAATCACGACGCACCAGAGCTCGGAAGTTTCAATGTTATTGCTCGGGGTATTTGTGCCAACCCGTCGGTGCAGTCACGGAATGTTGTGAAATCGCGAGGGTGGTTGGAGGGCGGAACGAGTGAACCTCCGGACTTCCTTCGCAGGCTCATTCCAGCCGCCGGCCACTCACCCACCTGTCCGATACCACAATCCTGTAACTGCACCCCCAACCCGTCCATGTGGTGTTTGAAGTTTGTGTCTGATCCGGCGATCAAGTAGCATTACCAGTGACAATACCCTGCCAAATTGGTCCTCTCAACGGTTTCCGTTATCGTTACCCCGCCTCAGGACTTATTTAATGCAAGAACGCAGCGCCCCAGTACCGCTCGTTTTTCTCTGTGCGGTGGTGTGCGCGTGCGGTGCGGCCGTGACGGCGGAAGATCTGGTTGTTTATCCTGACGAGCTCGATCTCAGTGGTCCGCAGGCGACTATCCAGATTGTTGTCGTAAAGAACACAGCCGCGGGACTGCAGGCGGATCTGACCAGAACTGCGAAATATCTGATTGCCGACAGCAAAGTGGCCGTCGTTTCCGAATTCGGAGTCGTTGAGGCGAAGGGTGACGGACAGACTCAACTGGTCGTCGTCAGTGGGATTGATCGACGGAACGTACCGATTTCGGTCACTGGATTCGACAGGCCTGCGCCGGTGTCGTTTCCCTACACAGTGATTCCGGCTCTCACGAAGCTGGGCTGCAATTCCGGTGGTTGTCACGGAAAGGCCGAAGGCCAGAATGGATTTAAGCTCAGTGTCTTTGGCTTTGACGCGGAAGCCGACTTCGAGACGCTCACCAGAGAGAATCGAGGACGACGAATCAATCGCGTGATTCCCGCCACAAGCCTGATTTTGGGAAAAGCGACCGGTCGGGTGCCACACGTCGGTGGTCGCCGAACGGATGAAACGTCCATACACTATCGCACGCTGTCACGATGGCTGTCAGAAGGTGCGACGTTCGAAAGTGAGCCGGTAGCTGTCACGTCGATCGAAGTGCAGCCTGAGCAGGCCATGCTGAGTCTCGACGGGCGACAGCAACTGAGAGTGATCGCTCACTTTTCCGATGCATCGCAGCGAGACGTGACCCATACAGCAGAATTTCAGTCCAATGCCGACAACGTTGCCGCCCTTAGTCATGACGGGCAGGTTGAGGCGAAAGGATTACCAGGGGAAGCCGCTGTGCTCGTTCGTTTCCTGGACCAGATGGCGGTTTGCTCAGTCACTATTCCGCAGCCGGAAACAGAATTCAAACGTCCCCCCGAAAACAACTTTGTCGATCGACACGTGTGGGACAAGCTGGATCGACTCGGCATTCAGCCCTCTGGCCTGGCCGACGATGCCACGTTTCTGCGGCGAGTCTTTCTGGATACGATCGGTACGCTGCCGACCGCAGACGAAACGCGAATTTTTCTTAGCAGCGACGAACTGACCAAACGGACGCGTCTGATTGAACAGTTGCTGAACCGCAACGAATACAGTTTTTATCAGTCACAGAAGTGGGCGGACCTGCTGCGCGTTGACGGGAACGCACTGGGCTCGGAATCGTCGGTGGCGTTTAACCGCTGGCTGCGAAGGCAGTTCCGCGAGAACCGACCTTACGATGAGTTCGTCCGTGACATTCTGACGGCCAGAGGCAGCACTCGTGCTGAAAGTCCTGCCGCTCTTTACGTTACGCTGAATGAACCTAAAGAACTCGGCAGTTCCATCAGCCAGCTGTTTCTTGGTATTCGCATCGAATGCGCTGAGTGTCACCATCACCCTTTCGAAAAATGGTCGCAGGAAGATTTCTATTCCTTTGCCGGTCTGTTTACGGGGGTCGGGCAAAAGACGCTGCCGGGCGGTGCGAAGGGCATTCTGGTGAAGGCCGGAAGCGATCTTAAACACCCGAAAATGAACGCGGTTGTTCCGGCAAAGGGCCTTGGCGAAGACTTGCCCGCGGACGCCAATTTCGTGCTGCCTGTCGATCGGCGTGTTCATCTTGCAGACTGGATGACCAGCGATACGAACCCGTACTTTGCCAGAGCCATCGTGAATCGTGTCTGGGCAAATTACTTTAGTCGAGGTCTTATTGATCCGGTCGACGACCTGCGTGCCAGCAATCCGGCCAGCAATGAAGCGCTACTGACCGCGCTGGCCGATCATCTGCGAGAATCTGATTACGATCTGAAGGTCCTGACGCAGACCATTCTGGGATCTCGCACGTATCAGCTGAGCAGCGAGAAAAATGATTCCAATGCTGACGACCAGCAGAACTTTTCACGCGCTGGGTATCGTCCCCATCCCGCCGAAGTGTTACTGGATGCAATCAGCCAGGTGACGGGCGTTGCCGAGAAGTTCAATGGCTGGCCACTTGGTGCTCGGGCAATTGAAGTCTGGGACAACCGTATGCCGTCGTATTTCTTCCGCATTTTCGGTCGGCCGACCAGAACCACCGTGTGTGCGTGCGAGCGTGGCGATGCTCCCAGTATTTCTCAGGCCCTGCATCTGTTGAACTCGTCCGAGATTGGCGAAAAGATTCAGCATCGGCATGGTCGTGTGCGCCAACTGGCCGATTCTGATCTTGGCCCCGATGCAATCATTTATGAGTTGTATTTGTCCACGGTCAATCGTTTTCCGACCGATGCCGAACGTAACCTGATGTTGAACGCCTGCAGTCAGAACGCAGACCGTCGTGAAGTTGTCGAAGACCTGATGTGGACGTTGTTAAATACGAAGGAGTTTCTGTTTAACCATTAACCGAGAGGCCCGGATGCCGCCCGATTGTGCGGCAGTCGTTTGGTGTCTGAATCCGATAATACTGAGTTTTTACATAAGGACGTTTGCGTATCAATTTAAGGATGCGGTTGGCTGAGTCCACTGACACCTCCCACGGACAGTTTGCTGTCTGATATTAAAGATGATGAATTTCAGTGACCGCAACTTGCCGATACGAATAATTGTGGCAGGCTGCCGCAACCGTCCCGGAAACAACAGGAGCCTTCCATGCTGAAAATACCATTTGCTCAGAAACGCGGACGTTACTGCGATCGTAGATCCCGCAGAGATGCGATTCAGGTCGGCGGACTGAGCGCGCTGGCCGGACTGAACCTGCCCTCGCTGCTGCATGCTGACGATATCAAGGCCGTTGCCCCGAAGGCAAGGTCCTGCATCATGCTGTTTCTGGAGGGCGGTCCAAGCACTATCGACATGTGGGACATGAAGCCGAACGCAGCGGAAAACGTGCGCGGTCCCTTCAAGCCGATTTCCACCAACGTGGCAGGCACACAGATCTGTGAGCATTTGCCGGCATGCGCGAAGGTGGCTGACAAATACACGATCGTTCGCAGTCATTCCCATGGCGACAACGGGCACGTCACCGGTTACTACTACGTGATGACGGGTTACAAACCGCGATTTCGTGACGGTCAGAACAGCCGCATACCAGCTAATGTGCTGTATCCTTCGATCGGTTCTCGCGTGGCTCGAGAGCTGGGTGTTCAGGGTTCCGTGCCGGCATACGTAAATCTGCCCGCGCCGATGGACGCCGGTGGACCCGGGTTCTACGGGCCGGAATACGCTCCATTTGTGATCGAAACAGATCCGGTCCAGCCGGACTTTAACGTGCGGGACCTGACGCTTCCTAAAGGGACGACCACCGACCGTATGACTCGTCGGCAACGGCTGTTGTCCGGAGTCGAACAGCTGCGAGGAGGTGCTTCAGGCAAAGCCGCAGACATGTCAGCCTATTACAGCAAAGCGTACGATCTGATCACATCACCGGAAGCTCAGAGAGCCTTCGATATTAATGCTGAATCGAAGTCGCTGAGGGAACGCTACGGCCATTCCACGGTCGGACAATGTGCATTGCTGTCGCGTCGTCTTGTCGAGTCCGGTTGTCGTTTTGTGGGCGTCGATCACGCTGGCTGGGATACCCACTACGACTGCTTTCCGAGCCTGAAGGAGGATTTGATTCCCCAGGCCGACCTGGCCTTCAGCGCCCTGGTCACAGATCTGGAGGACCGTGGTCTGCTCGATACGACGCTTGTCGTGATGATGGGAGAAATGGGCCGTACACCAAAGGTCAATGGTGAAGCGGGCCGTGATCACTGGAGCCGCGCTCAAAGCATTCTTCTGGCTGGCGGGGGAGTACGGCCCGGACAGGTCATCGGCGAAACCGACGCCACAGCATCGGCGCCGCTGAAGGATCCGGTTTCCATTGCCGACCTGCAGCATACGATTTTCCGTCTGCTCGGAATGAACACAGAAAAAATATACTACACACCGCAGGGCCGTCCGATCCCAGTGGGCAACGGGGGAAAGATGATTCCGGGACTGGTGTAGGCGACTGTCTCAGTCCGTCCTGCTGGCGGACCGGGACGGTCACGGTCTGCGGTGTGCATAAGCGGAGACACTCTACCTCATTTCGGAGCTGGCCACGTCAGAGCGAAGAACGATGATGAAAGCCGGAACTTTATTCAGACTTTGCGTCACAGTGCCTCTGTTTCTGCAAGCCGCAGTTTACAGCCAGCAACCGCCGACGGTCGGTTATGCTTTTCCCGCGACATTGCCTGCCGGAAGCACCATCGAAGTGCAGCTCGGTGGATATGACTGGACGCCGGACACACAATTCTTCGTTCTTGACGATCGCGTTGAAATCGAGGTTCTGTCTCCACCCGGAAAAATGCTATTTCCTGGTCCACCTCACTGGTTTGGCCCGAAGGCCGGCAACAAAGCGTTCATGGTTCCACGTGAAGTGACGGTTCGTCTTACGATTCCTGAGGACATGCCGCCGGGACCCATCGGTTGGCGGGCCGTTAATGCAAATGGTGTCTCACCGCCGCTTGAGTTGCTGGTTACTGACAGCCACGATGTCATCGAAGAAGAATCGCGAACATCCAGCGGTGCGCCGCAGCAGTTGCCGACGCTGCCGTGTACTTTGTTCGGTCGGTTGAAGCAGAAGGAGGAAGTCGACCAATATCGATTTGTTTCACCCGTGGACGGTCTGATCACCTGTTCTGTTAACTCACATGGCTTCGGCTTTGGCCTCCATGCTGCCGTGTTGATTCATGACGAAGCCGGAAATCTGGTTTCTGACACGGCTGACACGGAAGGGCAGGGGTTGCAAACGACGCTTGCTGTGAAGAGCGGGGCGGAGTATCTGGTGACTCTCAGCGACATTGACTACCGCGGCAACCGTTCAATGGTGTACAGATTGTCTTTTGAAACAACGCCGCGAGTCATTGCAACGGTACCAGCCGCAGGTCAGCGAGGAGCAACCCAGAAGATTACGTTCATTGGTTACGGACTGGAGACCGGTGCCCCGGTGATCGAATCTGTTGAGTGTGAAATCTCGTCCCCTGGCGATACAGCCAACGCTCTGGTGAACGTCGAATTTGATTCGCCGGCGGGAACTGTTCGGCACCAGATCCCTCTGAGTGATCATGCAGAACTGATCGAACAACGCGATGAAGGTAAACCGCAAACGGTAGCGCTTCCAGGAGCGGTGACCGGTTGGCTGGAGCGTGCCGAACGTCATGATGCCTATGCATTTGAGGCAGTGAAGGACGCCGAGTGGGACATCACAGTGGCGGCTCGCACAATCGGCTCGACACTGGATGTGGACGTGGCGGTTGTCGATATGAACGGGAAAACGGTCGCATCTGCGGATGATGTGAACGGCTCGACGGACGCATTCGTCCGCTTCCAGGCTGCGGCAGATGGTATATATACCGTCCGAATTGCTGACGTCTCTGGTCGTCAGGGAGAACCGGCTTCGATTTACCGTCTGTCGTTTACAAGGCCGGTGTCGTCCTTTGAAGTGGTCGTTCCCGATCCTGTTGAACTGATGCTGGGGGAAGCACCGCCCGAAATCCCGATCAAACGCCAAAAGGGCAAGGGACCGCGTGGCCTGCTGTACGTCGACATCGTGCGCCCGCCCGAATGGGAACAGGATGTCAAAGTCGATATCGAAGGACTGCCAGACGGCACGACAGTTCCTGAAGATATCGTTATTCTGGCAGGAGAGTCGTTCGTCGCAATTCCGCTGTCCACGTCCCACCACGCGTCGTCATACGCGTCGCTGGTTACAGTGACCTGCACAACAGCCGACGCCAAAGTCTCGCAGCGACTGTTGGTGGCCCCGATCATGAAGCCTCGAGCGAACGTGAGGCCGCTGTATCCGGATGCCGGTCGTACCGTGCACCGTGGAGCCATGTACGATGCGCCGGTTGTCGTTTCACGCATTGAACCCTTTGTCGGTGAAGTGTGTTTACAGATGGCCGCTCGTCCGGATCGAGTGTCTCAGGGAATATTTGGCGAACCGATTTGTGTGCCGCCCAACGTCAGTCAGATCAACTTCCCGCTGTTTCTTCCTGAATGGGTGCAGATCGACCGCACGTCCCGCATCGTGCTGAATACTGTTGTCGAAATGCCTGACCCACAGGGCGCAGTGCGAACCCTGGTCAACCGCATGCAGCAGCGGATTACGATGAACGTGGAAGGCACACTGCTGACCGTATCGACTTCGCAGCACGAGATTACCGCTCAGAGCGGCCAAAGCCTGGAGGTTCCCGTACAGGTCTTCCGGTCACCCAAATTGCGGCGGGATGTTCGAGTGTCGTTGGTTGCGGAGGACGGCCAGGCGGCGCCACTGGAAGTTGCTTCCGTCGTGATTCCCGTCGCAGCGGCAGCGGCCGTTCTCAGGGTTCCACCGGACCACGCTCTGCTGCAAAAAGGGGAAACGATCATGAAGCTGAAGGCCGTTGCGGCGGATGGGCAAAGCGTTATCGCTATGTCGTCAACGTCGATTGTGATCGTGTCGCCCTGAAGAACATTCCCAATCGGTTTGCATGTCTTCTGTCGTGTGTGGCATTGTTCATGTTTCGACAACCCATGCGTCGCGGTCACAGCTGATGAAATTCTGCTGAAGAGTGGACATTCTGTACTCTGCAAATCGCCTGAGGATCGCTCATGTCCCATCTGCGGCGATGGCAGTGGCGATGGCAGTGGCGATTTGGCAGGCGTCCAGAAACTGCGGGATGTACAGTGTTTCGTCGACAGTGTGAATTCCCGCCTGGCCACATCCTAACGTCACCGCAGGATAACCATGGGCCGAGATCCAGTTGGCGTCCAGACCTCCGTCACAATCACGGGCCAGTGGTTGCAGACCGATTTGCCGTACGGCCGCCTTTGCTGCTGTGACACATGCAGAGCTCTCGGGAATGTTGAATGCTTCGTAACGCGTGTCTTCCTCAAACGTCAGTTTGCCACGTTTACCAGTGCTGTTTGTGACTGATTGGACCGCAGCTTCAAACGCTTTGCGATACTGTTTCACGATGCGTTTGCGAAAGGACGGCTGGTGGCTGCGTGCTTCGGCTTCGATCAGGACACCCGGCATCACAACGTTGGTGGCGGCTCCGCCATTAATCGCGCCTATGTTACTGGCACCGCGATTCTTCGACTTCGTGACAAGCCCGTGCCAGCCGTCACGCTGCAGGGCCGCGATTGCAAGGGAGGCGACGACGGCAGCATTGACTCCGTTTTCCGGGTGGGCACCGGCGTGACTGGCGATGCCTTCAATGGCGATCGACAGATTGGTCGCTCCGACGGCACCGATGATCAGGCTTGCCGGGTCACTGCCATCCCAGTTGAAGCACAGTTCAGGGCGTCCCAGCTTGCTTGCTGTCAGAAATCGCGCACCTCGCAGACCAATTTCTTCCTGCACAGTAAACAACAGTGTCAACGGTGGATGGGGCACGTTCTGTTTAAGAATCTCGGAGATCGCAGTCAGTATTACCGCGCAGCCGGCTCGGTTGTCGCCACCCAGGGCGGTTTTCCCGGCGGGGCGAACGGTGTCACCCTTGCGGACTGGCTTGCAACCGACGGCCAGGGGAACGGTATCCAGATGAGCCATCAGCAATCGGCGGGGGGCCCGGATGTTACCCTTTAGTTTTACGATCAGATTGCCAACCTGCCCGCCGGCGGGGCTCCGGCGGTGAGCCGTATCTGAAGAAATTGCGGATTTCGGCACGCCTGCGAGCTGGAGTTCCTTACGGAGCCAGGCTGCAACTTTCGACTCTTCGCAACTCTGGCCGGGGATGGCCACCAAATCCATAACGCGGCGGATCGCCTTGCCTTTATCAATCGATTGCATTGGAATTCCTTTTTGTTCAGACGCAAGGTCGGAGTGCAGTTATCTGTTCTGTTAGTGTCCGAATCGTGTTGTGGTACGAGCCATGCCATATTCACGTCGGCAGCGCTCCGCTTTTGTATCGTAGTGGCCGTGGCGGCCAGCACCCACCGACATTCGCAGATTGCCGGTGCCGTCGGCGAGACCTCTCTTTGGAGAGTCTGGTGCTGGCGGATATGAGCCTACCCGTTATCATTCATCCGTCCACAGGCCAGTGGATCAGTCGCCCACGGAATCATGCAGACATGAATGCGGTTCGCCCGTATGTCGATTTGAGCTGCCACTTGTTAAGCGGCGGCCGCTGCCACCGGTGACCAGACTTCAGTGAATCGCAACAAGTTTTCATCGAGAAACATTCGCAATGCCACGGTTGAGTCAGGCAGACCTGATTGAAGTGAACCGCACGTTTGAGGAACGATCGCCTCAGGAATTGCTTCAGTGGGCGCAGACTACGTTTGGCGATCGGGTGGCTGCACTGTCTTCCATGCAGAAATCCGGAAACACGATCTGCCATATGCTTCAGGCGGTGTCGGCAGAAATGCCCATCCTGTTTGTGGATACGGGAGTCCTGTTCTCGGAAACGCTGGAAACGCGGGATCGTCTGGCTAAGGCATATGGATTGACCATCAGGACGCTGGCACCTGAACAGTCAATGGCAGAACAGTCGGCCGAACGTGGCGTCCTGTATCTGACTCCCGAAGGGCAGAAGGAATGCTGCGAGCTGCGTAAGTCCGCTCCTTTGGACGCTGTGGCCGGCCAGTACGATGCCTTAATCAGCAGTCTGCGTCGGTCGGATGGGGGAGCTCGTGGCGCTTGCCCGATTCTGTCAGTGGATACTCGCCTGAACTGTTTGAGAATCAACCCACTCGTAAACTTCAATGATGAGCAGCTGGCCGAATACATCAGCGAACATGACGTAATAACAAATCCGCTGCACGATCAGGGATACTCTTCCATTGGCTGTAATCGTTGTACGACCCCCGTGCTGCCGAACGAGCCACACAGGGCAGGGCGTTGGCGGCATCTGGGACCGTGGTCGGTCTATTGCGGGATCAACCCCACGGACCTCGACCCGGAGCGGTCACCTGCCGTCGAGTTCTCACAGGATCTCGTCGACCGAATCCTCGGCCGCGCGACCGATTACATGATCTAGAATTCGCACGGCACGTGCGTTTGGTGGGTGGTTGTCGCGTACACGTACCGGTGAGACGGAAGGGGCGAATACGAATTTCGTTCGCGTTCGCAGCATTTTATAGGATCGCAGGCGTTTTCCGGATTGACGAATTGAACGCTTGCAACTGGCCTGTTCACACGGTGACAATGGAATGGTGGCTGCTCACTACCAAGTGTGGCGACACACTCCCATCATGTGATCTCCTGTTCACCAGGCCTCCCCAGTATGTTGTTTGGTTTCACGGCATTTCTTGCCGCGTTCTTCGTTAGCGTCGTCACTGCGCCACTGATGGCTCGGCTTGCTTCCCGAGTTGGGCTTGTTGATCAACCGGACAAACACCGCAAAATTTACGAACGCCCCGTTCCGCTCGCCGGTGGTCCCACGGTCCTGATTTCAACGACTGTTGCTATTGCCGTCACTCTGTGGCTCAATCCCGGCCTGCTTGAGCCAACGGTTAACGATGTGAAGTTTCTCGGTGCGCTGCTCGTATCCGGGGGCGTGATCGTTTTGACCGGCATGATCGACGATCGCTACGGGCTTCGGGGACGTCAGAAGCTGGCCGGCCAAATTCTGGCGGCATTGGTGTTACTGCCGTCCGGGATCATCGTCGGAGAGGTCAGTGCGTTTGGTCTTACGATATCTTTTGGTGATCTGGCACCGATCATGACACTGTTGTGGATTGTTGGGGCCGTCAACGCGCTGAACCTGATTGACGGTGTGGATGGTCTGGCGAGTACGACAGGGATCGTATTGAGTTTTGCGATTGCCGCCGTGATATGGATTCTTGGGGGGCGCCCTGATGGACTATTAGTCTCGCTGGCATTGGCAGGAACGTTGTCAGGATTTCTGATCTACAATTTTCCACCGGCCCGGATGTTCCTCGGCGATTCCGGCAGCATGCTGGTCGGGCTTGCACTTGGAGCGGTCGCAATAAAGTGTTCCATCAAGCAGTATGCCGCCGTCGCGTTGATTCTTCCGACAGCAATCTGGGCCATTCCACTGTTCGACGTCGCGATGGCAGTCGTTCGGCGTAAGTTGACAGGCCGGAGCATCTACGAAACAGACCGTGGCCACCTGCATCACTGCCTTCAGAGAAAAGGTGTGGGCGGGGTACATTTGTTGGTGATCATGGCGGTTCTATGTACGATCACCGGAGCGGGTGCAGTTGTTGCTTCATACACAGGGCAAGAATCGATCGCTTACGTGGGCGTCGCCACTGCTTTGTCATTATTGACACTCACACGTTCCTTCGGCCATACCGAAATGAGCCTTTTGACGAAGCGTCTTCGTCGGCTGGCCGGTTCGATGCTGCAGCGGTCTGCTCCCAGTCAAACGATACTTCATGATGAAGAGGTTCGTCTGAACGGAGATCATAACTGGCAGGAACTTTGGGAAACGCTGACGCAGTTTGCAGAACGTTTTCAAATGGATTCTGTGGAACTGATTGTGAACCTGCCGCTCATTGGGGAGGAGTACCATGGCAGTTGGAAACGCAAGGCAAGCACCGAACGCCACGAGACATGGAAATCTGAGATTCCACTGATTGTGCAGGACATGCGAGTTGGACACCTTCGCGTTGCGGGGGCCATTGGGGAAGATTCCATCTGCAAATGGATGAGTGAGCTTATTGGCGGGTTGGAAGCCTTTGAGACAGAACTGGGGTCACTGATCAAGGAGCTTCGACTGGAAAAAATGGGCGCAATGGCGTTAGATGCCGAAACGCCGTTGACGGACGACGCAGCGGAGCCATTCGTACTGCGATAGAATCCCGGTTTGCCTGTTGCACCTGTGCTTCTCCGGGGCGACACGTTATATCGCTGAAATTATGCGGCTCACGCCAGCACTTCGTCGATGACGTGACCGTGCACATCGGTGAGTCGTCGTTGAATTCCATTGTGATAGAACGTCAATCTGGTGTGATCGATGCCGAGAAGATAAAGTGCGGTAGCGTGCAGATCGTAGCTGTACGTCGGATGGTCGACCGCCTTAAAGCCAAGCTCGTCCGTAGCTCCGTAGCCCACGCCGCCTCTGATGCCGCCGCCGGCCACCCACGACGTGAACGCACCGGCGTTGTGGTCTCGCCCGGCCGATCGCTTGCCCTGAGCCGCCGGCTGACGACCAAATTCAGTGGTGCACATGACCAGTGTTTCATCAAGCAGCCCGCGTTGTTTCAGATCGCTCAGCAACGCAGACGCTCCGGCATCAAGAACTCGTCCCCAGTAACCGTGATCGCGGACGACGTCTTCGTGTGAATCCCAATTCGGTCGAATCTTCTTCGCCTGAGTGTTTTCAGCACCACAATAGATTTGAACAAAGCGGACACCACGTTCTATCAGTCGTCTGGCCAGCAGGCACTGTCGCCCAAACGAGCCGACGGCCTGGTCCTGGATGGAGTACATCTGCTGAGTTGTATCGCGTTCGGATGAAAGGTCGGTTACTTCCGGCGCACTCAACTGCAGTCTGGCAGCCAGTTCGTAGGATTTAATGCGAGCATCCAGATCGCTGTTCCCGTTGCGCTCTGCAAGATGCCGACGGTTCAGCTTCCTAATAAACCTGAGTCCCCCCCTGTCAGCCGCCCGATCGACATGGGCGAACGTCGTCGGCGGAAACAGATCCGCGATGGGTTGCTGCTCTGACTTTGTGTTAAACGTTGTGGCCTGATGTACCGCAGGCAGGAATCCGGCACCCCAGTTTATGATTCCGCCAGGCGGCAGACCATTGGGATCGGGCAGGACCACAAATGAGGGCAGGTCATCGGCTTCGCTGCCCAGGCCGTAGGTGACCCACGAGCCCATGCTGGGGAAACCGGGCAACGTGAACCCCGTATTCATCATGAAACAGCCAGGGGCATGCAGCGCTGACTTGCTGTGCATCGAATAAATGAAGGCCATGTCATCGACGTGGCTGGCCAGTCCGGGAAACAGGCTGGAGATCCACCGACCGGATTGGCCATGCTGCCGAAATCTCCAGAATCCAGGCTGACAGTTGCCGGGCTTCGACGCAAAGAACTGCAGTTTGCCATCCGGATCAAATGATTGTCCGGCACGTCTTTTCAGCTCTGGCTTGTAATCGAATGTGTCGACCTGACTCATGCCTCCGGGACAGAAGATCTGAATGATGCGAGTTGCCTTTGGCTGATAGTGAGGCGATTCGTCTGCGCGAAGCATTGAATCCAGTGCTACCGCTGCAAAACCGCCGCCAGCAAGCTGCAGTGCTCTTCGCCGAGACAGAATATCCGGACGCAGGGTGTCACTCATAGTGGAATTACCATGTCTTCAACAACTCGAAGTCTCACAACAGAGTGCCAGGTACAGACCAGCACCCTGCCACCGGGACGAATTGGATTGTGGCCGGAGACGACGTTCCTGAAATTAATCCACATACACGAACTCATTTGCATTAAACAGCGCTCGGCACAGGTGCAGCAGCCCATTCTGTCGCACAAGCTGTGCTGCGTGCTGAAGCTCATAGTTTGTTGGATGTCGCGCGAATGCAAGATCAAAGGCTCTTGCCATCTGTTTCGGGATATCGTTCGGATGTTCGGCTTGCAGCCGTCCAGCAAAGTACTCCGCCTGCTTCAGCATGAACTCGTTGTTGAATAATGCCAAAGACTGCAACGGCGTCGTCGTGACGTTTCGCGTGGCAGTCAGATTGGCTGGATCAGGACAGTCCAGAGTCGTCAGGAACTGTGGCGGCGTTGTGCGAACAATGAATCGGTAAACGCTTCGTCGCCACAGCTCCGGCGAATCAGCTGTCTTGTATGTATAAATTGGAGCGTATGCTTCCTGGTAGTTGAAGTCCCGATAGCCCGGGCCGAACATCTGTCGATTGAGCTTGTCGGTTACTGCCAGAACCGAATCTCTCACTGCTTCTGCTTCCAGTCGGCGTGGATTCATGCGCCAAAGCAACCGATTGTCGACGTCGATATCTGATTCTGCTGTGCGGCGCTTCCGGGGCGGAATCCCTTCGTGTTTTTCCACTAAAGATGCAGCACCATCCAGACGTGTCGCAGGATGGATGCTGGTTTGCTGGTACGTTTCTGATGTTACAATCAGCCTGTGAATGTGTTTCAGGCTCCAGTTTTGAGTGGCCAGTTCCGTTGCCAGCCACTCCAGCAGCTCTGGATGAGACGGTCGGCCACCGCCGTAGCCGAAGTCGCTCGGCGTCGACACGATTCCCTGTCCAAAATGCCAGTGCCATAAACGATTCACGATCACTCGGGTAGTCAACGGATTCGTTTCACTGGTAATCCAATTGGCCATCGCGGTTCGGCGTCGAGCGTCGGAAGTGTCTGTCGAGCCAAACTCAACGGGAGTGGCCGACCATGCTAACGACCCGGGGTTGACCACGTCACCGGGCGATTCAGGATCCCCGCGGTCCAGCACATGTATGGCCGCTGGCGTTTCCGAGACAACACCGAAGAAGACAGGCGGCTCACCAGCGGCTGTCAGCTGTTGGACAAGGCGTACGCGCTTGCGACGAAGCGCTGCGACTCGCTGCTGCTGGACTGCGGTATGTTTTGTCGCAGCTTCCACACGAATTTGGGGATCGCCGAAGCTTACCTGGTCGTTGCCATATCCATTGCCGCCGTCCGTTGAGACCAACGTTAACCATTGGGCGGCTGACGGAATCGAGATTTGAATGGGGACAGCGTCATTACGGCCAATTCTTTGGTGTTGCTGAAGTGCCCCGTCCAGAAAAATATGGAATTCAGCGCTGGGTTCCTCCGGCTTTCCGCCGTAACCTGCCACTGCTGTGAACCGTAGCGTCGCAGAATCGGATTGAGCTTCCGTCGCCGCGGTATTCTCACCGACTATCGCTCGGCGGACGGCAACCAGATCAAACGTAATGCCTGCATTCGCGTGCAGTCCGATCATTGAATGAGCGGCAGTATTGTAGTCTACCGCGCCAAATTTCGTCGAAAACTGACTCGACACCGGGCCGTTGCGAATCATGTCCCATGCTTTACCGCTGTTTGCCGGCAGCCCCGTTGCCTTCAATCTCGTAGAAGTGATCTGCGATTCACCATTCGCCGGGACAAACACGCCGTCAATAAACGCATGATTGACCTTTGCGTAATGGCCCGGTTTCACGTTTCCGAGGTCTCCGAACGGGCGTTCCTGAGTTTTTCCTGTGCGGGCATCAAGCCCCAGTCCTTTGCGGCCAGTGCCGAAGCCCGTGCCGCCGCCGACGATGTCTGCCAGATCGATCCCGCGTCCTTCGAGTCGGCCGATCGCCAGTGACACTTCGTTAATCTCAGACTCCAGCTGTGCGATTCCTGATTCATACTTGTGCCGGGCACCTTTTCCCAGATCGCGATCGCCGCGTTGCAGGCCCGCGAAGACCGCAGTCAGCTGGTAGTATTCTCGTTGAGTGATGGGGTCGAGTTTATGGTCGTGGCAGCGGGCGCAGTTGACGGTCATCGCCGTTGTTGCGGTCATCACCTGCGTCACCATGTCGTCCAGATCCAGAACCCGGGAGGCTCGGCGTAACACGGGGCTCTTCGTTTCCACCTGGCCGACGAAGTCCCACGGGCCGGCGGCCAGAAAACCGGTTGCCACCACAGCTTCATCGTTGTGGGGACCCATTACGTCGCCGGCAATCTGTTCTCGCAGAAATTGATCATATGGCTTGTCGGCGTTGAACGACTGGATCACATAATCGCGATAGCGCCACGCATGGTCTCGGCGTTTGTCCCGTTCGAAACCGTGCGTGTCGGCGTAATGAGCAATGTCCAGCCAGTGGCGCGTCCAGCGTTCACCAAAGTGTTGTGACTGCAGAAGTGTGTCAACCAGGTTTTCGTACGACTGAGGATCATTGTCGGCTACGAAACCTGCGACGGTCTCCGGCGCGGGCGGTAATCCCAGCAGGTCGAAGTAGAGCCGCCGAATGAGAGTGCGTCTATCTGCCCGCACAGACGGCGAAAGTTTCTGCTCTGCCAGTTTCGCGTGAATAAACCGGTCGATCGGGTGGTCAGACGGAACAGCGTCGTTTCCTGCGAATGTCACCGAATCCGGAACCGGAACAGATCGCACAGGTTGCAGCGACCACCACGATGCGTCGGCTTTGGATCTTTGCTGCAGTACTACCTCCGCGGGCCAGGTGGCTCCCTGGTCGATCCAGCGACGCAGTGTTTGCCGCTGCTTCGCTGACAGCGTGGGTCCTTCCTTCGGCATGGCAGGCGGATTGTTTCCCTGCGAAGTCACAAGTTCCAGAAGATGACTTTCCTCAGGCTTGCCGGGAATTACGTATTCATTTTCACGAAGCCCATGCGGTGTCTGCAGCGACAACTCACCTTTGGCGTGGCTTTCTTTATGGCAGCGCAGGCAATGATTCTCAAAGATCGGAGCCACGTCGCGCGCAAAGCTGACCTGTGCTTCTTCGGCGAAGGCAACAGATGCCACTAATGCATGGAAGCAGAGAACGCTAACGCTAATTTGAAAAAGCTGCATCCGAAATCAATTCAACGCTGTTAATTGTTCGAACCGCATACATCGGGACCCGATCGGAGGGAGCGTCACTGTCGACGTACTCCATCTTCATCAGCGGCTGTTCGGGCGTGTCGTGGTAGGACATTGACTGAAACAGAGCGCGTCCGAATCGGCCGACGGGATTCTCGGGGATCTGAGCAATCCTCTGCTCTTCGCGTTCAATCAGGAAGCCACGAATCCCGCTTTCGAAATCAGCTTCGGCTGTCCACGTGAGTTTCACGCTGCCATTATCCAGACGAGTGGCTGTGACGTTGCCTGGTGCGTCCGGAGGAGTTACGTCGGCGACAGCACCGGTTGTGATAAACTCGGCCAGCTTCGGTGCGACTTCCGTTTTCCATGCTGCCAGTGTTGTGTCATCGACAGTCGTGAGCTTATGCGACGTTTCGTCGCTCAGCCGCTGAGTTAGCCAAAAATCAAGAAACGGAATAGACAGATAACGTGAATCACCGCATTCATGAGCCGTCTTTGGGTCAGGGGCGAATTCGAAGAAGGCAGCGCCGTTAGAAAGATACTCCTCCTGCATCGCTTTTGTGCCGTCATAGGCGACGTGGAAGCGCTCGTGATCTTTTTCTTTCAGGCCGGGGTTGCCCATGACAGGAACACCATACGCAGCTGCGGGAATGTTCGGTGATTTTATCTTACCACTCTTCCAGTATCCAAAGGCGGTCCCGGACTGAAGCCAGATGGCAACAATTCGTTCCGGATGTATCGTCTGCATCAGCGACGCCCAGAATGCACCCCCCGAATGCCCCCACAAACACCACGGCACGGTCTTTAATTCCGGCTGCCCGGTCGACGTTGAGAAATGGTCAAGCGCCTGCAGAAAACGTTGCTCGGAACCGTTGCGGGCGTCACACCACAGGCGGCAGTTGATACCCTTGCGAGGTTCATACGAGGACCCCATTAAGGCGCATTGTTGTTTTCTTGCCAGGGCCTGCCAGTGCAGATCGTCGGCGGCGGTCTGGCCGCCCGTGGACGCTCCAGGACCGCAGCCGTGCTGATGCACGATGATGCCGCGAAGTCTGTCCGCACCGGTGGGAACCCACAGGTAATAGTCGACATACAGCTGCAGCTCACCGTCTTTCAAACTGGCCGGGTAATGAATCGCGTGCAGTGTGCCTCCGGTTGCCGGTCGCTGTGAAGTGGTTGACTGGCGAGCCTTCTGAATCAGCGGTTTAATCTTTGCGTCCAGCTCATTCGCTTTGGCCGTTGCTTCCTTCAGCGGTAGCCCCTTTTTCACTCCCGGTCGTTTGTGGCCCACGTGCGACAACCACGAATCGTGCAGCACCTTCTCTTTCTGCTTCATCAACTGCTGCAGTTCGGTCGCTGGTTCCTCCCAGGATTCCACACCCCATGCCTTCAGGATTGATGCCGCCATGATGTGGTGGCCTGTTTCATTCATATGAACACCGTCTGATGCCACATGAAATTCCGGATCTTTCTTACGCTGTTCCGCCAGAAACTTATTCACTGGTGTGTGTACGTCAATGACCATGTCCGCCCTGTTCGTCCCCTGCAAAATCCATTTTCCGTAGCGTTGCAACACATCGTCGTAATCTTCGTAAATGGAAAACCATGCGAACTTCCCGGACCCTGCGGGCAGCAGTTTCCCTTTCCTGTCCTGCAGCGGTGTCGGATCAAACGGCGGCGGCGTCACCAGCACGATCTTTGCTCCAGCGGCATGCACTTTGTTGACAAGCTTATTGATTCCATCCTGATAAGCTTTGAATCGCTCATTACTAAACGGGTAATAAATTCCATCATTCATTCCGTAGCATGCAACAACAACGTCCGGCTTGACTTTCGCCAACGCTCGATCAAGCCGTTCGTGGACATCCGGTCGAGGAAAGGGATGATCGGGCTCAGACAGTCCGGTGCACGTTTCGCTGGGCAGCCCGATGTTGACGAGTTCCGGCATCGGGTCGACACCCTGGATACGCAACTGAGTCTCGATGTCTGCGACGTAGTAGCCGGAGTTCGTAATCGAATCGCCGAGAAACAGAATCCGCTGCGCCGTCAGTGGAAAAGAATCGTCAGCGGCCGCTGTTTGCAGAACGAGGGAAAGAATCAACAGAGCGGGGCAGCAGACTGAGTGTTTCATGATAGTCAACGTCGGAATTGAGGAAGAAGTGACCGCAGCAGCTTTTGATTGACATCTATTCTATGGCGGAACCCGTTCGGATGCCCATGCGCAGAACAAGTTCTAATGTGAAAACGTGGACGACCGTGAGTTTGCTGCCAGAGGATGCTGATGCAGATGCCGGGCAAATGCGACGGCGTTCGCCAGTCGTGCACCGGCGCGGCCTTTTTGAGGCACCGTCGGCGGTGTCAGATTGAGTGACCGGACCACATTGTGGAGCTTCCTACTGCCTGCGTGCACGTTGACTGACTTAAGTATAACGGAGGGGGCGGGACTTACGTTAACACGATCCAGCAGTCGCCCCGTGCTTTCGTTGTACACGCAAAGCGTGTCCGTGGGTTTTACGTATGTTCGCCACGCATGTCGAAATGTTTCGACAGACAGTGGTTGTCCAAAGTCTTCTTCGCTCAGTTGCAGGTATTGCAGGAATCCGGTTCTCATCGGTTCCCGCGGTTGAATCGCACATTCGAACGATTCGCCCGTTCCTAATCGTTGAGCGACCCAATATACGGGCGACTGATCTGCCTGACGTGTACCTTTCGCTCCGAACGAAGCCTCACCGTATGCTACGACAACGTTGTCGATGTCGTGGACTAACGCCGACGGAATATTGATGCTCGGACGTGGTGGTCCTGTGGGTCGGCGGAGTCGTCCGATTTCCCTTGGGTGTTTGACCTGATCGTCAATCATTCGGTCAAATGCAGTCAGCAACTGGTCAATCCCCTGCGTTTCCGGCTCCAGAACGCGCAACGCTTCCACGGTTGCTTCGAGTGTCGACACAGCAGACTCGGTGGGTTCTTTGCGAAGCCGATAGGTGCTCGGTGCCGCCGGATTCAGACAGTATCGAGGTAACCCGTGCAGGGCAGAGATGTCTCGCATTAATGTTTTGGCATGGTGCCAGGTGCCATCCAGAACAATCAGTTGCGCGGGCCTGGCGCTAACCGGAAGGTCGGACAGCAACTGCGCATTCGGTCCCGGATACAACACACCGGTTGATGCCCTGAGTGGCAGCGTGGCCGTGGCCAGGTTTGCTGTCTGGTCAACCAGCAGTGTGCTGTTCTGCAACCCTTGCTTGACGATACGAGCTGTATTGAACGCGTGAAACCGTTCCTTGACGTGTTGCAGAATCAGAATGTGCGTGCGATTGTCGATCGATGGGATCACGTCGCAAAAACACGAGGCCCTGGGCCGATAACAAACGTAGCAGCGTTCGCGATGTTCGGTCACGTTATGGTCAACGTTGTCAGCAGACTGAGATGTGAGTGTTGTCGAAGAATTCACGGCAAATACAGAATTGACAGAGGAATCTTTTCCACTTTGGAACATCTCGTCAGACGGGCCGCGTTCATGTTCCGGCTGATGGCCTTTGAACCGGCTCAGCACGAGGTGCTCAACGCCCGGCAATAAAGCGAAACTGAACCGCGTCCAGTGTGAATGATCGTTAAACGGCGACGTACGTTGATGTAATCGCCTGGCACACGCAAGTCTCTTTGCCCGTGCACTCTCGTCTCTAATCGCCGACATTCAGCGCGTCGCTTGAATTATCGTCGCTCACATCGTGCAATGCTGAGCTGGGCGACTGAATTTTGACTTCCACAGTGAGTTGCAAAGCAATGGCAAATTCCCGGTTCTTCCCGTCGGCTTTCCTGATCATTCTGGTCGCATTTTCGACGGATCAGGCCTATTCACAGCCACGCAGTCCGTGGACCGCGTCCCGTCTGAAAGGCACGCCAACACGGCCCTCAGATTACCGGATCAGCCGCGTCTTTGTCAGGCACAGCTTCGATCATCCGACCAGTATGCAGGCGACTCCGTCGAACGGCGAGATGTTAATCACTCAGATGAACGGCAGCATTCTGACAATCTCCAGCTCAGATGACTCCGCGGACAAACACCGTGTCGGAGAACTTGCTCAACTGGCAGGTGGCGACGTGAATCTGTTCAGCGCTGCATTACACCCCGACTTTGCGAAGAACGGTTACCTGTTTGTTTGTCTGGTACATCCGGAAGGTGGACGTCATACGCGGGTTTCACGGTACTCCACGACCAGAAATGCCGCTGGACAGGTCGTGCTGAACGGAGACAGCGAACAGGTTATCATCAAATGGCCATCGGGCGGGCACAACGGCGGTTGTCTTCGCTTTGGACCAGACGGACTGTTGTATATATCCACGGGTGATGGTTCCGGGCCAAATCCTCCGGACGGACGAACCACCGGCCAGGATGTCACGGATCTGATGGGAGCGGTACTTCGAATTGACGTCGACCGAAAGACGGGCGACGCGAATTACACGATTCCCGCAGACAATCCTTTCGTCGACAGCGACGCAGCGCGTGCTGAAATTTTCGCCTATGGTCTGCGCAATCCCTGGAAATTCGGCGTCGACTCACAGACAAGTGACGTGTTCGTCGCCGACAACGGCTGGGAAACCTGGGAAATGGTGCACCATGTGAAGAATGGCCAGAACTGTGGCTGGCCCGTGATGGAAGGCCGTGCCGAACTTCGCACAGAGGTTGAAGTCGGACCCACGCCTGTCGTTCCGCCAGCCCGCGATCATCATCATTCGGAAGCCAACTCCGTGATCGGGGGCCCGGTTTATCGCAGTGAGAAACTGAGTGGGTTGAACGGTTTCTTTATTTATGGCGACTACATTACTGGAACGATTTGGGGCTTGAAGTCGGACGGTGACGACTATGTGTACCGCGATGTTGTGGACACAGATCTTCGCATCGTAGATTTTACTCAGGGCAGCAACGGCGAACTCTTCGTGCTGGACTACGACTATACGGGCGGCATCTATGAACTGCTGCCCAACGGCGTGGAAGACCTGTCGGCGGAGTTCCCACGACTACTGAGCGAAACCGGACTGTTCGAATCCGTCAGGGAAATGAAGCCTGCATCCGGCGTGGTTGACTACGACGTGGTTGTTCCGCGGTGGCAGGACGGAGCCGTGGCGAAACGCTGGGTGGCCGTGCCCGGTCTCCAATCCATCGGTGGCGAAGTCGATGCTGCTAGCCCCGAATATCCCGACGGAACTGTGCTGGTCAAGCATCTAAGTATTCTTTCCACACCACCAACTCCGCTGGAAACCCAGATACTGCATTACGACAACGGAGTCTGGAATCCCTACAGTTATCTCTGGCGTGATGATGGCACGGATGCGCTACTGGTCACATCCATCGGAGCAAACAAGTCTGTCAGTTGGCCGGATAACAGCGAGGATGCGTCGGCGGCTACTCGAACATGGCGCGCCAGTGCCACCAATGAATGTCGACTCTGTCACAACGCGGGTTCAAACTTCGTATTGGGCTTTACACCGAATCAGCTGCAGAAGAAGCTGGGAAGTGGCAGGGACACGACGACGCATCATCAGGCTCTGCGGCGGGCCGGCGTTCTCGAAACGTCAAGGCCCGTTGATGCGACTGCGATACTGGTGGATCCGCACGACGAAGACAAGGACCTGAACGATCGAGCTCGTTCGTACCTGCACGCAAATTGCGGCATCTGCCATCACAAAGCCGGGAACGCAATCGTCTCCTTTTACCTGAATCGTGAGCTGCCATTCGAAGGGCTCAATACGAACAAAGGCACTGGCATCGGCACGTTCGGCATGCAAAACGCAAAGATCATCACGCCCGGCGATCCTTACCGGTCGGTGCTGATGTATCGCATGTCGAAACTGGGTTATTCGCGAATGCCGTATATTGGGTCGCAGGCGGTCGACAGCAGGGGAGTTGCGTTGATTGCCGAATGGATCCGCTCGTTATCCAATGAACGTTCGCCGAAGACTTCTCCACCGCTGGTTGTCGGATCAACTGCGGCAAAGGCGCTAAGAGTTCTGGCCAATGACAAAGATCGGAATCGGCGGGATGCTGCGGTGGCCACACTCGCCAGTTCCACAGAAGGCTCGCTGGCTCTGGTGAGTCGACTGCACGCGGGACAACTGACGGCCAGAGACCGGTCTGCCGCCATCACCGCGGCAAAAAATGTAAACAGCAACATCCGTGGCTTGTTTGATCACTTTATTCCCGAAGCCGAACGGAAAAAGACTCTGGGGCGAACGTTCGATCCGCAGCTTGTACTTTCCCGAACAGGAGATGCTCGTCGCGGCAAACTGATCTTTTTTTCCAGCGACGCTCGCTGTCGAGCATGTCACGATGTGTCTGATGCCGCCAGGTCGGTTGGTCCCACATTAACTGACGTGTCGAAAAAATACCCCCGCCGAACAGAGCTACTGCAGCATATCATGAAGCCGTCAGAAAAGGTTGATGAAAAATACGTCACCTGGATTGTCGTCACGAATGACGGCAAAGTGCTGACCGGGCTGAAGCAAACGGAGTCCGGCAACAGCATCACACTGCGAACTGCGGACGGGAAAACGGTCACCGTACGGAATGCCGATCTTGAGGAACAGCAGAAGAGCAGAACGTCGCTGATGCCGGAAGGCGTACTGGCCGACCTGACCGCTCAGGAAGCCGCCGATCTGGTCGCGTTTATTGAAAGCGTAGCACCGCAGAAATAGACTGCGAACGCAAACAGCAGACGCCGAATGTTGTCACGTCAAATGCGTTTTCTGCTTCATTTACTTCTTCCTTTTGCCACGCATTAACCCGGCTTTTGTCGACCAGGCGACGTTTCGATCAAAGATAGTGCCGTAGGGTTTATAGTTGTGGTATTCGACGGCCGTGTCAGACCAGTGGGCGACCGCTGCGTCGTAGGTGGTCTGCATTCCGGCCAGCGTCTGGCTGTGTTGAGCATCCATGGCGGCGTTACTCAATTCCAGACGATCGTTTGTTAGGGTGAAAAGCTCTTCGGTTGCTTTGAAATCGCCTTCGGCGTACGGCCAGTAGACGTATTTCCAGTCTTTGGTCACGACACCAAAGCTGTGCACTTCTTTCGGTCCCCAGACATTGATCAGCGGCAGAGATTCATGAGTTGCGGAATTCGGGTCATCATAAAGAGTCATCAGACTTTTGCCGTCGATGTTCCCGGGCACAGGCAAGCCCGCCAGTTCCAGAATCGTGGGCGCGAAGTCCACATTGCCGGTCAGAGCACCACACCGCAGTTGCTTTCCACTGTTCGGGTGGCGTGGGTCGAACACAATCAACGGGACCCGTGTTGATTCCTCATATGGCAGCACCTTACTGCCGTAACCGTGTGATCCATTCATGAAGCCGTTGTCAGATGTGTATATGACGACTGTATTCTCAGCGACGCCGGCAGCATCCACGGCATTGCGGATCATGCCGACAGCAACGTCGATGGCGTAGATCTGCTGAAAGTACAAGGCCATGACTTCGTTGTACTTCGTGCTGTAGTTCCAGCTGTGAAAACGTTCGTACTGGCGTCCCTGACGGCTCTGCAGGCTGAAGTGTTCTCCGAATTCCCGACCGTAATTCCCTGGCTTTGAAAATGTCATGTCCCGGTAAACGTCATTGAATTTCGGGTCCGGGTGAACGGGATGATGAGGCGCCTTGAAGCTGATCGACAGACAGAACGGTTTGTCCCCGTCAGCCGATTCGGTCACGAAGTCGCGTCCAAAGGCTCCGTACGACAGTGTCGAGTGTGGATAATCATGAGCGTACTTTGCCATCGACTTGTTCTTTTTTGTGTCGTACGACGTTTGCCCAGGTCCGCCTCCCCAGACGTCGAACTCGTCTTCCGGAAGTACGCCTTTCTTGTCCGGCGTGTCCGTCACTTCGAATCCAAACTTGCCGGCGAACGCCGTGCGATAATTGGCTTCGCGCAGAAGCACGGGGTATGTCTTCACCCAGTGATCGCGCAGCAGAGCCCCGTGTTCGAAATTGCAGCCGGTCTTGTATTCAAACATTCCCGTCATCACGTTGGCTCGACTGGCCATGCAGATGGCGGTCGTGTCGTAGTGGGCGTCGAAGACCATTCCGTCAGTAGCCAGCTTGTCCAGATTCGGCGTCTTCGCCCCCGGCGTGTCATAGCAGCCCATGGAATATGTGGCCTGGTCGTCTGCCATCAGGAAGATGATGTTGGGGCGGTCGGCGACCTGCAATTGTGTGGTTGCAATGACCGGATTCGTGAACAACAACAGACACAATGGCAGGATTCGGAACATGGCAAATTCTGATGCTGGAACGGAGGCGAATGATTCGACCGGAATTTAACGATGATTGACGTTCATGAAGAAGGTCGGGCGTCTTTTTCCCCCCATTCTGTTGAACGACGTGTGCAGTGTGGGACCCCGATTTGTCTTTCGTTGTGCAATTCAGAGTCCGGAAAAAACTCCCGACGCTGTACTCCGCCGACCCCACTCATTTTGGTTTGCGTTTCATCAGCTCGTGCATGGGAATGTCGCCACCTTCACCGTAGAGCGGTGAGTCCGATCCTCGACTGCCTGGCAGTGGGGCGACGTTCGTGTTGGGAAGCCAGCGTCGCAGTCGGTCAATCAGTTTCCCGTGTTGCGGATCTGCGGCGAGATTTCGCCATTCGTTGGGGTCTTTGCGGTGATCATAAAGTTCTTCGCTGCCGTCGCTGTAACGGATGTAACGCCAGTTGTCCGTGCGGAGTGTGTGATTGTTGGGGCCGAAGGTGGTCAGAGCAGGGCGGTTCCACTTCCGTACAGGATTGTTCAGCAGAGGGGTGAGGGACTGTCCCTCCAGATCATCGCGGACCGGTAGTTCGCATAATTCAGCCAGCGTCGGAAAGACGTCCAGCAGTCCCACCGGTCGCGAGCAGTTTCCGCTGCTGATGCCAGGCCCTGCCAGGATCAGGGGCACTCGAGTGGTTTCTTCCCACAGGGTTCGCTTGGCCCAGCGAAGTTTTTCCCCCAGATGAAAGCCGTGGTCACTCCACAGAACGACGATCGTATTATCTGCGGCTCCGCTTTCTTGCAGCCCGTCCAGAACCATCCCAACAAGGCTGTCCACAAAACTGTTCGAGGCAAGATAGGCCTGAACGGCGTGCTTCCACTCCTTGTTTTCAACCATCCATGCATGCCGCGGGCCGGTCGGGTTGACGGTCAGCAATTGTGAATAGTCACTGAGATCGTCTCGATCCGTGGGCAGCGATGGCGGTAACTGCACCTTGTCCAGCGGATACATGTCGAACCATTTTTTAGACGCATAGATCGGAACGTGGGGCAGATGAAATCCGACGGCCAGAAAGAAGGGTTTCTTCTGTTTGGCCAGTTTCGGGAGTTCGTGCGCCGCCCATTCTGCCGTCAGGTAGTCGCGCTGCTCTTCGTCCGGAATATCTACCTGCCCCCAGTCCCACAGCGGGTTCGACTTCGGTACTTTGTAGCTGATCTTTTCTTTGCCGCGTCGCCAGCCTGTTGTTGGTTCGACGTGGTCAAATGACTGCTGATCAACTTTGCCATGAAATATTTTGCCGCGAGTCGACGCGTAGTAGCCGTGCCGGCGGAAATACTGAAACAGTGTTTCTGCGTCCTTTGTGCCGTCAACCTGTCGAAAATTGGGTGCCAGAAAATACATTCCGGTTGTCGACGGCAGTTTGCCCAGCAGCATGCTGACTCGCGAACAATTACAGATGGGAGCCTGGCAATGCGCGTTGGTGAAGTTGACACCGCTTGCCGCCAGCGAATCAATGTGCGGTGTTCTGATCTGCGGATGTCCTCCAAGGCAACCGACCCAGTCATTCAGATCATCGATTGCAATAAACAGCACGTTTGGTGGTTGCGCTGCAGACAGGGGCGGTGTCAGGAAAATTAGGGTCAGAGTGTATATCAGCCGAAGTGGTATCATGAGAGAATTCATCGGTCCGGGGCATAAACAAATCAAGCAGGCCAACGCCAGGTTTTCCGGGAAAGTCGGTTGTGCGACTGAAATCCACAGACACAAAATTTGTCCGTGGCGCTCATAGTATAGAATGCCGCAGCAGCGACAATTCTCAGAGAAAAAAACGATCGATAATTAATGGCCGGAACGGCCGCTCGGGGCGGGGCGACATCGAATCCTGACCTCGACGAGAGGTGTTGGCTGCCAATATGAAGCGTCGGGAGAATCCACGTGCAAACAGCGTTTTCTCAAAGACCACCGTCAGTTCAGTGGGAACCGTTCGCAGTGCCACAACTTTCCGGTATGGTGCTCTGGGCGTGGCATCGACCGGAAGGTCTGTCGGACGGACATATTGTCAGTATACCGGCTGAGGTTTCGGTAACATACTCGGCAGGCCTGCCGTTTACGCTGGCTGATATTCTCGCTGCTGCAGCGATCAGCTCAACCCAGTTTCAGGCCGTATCACTGTTCGGGAATGAATGGCAACCGGCTTCGGTTTTTGCCCCCTATCTGAAATGTCCAGTTCCGCTGCCGACGCTCGATGGCTGTCGGG
>JABABI010000015.1:35361-100765 GCA_014238335.1 Fuerstiella sp.
GAGATCTCGATTCAATTGGCCGATAGCGTGCCGGCAGCCGCATCGGCAGCGCGTCGTGACTCTGTTGACGCGGTCATGTTCGCACCAGCTCAGGATTCCAAACTGGCAACCACCAGATCGGATCGGATGTATGAACGCGTCGAAAGTGCGTGGCGTGCCAGTATTCAGATAGAGCGACAGCTTGCCGGCGTCCGTCAGAAACTTGCGGCAATGCTCGCCAGCCTTGGCAAGCTGGATCGCGACCTTGGTCCGGATGAACGCGTGGCCGCAGACCGCGAGGACCGCGATGCATGGCAGGACGCCCGACGATGGATGCGGGATCTGGCTGCCAAGTGCCACCGCGAATTGAAAGCGTACGATATTGGGATTACCAGTGCCGCGGGCCGTCGCAACTGGATGGAGCAGATCTTCGAGCAGATTATCGAACCGCGCGTTCCCAACAACGATATGGAACGGTATCACCGTGAGTTTGAAACGTATCGCAGGGACACCGTGAATCTCCAGAAAGCGATGAACGCCGCACTGCAGGGTGCACAGCAGAATGGCTCGCAGCGAGCTCAGCGAATTCTTACGACCATCGGTACGAAAATTCGGGAGCGCCGCGCTCGCAACCGCGAACCTCTGGGAGGCATGAATATGGACAGTTCGTGTCGCAGAAAAAGATAGTCTAGCCTGCCGATATCAGTTGCGTGTATTATCAGGCCCTGACGCGAAACACGATGAGACAGGATTCGTCGTCGCCGGGTTGTTCGCCCCGATGCATATGGCAGTTGCACAGGGCCAGCAAGGCAAATGCGGCGTACCGGCGTCATCTTCGTTCATGGTTCCGCTGCTGCAGGCATCGCCTGTACTGATCCGAATTGTCTGAATGTAGTCTGATGCTGAAGCTGGTTTCGATCGCCGTCCTGTCGCTGCGTTTTCCGATTGCGGAAACGTTTGAGCCGTACGATTGGCAGCCAACGTTTACCAAACCATCGGACCTGCAGATTGTCTCCTCAACAGTGGCCATGGTTACGCACGGTTCCCGCCACTTTGATCCGCTGGGAACGACGCGAGACGGTGTCAGACTGGTTGTGGCCACGATGAAGCGGTCCGGTCTGCCGGTCGTCTATCTTCACGATAAGTATAATTTGTCAAATCCCGGCTGGATGTATCTGTACGACGACTGGAACCCGACGGCGTTTCTGGCATCTGATGTCGGTCACTTTGATATCAAATTTTCACATGTGTCACACGTCGTCTGTCTTGGGGGCTACTTCGGACAATGTGAACGCTCCACCGTCGCCGACGCGGTTCGTCTATGGCGACGAGACGGCGTGAAACACGATTTGCGAGTCACTCAGGTTGTCGACGGAACGTTCTGTGTTAACGAATATGTTCGCTTCAACGATCCTTATTACACTAAAGTGCGAGACGTCTTTCGTAAGGATCTTCGTATGCGACACCCGAAGGCTGTGATCTCGGTACAACAGATCATTGAGCAGATCGATGATGAAAAACTGGTCGTGGAGTTCCTGAAACGCCAACTTCCACCGCTGCCCTTAAGGGTTAACATCGTCGTCGATGCTTTTGGACAGTATACTTCGTTGCGGAACGCTGGCGGCAACGCGCTGACTCTGACATTCGCTTACAGGCGTTCAGGGGACTTTCTGGCCTTTGATGAACCACCGTCAGGCGTAAGTAATGGTCGCAGTCGTATCACCAGCCCAAGACCAAAGTCGTCACGCCGCAGGGGAAAACGTCCGTGAATCGGTCGCATGGGTTTGGCCACAGCGATGACATCTTCGGATTCGAATAGCTGTGCTAACTTCCTTGGCGCAGACTCGTCCTGACGGACTCCGATTTCTGTTCTGAAAACATAAAATCGGTATATCGTTCAATGACGAATTTGTGAGTGGCTCTTGTGCTCGCGCAACAATCGGAGACAAGAGTGACGTGGAAGCCCCGATTGAATGCGGGCATCCCAGTGGAAAGAATGCAGACATCTGTATATAGACCGCAAAGATACAGCTTCTGAATTCCTGACTCCTGCAGATATCCGGCAAACTGCTCGTTGGAAAATGCGTCAAAATTGCCTTTTATGAAAATTTCTTCGTGTTCCAATTCACGTGCGCAGCTCAAGGGGTGTTCCCCCGTCGAGCCTTCCAGGCATAGCTGCGCCTCAAGATGAGTCGACAGAAACCGTTGCGGCCAGTTACTCAAGTTTTCATCGTAACGCGTACGCACGTGAATAACCGGCAGCCCATGGCGCCGGCAGTCCGCCAGGAGTTCCCGCAGTCGGTCCTGGAACGCAGGTGCCGAAGACGCTACTTCGGGAATCCAGAAATCGTTCCGGACGTCGATGACGACAAGTGCCGCGTGCGACACAGCTTCAGGACGCGCGGCTGCCGCCTGCGACACCGATCTGACAGGGCGGAACTCTTCGACGCTCAGTTGCAGCTGAATCATGACGCTCACGGCGACAACGATCAGTCCGGCAATGACGAATAATGCCGTCCGACTCTGAGGGGATGTCTTCATAGCGTTTGAATGCAGGTGTCCCGCGTTCCCAGCTGTCCCGTGCAGGCGTCAGTAGCTGGTCCGTCGCGAAATCTCGGTATTACCCGATTCCTGTCGTTTCTCTTCCCCCTGAAACGGATTAGAACCGAGACTTACACTGCGTATGTCGTGTGAAGTAGCAGTGATCCCCCAATGTGTTTTTTGATTGCTGTGAGTTCTTCGGCTGGCTGTTCGGTGAGTTTGCACGGCAGTGGGGAATCAACTGTTGAGCCCGCTCAGGAATCCTGCTCACGATTCACCCGCAATGATTCGGCATAACCGTGAACGTGCTGGCACACAGCAGTGCTGTTCAGCAACCGATTACGTGGATCGGTTCCGTCCATTCAAGCGCCAAGATCTGCAGTTGCAGATAAATCTGCGAGACAGCGACGTGGTTCGCTGGTTATACTCGCTGCCCAGTGCAGCAATGCACCATGTGAATGCTCCACCTTTGGGCCGAATAACACCAAACACCAATTATGTCGCTGATTCTTGTTGGTCTGATCTTCTGGCTGTCCGGGCTGGCCGGGCTTGTTTACGAGGTTGTCTGGTTTCGCCAACTGGCCACGACCTTCGGGGCAACGGGCCCGGCGATCGCCGCAACCACCGGGTCTTTCATGGCGGGGCTAGGGTTGGGTAGCTGGATTGTCTCCAGGTATGCGGACCGTGTGCGTCATCCTGTCCGCTGGTATGCTGTGTTGGAGCTGATGCTGGCAGCATATGCGGCATCGATGGGCAGCTGGATCCAGCGGATTGAAGGTATCCATCAGTGGGCTGCTGTGCAGGGATATTCGGGTTCGGTGATGGCGTTCGGCCAGTTCACCATGATCTTTGTGGTCCTGATCATTCCCACGGGATTGATGGGAGCAACCCTGCCGCTTATGTGTCGGGCCCTTGTTCTAAGAAATTCCCATCTGGGCCGCCGATTCGCGTGGCTGTATGGAGTGAATACGCTGGGAGCTGCTGTCGGTGCAGCTATGGCCGGATTCGTGCTGATACAGGAATACGGACTTGCCACCACGTCGGGAATCGCCGTTGGCCTCAATGTGGTTGCGGCGATCAGCGCTCTTCTGATTTCCGGATCCATGTCCACGCGCAGCCATGAATCGACAAATCAGGTCGAACATGGAATAACCGGCAGCCCATCCGTCGAGCCCGCAGTTTCGACCGGGACGATTCGCCTGGGTGTGTTTGCCTGTGGTTTCGCGGGGCTGGCTGCGCAAAACTTATGGGTCCGGTCTCTGCTGTTTGGTTTCGATCGTTTAAAGAATACGACTTACAGTTTTTCTGCCGTGCTGACGGTCACATTGCTGGGCCTGGTGATGGGTACTGCCGTCGGTTATTCGCTTGTTGATCGCCTTCGACGACCGCAGCGGGCTTTTGCAGCTGTCGTGGCCGGAGTGGGACTCAGCATTTTGTTATCAGTGTGTGTGTTAATGACCAGCCCAAAGATTATGGATACTGTGGATCCCCGGACGCTGCAGGTTGACTTTGCGAAGGCCGTCAGTTCAGTGGTCTTCAGAACAGCTGCTGTTGTGGGATTACCCTGCGTTCTGTTGGGTCTCGCAACACCCATCGCTGTCCGTTGTGTCGGGAAGCCACAGTCGATCGGTCGCGAGGTTGGCCGGCTTTACGCCTGCAACACGCTGGGTGCTGTCGTCGGGGCCATGGCGGCAGCATTTGTACTGCCTCCTTTTCTGGGATTGCTGCCGTCACTGTTGTGGATCGGAGCTTCAATGCTGTTCGTTGCCGCCGTCATGCAGCGGCGGTCGTTGAGGATTGCTCGCACTTACGCTGCGATCGCCACGATTACTGTAATGGCCGCCGTGTTTGTTCCTTCAGAATTCTGGTGGTTGCAGTCGCTTCGCGCCGAAGAAGAAATCATTGCGTTGCACGACGGTGTGACGGGGACCGTCTGCGTTATTGAGAATCCCGCGGGGGAACGACGAATCTGTGTCGACGATGTCCCTGTCGCCGGGACGTCCAACATCATGCAGACGGATCAGAAATGTCTGGCTCACTGGAGTATGCTGATTGCGGACGAGCCGAAGTCCGCGCTGACTGTAGGCTTCGGTAGTGGCGGGGCGTCTCATTCGTTTCTGCTGCACGACCAGCTGGAGAAACTGGATTGCGTTGAGATTTCACCTGATGTTCCTTGCATGGCGTCTTTGCTGCGTGACGCGAATCACGGACTGCTGGACAATCCCGATTCTCGTTATCGCATTATCTATGCAGATGCCAGAGCATACCTCGCCCAGGCGACTGAGCGGTATGACATCATCGTGTCCGACTGTACAGACCTGAGATACCGGTCCAGTGCGAATCTCTACGACCTCGAATATTTCCAGCTGTGTCGTGGCGGAATGACCGAGGGCGGATGCACGACGATCTGGATGCCTTTGGGGGGATTGTCGACAGAAGCATTTCGAATGACACTCAACACGTTTAATACAGTCTTTCCCAATGTTTCCATTTACTATCTGCACAATCGGTGGACTCACTATGTGTTACTGGTTGGCAGAAACGCTGCTCCTCGTCTTTCGGTGAGTCGGGTTCGGCGACAGTTGTCTGAGGTTGATGTTCGGGAGGATATGGCCGAAATCGGGATGACGGATCCCTACAAGGTGATTGCAACATTCCTGACGTCCGGAAGTCGCCTGCAGGGAGCGATTCGGTCGTTGCCATTGAACACCGAAGATATGCCGCGACTGGAATTCGACGTCCCGCGTTTTGACATGGGCCCCTGGTCAGCTCAGCAGAACCTGAACTTCCTTCGATTAAGCCGAGCTCCGATGTCCGATGTTCTTTCACCTGAGACCACGGAGCAGGAGTTTGCTGCTGTCGGTCGATACCAGCAGGCGGCCGAATTCATCATGGCGGCTCAGGCTTCTGCTCGGGCCTTTAGCTTTGAAGACGCGACGTACCGGTATCTCGCTGCACAGCGTTTAACGCCCGAAGATCCTGCACTCAAAGACGCCTTGCAGTTTCCCAACCTGCTGGCTCTGGCGGAAAAAGGTCAACCGACGGCCACACTGCTGTATGGTCGAACCAGACAGTTGCAGGGTGATGCAGAGGGAGCTCTTGAGGCGATGGATCGTTTCCAGGAACGTCTTGGTGCTCTTGCCGGGGCTGATGGCCCGGAAAAACAGCAGTGGTATCAGCAGGGACTTCTTTGGGAAGCAACGGCAGGGCAGTGGAAGAACGAATTCGTGACTCAGCGGTCGTCACAGGAATAGCACCGTCGCCGGTCACCTATTTCCCATAATATAAGCTGGACACAGTGACATACGCGCTGCTCCGGTTATCCTTTTCAGGACCGATGTCAGGTTCTTGTTCCTTCTTTCGTTCTGGATTGACTCGGCGAATTTGAAAGGTTTCCGATGGATTACTTACGTGTGATTGGTCTTTGTCTGTTGATGTTTTGGGTTGTCGGATGTCAAAAAGAAGAAGCTGCTGTGGAATCAAAGGAGGTTGCCAACGGTACTGTTTCGCGGGGATTGGACGGCAGGCCGATGTCAATTCGATTTACCGACAGCACACCAACTCCTGCCAATATGGCCATGATCAGGAACATGCCCAGTCTTCAGGAAATTCACGCCGAAGCTCCCCATGTAGACGATGAGGATCTTGCCGTACTCGCGAAGATGCCGTCGCTCTCGGTTCTTTCGCTGACGGGAACAAAGGCAACTGGCAAAGCCATTGAAGCTCTGGCGGCATCGAAGTCGCTGAGGCATCTGGACCTCTCCGGTGCCGTTGGGATCACAGACGATGGTCTGAAAACACTGTCCGGTCATGCAGGGCTTCGTGTGCTGAAGCTGTCCCGCATACCGCTGACGGATACGATTGCCGATGTGATCACTTCGTTGCCGAAACTGGAAGAACTGTCGCTGGACGGGACATCCATAACCGATGCAACGATCGCACGAATAGCAGAGCAAAATTCGAAAATTAAATCGCTTGTAATCGGCTCGGCTCAGATTACAGACAATGTCATCGGAGCGATCGCTAAGTTCAATGAACTGGAGACGCTGGTAATCGAGAAGTCTCCCATCACCGGTGCGTCACTATCTGCACTAGGTGACCTGGCAAAGTTAAAGCTGATCCGACTGACTGACTGCGTGAGCATAACGAACGAAGCCGTTATGGGCCTGGCAAATATCGGAGTTCTATATCACCTTGATGTGTCGGGGACTCAATTCACCGCCGTTGGGCTGAATCAGAACGGGTTTACCAGTCTGAATGTGCTGGAAGCGAATCGGACCAGAGTGACTGATGACGCCATCCCTCAATTCAAGGGACTGGCCGCTCTATATTCTGTCAGCCTGCGGGGAACTAAAGTGACATTGGCAGGCGTTCGCGAGCACTTTGCAGAGAATCATCAGACTGCGTTCAGGGTTGACGAATAAAAGTGCGTGCGATACGCCCCGAAACTGGTCGTAGTACTTGACTGCGGTACGCTCAGTTTCCGGCGATGAAACCGTCGCAGATTGATGTGGCTCAGATGGTGCGAACCTATTTTGCTTTGCCACCGCCCATCTGTTTTGCCATTTCTTCCTCTATTCCCTTGGCGATTTCAGCTTCTTTTTTCTCTGTTTCTGCAGCATCAACCTCGGGGATGTCGGAGTAGTCTGGTTCGCCACAGCCGGTGATGGCGAATGTTGGTGACGTGACAAACAGTAACAATACAAACAGGCGTTTCATGATGACAATTTTCTATGAGATTAGGGGGGGTAGTCCGAGTGTCTAAAGCAGAGCATACATGCACAGTGAAACCGTAACAAACGACCATACAACTGTTTTGTCGAAATTCGGGTCTCTTAGCGAGGTCTCTTTATCGGGATTAACAGGTTTGATTAGCTGGCATGGTCCAGCTGCCGTCGTCGGTTTAGAGACTGACGATGACTCCACGGCGAATCGAAACGAGCAACTCCAATGGGGCGGCACCATTTTTGAAGCCCGAGCGGTCAAAGGAAGACTGCCCGAAAGTGGTGCCGTGCCCCACTTGCCCTGCAGGCGTCTAGCACTAGAGAAAGACGTTATGAGTTTCGCACCAGGCGACCGCCAGGGCATTGGTTCAGCGTGGCTGACATTTCGACGACTGCATCGCTGTCAGCGAACCAGCGAATGCAGTACCGCTTGGCAGTCGCGGTGTAGGGCAGCAAATTTGTAGTGTTTTGTCTGCGTTAGTCCACGACGCCGGGTTCAGTGGACTCGTTATGGTTCGGCACTGCGTGGGCCTAGGGACTTGGTGTTGTCTGGATTAATTTTTAATTAAGTGATTATTCGCGTCAACTCTCCGTTGCTATACCATACACGACCGCCGAGAATCCCAAGCATGATGATAGTGGGCAAGTTGTCACTATGTTTTTTTACCCCGTCCATGAGTAGGAGGCGTCTTCGTATGAATGAGAATCAGCCCAAAGTCAGGGCACGCAGCAAAGGGTTTACCCTGATTGAGCTGCTCGTTGTTATCGCAATTATTGCGATTCTGATTGCGCTTTTACTGCCTGCTGTTCAGCAGGCTCGTGAAGCGGCCAGACGTACTCAATGTAAGAATAATCTGAAGCAGTTGGGCCTTGCCCTTCACAATTATCATGACGTGTTCGGTGCATTTGTTTTCGGCAAAGGTGGTACAGGCTGGCACGCGGCGGACACAGGTAATTGGGGGCGGCTGAGTGGTCTGCCGCCGCTGCTGCCTTATTTTGATCAGGCACCGTTGTACCAGATGATGACCGGTGGCGGAGTTCAGAGCAGCGTAAACGGTTCGCAGAACTACCCACCAATGGGGCCTGAGCCATGGAAGACCAATTACACGCCGTGGCGGACACAGATTCCTGGTCTTGTCTGCCCGTCCGACTCGCAGCCAAGGCAGGACTGGGCCGGTGGCAGAAGCCCGATTGCCAAGACCAACTACGGTTTCAGTAATGGTGATTCAATTGTGGCTTCACAGAACGCTCAGATCAATCGCGGCATGTTTGCGCACTCCTCGTGTTACGGCATCCAGGACGCGCTTGACGGCAGCAGCAACACGGTGCTGATGGCAGAACTCGTTCGGTCACAGGGCGGTCTCGCGAAGCTGGGTGGCACAGCACTCGTTACCGGCACGAACACCGATCCAACAGCATGTCTCGCGGTATTGGACACCGGTGACAAACTGATGTTTGCCTCCGGTACAGACATGAGAGGATGGTCGGGAGACCGTTGGAGTGACAGCAATGTGTCCATGACAGGTTTCAATACAGTTCTGCCGCCTAACTCACCGCGTTGTTCAAACGACGCGTGGGACGGACGTTGGGGCGTTTATTCGTCCCAGAGTCGTCACACGGGGGGTGTTCAGGTTCTGCTGGGAGACGGTTCTGTCCGCTTCATCAGCGAGAATATAGACTCTGGTGACAAGACTGCACCCGATCCCGGCGGTAACGCCGGCAAAAGTCCATACGGCGTATGGGGAGCTCTGGGAACGAAGAATGGCGGCGAGACTCTCGGCGAGTTCTAGTTCCCGAAGTCGTTGAAAGTCACTGGACATCTGAACCGATGGGCATCACCTGCTCATCGGTTTTTTGATTGGAACTATGAACACGCGACTTCTATTCTCTATTGTCTTCGTGGTCAGTGCGTTGGCTGTGTGGAGAGGGTTCTACTACGCGTCTTCACTTTCCTCCAGCGATTTCGCTCGACAGATTCGTCTGGCCACAGCTCGAAGTCCCGATCAAGGCTGGCTTGTTGCCTGTCGCGCCGTGGAAGCGTATCCGCATGACGCGGATATTTTGGTGCTGGCCGCAGAAGCCGCGGCCCGTGCCGGGCGAATCGCTGACATGGTTCAGATCGTTACTCGCCATGAAGATCTGCTCCTGGCTGCGGAAATAGTGCCCGGCCCCGGCACTCTACAGGAACTGATCGACAGAGGCTATCATCGGTCGGTGCAGGCACTGCTCGATCACCGTCTGCAAATTTCGGAAGACGACATTTTTGCACTCCGACAACGAAGTACTCTGCTGCTGAGTCACGGTCGGCACTTTCTGGCAACGCAGGACCTGACACGTCTGCTGACCATCGGGACAGTCAATCTGGATGAACTTGTGTTTCTTTCCAGCCGCAGAGAGTTTCTGGAAGACCGAGCCGGCCTTACGAAAGCGACAGCATTAAATCCGAGCTTTGTCCCTGTCATGATTGGGTTGGGAAGTCTGGCTGCGTTCGAGGGCAATCTGCCGGAAGCAAAGGCTCAGTTGCAGCGGGCCGTCTCAGGTGTTGACGTGCCGGCCGAAGCATGGGCAGCCCTGGGATTGGTGTATTATCGTCAGGGGGCGATCTCTGATGAGCTACAGACATGGCGCCAGGCTGTGTGTTTGCAGGACTTCGAACATCCTGATATCTACTTCGTGAAGGCGTGGATGGCGTCGCAGGAGGGGGCCGACGCAGATGCCGTGCATGATCTTTGTCGCGCCCTGCAACTCGCACCGTTGCATCGTTCCGCCTGTCAGCTGGTTTCTGAATTGTTGGCTCAGCACGGCACGGCTTTACCGGACGCTGAGCTGTTTTCTGAGCGTGCGGCAAGGATTCATGATCTTGAAGTATCGGCTCATGATGTGCTCTTTGGTGATCGCAGTTTCTCGACAATGGAGAAACTGGCTCAGTTGTGTGAACAGCTTGGCGAAACGAGACTGGCCGAGGCATGGTGGAAGGCAGCAGATCTTTCTAGACCGAACTCGAACCTCACCCAGGAAATGCTGGCTCAACGACGAAGTTTGTCCAGGCAATCCATGGTCATGGCGGATCGTCTGAACGAGACTTTGATACGTGGAGTTGCTGACCAGTTTCAGATTGTGAACAGGGAAATTCATGCGCCGCCGCAGGCCGGGATTGCGTCCGGGGCAGAGTCTGTCGCTGAATTGCAGTTTCATGACGTCGCCGATGCCGTTGGCATCAATGAAAACTACTATGGTGGCTTCAACGACCTTGATTCAGGGATTTGGGTCTATCAGGGTTTTGGTGGTGGCGTCGCTGTTATTGATATTGATGGTGACGACGCCCCGGATTTCTGTTTCACGCAGGGCAGCCGCTGGCCGCCCGGAGACCGGCTGCCACTCGATCATCAGGATCTGCTCTACAGAAACCGTTCGGGGATTTTCGAGCAGATCAATCATCTGGCGTTCAGCAGCGAACACGGCTTTGGCCAGGGGGTTGCAGTCGGCGACGCTGATCGAGACGGCTTCCCGGACCTGTACGTTGCCAACATTGGCGCGAATCGGCTGTTGATGAACAATGGAGATGGTACGTTTCGATCCGTTGATCTTCCGGTCACGAGTGACGTTCGGCCCGGTTGGACCACGAGTTGTCTGCTGGCGGATCTGAATGCTGATGGTCTGGACGATCTGTACGACGTTCAGTATGTCGAGGGCAACGAGCCGTTTGAGAGGGTTTGCGCTAGTGGACCGGACGGTGAGGCTCGAGGATGTCTACCGTCGCTGTTCGATCCGGCCCATGACGAGTTCTTACTTAACCAGGGTGACGGGCGATTTGCTGTCCAGACTCAGGTCAGCGGATTAACGGAACTGAAGGGGAGAGGGCTCGGCATTCTGGCGGCCAATCTGGATGGTGATCCGGGATTAGAGGTTTTCGTCAGCAACGACATGACCGCGAATCACTTTTTAAAGATTCAACCGACGGAGACAGGTGTCCGATTTATCGACCATGCGAACAGTCTGGGGCTGGCCAGAAACGGCGAAGGGCAAGTGGAGGCGTGTATGGGAATTGCTGCGGCTGACGTCTCCGGAGATGGCGAGTTGGATTTGTTCGTGACGAATTTTTTCGAAGAAACGAACACGTATTACGAGTCTCAGCCCGGCGGCTTTTTTCGTGATCAAACGCGAATCGCACAATTGGGGGCGGTGTCATTGAAGCAGCTTGGATTTGGCTCGCAAGCGTTCGATGCGGATCTCGACGGAGATTGGGATTTATTGATCGCAAACGGTCATGTAGATGACTACCGGCACTCAGGCATCCCCTGGAAGATGGTTGCCGACCTCATGCAGAACACCGGCAGTTCAGGCTTTCTTCGCTGTAACGCTGATAATCTCGGAGGATACGGAGAGACTGGGGTACTTGGACGAGCGATGGCCAGGGTGGACTGGAATCGAGACGGCTTGCCGGACGCAGTTATCACACATCTGGACCGTTCTCCCGCATTGCTGGAGAATCGCACGCGGACCAACCATCATTCGCTCAGTTTGCGACTGACGGGGACCATATCAAATCGCTCTGCCGTGGGAGCGATTATAACGGTAAGTCTGGGCGCTCAGGATTTGGTGGTTCAGTGTGTCGCCGGAGATGGATACTATTGCTCAAACGATAGAACTTTGTTGATTGGTACGGGACAATTTGCAGCGGTTCCAGGAATCGAAATTCGCTGGCCCTCGGGAGCCGTGCAGAGATTTCAAAACGTACCTACCGACTGTCGAATTCGAGCGATTGAAGGCAAGGACCTGCTGTACACGATAATCCCATGACTGACACATCACGGGGGCGGAATACCTTGGTGAAGCCGCAAGCCATCAGGCCATTAAGGTTCACGTGGCAGAAGCTGTTGATGCTTCTCGCCTGCCTGGCGGGACTTGTCGCAATCACCGCAGGAAACCGGATCAAATGTTTATACGTCCGACACAGTCTGTCGACGTTGCTGAATGAAATTCGGCTCCAGGAAGCAGTGGCAGCGGCAGATCGACACGGGGCATCACTCGACTGTCCACAAGTACGACTGTTGTCAATTCGGGCTTATCGTCAGAGCGGAGAACTGCAGTCCGCGGAACAGCTGCTTGCCGCCAGCGAAAGTCTGATTGCCGCCCCGGGTCGCGTCCGTCTGGAACGCACCCTCATTCAGGTTCGTACGGGGCGTCTGACTTCCAACAATGAAGCTCAACTGCCGCGTATGCTGCGTGACTCTGATCTTGATTTACGCGACGTCTGTGAAGCCTTTGCCGTCGGTTTTCGGTTGAACCGTCGTTTTGCGCAGGCAGCTTTGCTGCTTGACGCATGGAAGACAGACTGGCCGCGGGACTACCGTCCGTATTATCACGAAGGCCTGATGCGGCAGACTTTGGCAGACTGGAACGCAGCCATCATCTCCTATCGAAAAGCGATCGATTTAAGCCCCCTTACTGACGAATGTCGCGTGAGACTCGGAGAATGCCTGAATCAGACGGAACGTGGCAAAGAGGCATGCGAGCAGTTTCAGATCGTGACGTCACGCGACTTGAAAAACATCGAGGCGTGGCGAGGATTCGCAGAAGGGCTGCAGCAGCAGGGGCAGAATGCTTCGGCCAGAAATGCGCATGTGAACGTCCTGGAACTGGACCCCGGGACTTATTCCGCACGGCTGGCCATCGCCGAAATTGATTTTGACGATGGCGACGTCGTTGCGGCGGAAGAAAATATCACCAAACTGGCAACTTTGTGGCCGGATGACACCAGAACTCTTTATCTGCAGTCAAGAATTGCGGTGTCGAGTGGGCGTCACGAGGAATCGAAAAAACTCCAGGAGGCATGGGAAACGGCAGACCTCGCCGTGCAGCAGATGGAACAGGAGATTCAACTTCTTGCAAAATCGCCGGACAACATCGACTTACAGGTATCGATAGGAATCGCCATGCTAAATCACTATTCACGTGAAATGGGACGCCAGTATGTTGCGGCAGCACTGCAGGTTGTTCCGAATCATCCCAGGGCCACCGCGGCACTTGCTGACTTCGAAACAAAACGGAAGCAGCTAAAGGCGATTCCGATTCCTGAATCGAAGACAGACCAATCGTCAGACGTACAGCAGCAGGGATAGCGCCATGAATCACTGTCGACAAACACCTTGTGCGGTCACTTCCACTGCGGATTCAAGTCTCCATCACGTTTCCCGTGCAGGATTTGCGGGCGCTCTGATGAAGTGCATATGCATCTTCTGCTGTATTTGGCTGGTTGGATGTGAAGGGAATTCACAACGTGGTGCGATATCCGGACGAAAAGATACTATGGAAACCGATGTCGGCTTGGCTCGGCAGCCCCCTGCGGCAGCGTTGCCCATTCGGCCCGATTCGCTTTTTCTGAATACAGCGGCAGATGTGCAGTATGTTGGAAGTGAAACATGCAAAGACTGCCACGATGATGTTCACGAATCGTTTGTTCAGACACGGCACAGCAGAGCCCTGTCTGTTGCTGATCAGGAAAATTCTCCTGATGCTCGCGTTCGCCATGAAAAGTCCGGTTACGAATACACAACCAGAACGTCAGCGGATGGCCAGCTGACACAAACCGAGATTGTTCTGCTTGGAGACCAGCAAAAGACGTCTCGAGAAGTCATGATTGACTATGTTGTCGGTTCCGGACGGTTCGGGAAAAGCTACCTGACGCAGCTCGACGGCTTTCTGGTGCAGTCTCCCTTGACCTGGTATGCGGACCGAGAAGAGTGGGGGATGTCACCAGGCTTCGATAGCCCAGCGCAGTCTTCGTTTCGTCGGGCCGTCTCAGCGAAATGTCTTTATTGTCACGCGGGCCAGGTCGAAGTCCTTGAAGACAATGCCTATCACTCAAGGGTCCACGAGCAATTTGTCAGTTGTGAACGCTGTCATGGGCCGGGGCAACTGCATGTCGAAAAGCACCTTGATGACACCGCGGAAGGTCGTAACGAGATTCCGCGGGACTTCGATGAGACGATCGTGAATCCCGCCCATCTTGCACGTGATCTGCAGGAAGGGATTTGCCAGCAATGCCATCTGCAGGCGGACGCTCAGATCGCTGTTCGTGGCTACGACTTTGATGATTTTCGTCCTGGTCTGCCGATTCATGAGTTTCGTCAGGACTACAGGTACGGGCAGTCCGGCGATGGCATGACGGTGGTTGGTCATGTTGAGCAGATGCGTCGAAGTCGCTGTTTTACGGAATCGTCGACATTGACCTGTACAACATGCCACCATCCCCATTCCGGGGATTCGCCTGTCGAAACACTGGCCGTGTTTCGACAGAAGTGTCTTCAATGCCACACTGATGAGTCATGTGGCGAGTTGCCTGAGCTGCGCCGGTCGAAGGCGCAAAACCAGTGCACGGTCTGCCACATGCCATCGGCTCCCACAGAAGTGCCGCATGTCGCATTCACTCACCACCGCATTGGTATTCACAGGTCGGGCGACGTGCACGGACAACATGGCGATACGTCAGAGAAATCACTTCTGCCATTGCTGGATGATTCCAGCCTGACAGAAGCAGACCGTGCCCGGTGCATTGGTCTGGCAGCGTTAAGGATTTTCCTGGGTAATGCCAGCGCCACCAACAGCCAGACTTTGCGGATTGCGCAGGAGTCGCTGCAAAAAGCATGGGATCTGGGAGCAGGCGATGCAGACGTCGCCGCAGGGATGGCGACCATTGCCTTTGAGGTCGGCTGGTCGGAAAAGATTGAAGAGTGGGCACAGCAGGCGCTCCAATTTGATCAGACGGCATCGGAAGCCAGAAGTTCTGCATTGTCGCTGCTCTCCGAATTACAGTTCCGCCAAGGGAAGTACGACCAGGCGTTTCGTGGATTTCGGGAACTGACGACGATTCGGCGAGACGCCAGAGCGTGGTTTTTTCGGGGCGTGGCCGCTCAGAATCTCAACGACACTGCCGAGGCGATTCTTTCCCTGCAGAAGTCAGTTGAAATTAATCCGCGTAATCATGCAGCGCATGTGGCGCTGACCGCATTATTCGAGGTGAACGGCAATCAGCGATTGCGCGATCACCACAAACAAATGGTGGAAGATCTGATACGATCAGCTCAGTGATCAGGGTGTTGTGAACACAGGCTGCTGTACTGTGGCCGTGGCTCAATGTTCTGCAATGCAGTTCTTACATAGGTTCTTGAAGGATGAAACAGTCACGACGTGCCGCAGATTCGTTTGCCAGTCGCAGTCTGATTCTTCTTGCGCTTCCGTTCGCTGCCGTTGGCCTGGCTTGGTTCCTGCTGATGCCGCCTGTTCCGGAACAGGCTGGTGACCCTGTTGAAGAAGCTTCTGCAGCTCTTGGAGCGGGCGACATCGAAAGGGCATTTCGGATTGTGGAACAACTGGACGCCACGTCACCCGATTCGGAAGTTACCTATCTTATGGCGGTGATCGAGGGGCTTCGCGGCAACAACGAACACGCTTTGGCAGTCATGCAGGAATTGCCTGATTTTCAATTTGATCCGAGATTGCTGACGATGGCTGCCCAGTTTGCTCTTGCTGTACCGAGGCTGTCGGTCGCCCGCGGACTTTTGGAGCAGGCTTTGGAAATCTCTCCTGAGCATGACGAGGCCGTCAGAATGCTGATCGGTCTGGAGGGGAATCTTCTGAACGTGCAGAAAGTCAGGACCCTGATTGCAGGTCTTGATCGCCGCGACAAGGCCACTGCCGAAGACGTGTTCCTGTTCTGCTCCGGCAGTCGCGTCAGTTACGATCGGTACGAAAACGTCAAACGACTGGAACCGGCCTATAGGATCGAACCGGGGCAGGGTGAAATCGCGTATGCTTTGATAAACAACTATCTGGCAATGAATCGTTTGGCCGATGCCCGAAAAGTCATCGATGCGGCAGCTCAGACGGCCAGTAATGGATGGCTGATCAGTCTGGCTGCGGCAGAGCTGGCCGTGATTTCGGGCGACTTTCAGCAGGCCTCTGAAAGTCTGCTGAAGATCAATTCCCGAGGCACGAAGTCTGCCAATTACTGGATTGTTCTGGGGCGAGTGTTAAAGAAACAGGGAGCCTTTGCTGCAGCTGTACAGGCTTATCAGAATGCCGCGCAGCTGGCACCATTCGATCCTGAACCAGTCTACGCACTGTCGCGGCTGCTTATAGAGTCGGCACCGGAAGAAGCAGAGCGACTGAAGCAAACGACTCGGCTGTTGCAGCAGCTCAGTGTGCAGGTGGAAGCGGTTGTCACCCTTACTTCTTTTGAAGAAGCGGTGGAAAGCTTTCCACTGATTGTTGAGAAACTTATCGATGCCGGCGCCTTTAGAGAGGCAAGAGTGTGTTTGGACTGGCTGAAGTCAGAAGGGTACCGCTCGCGAGATGCGACAGCTCAGGAAGAGCGTCTGATGCAGCTGGCCTCGGCTCTGCCAACGGAGCTTGTTCCGCCATCGACGTTGGGGTTGCCGACCGTCGATACGTCGTCACTGACGCATAGTCAGTCCGAAACTGCGGAAACGCAAGACTCAATTTTGTTTGTGGATGCTACCGACGACCTGCAGGTTCAGTTTCAGTATGTCGCTCCTTCAGATGCAAGAACAACGATTCTGACATCTCTTGGCGGCGGGGTGGCAGCGTTCGACATCGACTGTGACGGCGCAGTGGATCTGTATTTTCCCCAGGGTGGCTCTCTGCCCGGCACCACGGGTCTGTCAGCGGACACAGACTGTCTGCTTCGCAGGCGGCAGGACGTTTTTTTTGATTCGTCTGCCGCAGCCATCCCGGCAGTTCGCGGGTACAGCCATGGAACCGCTGCGGGAGATGTGAACGGTGATGGGTTTGCTGATTTGTTGGTCACGAATTTCGGGTTGAATCAACTTCTGCTGAATAATGGTGATGGCACGTTTACCGATACGACCGTCGATGTCGGAATGGGGGCATCAGAGTGGAGCGTAAGTTCTGCGTTTGAAGACTTCGACAACGACGGAGATCTGGACGTTTATGTTGTCAATTACCTGACGATCGATGTTCAGGACATGGAGGCCTGTACCGATGAACGATCGACTCCGTGTGGTCCTCTGAATGTTCCCGCATGCCAGGACCGTTTGTACGAAAACCTGTCCGATAGCAGGTTTCAGGACGTTACTCAATCATCCGGTATTGTTGTGCCGGACGGGAAAGGGCTGGGAGTCGTCGTTCGGGACTTTGATGGAGACGGCCGAAGAGACGTCTTTGTGGGTAACGACACCACGCACAATCGGCTATTTTTTAACCAGTCCGCCGATCAGGGAATGAACTTTCAGGAAGCGTCAGCAAGTGCCGGTGTAGCTGTCGGCGGAGACGGGAAGTTGGAGGCCTGCATGGGAATCGCGAGTGCAGATTTGAATAACAATGGTTTCCCGGAAATCTTCGTGACAAACTTTGAAGGCGAGACCAACACGCTCTATACAAATATGGGAGGCCGAACGTTTGTCGACAGCACGGAAGCCATGGAGTTAGGCAGAAGCAGCTATAGGATGATGGGCTGGGGCACTCAGTTTCTGGACATAGATGACGATTCGATGCTGGACCTGGTCGTTCTGAACGGTCACCTTCACAATGACAGCATGCTGGCACAGATCTACCTGCAGAAGAATGCTCGATTCAATGCTCCGTCAGCTTATCAGGGTGATTACTTCAACGACAAATGGCTGGGGCGAGCTCTTGCTGTTGCCGACGTGAACCGTGATGCTCTCCCTGATCTTATTGCGACGCATCGCACTGGTCAGCCACGTATTCTATTGAATCACTCCGGCACGCAGCAACGGTTCGGAATCAGGTTGATCGCCACGAATTCTCATCGGGACGCGCTGGGGGCGAAAGTCGTTGTGGAATCCGGTGATTCCGTCGTCACACGCACTCTGACCAGCGATGGGGGCTACCTGACGGCCAACGAAAGAGCGTTGTGGTTCGTCGTCCCGGAATCAGGCGTAGTTGACACGCTGTCCGTTGAATGGCCCTCGGGACACCGGCAGCAACTCCGGAATCTCAGCCCTCAATTGAACTCAATTGTCGTGGAAACCGACACGACGGACGTGCGTTTGATGACGTCGCCGAGATAACTCGGTCAGACGCTCCGCTTTTTGTCTGCGCTTCTGTGTCAGGGCCAGGCTGCTGCGCTCGAGAAGTCGCATAGGCCCCGTCGGATGCCGCAACTCACTTTCACAGCGTGATGTTGTTAGAGGCAGTTTACGAAAATACGCAGTTCGTTCGGGGTCGTGGGAAGTACACATAGCAGGCCGGTAACGTTTTCGCGGCCATGAATCAGCATAATGCGCAGTCAGTCATCTTCGGCCAGAACGATGGTTTCACCGGTTGCCCACGGCCCATTGAGCGTCTGTCTGTTACCACTCGGCCATACGATATCAATGGAATCCACCTGCGTGACGTCTCCCAGTCCGACATACATCTTGGGTATCCCCTGAGCAAGATAGCCAACTTTTCCGTCATACAGTCGAAGCAGATTTTTTTCTCCGGCATGAATCGTCAGCAGAGCACCCACGCCGTTTCGATTGGAGGATTTTCCCGTAAGTCTGACTTTGACGTAGTTGATGGTATGGCGCTGAGCAAGATTGCTTTCCAGGACGAGAGGCACATCGTTGAACTCGCTGGTGATCACGTCCAGGTCGCCATCGTTGTCGATGTCCAGAAAAACCGATGACCGCGATCCCAGCGATCCCCAAACGGTGACCTCTCCCTGTTGCCCGGCCACGACTTTCTCCATCAGCGAACCCTCCGCCTGTTCGCAGTTCACCTGAATCCATGGCTGAGCCGTACGTCCTCCCGCACGCGGTTCGACACCCAGAACGAATTCTGCATCATGAAACTGGTTGCCATCATTCAGCATGACGCTGTTTATTCCGTAGCGGTACGGATAATTCATGCTGGATGTCACAAAAGCGTCCTCCAGTCCGTCTGCATTCAGGTCTCCGCTGCTGAGTCCCCATGGCCAGTAGTTTTCTGCGTTGTATTGGGCCGAAATCTCAGTGAAGACTCCATCGCCGTCGTTTCGAAAGAATGCATTTCCATAGACACTGGCCCCTTCCGATTTCAGCAGTGACTCCGGTAGTTTCATTGTTGCCTTATCCTTCTCTTCAAAGAAGAAGCTGTTCAGGCTGACTTCTGACCGAATGTCGGCCAGAATGTCCTTGCTCATGTCAGAGTGCATGTCCGTGATGAACAGATCGAGATCCAGATCATTGTCAAAATCAGCGACTGCGATTCCCATCGCTCCCCAGGGCGTCTTCGGGAATATTTTCCGGCTCTTGCGCACAAAGCCTTTTCCCTGCTGGTTTTCGTAGTATTCGTCGTTGCCCTGCATATCCAGGACATAAAGGTCCAGCCAGCCGTCATCGTTGAGATCGCAGGCAGCGGCATCTCCTGTCCAGCTGCCTTCCTTCATCCCAAACTTCTCTGTGACGTCTTCGAAGGATTGCCCATTTGTGTTTCTGTAAAGGCGGCTGAGTTCTGTTCGATCCGGCTTCAGGTGACCTGAAAAGGCATCTTTGAAGCCCACGTAATATCCGCCTCGACCGGTTTCTTCCGTCGTGTATTTTCCGACGTTGCACAGAAACAGGTCCAGCAGACCGTCGCGGTCAAAGTCGAAGAAGACGGCTCCTGATGAGTGCCCTTCATAGCCCAGCCCTGACCCATCCGTCGCATCGGTGAAGTGTCCATGACCGTCGTTCAGAAATAGCAGGTTTCCCTTGCGAACGGCCGTCACATACAGGTCGGCGTCGCCATCATTGTCGATATCGACAAACGAGGCCGCGACGCAGACACGATCGCCCACTGCAACACCGGCTGTGGACGTGATGTTCTTAAACGTCCCGTCGCCACGGTTACGGTACAGTTCGTTTTCGCCCAGTTGATTAACGAAGTAAATGTCTGTCAGGCCATCAGCGTCGACGTCCGCAATTGTCACTCCGTTTCCATGATCGTAGTGAACCCCTTTGTAGTCACTGCCCGCATCATCCACGATCTGGTGCAGAAAACGGATGCCGCTTTTCTTGCGAACGTCTTGGAACTGAAAGGCATGCTGGACTGGAATCTGATCTTTCTGTTCCATCTGCGCGTCGCGGCGAGCATCCATCCACGTCGACTGCAGGACCCCCTGCAGGAATGGGACCTGTTCGTTCCAAAGCTGCTCAATGGCCGATTCCAAAGACGCGATGTCGCCAGCATTTTCCAGTGCAAACGCACCTCGAAATCTACCAACCGGATCAATAAGGACAACCTTGTTTGTTAACTCGCTCAGGTCAATCTTTGTCTCACCAAACGGAGCCCAGTAACGCCAATGGTCGTCCGCCGGCTGACTCGCTTCATTAGAGAATTTTTCCAATCCTCCGTCTGCTGCCGCAGCGTCGAGAAACACATTGACGATCAGCGTGTATTTCCAGTTTGAACTGGACGTGAGTTTTTTAGACAGTGCCTGCAACGCAATCGACTGCTGACCTTCCGTCGGCTCATCTTTCTTCACGAAAAACCGAGCAAGACAGACGCTGCCGTGAAGATCACGCCGACCGACTCTGTCTCCTTCATGATCGACGAACGACGCAGGGGGAAACTCTCCGATGACCGGCAGCTGATTGGCAAATTGCTGTGAGCCGTCACCGGTGTCATCAGGCTGACTCGAACCATCGGGATTCGTCTCTGCTGCCGTTGGAGTGGTGTCGACGGTTGGTTCCGGCGAAACAACTGTCGGAACTTTATTGCTGGCAGGAATTGACTTCTCGGTGGACGAGTCCTGACTGCATCCAGGCAGAAGAATCGCGACTACAAGTAGCAACGTCGCAACGTAGTTCCGGGCATGAAAGTTTGCGGGTGAGTCGGTCATGGAATTTTGCACAAATAAGACAAGTTGTTTTGATCACGTCAGCACAAGGTCGCATTTTCGACACGTATGAAGAAACGCCTTCACGGGAAACCGTATCCGAGTGACACAGGTGAGTCTATTGACGATGTCGTAACGGCGAATCGGAATGTTAGTTCGTGGCCACCGGCCGGTACCCGATACCTTCAAGCCCCGTACGCTGAGGAACATGTTCTGAATCGAAAAGTGGGTCCGGAATCGCGAGTTGGTTTGCTTCAGGGTCAAGTGAACCTCGCAAATCAGGTTCAGTTCCGCCGATGTGACAGTCATGTACATTAACTGCGTGAATGATGTCCATTTCGTAGCGAGTGCCCGTTGGTGTTCCCCCCGCGACTGTATTCTGCCAGAACAGGCAGTGTGAGTACGTGTTGCCTCTTCCTTTGTCGTCGACACCGTTTCGATTCCCGGTGAACGTGCATCGGTCCAGACTCACGCGTGACTCAGGAAATACGGTCAACGCTCCACTGCCGTTCTTCGAGTTATAGTCTCGCCCTTCGGGGCTGACGTCGTCTTCGCCACAGTTTCCTTTGTTTCCCACAAACAGGCAGTTCTCAAAGGTAGCAGCGCTGGCAGGAAGCACATCGACGCCGGCGCCTGTCAGCTGGCAGCTGTTGTCGCGAAAGACGCAGTCCCTGAATGTGACCACATGTTCACGGAAACCGCGGTGTTCAATGGATACACCGCCGCCACATGGACGGGTAAAATTGTGATCCACCACCAGGTTAATCAAAGTCGGGTAGGACCGGCCAAAGATCTTGATTCCTCCGCCGTCCGAAAAGAAAAACTGATCGCGCGTAAGCTGATCCAGTCCGGTGTTCGGTTGAATCAGATCCGTATTCTTTTGCGTCTGAAACGCATGCGCGCCAGTTATTCGCACTCGCTCCATAATCGTAGCGTTCGTGATTCCATCTCCGAAATAGACGACGTGGTTTACGACGGCCGGGAAGGTGGGTGCGTCCGGATTGGCGATTATTTCGTTGTCGCCGCGAAGAATCACTTCCCCGTCGCCGACAATGTGTATCCCGTCGTGTCGCCGATTCAGGTAAATGAGTGCCTGACTCGGGGCTGTCGGACGATAAGTGCCTGCATGCAGTATGATTTTGCGACACCCCGTTTCTGCCGCCTGATCCAGCGCCGCCTGGATCTCGTGGCCTTCGTGAACATGAATGGCATCGGCCGTGAAGGCCGCAGTCGATGACGATTTTGTGTCTGAACCAGACGAACAGCCTGACACGCTCGTCAGCGCCATGCACATCGCACCGAGCGTGGCCCGAAACGCTAAACGTGTGTGTTGCAGGGACATTTCGATGTGCTCGTAAACCCGAGAATTTAAGAAAGAGTCTGCCAAATCAGCGTGAGACTGGCAAACTCGCGACGGATTCAGAAGATTCCCCGACGGTGGCAACTCTCATTGTGCCAAGGACGTCATCATGGAAATAACGCAGCCCACACAGCGGGTCAGTCCGAAATTCGTGTGTGCCGCCGGCAGGACTCGTAAACCGAATGGAATGTACCATGTCCGGCACCGCAACTTCGATGCGGCCATCAGGAACGTTCAGTGTATACACATAGTCTTCACTTGTGAGGATTAGGATGACATCCGTCGCCGGTGGCACAACCAATTCATTTCCCAGCAGCTCTTCATCGCCTGAGGCAATGTCACCATCGGGACCCGGAGTCAGAAATTGCCACTTGAAGTCTCGACCTCTAGCCTCAACCACGACAGGACCGCTTGAAGGCCGCTGCGACAATGACTCGGGAGCGTCCATCGCAGCATCATCGCCCCCTGAACTGCAGCCCACAACAAGACACAGCAACGCGGTGGCGTCTCTAATGGCTGCGTACATCGAGGTCCAGCGACGGTGGCTCATTGTGAACTCTGCTTGCATCCAGTATCTGAACGGCTGACAGGTGAAGTGAAGAAATCGGAAGAGTAAATTCGCACCTGGAGTACACCGCACCTCCATCTGTTCGGCCTGCCGTGGTCGTGTTATGCTTCGCAACGTACCCATTTCCAGTATATCCACCGAGGACGCCGACTCCAAACTGTAATCATCCTGCGACTGCCCGCTGGTTGCATCCGATCAATACCTGCGAATTAAGTATCGACAGAGTTTCCAGCTGAGAAATGCTGGCGCTGGCAGAAACATGTGCCGTCCTTCCCTGAAAGCATCAGGAGGGTAGAATCTCCGGACTCAAAACGGGGGCCCCGTCTAGATTCCTGTCCTGCGGGGAATCTCGCAGCGACGTGGCTGTCGACAACAGCCACGTCGCTGCTACTGATGGATTGTTGGAATCTGACAGATGTGCAGCCAGCTGTCGTTAACCGTGGCAATTCAGAATGCCGGCGAAACGTGCTGAACCGCAAGGACGTCATCTACGGAATAAGGACCGAGAACGCTGGATTCTCCGGGCTCAACATTGCATGGAACCAGCACCAGCATTCCCCGAATACTCTCCCGTGAATCGGGGAATCCCTGGACGATAGTGCCGTCTCGCAGACGCATCTGAATCTCGTGAGATTCATTGACGCCCGCCATTTCCGGGTGCGTCAGGGCGGCGAAGCGTTCCCAGACCCATGTCCAGAGAGTCGCCTGGACGTCGACACGGCCGGCGATGTCCAGCCACTCAATTTCTGCCTGGCGCAGCTGGCTGAGCGTTGCCTGTCGGCACCAGGGCCGAAGTACGTCCTCAATCCACTTGCGCCGAGAAGCCGCCAATTCCTCGAACGAGATAGGAACGCCTTGTGTCCCATCTCCGTTCATTGAATCTGACGATTGCCGAATTTCGAAGCGGCTTCAGATGTCTGAGTCTGCAGGCTGCGATTGCCTGCCGTGGAATTACTCAGGGCCTGAGGGGTGCCGGCGGCGACCTGTGGTTTCTGAACATCCGATTTTGGTGTCCAGTTTGCGACTGACCAGATTGGGTACTCATCTGCCACACTGACCGCCAGATCCTGCAGACATTCAATCAGTCGTTTATTGCTCATCTGTTCATTCCGAATGATGCGCTGCAGAACGAAACGTTTATTGTTCGGAATGTAGGCAAAAAATTTGCCGTTGCCGAGACGGTCGTTTGCAGCCAGTAGCCGCAGCAGCGCCGTGCGGGAGACTTCATTTGCGGTCTCGGGAATCTGATCCAGCCACGCCATTACCCACAGCGTTTCGCCGTTACGGCTCAGTACTGTCGACATGCTGAATTTCCATTCTTCACCTTGAACCTTCGTCTTGAAGGCGAAGTCATATCGCTTCTCGGTTCGGATTGGCTTCAGGCCAATGTCGATCAGCACCTGCCCAAGTGACTCTTCAGTCAGAGCCCCTGGCGGAAGTGTACGTGTTGGGTCCTGGATTGTGTCGTCCTGTCCTGTCACACAGTTGACAAGCAGCAAAATCGGCAGGAGAACGGCAGTCGTTAATTTCATCGTATGCACTCCATCGCGTTGATCTTACAGATGAGCTCATCACGTTGCAGTGCCGTCACAGAACGAGCAAATGGCCCGCGTTACTCTGTAACGTCGTCTTCCTGCGAATCGTGATGCTAAGTCGTTACGTTCTGCAAATTCTGCTGATAATCACTGGCACTATTGGTCGAAAAGTGCCTTAAGGCAGATCTGGGACCAGGTCTCAAACTCACCCAGTTCGCGCAGCAGGTCATCCGGTCGCGCGAACTCTGCGTTTATCATCGACTTTTCACGTGGCGCAACTTTGGGGGAGTCCAGTTCGAAAATGTGAACAATTCCCAAATGGACTTTTCCCACTTCCGTTTCGTCGTCGTTGATCAGCCCCACACATCGCTCTGTCCACTGAGCGTCCAGATGAATTTCTTCTTCGATCTCACGTTTCATACCTTCAGCATAGGGTGAACCTACCCCGTTCAAATCCAGTGTTGAGACGTGACCGCCAACGCCGACCGACCGTTTGGCATGCAGTCGAGCTTCTCCCTGGTCGTTCCCGCGGCGGTAGTTGAACACGCTGTTGCCGCTGCGAAAGATGCAGTAAGGGATCAGCTGTTTGAAGGAAGGGTCCTCTTCCATCTCATTGCGAGGTCTGTAGCTCGCGTGAATGGGGTCCAGAATGATTTCGAGGTATCGATCCATGTCGTCGCAGAAGCCCTGAAAGTGGCCGATCTCGTGGAAGACGGCAGTGGGAATTACGAGAACCTGTTCAACGGGCGCTTCAACGGCATTTGTGGTTGCTGTTTCGGTCATGTATTTGACTCCTTCAAAATGAGGTGTAAGTGTCGACTCTGTCGATCACCGAATGTCATGCAGTCCAGGATGGAATCCTGTTCCGCGGAAACGAACGGTTCAGGGAACGAACTCGTATTACGCTGCCGGACCGGACATCAGCAACTTCACAGCGGCAACGATATCCGGCTGACGCATGAGTGACTCGCCCACCAGGACTCCGCCGACGCCCGCTGCGCGAAGCCGCACGATGTCGTCATGATTACGAATGCCACTTTCGCTGACCAGGACGATATCATCGGGAACGTTTTTCTTCAGGTCGAAGGTGTGTTCCAGTGTTGTGACGAAGGTTCGCAGGTCTCGGTTGTTGATGCCAATTAACCGCGTGCCGGTTTTCAGAACTCGCGAAAGATTCTGCGGTTCATAAAGTTCGATCAGTGTTTTCATGCCCAGTTTCTGTGCATAATCGTGCAGATCCTGCAGGTGGTCGTCATCCAGGCATTCTGCAACCAGCAACACACAGTCTGCGCCTGCGACGCGCGCCTCCAGAATCTGATAGCGATCGATGATGAATTCCTTTCGCATCACGGGAATCTGAACGTGTTTGCGGATCTCCTTCAGAAAGTTCAGGTGACCCTGAAAGTACTTTTCGTCGGTCAGCACGCTCAGGCACTGAGCACCCGCTGCTTCGTAGCACTGAGCGATATTTACGGGAGAAAAGTCCTCGCGGATGATGCCGGCCGATGGCGACGCTTTCTTCACTTCCGCGATCAATCCGGGGCGATTGCCGGATGACAAGGACTGCAGAAAACACCGTACCGGCGGCGCATGCGGCAGCCGAGCTTCAAGCTGATCGGCGGGAAGCCGTTCTTTCGCGGCGGCCACCTCGGTTTGTTTGTGCGCGACGATTTCGTCAAGAACGGTTAGCAATGCTGAGCTCCGCTGTATCGGGCGGCTTTGAGTTTTCTGAGCAATTCGCGATCTCCACCGTGGACAGATGATATCCTTGAGGATTGGCGATACAACACGGCCGCGTAGTTAGTCTCAAGTCGTCGTGATTTTGCGCCATCTGTCTGGTTGTTGTGTTCCACAGTCTCACCCGGACTGTTGGTCTGCAGGAACCATGGGCTCGAATTTGACGTTTTGTCGGCGATGCTTCGACCAATTCCGCTGTCTTTCGTAGAAATCAGGGCTCTTTCCTTTCAGTGACCTTCAGATCCGAATTTGCACGCTATGCCGTCCGCTGTCTTGTTAATTGCTCAGGTAAATGGAAATCTCCAGCAGGACATCGAGATCACAGCAGGCGGAGTGATTTCGGGTCTGCTGGTGCTGTCGGCTTTGATTGGAAGCCTCGCGATGATGGGCGTGTGGGGCAATCGAATTGGGCAGGGCAATCCGGCGCTGCCGGCAGCAGCACGAAAGCCGTTGCGCGTGCCGGTGCCGCTGATGTTCTGTGGTCTGGCCATGACGATGACGATGGCAGCGATGGTCGTCGGCACACCCGTATCAGAGGTGACGCCGGATGAAGGCTTGTTGACAGAGTCCGTCAATCAAAATCCGGACCGGGAAACCAGCAGTTCAGATTCCGCTGATGGACAAAAAGTTCCAGACACAGAAGCAGGTGACGATGCGGCGCCGGCATTGAAGAATGTGGTCCGCCTTCGAGAGTTGCTGGTTGGGACTCTGATGATGAATCTGACCATGTTTGCGGTTTTTGTGACCGCTGTCAGCATGGCTCAGCAGGGAAGGTCACGAGTACAGAAGTCGCCGCACGATCTGACGTATTCAGTCGAGCAGGAAGCCGTGACGATTCAATCGTTGTCTCAGTTCGGCGAACCGGATGCGCCACCTGACCCGCTGATGTCGAATCCTTCCGACAGCCCTGAAAACTCATTCGCTCCTCCTCAGCCGATTAGCACGTCCGCGGAATTAGCCGATCACGGGTCAGCGACACTCGATGGCCAGTTGGATGCAAAACTTCCGGTGGCACACGAACGTTGGGACTTTGGCCGCGAGCTTCGATTTGCATTTGAAACGTTTCTTGTCGCTTATCTGCCAACAGCCGCTGTGCGGATTCTGATGATGTCGCTTCTGCCTATGGCCCCTTCGCACCCGTTTCTTGAGATGATTAACGAAGGTGTTGACTGGGGAACGATGTCGCTGATCGCGCTCATAGCCGTCGTTGTGGCTCCGCTGGTGGAGGAACTGTTGTACCGCGTCACAATTCTTGGTGGCATGATGCAACAGGGATGGCTGGTTCCCGGCTGGATCGTGTCTTCACTGTTGTTTGGGTTTGCACACGGTTTTCCCGACAGCATCGCGTTGCTGCCGCTGGCATTCGCGATCGGCTATGTCTACCTGCGTCGTCGCAGCTATCGAACGGTGATGCTGGTGCACCTGTTGTTTAACGGATTCAACATGGTGATCGCAGCTGCGTCCATGATTTAGCCGGGCATGCGGTGCAGTCACGGAATGTTGTGAAACCGGGGCGGTGAGGGATTTGGAGCGACGAACGAGTGAAACCTCGGGGCTTCCTTCGCGGGGTCAGTCCAGCCTTCGGCCACCCACCAGTCCGATACCACAATCCGTGACTGCATCCCGGGTACGCCGAGCAGTGGAACAGAGGTCGTCCGCCTGTTAACCTGTGTGCCGTTCCGCATTTCCGATTGCCGTTTTCTTCAGACTGTTCGAGCGCAACCGTTGACCATTTCATTTCCTTCCGTCCAGGAACAACTCAGTATCATTTGTCGTGGTGTTGAGAAGATTGTTCCCGAAGAAGAGCTTGCGAAAAAGCTGCAGCACAGTCACGACACGGGAACACCGCTGCGAGTCAAGTACGGTATCGACCCAACCGGCATTGACGTACACCTTGGGCACACCGTACCGCTGCGTAAAATTCGCCAGTTTCAGGAAATTGGCCACCAGGCGGTTATCATTATCGGCAACTACACGGCGATGGTCGGTGACCCCAGTGGTCGTGATGAAGCACGCAGCAAACGACTGACTGAAGACCAGGTGGAAGTGAACGCCCGCGAATATCTCACTCAGGTTGGCAAGGTTGTCGACATGGACAGGGCAGAGGTCCATCACAACGGTGACTGGTTCGGCAAAATGTCGTTTGCCGACGTGTTGAATCTCTGCGGGCGAGTCACTGTCGCCCAGCTGTTGACACGCGATGAATTTGCCAAACGTTATCGGGAAGAGAACCCCATCTTTCTGCACGAATGCCTATATCCGGTCATGCAGGCGTGGGACAGTGTTGAGATTAAATCTGACATTGAACTTGGCGGCACCGAGCAGTTGTACAGCTTCATGCTTGCCCGTGACCTGCAGGCGCAGCAGGGCATCAGTCAGCAAATCGGTATGATGTCGCCGATTCTTGTCGGCCTGGATGGCGTCAAACGCATGGGAAAAAGTCTGGGCAACTACATTGGCATTAGCGATGCGCCGTACGAGATGATGAAGAAGTTCATGCAGCTGCCCGACAGCGTGATGCAGATGTACTTCGAACTGCTGACAGAACTGCCGTTGGATGAAGTGAATCAACTGCTGACGGGGCATCCGAAGGAAGCCAAGGTGAAACTTGCCAGAACCGTCATCGGGGAATACCACGATGCTGCTCAGGGCGATGACGCGGCGAAGCGCTGGCAAAGAGAGATTGGCGGCGGCGGTCTTCCAGCAGATATTCCGGAAGTCGAACTTGCCTCCGGTGAACTGGATGACGGTGGGCTGCCCGCCTACCTGTTGCTGGTGAAGCTCGGGCTGCAGTCGTCAAATGGCGAAGCGCGACGACTGATCGCTCAGGGCGGTGCAAAACTTGGTGAAGAAAAAGAAGTCATCGGTGACGCGAACCAGAAAATCAACGTCGAAAACGGTATGCTCGTGTGGGCGGGCAAAAAAAAATTCTGCCGCGTCACATTGACATAGGCAGTGAGTACTTTGCCACTTCTTCTTACTTGTGAGTGAGGGAGTGTGTGGCACTGCCAGTGCACACATCCGTACAACAGCTGATGTCCACGAACTTCGTGTTCCCGAAAGGAAACCCAATGTCAACAGGATTTGGAATTGTCGGCACTGGCATGATTTCGCACTTTCACGCGAAGGCCATTGCCGAAATTGCGGGTGCCAGCGTTGTCGCGTGCTGCGATACGATCGAAGAGCGAGCAACCAGCTTTGCTGATGAATATGGCTGCAGGGCCTATACAAATATCGACGATATGCTGGCTGACGCAGACGTGCACATCGTCAATGTCTGTACGCCCAGCGGTGCCCACCGGGACCTCGCCGTTTCCGCTGCCAACGCAGGCAAACACGTGGTTGTTGAAAAACCGCTGGAGATCACTCTGGCTCGTTGCGACGCTATTATTAACGCCTGCAAAGAAAATACTGTTCGACTTTGCGCTATCTTTCCATCACGTTTCAGTTCCGTGAACATGGAGCTGAAGAAGGCCGTTGAAGAGGGTCGTTTCGGCAGACTGACGCTGGGCGACACCTACGTTAAGTGGTGGCGAACTCAGGACTATTACGACAGCGGCGGATGGCGCGGGACATGGGGTATGGACGGTGGCGGAGCCTACATGAATCAGGCGATTCACCAGGTGGATCTGCTGTACTGGCTGATGGGCGATGTGGTCGAAGTCAATGGCATGACGGACACGCTGGCCCACGAACGAATTGAAGTGGAAGACGTTGGTGTGGCTACGTTGCGCTTCGCAAACGGAGCGATCGGCGTCGTTGAAGCGACGACGGCTGCCTGGCCCGGCCTGTTGAAGAAAACCGAGATTCACGGCACCAAAGGCACCGCCATCGTTGAGCAGGATGACGTGGTGCGCTGGGAGTTCGAAGAGGAGACCGCGGACGACACGAAGATTCGCGAACAATTCAAAACCGGTTCGTCCAATACGGGTGGTGCCGCCGATCCGAAGGCGATTTCACACGTGGGGCACCGAGACCAGCTGCAGGACTTCGTCAACGCCATCCAGCAGAATGGAACTCCTCGAGTGGACGGCGTCGATGGTCGCAAGAGCGTCGAGATTATTCTTGCGATCTATCAGGCGGCGTGGTCCAAACAAACGGTGCGTCTTCCGCTGTCCGGCGACCCGGATCGACCGTCCTCGTAGTCCTGACCAGCCGACATTTTGTTGACCTTACGGAGCACTGTCGCTGTCTGCAGTCGATCCGGATTCGGTGACGTTTTCATGTTCTGATTCTGTCTGAACGATCGTGACCAGCATTTCCCGCCCGTAATAGCTGCGTCGAAATTCGCGACCGAATGTTTTGAAAGTGAGGTCTTCGAGGTACGCGTAAGCCAGGATTTTGACGACGGTCAGCAGGCCCACAATCGCCAGCAGCAACATGACCAGTAACTGAGGTGGTCGGTCGTAAATAATGAAAGCCAGGGCACTACCGATGGCGGCGGGGTGCATCGCGTCGGTCAGTCGCATCACGCTGATTGGAATTGCCACCGCCAGAAAACACTCCGCGGGTAATGGCAGCCATGCGTTTTCGTGAACCGGGGACAGCATGACACAGACGACGGACGTGATCATGTAGGCTGCGACGATCGATCTCAGGCTGTTGGTCTTTGCCAGCGGAGCAAAGACCACACTTGCCGCAGACGATCCCAGACACGCAAACAGCAACAGATCGCCTTCCTCCAGAGTCGTCATTAACCATGCCACCAGGGCGACGGCGGCTCCGGCAATGGCGCCGTTGACAATGGCGGCCTGCCAACTGTTGGCCTGCTCGATCCGGAAGAATGTCTGTTCCAAATCCTTTGCCAGCTTCCGGAGCGGGGCAACGATGATGTGAGGTTTCGTGGGTTTCATGGATCGTCGCCGGTTTATGTGCTGAGACGTCTACTGAGTGAAAATCTGTGGTCCTGTGAATGGCGTCTTCCAGGCATCTGAAATCTCGGGTTTCAGGACACCTGCAAACTACCAACCTAATGAGATGTTTCGCTGATGTTTTGAGGCGAACTGCATGGTTGCGCTGACCGTTTTCCAGTGATGTCGCCACCCATTCGTCAAAGACATCGCAAGTCCTGTTGCTGCAGTGTCACAGATTCAGCGTTCGTCGGCGAGGTCGTTCGCTACACTCAGCAAGCCAGTGAGGATAGGATTCACAGATCGTTCCTTCCTACTGGAATCTCCCGCCTTGCCTTCGTACGACTCATTTCTGCGCCACGGTCCAGCTGTCCCGCTGACGATCTGTATTTTGATCGGCTTGCCGGTCACCGGCAGCGCTGTTGCCATTGATGAACGGGCGGTCGACTTCAATCGCGATATCCGACCGATTCTGGCGGACAAATGCTTTCATTGTCATGGTCCTGATCCCGGAACTCGCAAAGCCGATCTGCGACTGGATCAGGAGTCAGGTGCGAACGAAAGTGTGGTCGTTGCTGGCAAGTCATCAGAAAGTGAATTGATCCGCCGTCTGGTTTCAACGGATTCTGACGAAGTGATGCCGCCGCGAGATTCCGGGAAAGAAGTTACGCCTGATCAGATCGAATTACTTAAACGCTGGGTTGACGGCGGTGCGGCATGGAGGAATCACTGGTCGTTTGAACGACCAGTGAAGACGCCGCTTCCTGCAGTGACCGACCGCTCATGGCCAAAGAATGCCGTCGACAATTTCGTAATGGAGCAGCTGCAACGTCATCAGTTGACGCCGTCGGCGGAGGCCAGTCGAGAGGCTTTGGCGCGACGTGTGTCATTCGACCTGACCGGCCTGCCGCCAACTCCGGAACGCGTACGCCGTTTCGTGAATGATACGTCGCCCGCGGCATACGAAGAATTGGTTGACGAGTTGCTGCAGTCGAAGCACTACGGTGAGCGGATGGCGATGGGGTGGCTGGACTTAGCTCGGTACGCCGATTCAGACGGCTATCAGGCCGATGCGACCCGGCAGAACTGGCCGTGGCGCGACTGGGTCATCGATGCTTACAACAGCAACATGCCGTTTGATCAGTTTACGATCGAACAGTTTGCTGGTGATCTTGTGCAGGACGCCACACAGGAACAGATCCTGGCGACCTGTTTTCACCGTAATCACATGCACAACGGTGAAGGCGGTCGTGACCCGGAAGAATCGCGAACAGAATACGTGATTGACCGAGTCAACACGGTGGGCACTGTCTGGCTTGGTTTAACCCTGGGGTGTGCTCAATGCCACAGCCATAAATACGATCCGGTTTCGCAGACTGAGTATTACCAGCTGAATGCGTTCTTCAACAGCATCGACGAATCGGGGAAGGCTGGCGGCGGCGCCGCCCCATTCCTGAAATACACCTCGCCGTATGTCGCGGATGGACTCGAAGACAGTATGGCCTGGTTGAATCAGGTCGAATCCCGTCTGCAGAAAGTCCGCGAAGAAGAGTTGCGGCACTTTGACGAATGGCTGGCACAACAACAGGAACGAATCGCTGCGGCAGCGGGGAACTATTCTTCATGGAAGGCTTTTTCTGCGACGCGCAGTGATACAACGGGCGGAACGTCGCTGCAGCAGAGTAATTTTGTCTTCGGCGTATCGGGGCAGGATCCGCGACACGACGATTATCTGATGACCATTGCGCCACAGCTGCCGCGCGTGACAGGCATGCGACTGACTGTACTTCCGTCACCCGATGCCGGGGGAAACCTGTCACGTTTTCGTGACGGACACATCATTCTGACAAACCTGAAAGTCCGCAGGCGTTCGGCCGATGGAACTCAGGAACGTGATGTTGCAATCAGCGACACAGTCGCGACGTACGAAGCCGCGAAAAGCGGTCGAGTTTATGGACCTGTTAACACAGTGCTGGACGACGATCCTCGCAGCGGCTGGATGACGACGGGCAGCCGGGCCGACGAAAAGAAGGTCGCCGCGTTTGTGTTCAGAGAACCGATTGTGCTGACGGACGGCGAGAGTCTGGTCGTCGAACTTCGGCAGAGGTCGTTGCGAGGCTATTCAAACCTGCAGCGGTTCACGCTTGAGTTCACCGATGAGGCGGGGCCTGCCGCGAAGACGCTGGGCACGACGCCACTGGAGAACCTGGCTTCCGGTGCTGCCAGCGTGTCCGCCGATCTTCGCAAACGGCTGGAGGTCCAGTTTCTGGCTGACCGAACGCGCATGCGCGACGCTCAGGACGCGGTGGACAAAGGGAAGCGTCGCAAGGGTGTGTACGTGACCGCAGCAAAACCGCAAAACGTCACTGTGCTGAAGGAACGAAACAAGCCTCGCGACATGCAACTCCTCGTTCGCGGTGTCTGGAACAACAAAGGCGACAGTGTTGTTCCTGCGACGCCGATTGCGATCTCTTCTGAGGGGCCCGCGCCCTCGAATCGACTGACATTGGCGCAGTGGCTCGTCAGTCAGGACAATCCTCTGACAGCCCGAGTCGCCGTGAATCGTTACTGGCAGATGTACTTCGGTTACGGTCTGGTGCGCACGCCCGGTGACTTCGGAACACAGGGAGAACCGCCCACGCACCCGAAACTGCTGGACTGGGTGGCGGCCGAATTCATGGAATCCGGCTGGGATGTCAAACACATCCAGCGACTTATTGTGACCAGTGCGACTTATCGGCAGAGTTCGAATGCTACGCCCAGACAGCTGTTGGAAGATCCGGACAATCGGCGACTTGCGCGAGCAACCCGGTTTCGTCTGCCGAGCTGGATGATCCGCGACGCCGCGCTCGCATCCAGCGGATTGCTGTCAGAACGCGTCGGCGGTCCACCCGTGTATCCGTTCCAGCCACCAGGAGCATGGCTGGATGCGACGATGGGACGGTTTCGGTATGAAGCCAGTGTCGGTTCAGATCTTTATCGTCGCAGTATCTACACCTTCTGGAGACGTTCCGTCGGGCCGACCGGGATGTTCGACGCATCCAAGCGGCGCGTCTGTGAGGTCCGCGCTGTGCGAACCAATACTCCTTTGCAGGCCCTGACACTGATGAACGATGAGACCTTTGCCGAAGCCGCTAAGATGCTCGCTGACTCTGCCGTCAGCCGTCACGAGATGCCTCGTGATCGCATCCGTGACATTTTCGAGCGAGTGCTGCTACGACGACCGGCTGAGAAAGAGCTTGCCGTGTTGACCCGCCAGGTAGGCGTACATCTGGACGAGTATAAAGGCGACGGTCCCGGTGCCGCTGCAGTGATTTCCGTCGGGCAGTCGGTTGTTGAAACACAGGATTCATCACTTGCAGCCGCCTACACGATACTTGCCACCACAATACTCAACCTCGATGAGGCGATCACCCACGAATAATCTGTTTGACCCTGGTGTCTTCGTTCGTTCTGAATTGAACGCCGCCCATTCCACAACTCAGCGTTTCAGATAGTTACTTGTTTGATGAATCAACCACTCGACATAATGCGGTCGACGCGACGTCATTTCCTCGGACGTGGCACTGGCATCGGCCTGGGCGCCATTGCACTGAATGCACTAAATACCGAAAGTGGGGTGTCCGCAGACCGTGACAGCCTGATTGGGACACACTTTCCGGCCAAAGCAAAACGAGTCATTTATCTTACTCAGTCAGGTGGGCCAACGCAGATTGAACTGTTCGACTGGAAACCCGGCCTGGCAAAGCTGGAAGGAACCGTGCTGCCGGATTCGATTCGCAATGGACAGCGTCTGACTTCGATGACGGCAAGCCAGAAACAAATCGTCATGGGGCCCCGCGCGAGGTTTCATCGTCACGGACAGAGTGGTGCCGCGGTTGGTGAGTGGCTGCCGCATATCGGGTCTGTCGCTGACGAGCTGTGTTTTGTGAAGTCGATGTATACGGAATACATCAACCATGCTCCGGCCATGACGTTCATGCTGACGGGAAATCAGATTCCCGGTCGTCCGTCTGTGGGAGCATGGGCCAGTTATGGACTCGGTTCCGAAAATCGAAACCTGCCGGACTACATTGTGCTGGTGTCAAAAATGCAGCGACCGAGCGATCAGCCGCTGTATGAGTATTACTGGGGATCCGGATTTCTGCCGTCACGATACCAGGGTGTTAAGTTTCGGTCCGGCAGCGAACCCGTATTGTACCTGAGTGACCCACATGGTGTTTCACGAAGGACTCGGCGGACCATGCTGGACAGTCTGGGTTCGCTTAACAGAATTCGGCAACAGACAACCGGTGATCCGGAAATTGATACTCGCATTCGCCAGTACGAAATGTCGTACCGCATGCAGACTTCGGTGCCGGAGTTGATGGATCTGTCCGAAGAGACCGAATCAACGTTCAGGCTGTATGGTCCGGAATCACGTCGTCCGGGTTCCTATGCGGCGAATTGCATTCTGGCACGACGGCTGGTGGAACGAGGTGTGCGTTTTATTCAGCTGTTTCACCCCGACTGGGACCACCACAAGAAGATGACGGCGTGGTGCCCGGACCGCTGTCGCGACACCGATCAGCCCACGGCCGGACTGATCCAGGATCTCAAGCAGCGTGGGTTGCTTGAAGATACCCTGGTCGTCTGGGGGGGTGAGTTTGGTCGAGGCGTTGTTGGGCAGGGCAATTTTTCCAGTCCCGAAGCCGGTCGTGATCACCATCCTCGTTGTTTCACCGTTCTGCTTGCCGGCGGCGGAATCAAATCCGGTATTACCTGGGGAGCGACCGACGACTTCAGCTACAACGTGGCCGAGGACGGCGTGCACGTCCACGACCTGCAGGCCACCATTCTGCATCAGCTGGGCATGGACCACCGGCGATTGACGTATCGATTTCAGGGGTTGGACATGCGTTTGACCGGGGTCGAAGCGCATGATCCGGTTCATGGCATCATCGCCTGAGTCATTTCGTCATGATGAACAGCTGCAGTTACGTGACTGCCGTTAAGCGTTCCAGGGACCGTGGCTGCGTTTGGTAAGGCATCCTGGGCCGCCGATTTTGAACGTCGCGGCAACTGCGGTGGCGCCAACGTAAGCCACCGTCATTTGCCTTAACATTCGGCATGCCGTTCCTTCCGATTACTGCCTGGCTCGCTGTACGTACACAACGTCCCTCTGTAGATTCCCTGTCCGGAATTGCGTGTATGGTCCTTCGGCTCGCCTGTCGGGCGCCCTCGACATAGTGATCTGCGACGGCTTGCAGATGGCTTGCGCGGTCAATTTGGGTTAGTTTCTGTCCCGAACAGAACCAGCCTACGAACAAAGTCAGGTGCTACTCATGTACGATTGCATCATCATTGGTGCCGGACACAACGGCCTCATTTGCGCGAACTATCTGGCGAAAAAAGGCCGGAAGGTCCTGGTTCTCGAAAAGCGGCACCTGGTCGGTGGCTGCACTGTGACCGAGGAAATCGGTCCCGGATACAAAGCCTCGACCTGCTCCTACGTCGTCAGTCTATTGCTGCCGGAGATTGTCGAGGAACTGGAGCTGAAGAGACACGGCTTTAAGACTTTGCCGAGAAATCCTTCGGCATTCACGCCGTTTGAAGATGGGCGGTACCTCTTCCTGGGACCGGACCAGAAGGCCAACTACGAAGAGATTAGAAAATTCTCTGAGAAGGATGCCAAAGCCTACGGCGAGTACGAGGCTTTTCTGGAACGTGTTGCCGAACAACTCGAGCCAATTCTCAATATGAGGGCTCCGGACCTCTTTCCGCTGCCATCCTCCTGGAGAAAGCTCTCGCTCGGCAAACGCCTGAGCGATTTGAAGATTGCCTGGCAATTGCGAAAAGCGATGAAGAATCTGGGTGAGGACTTGCCCGAAGCGCTGGAGTTGATGACCGGCAACGCGAAGACAATCCTTGACCGTTGGTTCGAATCGGACGAGCTAAAAGGCACGATCGCCACCGACGCGATTATCGGCAGCTTCGGGCCGTATTCTGCTCCGGGAAGTTCGTATGTGTTGTTGCACCATGTGATGGGTTCCGCCGGCGGCGCACGCGGCGTGTGGGCGTATGTCGAAGGGGGAATGGGTGCGCTGGCCGATGCGATCGCTTCCTCAGCTAAGGAAAAGGGCGTGGAGATTCGTGTCAACGCGTCGATCGAAGAAATCCTTGTGGCTGGTGGTCAGATCACAGGAGTTCGGCTTGAAGATGGAGAAGTGATCAAAGCACGCAGGGTTGCCTCCAGTGTCGACATGAATCACACGTTTGGGAAGATGATGGACCCGGTTCACGTTCCTGACGCTTTTCAAAAGGCCGTGAAACGCATCGACTACTCCAGCGCTACGCTCAAGATCAACCTGGCGGTGAGTGAGTTGCCGGACTTCACCTGTCTGCCTGGAAACAGGGATGTCGGTCCGCAGCATCGAGGCACGATCCACATCGGTGCCACCCCCGATTACATCGAACGAGCCTATGACGACGCTAAGTATGGACATCCGTCCAAACGACCGATCGTTGAAATGACGATTCCGACTTCCGTCGATCGAACGCTGGCTCCCGAAGGTCATCATATTCTTTCGCTGTTCGTTCAATACGCGCCCTATAAGCTGGCCGAAGGTACGTGGGACGATATCAAGGATGAGTTTGCGGACCGCTGCACCGCCGAAATCGCGCGGTATGCTCCCAACGTTCCTGCTTCGATTCTGTACCGTCAGATTGTCACGCCGGTTGACCTTGAGAAAACTTTTTCTCTGACTGGTGGCAACATCATGCAGGGATGCATCGGCCTGAACCAGTTGGGACCGATGAGACCGGTTCCTGGCTGGAGCGACCATCGGACGCCGGTGAAGGGCCTATACATCTGTGGCGCCGCGTCTCATCCCGGCGGAGGAGTGATGGGAGCCTGCGGGAAAAACGCGGCGGTCGAAATACTGAAAGACGGAAAATAGGACCCTGCTTTCCAGTCATTCGACCGGGGGCGGGCAGCCACCGAGCCATGGCCACCATGTGCCAGTGATCGGTGGCTCGGTTTCAGAAGCTGGACATGTTCTTAACCGGTGTTACGAACATTACTGGGTTTTGAAATTATCGCTTGATCCTGGCATGTTGCCCTTGCGAGTGAGGTGTCACACGGTAGGTAAGTCCGCGGTGTGGATGCTCCTGGCCTCATTACAAATGAAGGGATACGTTTACCTGTTGAAGATGCTCCAGATCCAGCTTCAGAGGGGGGATGTTGAGCGGAAAAAGCTGCAGAATATTCCCGCTGAATGCTAACGCTCCACTTCTGCAGTACATGCTTCCTATGTCTCCTATTTTTTCATCAGACTGGCAATCCGCTACTGATTTCGTAGGCTGGACAGTTGGTTTTGTTTTCTTACGGCACAAGTGGCCAGTTTTGAGGTCCCAACACGTGGGGGGAATGAGAATGTCCGAAGCAACTACAGTAAGTCGTTTTGCAGATCGCATTAAAGCGATCGAAACGGAAGTGCGTGAGGTGCAATCCGCGATCAATGCCTCGCGGAAGTCTCGTCGCATCATCATGTTGTTTTTTCTGGTGTTTATTCTGGCCGTTGGCCTGATGTTCTATCAGCTGGTGGCTCGAATACAGTCTGAGTCGTTTCAGAACGAACTGGCCACATTGGCGCAGACGCATCTGGACGATCACACAGACATCTACACGAACGAAGTTCAGATTCTGGTGGACACGACGTCGCCAGTTCTGATGGAAGCTCTGCGCAGCCGATTTGAGGAAGACAAGCCTCGTTACACGGCGGCGCTGGACGAACACCGTGACATCCTGGTGGAGAACGTTCGACCGAAGCTTGAGGGGCTGGTAAAGGAGAGGTACGGCGAGATTCTGGTTTCGTTTGAGGGAGTGATTGTGGAAGAATTTCCTGATGCGGCGGACCCTGCAGTCCAGGCACGGATTCAGGACAATCTTGAATTCGGTGTGTCGAAGCTTGTGCAGAAATACTACGTCGACAGCATTCAGAGTCGAGTGGAGAGAATAATGGTGACGTGGGACGCATTCCCACCGGCAGATCCTCCGGGTGAAGGAATGGAGAGTCTGTCTGAGCAACTTATCGGAGCACTGATGGAGATGCTGAGCCAGCGCATTGCAGAGAAAGAAGAATTCGATCCATCGCTGCTGTGATCGGTCACTCTGCGTCACGCACTTTCAAACATTCCGACATTCACCGGAGACAATAAAGATGACAACAACAGAAACAGCAGGTGCAGTTAAAACGGAGGCCAGCCGACTGGCCTCCGTTGAAAAAGAACTGAATACACTGGAGCGGCGTCTGAAACGCGAGGCACGCATGTCGACATTCGTGACCGTCGTCGTGTTGGCGTTGCTGTCCTTTTACTTTGCATACGGATACCGCGAGTTCTCAAAAATCATTCAGCCACAGGAAATTGTCAGCCTTGGCGCCGCTCTGGTTGATGACAACGTCAGCGTCGTGCGAGAGGCTATTCAGGATGAAGTCAGTGGGTCGGCTCCCGTCTGGGCCGAGCAATTGAGTAACCAGGCAATCGAGGCGGTTCCGCTTGCTCGGGAACAACTGGAGGAGTTCGCCGTCGCACAGGCTAAGGCTTCGATCGAAGAATACGTCAGCATTTCAGAGGATGAATTTCGTCGTGTGCTGAAGGAGAATCACAACGAATTCCAGGGCCTTGTGAATGAATTATCGAGTGAACGTGAGGCGACAGACGAAGTTGTCGCGGCCCTGGAAGAAGTATTGAACAAAGAGCTGGGCGGGGATATGCAGATCGCTGCAGAGGATGTTCTGGAAACGCTGGAGCTGGCCCATGAAAAGCTGGTCCGTCTGGGTATTGGCGAGGACCTTTCACGTGACGAGCGGAAGGAGCGACAGGTGATGATGTTGTTTCGCCGGTTACAGATAGATGAGGGGAGTGAGATGACTAATGTCGGCGACTTGCCTGCCCTGTCGATTTTTACGACACCGCTGACGGAGTTAGGTCTGTCCGCTCCCGAAGATGACAGTGCCACCGCTCCGGTTGTCAGGACAACGGAGCCAGCAAAGGCAACGTTGCCCCCAGCGAAGCCGGAAACCGTGCAGCCGGAACCAGGCTCTGAGTCGCCTGAGGCCGCGGATGCTGCTGGTGCGGGCCCCGACGCGACTGAAGCTGCGGCGAAGCGGTCCCGCGAGGCAGATGAATCGGCGCAGAATGTGGCCGCTCTGCAGGCAGAGGCTGCGAAAGCTGCTCAGGCGGCAACCGAGTTGGCTCGAACTGCCACGGAGGAAGCCCGTGAAGCGACGACGGAAGCCCGAAAGGTACGTGACGAATTACGTGCCGCCGAAAAGGATGCGCGGGCCGCCATCAAGGAACTGCTCCAGTTGCAGAAGAAGGCGGAAAGCAAACCCGGTCCCGTTGATCCCGCCGAAGTGGCGAAAGACGATGCGCCGGCGGACAAAGACGCTCCCGCAACTGAGGACAAAGACGCCGAATCGCCAAAGGCTGATCCTGAGGTTCCGGAGAAAGAGGAGGGTTCTTCGTCTAACGAGTCTTCCTGATGCTTGTTGGCGTCCTGAAAAAGATGTCGACACCGCTGCAGTATCAAGTCTCGGAATCTGACTACCGGCGACTTCAGCGACGCATCTCAGTGAGGTTGCTGTTGGCATTTCTCGCCTGTTGCGGTGGGGCGGCGCTGGCGGCTAAGGAAGTGTCGACGGAACTGCTGATTGTTGGTGGAACGGAATCCGGCTGGGCGGCCGCCATCCAGGCGGCTCGGCTGGGTGTCCCATCCGTCACCATTGTTCACGACGGCCATTGGCTGGGTGGCCAGTTCACCGAACAGGCGCTGGCATGTGTCGATGAGAACAAGGGTGTTGGCAAGGTCGGCTGGGGCGTTGACTGGCATCCGATGAAGCGTTCGTTTCATCGCAGCGGGTTGTTCAAAGAGCTGATGGGCCGCATCGAAGCGTTCAACACGCAGAAGTACGGTGTGCCAATGCCCGGCAGGCCGTATCACGGTCCTTCGACGTTCCGACCAGCCGAAGCCGAATCCATCTTCCGCAGCATGTTACAGCCATATCTTGATTCCGGACAGGTCCGCCTGATTACGAATCGATACCCCGTTGCTGCAGACGTTGACCGGTCAACAACGCGCCCCAGACTCACAGGTGTGTATTTCGCCACTCTGAACGGCGAGCACACAGATCTGCACGTTCGGGCGAAGATGACTATTGATGCATCTGACTGGGGCGAAGTAATTCAGGTGGCTGGGGCAGGGTACGAGTGCGGTCCGGACACCCAGTCACGTTATCACGAACCCAGTGCCCCGGTCGATCTCAGCAGCAACCCGCCCAACGAAATGAATCCCATTACATGGGCCATGATTGTCGAAGAAGCTGAACGCGACATGCCAATCGAGCGGCCTGAACGTTATGACGATCGGAACTTTGTCAGGACGTCGCGACTGAGTCTTGCAGCTATGCAGGAGCTGCCATGGGATCGTCCGGTGAAGCTGGGCAGTATTGCTCACTGGCCGGATTCGGGAAAACAGTCACCCCGACAGCTTAGTATCTACACGGTACGTCGAATTGTGGACGGAACGGCCAGTAATGTTTATCCCACCAGCATACTGTTGAACTACATGCTGGGCCAGGACTACCCGCTCGAGCGCCTGTCTCAACACGTGATCGATGCACTGGAGGCTGACAAACAGGGGGCATCAAAGAAGAATATCGTTCGCATGAGTCGGGCACAGCGGCAGATCATCTTTAACGATGCCAAATGCCATTCGCTGAGTCTGCTGTACCATCTGCAGAACTTTGTCCATGACCGGGCATCGGACACCAGCAACAGCTTTCGACATTTTCGACTCAGCGACGAATTTGGCACGGCGGATCATCTGCCGCCCAAACCATACATCCGCGAATCACTGCGGCTGAAGGCGATGTACATGATGCGAGAGCAGGACGGTCGCAATGCAGACGGTTTCACAAAAGACCTTGCCCGTGAGCGCTTCGCCCGAGTCCTCTATCCCGACGGAATTTTCTGCTGGCAGTTTCACTACGATTTTCACCGGACAGGGCGAGCCTATCTGAAGAACTCGGCTGATGGGCAGTCGTGGGGTAACGCCGGCCCGTGGGTGGATTTCGAAAAGCCTGGCCGTAATACGCGCTACGTCAGCGACCGCTGTGTGTTTCCCATGCGCAGTCTGATCCCGGAAGAGATGGACGGTCTGCTGGGGGCTCAGAAAAATATCGGCTACAGCAGCATCGTGTGCGCCGCCATTCGTTTGCATGATCAGTGCATCGCCATTGGTCAGGCGACGGGGGCAACTGCGGTCGTTGCACTGCGACACGACGTTACCGCTCGTTCGTTGCCGTATAATCGTGCATTGGTGGAAGAAGTTCGCCACGCACTTTGTGGCGAACTTGCGGACGCCGAGCCGCTGTTAATGTGGCCTTACCGCGACCTGCCGACGACTCACCCGGCGTTCGTGGCCATTAACCGTCTGGCGTCGCTGCGAATTATTCCTCTGGAGATTCGACATGTGGATTTTCGTCCGGATGAACGGGCAACGAACGAGTGGCGGCAGAGTCTGCTGGAAAACGTGTTACCTCAGTTTGACGCGTCACGTCCATTCGTGTTGTCTGCCGAACAGATCTCCCGAGCAGATTTCTGTCGGTCGCTGTGGGCAGAGGTGCGTGACCTGCCGCTGCGGCCGTGGATAAGACTCAGTGATCGCGATGCCGACAATGATGGGATTGTTGATTTCGAAGACCCGCTGCCATTTTCTGCAGGCCAGACAGTCGAATGGAAAATCGAGCCTCCCTCACCGGACCGTGACGGTCTGCCGGATGCTGAATTAACGACGACGACTGGGTCCATACGAATTAATTTCACCACCACGGATTCACCGCTGACAGATGAATTTTTCAACGACACGGGCCGCGTCTGCAACGACCCCCGAAAGTTTGGGTGGCAGCGCGATCTTAGCACAAGTAGTCGACGCCGGAAGACACTGCCTGAAAACATTCGCGATACCTTTGTGTTTACTCGTACCAGGGCTGTCTGGGAGCTGCAGATCGAGAACGGAAGCTGGACCGTCACAGCATGTCTCGGCGACGCAGGCTATGATCAACCGGGCCAGCGATTGAACGTCGAAGGTGTTCAGTTGGTCGACGAAGAATCTTCAGCGGCAGGACAATTTATCGAAGTTTCAACGACCGTCGATGTCACAGACGGTCGTCTGACGCTCACGCTGGGACCGCAGAAACCTGGCTGCAATACCTGTCTGAACTGGGTTGTTATTGTGAAATCCGAGTAGGCGCGACACGATTCCCGGTCCCCAATGTCGTGCATCAGGCTGGTGGCCTGACTTACGCCAGCAGTTCCTCCACCACTGTTCCATGCACGTCCGTCAGCCGGAAGTCGCGGCCCGCGTAGCGGTAGGTGAATGTTTCGTGGTCAAAGCCCAGCAGGTGCAGCATTGTGGCGTGAATGTCGTGCACATGGACAGGACTTTCCACGGCCTTCCAGCCAGTTTCGTCTGTCGCGCCGTGGACATGTCCCCCTTTGATTCCGCCGCCCGCCAGCCACACACTAAAGCCATGATGATTATGGTCTCGCCCCAGTTGTTTGCCGGAATTCAGTAATGGTCGAGGCAATTCGACGGTCGGCGTGCGGCCAAATTCTCCACCGCACAGCACCAGTGTCTGATTCAGCAGTCCTCGCTGTTTTAGATCTTTGAGCAGGGCTGCAATGGGCTGATCAATATTAGCCGATAGCTGACCGTGAATGCCGATGTCGTCGTGATTGTCCCATGGCTGACCGCCGCTGTACCACACCTGCACAAAGCGAACGCCGCGTTCGACCAGGCGTCGAGCTGTCAGAATCGTTCTGGCCTGCACCGACTCGCCATACATCTGCTGAGTCTGTTTCGTCTCTTTGCTGACGTCAAAAGCATCGGCCGCTTCCGTCTGCATGCGGTACGCGAGTTCGAAGGACTGGATGCGAGCCTCAAGGTCCGGTGCAAAGCCGCGGGATTCTTTATGAAGTTGGTTCGCCCGCAGCAGAAAATCCAGTTGTCTGCGCTGCCGTTCTGCCGGGATTGTCGCGTTGCGAATATTCTCAATCAGCTTGTCGACGTCCTGAAACTGCGTATCGACATGTGCTCCCTGAAAAACTCCCGGCAGGAAGGCAGAGCGCCAGTTTTCAACTCCCTGAGTGGGCAGGCCGTTTGGACAGAGGGCCACGAATCCGGGAAGGTTCTGGTTCTCGCTGCCAAGGCCGTAAGTGACCCATGATCCCATACTGGGCCGCGGCAACCTTGCATCACCACAATTCCACAGCAGGAACGATGGTTCGTGATTTGGCACGTCGGCGTGCATCGACCGAACGACGCAGATGTCATCGATACATTCGGCGGTTCGGCGGAACAGGTCGCTCACTTCGATACCGCTCTCGCCGTATCGTCGAAAGCGAAAGGGTGAAGGAAACGCATTGCCGGTTGCTCGTTCGGTCGGCAGGTTGGCAATGGGAAGAGTTCTGCCTTCGTAGCGTTTCAGCAGCGGCTTGGGATCAAACGTGTCGACGTGGGACGGCCCGCCATTCAGAAAAATGTGAATGACGGCTTTTGCATTCGCCGGATGATGAGGCTGTCGTGGGTACAACGGAGCAGTGCTACTCCCTGATTGTGCCTCGGCCATCATCGGAGCCAGGCCGACGGCGCCCATTCCCATGCCGCAACGGGTCAGCATCTCTCGGCGGTTACAGGGGAAATGGTTCATGGCTGGGTTTTCTGGGGGCACTCTGATTATCAGCGTTGAAAAGCACTAAAGCGTATTACGCTGATTCGTGGCCGCGAAAAACGTTTTCTGGCCTGCTATGTGTGTTTCCCACGAGCCCGAACGAGACACGTGTTTTCGTAAACTGCTCTAATCAATAAACAGAAATTCGTTGGATACGATTAACGCCTGTGCTAGCTCATTCTCGCGTCCGCCCGCATTGAAGTAATGCTGACACTGCTGCACCTCGGTGTCCGACGGAGGTCGTCCCAGTGCGCGCCAATACAACTCTTTTGTCGTGGCTGCTGTGCCATTTCCATTCGCCGTGGCTTGGTTTGCAAGCAGGTTGGCCTGTTTCATCACAAACGGATTATTCAAAAGGTAGAGTGCCTGCTGCGCTGCTGTTGTCCTGGGGCGGTCGGGACTATGAATATCGGGACTCGGGAAGTCAAAGAGCGGCAGCATCGTTGGCAGGCTGCTGCGGTTGATATGGCCGTAGATTGTACGTCTGAAATTATCGGCATCTGTCAGGGATTTTGGTGGTCCTCCCATCTCCGGTTGCAGACTTCCTGAGACCGACAGCAGGGTGTCGCGCAGAGTTTCGAAGTCCAGCCGTCGCCGGTTCGCACGCCACAGCAGACTGTTCTCCGGATCGATTGCGCGGCATTCGAGGCGATCATTACTCGCCTGCTGCCAGGTGCCGGAAAGTAGAATCGTGCGATGCAGCTTCTTCAGCGACCAGCCCTTAGCCATGAATTGATGCGCCAGATAATCCAGCAATTGAGGATGAGACGGCGGAGTGGCTCTCAGGCCGAAGTTACTGGTGGTTCGGACCAGGCCGGTTCCGAACAGATGTTTCCAGACGCGGTTCACAATGACGCGTGCCGTCAATGGGTTGTCCGGGCTGACGACCGCATTTGCCAGTTCCAATCGGCCACTGCCAGTGGTAAAGGGCGCCGACAGTGATTCACCCAGTAACCGGGGAGCGGCGCGAGCAACCTGACGACCTGTTCGTTCCGGGTTGCCGCGTATGAAAATGTGCGGCTCATGCACGCGCTGCGAGTCGTACAGCACGTGCGCACGATCGGTTGCCTGCCCTGTGCCGATCAGCCATCCGTCAAAAGTGAGATAGGCCTGCGACAGGTCGCGATTTTGTTCCGCGTCCAGCAGGTAGGCATCCAGAGCTTCTCGCGGAGACATGGCAAATGGCGAATCCTGGCCGTACAGTACCTGCTGCAACTGTTGCTCAGCAGGGTTGTCGACAGCCTTCAGGTCCGAATTGTTGTTTCCGGCCGCGACGTGCTTACGGTGTACATCCGTTAAGACCCGGCCATAGACGTCGGCCACATCGCTCATCGACGCGAGTTCTGTCTGTCGCAAAGCATCACGGATAATCGTGTTGCCTGCTAATCGATAGATGACACCGTTTGACGCCGCTGCGAACTCTTCTTTCCGCAGTTTGTTCAGAGCATGCCACGCCGCGAAGACAGGATGATCGCCGCGTTTGGTTCCTTCGAGGTATTCGATCCAGCGTTCAACAAACGTCTGTCGCAGTTCTCCTCTTGCCGCGGGCAACGGCACCAGAAATTCCTTACGACCGGTCAGCACACCATGCAGATACCGCGTCGTGTCGTTGCGCAGCATGTCCAGCGCTGCTGCCAGGTGCTGACTGACCTGGTCGTCAAGAATCTTTTTCTTTTCCCGATAGACGGTCATGTCGCCGCGAAAACTCGGCTTGACGGAATCTTTGCCAATGTACGGCAGGTCGGATGGTTCGGTCGTGCTTGCGAAGACTCCATACAGTGCATAATAATCATCTATTGGGATCGGATCGAATTTATGATCGTGGCAACGGGCGCAGGTCACCGTCAGTCCCATCAGTCCGCGGGTTACCACATCAATGCGATCGTCGATGACGTCGTGCTGGTTGCCGGTGAACCGTCGACCCAGCGTTATGAAACTTAACGCGGCCAGACTCCTGTTGTCGTCGTCAGTCAGCAGCAGGTCGGCGGCAAGTTGCTCACGGACGAACTGATCGTACGGCAGGTCCTCATTGAAAGAGTTGACAACATAATCGCGGTATGTGTACGCGTAGTAAAAGTTGGACTGTTCCTGCAGCCGCACATACCCTTTCGTGTCGGCATAGCGTGCCACGTCAAGCCAGTGCCGAGCCCACCGCTCACCGTAATGTGGCGAATCCAGCAGTCGGTCCACTAGTCGCTGCATCGCCTGCTTTGGGTTCGCGGGAAACTGCGTCGTGAAGTCTTTAATTTCCCGACGACTGGGAGGTAACCCCGTCAGAACAAAATGTGTTCGACGAATGAGCGTTCGGGCATCAGCGATCGGCGATGGCTGCAACCCGTTCGCTTCCATACGATGCAGTATAAATGCGTCGATCGGCGTGAACACGCGTTTGTTATTATTAGCCGCTGGCAGCGGGGGAGCGACAACAGGACGTGCGGCCCAGTGTTGTTTCCAGCCTTCCGACGGTGTTGGGCCGTCTGTGACTGTGCCGTCGGACGGCCACGGCGCTCCCGCCTTTAACCATGTCTCGATCGCACGAATTTCTTCTGGTTTCAGTTTGCTGTCTGGTGGCATCGCGATATCGCCATCACCTCGCACAGCACGCAGCAGATTGCTGCTGGCTGGTGAATCGAGATTAATCACGGGGCCTTCGATTTCACCACCCACCAGGGCCCCGTCTCGCGAATCCAGCCTGAGCCCGCTTTCCTGTTTTTTCGGTCCATGACACGAAACGCAGTTTCGGATAAGCACCGGCCGTACATGTTTTTCGAAGTGCTGAAGGGCGTCGTCCCGAGCATGGGTTTGTGACAACAGCGGGCAGAAGCCTATCAGAAAACAGGTCACAAACAGACGCGTTCGTGAGCTGGCACCAGGGGCACTGCGCTGCGGTCGTCCTGCGGCGTGAGTCCAAACCACCGGCCACGAATTTGTCATGTCGCCAGTCATACTCGAATGAACTTTCGAAGCGACGGCAGCCCGGTTGCGTCTTCACCGGCCGCTGTGGCTGCTGTGACGGCGACTTCTCCCACATAAACGCTGCCCTGGGAATCAACACTAATGTCGTGGCACGCATAGAATCCGTCCGTCCGGCGAGGATCCAGACCTCCGCCCCAGCGACTTAACAGTCTGCCATCTCCATCGAAAATGCTGACGCGACCACCAGTCGGCTGCGCGGGTCGCTGCTGCCATGGAAACCGTCCGTTTTGATTCCCGAGTTCCGCCACGAAGAAAGTATTGTCTTCACCGGCGAAGACCTGACACGGTCGAACAACATCAGTCCATGTCTGCAGCAGTGTTCCCGCGCGATCGAAGATCTGAATGCGGTTGTTTTCTCGGTCCGCCACAAGGATACGATCGCGGGCATCAACGCAGATTCCGTGCGGAACATTGAACTGACCATATGTATCGCCGGGGGCGCCCCAGGTCTGAATCAGGTTCCCCTCTGCGTTGAAATGATGAATGCTCGCGTTGCCGTAGCCATCGGCGATGAATAGGTCGCCGTCTGCCGCGACGGCAACATTTGTCGGCAGGTTATACGGACCTGCACTGTTGATCGAACGATAGTCGAACCCGGCAACGCCTGTTTGCGACGGATTACCAGCCGGTCCGACGTTTCTCAGGAACTGACCATCCAGAGTAAACTGTGCGACGCGATGACCCAGATCATCCGTCAGATACAGAGTTTCATCCTGTGCTGCAGTGATGCCGTGTGGGCGAACAAAAGTGTCGTCTCCCCAGGCGCTGATGAATTGTCCATCGGGTTGGAAAACCAGGACCGCGGGATTACCGCGATTGAATACGAAAACGCGATCGTCCTGAGCCACCGCGACACCGATCGCTTCGACAAAGTTGATGTCCGTGGGAATCTGAGGCCAGTCCGGAACCGGTTGGAACTGCCAGTTTCCCTGTCCCGGCAGGGTAGTCGTTTGGGTGTCGTGAGTCATTATCGCTTGATTTTTTTGAATGTTCGGCAGATGCGTCAGGATTGAGACCGGCGAACGCCATTTTCAGTTTCAAGGGTTTACTCGTATGACCTGAGCCGTCGGCGGCATTTATTTTCCGACTGCATTTGCGATCAGTTCCTCCGGCACGCTGCATTCCCGAGCGGATGCTACGATTTGCTGCCACGTTTTATCATCCAGTTCGATCCCGTTTTCTGTGCGATCCTGGCGACGTTTATCTTCAATTTCTCCCGGAACAAGGACAGGGTTTCCTGCTGTAGCCGGTCTGCAGCTCTTCACGAAGTCAATATAGCGTGCAGCGTCCGGGCCAAAGAAATCCTGCATCGGTAGTTGAGAGGGATCAACAAAAATTGACAGCATCCCCTGTTCCAGCCGAGTCTTGCCCTTCTGGCTGCAACCATTTCCCGTTAACGCGCCGGCCAGCAATTCGACCATGAAACTCAATCCATACCCTTTGTGTCCGGCGATGGGAAGAATGGCCCCCATCGGTGGTCCGTAAAAGGCATTGGGGTCGTTTGTTGGCTGACCTTCTGCATCCAGGATCCAGTTGTCAGGCACCAGATTTCCCGCGTTACGCGCAACCTTCAGCTTCCCTTCCGCTGCCGCTGCCGCCGCGATGTCCAGGACAACATGCGACCGGCCTTCGACCGGTACTCCGATTGTCACCGGATTCACCGACAGTCGTGGTTCAACGCCACCGGCGGGGACGACGAACATGCCTTTTCCACTTGTGTTCACAAAATGCAAAGACACACAACCTGCATCGGCAGCCAGTTCTGCCCAGTGGCCGATGCGGCCCAGATGCCCGCTGTTCTTCACGGCGACAACTGCCGCACCGTGCCGCCGACATTTTTCCAGTCCCAGTTCAACAACCTGTCTGCCGATGGACTGACCGTAGCCCTGTTGTCCATCCACAAGGGCCAGGGAGTCCATTTCGTGGGTGATTTGCAACCGGCGATTGGCAAGGACATCACCATCCTTAAGCCACTGTATGTAAATCGGTGTGCGAATCACGCCATGCGAATCGTGCCCGGCAAGATTCGCTTCTACAAGGTGGTTACCGATCAGATCTGCTTCGACCTGTTCAGATCCATTCGCGGCAAAGACGGCTGAAACGAGTTGACGCAGAGGACCGTGAGGAAAACGCATGGTTGCCATTCGTAAGGTCAAGTGAGGTGGGAGAACAGTGTCCGACGGAAGATTTCAGTGGTTTGTTCGGGCTAACTAAACACAGTCATAAAAGCATGTCGTGTTTGAGTCCAGTTGAGCGGCGAAAAAGGTTGGTAACCGTCTTCCGCTGGGTGGTTCGGTTCCTCGTTATCCGATCATTGAAACAGCGAAGTCGTAAAACGCTTTACCACCGAGGGCAGACAATAAGACGCCGGAAAGCAGAGTGGCGATCAACAGTGGCGGCTTCATTCGCAACGGTCCGGGCAGCAGCTTTCGATCCAGCCAGACCATTCCAAAACACCACAGCCCGCATGTCAGTACGCCGCCGACCAGCGACGGAAAAGTAATCAATTTGACAGGATTCTCTGTGAGCCATGTCAGAGCAATGCCCGCCACGCCGCAGTAAATTAACACGTATAACTTTACGGACCTCTTGGGTATTTGTCGCACACGTTCACTGACGGGACGCACGCATTCGTAAACCGTTCGCCAGTAGATTTCATACGCACCATAGATCGTGCCCCAGAACGCCATGAAGACGCCGATGCGGTACAGATGTAGAAACGCCGGGTGAAGTTGTGTCAGAAACTGAGCCTGATGAGTCAGCAGCTCACCACTCTTCGCCGGCACGATCTGCTGCGGGTGCAGAACGGATGCGCCCAGCACTACAAAGCAAATGCTAAAAACGAAGACGCAGACGAAACTCACGGCCACGTCGATACCGGGTGGGCGCAGCCATATCAGACCTCGTTTCATGTTGTCACCATCGCTCGCAATGGAAACTGCTTCGCCGGTCTGAGGCGGGCTGCCGATTGCGCCCCATGATTTTTCACGAAGGCAGCTTACGTAGCCCAAATAGTCATATGTCCCGCCACCGATGAAGCCGATGATGGCCGTGATCTCCACCCACGGAGTGCGATTTTCAAACGCGTCCGGATATTTTTCAATCAGCCACGATCCATATCGTGGTGCCACCGGAACAAACAGACCTTCCACGACAGCCAGCCATTCCGGGTTCGATGCCAGGCATGCGGCACCGATGCTCAGCAGCAGCAACCCAATGACCGTCGTCTGTACTTTCTCCATCAGTCCGTAGCCCTGAATCAGCGTCAGCGTGATCGCCAGTATTGCCGCTGCGGTCGCCCAAATACGTGTCCAGAGTCTGAAGTTCTGATCCTGTGGCGCGGCGACGTGAAACATCTCGTTGACGATTTCCCCCAGCACCAGCGCCAGAAAGGAAAGCAGAAAAGGAAAGCACCACAGGGAAAGAAGCAACAGAAACCATGGGATCACGCGTGTGATGCGGGCCCAGTCTTCCAGAGGATGTCGCCCTGTCAACGTGATGTGACGTGCCGCCGTATAAACCTGTATGGCTTTTGCGATCGACGCCAGCAGAACAGCCCACAGTACTGAATATCCGAAGATGGACCCACCTCGTGAGGCCATTAGTGTCTCACCGCTGCCAATTGTCACGGACGCCAGGATTGCCCCTGCTCCGAAGTATCGCAGCATGCGCCAATTCAATCCGCCAGTGAGAGTTTCAGGAACCTCAGGGTACTGGAAAGGCGTTTGCGACATGTTTTCGTCTCAGTATTGTCGTCCATGGACGTAACTTCGTCCGGCCACTCTACTGAAGTGTGTCTCAAAATCCCATTCCATGGGCTGTGGACACGGGAGACGAAAGTCTGCATCAACGATTCGCCGCGGAAGAGCTACAAACACAACATATCGGGATATGCACTCGCAATTGGTGAGACCTGGGGGGTCCGCTCAGGCGATAATGTCGTTGGCGACATTGCCGTGCACGTCGGTGAGGCGGAAGTCGCGGCCAGCGTAACGATACGTCAACTGCTCATGATCCAGTCCAAGTAAATGCAGAATCGTCGCGTGCCAGTCGTGAATGTGGCATTTGTTCTCCACCGATTCGTAACCATGTTCGTCTGTGGCTCCATAGCTGAAGCCACCCTTGACGCCACCGCCGGCCATCCATGTGGTGTATCCCCTGTTGTTGTGGTTGCGACCGTCGCCACCCTGTGCGGCCGGAGTTCGTCCGAATTCGCCGCCCCAGATGACAAGTGTGTCTTTCAACATGTCTCTTTGTTTCAGGTCCTGCAGTAACCCGGCGATGGGCTTGTCGCATGCCTCGGCCCGAGTCTTGTGATCGACCGAGAGGTTAGCGTGCTGGTCCCAGCTTCCGTGCGTCAGTTCGACGAACCGAACACCAGCTTCGACAAACCGACGCGCCAACAGGCACTGCTTGCCAAAGCTGTTCGTGGGCCCACTGTCAGCACCATACATTGCGAGTGTTGCCTGACTCTCTTTTGACGTGTCCATCAATTCAGGGATTGCGTCCTGCATTCGAAACGCCAACTCGAAAGATTCGATCACGCCTTCGACGCCTGGCTGATACCGGTCACGCCGCACCTTTTCCTGATTGAGTGCCTGGATCAGATTTATCTGCTTACGCTGTTGCTGTTGGCTGAGTGTGGGGTTCTTGATGTCCGGTACGCTCTCGCCACTGCCGCCACGAGGCGAGCGAGATCCGCGACCGCCACGCCCAATTTTAGAGCCACCATAAATGGCGGGCAGAAACGAACTGCCGTAGTTTCGTGAACTGCCGGATGGAGCATTGAGTGAAACGAATCCAGGCAGACTGTCGTTCTCAGTACCCAGCCCGTACAGACTCCACGCTCCCAGCGACGGACGAATGAACTGGGCCGTTCCCGTATGCATCTGCGTCATCGCTCCGGGATGCACCGGCTGATCACACTGCATCGAACGGATCAGAGTGAGCTCATCAGCCTGTTCAGCGACGTTGGGAAACAGGTCTGAAATCCAAAGACCGCTGTTGCCTCGTTGCCGGAACGTCCACGGAGACTTCAGCAGCGAACCGCCATACTTGCCGCCTTTGCCGTGATCCTTAATCAGCTGAGGTTTGTAGTCGAACGAATCGACATGCGACGGGCCACCCTGCATGCACAGAAAGATGACTCGTTTTGCTCGCGCAGGAAAGTGCGGTGCTTTTGCGGCCAGTGGATTCGTGCTGCCTGATTGCTGAGCCGCACTTGCAGTGCTGAGCCCGGCGAACGCAAGGTAGCCGAACCCCGCAGATGCATTCTTCAAAATTTGACGTCGTGAGAACATGGTGATTTCCGATTCAATGTTGCTTCAACCGTCGACTGGCGTGTTGGTCAATGGATGATTCGAGTGTTGTCAGTGAATGTTTTCGAACTGTGCCTCATGATCGCGTCGGGTGGCCCTTTGTCAGCCGCTTCTGCTCTAATTCACGTAACGAAACTCTGCAGACGCCAGCAAACTCTGACACAGGGCGGCCAGTGTTTCGACACTGCGCGAGCGGTAACTGGCGGACGGAGAGAATGCTCGAAGGAAGGAAGATGTAGCGGATCGTTCGCCGGAAGTCGGCTTACGGCCGTAAGCCAGAAGGAACGCATAATCGATCTGTTCGGCCGGTATTGAACTCACTTCTGTGATCCGACGCGCGAATGACGTGCTCTGCTGAATCACGAAGCGATTGTTCATCATGTAGAGTGCCTGGGTTGCAGTGTTTGATGATTCACGCTGACCGATAATCGCGCTGGAGTCTGCTCCGTCAAAAACTTCCAATGAACGTGGTTCTTCGTCGCGTACGATGGGCAGGTACACGCTGCGGAATTTTGCGTTTTCCATGTCCAGCTGATTGGTTACCTGTCGGGCGATTTCTTCCGGCGCCGGCCCCATTCCACCGCGTCTGCCGCGTTGAAACGGCCGGCCGGCCGGACCTCGGAATTGTGGCCGAGATCCCGGGCCGCTAGCGGCGCGAGTGTTATTTGCCGCCCGTTCGAAGGCCTTTCTGGCAATATCCCGAGGATTGCCCAGTACGCCGCCCTGGACTCGCGTGTAACCAGCCTTTGCGACTTCTGATCCTCGTGGACGATCGAAATCGATTTCCCCGCTGATACTCAACATGGCGTCACGAATGGCTTCCGCATCAAGTCGTCGTGGGTTGGCTCGCCACACAAGTGCGTTGTCAGGATCGTAATCGTGATACTGCTCGTTGAACGTCGACTTCATCCGGTAAACGCGGGAAGTCGCGATTTCCCGCACCAGCGTCTTGACCGACCAGTCCGATTCCATGAACTGTACCGCCAGTTGGTCGAGAAGTTCGGGATGACTGGGCAGATGCCCCGTGACTCCGAAGTTCTCCGTCGATGTAACGATCCCCTGACCGATCAAGTGTTGCCAGATTCGATTGACCATCACACGCGCTGTCAGCGGGTTTTCCTTGCTGGCAATCCACCGCGCCAATTGCAGACGACCGCTTGAATCAGCTTCGATTTCTACAGGTTCAGAACAAAGTACCTGAGGGAAACCTCGTTGCACAACCTGTGCGGGCTGGTCAATTTCCCCTCGAACCAGCAACTTCGTATTTGCCGGGGCGTCACGCTCCAGCACTCCCATGCAATAACTGATTGGGTTTCCACTGGCGTCCACGACCGCCAGCTGGCCCGAAAGATTCGCCAGTTCGTTGTTCATGCGAATCCGATTGCGCTGTGCATTCTTTGCGTCTGTGCCCGTACTTCGTCCACGATTGCGACGAGTTTCCGCCATTTCCTGCAGCTTATCGGTCATTTCCTGCTTCAGGCTGGCAAGTTCCTGTTTTGAGTAGCTCTTGTCGTAGGGATTGGGATCGCCGACGGGCAGGCGAATCAGGCTGCTGTTCCTTTTGGACTGAACGCCGCTGAATGCGCCGAATTCCGAGGGCGGATTACCGAAGTACGTTGTGATATTGCGGAAGACGCCGACCAACGCGTAGTAATCAGCCTGAGGGATGGCGTCGAACTTGTGGTCATGGCACCTGGCGCAGGCGACCGACATTCCCAGAAACACTCGAGTGGTGGCATCGATTTGCTCATCTGCCACGTCGGCGGCGAACTGGACCCTGTTTTGTTCGTTCACATTTTTGGGACCAATCGCCAGAAAAGAGGTGGCCACCAGATTCTCACTCCATTGCTGGTCGGTGCTGACGGGAAGCAGGTCTCCGGCGATCTGTTCCTGGACAAATTGGTCGAATGGTTTGTCGTCATTGAAGCAATCAATGACATAATCGCGATACCGCCATGCGTGCGGATACGTCATGTTGACTTCGCGGCCCGTTGATTCGGCATAGCGAACGACATCCAGCCAGTGACGTGCCCAGCGTTCACCGAATTGTTCCGTTTTAAGCAGTCGATCCACGGTGTCGGCCACTGCGCCATCCGGATCGATGTTCCATGCGGCCGTGAAGGAATCAATCTGCTCCGGCGCCGGGGGCAGACCGACAATGTCAAAACTTAATCGGCGCAGCACCTGCCATGCTTCCGCATCGTCAGCAGGCTGCAGTCCTGACGTTTCAAGCTTTGACAGAATGAACCGATCGATGTCGGTTCTTGTCCAGCTGTTGTTTTCAACCTGCGGAAGAGACTGGCGAACCGGAATTTGATAAGCCCAGAACGACTCTCTTGCCTGCTGAATGTCGTCTGCAGTGATCGATGATCTGATTTCTGCGATGTTGGTCACGCGGGGATCAGGGGCTCCCATTTCGATCCACTTTCGGAAATCATCGATCACCTGCTGCGGAAGTTTCCGTTTGGGTGGCATGACATAATCCTGGTGCGTGATGGCATTGTAGAGCCAGCTTTCCTCAGGATTTCCCGGAACCACTGCCGGGCCGCTGCTGCCGCCGATATGCGTCAGTTCTTTGCTGTCAAGCCGCAGTCCACCGCGGACGTTGCCTGCCTTGTTCGAATGGCAGCCGTAACACTCTCTTACCAGCACGGGACGAATCTTCGTTTCGAAAAAATTCAATTCGTCGCGCGTCAGCTCGTCAGAGTGAGCAGCGGGGGCGATGACCGCGCACAACAGCATTATCGTGAAGTGTAATCGTGTCATGTCTTGTGCCCGTATCAAAACCCGTTCGAAAGTTGTTATGGATCCGGTCGGTCCATAGTCCTATTCCGCGACCGGTCGCTTCGGTGCCTGGCCACCTGCTTTGGCTGGTTTGCCGTCACCATTCTGACCACGTCTTCGATTTCCTGCCGGCTTCTGACCGCTCTGGCCGGGACCTCGCTGCTGAGGACCAGCACCTGGCGTTCGCCCGGTAGCGGCGCCCGGTCGTTCTCCGCTTCCTCGGCGATCACGCATGGAGGCGAACATTGCTGTCAGTTCCATCGCATTCAGTTTACTGTCACCGTCTTTGTCAAATTCGTTCATCATTCGAGCGACCATTTGTTTGGGATCCCGGTCTGCTCCGGCGCCCGGTCGTTGGCCGCCACTCGCTCGACGCTGACCGTTCGCCCCTTTAGCTCGCTGACCACCTGGCGGTTCGGCCGAGCATGTCACAGCGAGCAATGCAACAGACAGAATCGCCACAATTGGAGTCGTGTACTTCATATTAGGTCACCTTTTTGAAGAAGGAAATCGAGTCTAACTGGAGCCTTTTTCGAATTGATGTGCAGGCTGCCGGCTGCAACAGTCAAGATTTCCCATCAGTACTTGGCTGCCGGAGGCATATCCGAGTTAATTCCGCTCCAGTCTGATAAACGCGACGCCCTCCGCTGCCTGGACAGAGAATCTCGAACTATTATTGAATTTGGCATATGCTCAGAGAAATTGTGCCAAAATGCTCTACTGAGCTGCCAGATAAATCACTCAATCCCTGGTTTCTGCAACTCACTTTGCCGTCCGCGAGGTTCAACCGTCATAGCGTTAAACGGTGATCGCATTCTGCCAGACGCGTTGGTCCCGGAACAAAGCGATTGTTACAGCTGAGTCTCCTTTCTTATTGCACTGAGTCCCTTTGACGGAATTGAGCAACATCGGATGTCAGATGAAGCTGAAATTGCATCCCAACTGGTCGCTCAGCTCAGGGGCGGCGAAGACGAGGCGCTGGCGGAGCTGTTCTCACACTATCAAGAACGGCTGAAACGGATTGTTCGATTTCGACTTGACTATCGTCTGGCCGGCCGGGTTTCGGAATCGGACGTTATTCAGGAATCGTATCTGAGCGCCAGCAAGCGAGCTGACCATTATCGCGGTAAACCGGAAATGCCGTTCTTTGTGTGGCTGCGATTGATCGTTAATCAGCAACTGGTAGATTTGCACCGTCAGCACCTGCAGGCGGAAATGCGGGACGCGCGGAAGGAGATTTCCATCGATCAGCCAGCCGTGTCATTACATACGTCGCTGGCAATGGCGGCTCACCTGGTTGGTCAGGCAACGTCTCCAAGCCGTGCGTTCTCGCGTGTTGAACGCATCGCGACTCTTGAAGAAGCACTGAATCAGATGGAGCCGATCGATCGGGAAGTCATTGCACTGCGTCACTTTGAAGAACTGACTAACACCGAAGTCGCGGCAGTTCTTGACATAGACGTCCAGGCGGCCAGCAAGCGATACGTGCGCGCGATCAAGCGAATGAAAGAGATTGTCTCAGCCATTCCGGGATTTGATGAGAACTGATCACGGGAACGGTCGGCCCCGCGACGGAGGGAGCGGGCGACGATTGTCAAGCAGCGGGCGACGTTTATCAAGGGGAGGGCGACGATTATCGTACCCGCCTGGCCGGGTCATAATTCTTGCCGCCCGTTCGATCTCTTCCCTGTCCAGCAGACCGTCCTGTGGAATCAGATCAAAACTGTCAAAGTTGTCGGCAACCCGCCTCATTGCTCCCGACTGAGGTAATCGCCGCACATCATCGAGTTCGGCCCTGCTGATCTTTCCGTCGTCGTTTGCATCGAGTCGCCAGAATCGTTCTGCCGGAGTAATTCGGTTCGCCGGCGGCGGGCGTACGCCTGGTTCATCGTTCGGTTCAGGCTCAGCGTCTTCTTCCGGAGGATCAACAGCCTCGGCATCTGATTCTTGCGTGTCGAGTAACGTAACGGCCACTTCATCTGTCGCCGCACCCGCTGTTGTTCTTTCGGCGATCCTTTGATTAGCTCGACGATTACGAGAAATTATTGTTGAGCTGATCATTACAGCAAGCAAAACGACTACGGCAGCAATTGATCTGGCATAGAACCAATTCGGGAGCCGTCCCTTCTTCTTTCGTCGATGTTTTGTCATTCGAGTGGATCCCTTCCCGTAGCTGGTCGTCGCCACCGCGGCAGCACCGAGATCCTCGTTCCAAAACCCGTCGTCGTATGCCGCATCGACGCCGAAATCTTCGCGGGACGCCCGTTCTGCCTTTGCGCGCGCTTTCGGCAATTCGCTCTTCGCCCACGTCGTGTACTGATTTTGCGTCTGTTCCGCGCCGGCGACCATCTTCTCAAGGATCGACACAGCTGCTGCGTACTGATATTCCTGATAAAGCGAACGCGCCAGCTCGTATTGTTCCTTTGTGCGGACCAGTTTGGGGGAAGCTGCCAGATTCGCCACCTCAGGCACTTTCGGAGACAGGCCGTCGTCCGTGTCGGACTTCAGCACTTCGGTGAGCGCGACAGCGAGGGCCTGCATCGATTCGTATCGATCTTCCGCGTTCTTGGCCATCGCTTTCTGACAGATGGCCACGACCCTGAGATCCAGTTGTGGACGAATCACTGAAGCGTCGGGAGGATCGTCAGAGATGACCGACTTAATGATTGACATCAGGCTGCCGTTTCCGGGAAACGGCAGTTGTCGAGTGAGCAGTTCATAAAGCAGGACACCCAGTGCATAAATGTCACTGGCTGGACCGATCACGTCGTGTTCGCCGCGAAGCTGCTCCGGCGACATGTATCCGGGAGATCCAACCACGGTCCCGTCCAGTGTTAAACGGGCCTCAACTTTTTTCGCTCCTGACGGCGTCGTGGTCTGTTCTGTCCTGGCGTCGGACCGCTCTGATTCCTCAGTGCCGAACTGTCTGGCCAGTCCGAAGTCCATGACGATCGGTTCGTTGCGACGACCGATCATGATGTTTGCCGGTTTCAAATCTCGGTGCACGACGCCGTGGGCGTGTGCTTCATGCAGAGCGAGCGCTACCTTTCGAACGACTCGAACCACGCTGGCGACCGGTGGGAATTTCTTTGAATCAATCAGGTCCGAAAGTGGTCGGCCTTCGATATAGGCCATGCTGATGTAATGAATGCCATCGATCTCACCGACGTCATAGACAGGGCAGATGTTCGGATGCTGCAGGGTCGCAGCAGAACGAGCTTCTCGATAGAAACGACTGATGAGATTTCGGTCTGAATTCCTTGCAAACTTTGGCGTCTTCAGGGCAACCTTGCGACCAAGTTGCGAATCGTGCGCGAGATACACGGCACCCATGCCGCCTTCGCCCAGAGACCGTTCGATTTGATAGCGGCCGAATTCCTTTGGCATCGCTTCGGGTTTCTTTTCCGCCCGTTCGTCGCCGCGTTTCAGCAGCTCAAGCATCGCAATTGAGTCAAGGAACTCTTCCACTTCGCTGGTTTGTTCTACAGGGAATCTGTTCGCGTAGTCGTTGACCGAGGGACTTTCGCCCCGTCGAATGCGCTCGGCATAATCCTGGCCCAAATCGTTGAGCAGTTTTTCGCTGAGAGAATTCGTGACCATCTTACAGTTTCTTCAGTAAATCGGCCCACCAGCCTGTGTCCACACAATGAATGGTTATTGAAACCGGTTGACTCACTTTTCACTACCCGAACATACGTCCACCTTGCCCGCTGTGCAAATAAACCCTCTGACAGACTGGTCGGGCTGTGGAATCCGTCGATTTTATCCAGTGTTTTGGGTTTTCGAGCCGGTCATACGGCCATTGGATTCGGAAGTCAAAAACGGTGGACGAATGTGTGGCTAAGGCGTTGCCGGCAATTTTCGATCACACCGGCTACCGCTACTGCTGACTCACCCCACTTCAGGGGTGCTGGCGGAGAGGGACACCGACCGGATCGATCCGACTGCCAGAGATTGGGGCAAACGGCTTGTTGCCATTTTGGTCGTCGAAGAGTTCCATACGGTGCATCTCAGATTCGGCGGACATTGCTGGCAACAAGTCTCCATTTCTTAGGCCCTTGTTTTACACGACCAACGCTTTAGAATACCGCACCGCAACACCGAAGCGAAACTTGTCAGCACGCGGCAGGGCTCAAGACTGGTGTTTTCAGTGAACCCTGATGAAAACGGGGTTAGTGACAATCCGAGAGTGGCGGAATTGGCAGACGCGCTGGATTTAGGATCCTGTGCCGGTAACGGCGTGGGGGTTCGACTCCCCCCTCTCGGACTAATAAAAAACAAGGGTTTGCGGCCATTTGGTCGCAAACCCTTGTTTCGTTTTAAGAGCGAGTTCTACATTAGTTCTACATGGACGTTTCAGCGACCCAAATTCAAGACGGGTTTTCGGTGGTCTTTTCTTCAGGCCGACAGACCCGTCGGACGTTCGCCGCTGATCGCATTGCTGGCTTCGTGTTGATGTAGTACGTCTCCGTTGTCGCTACGGAGGAATGCCCCAGGAAATCCTTCACGACGACAGTGGGCACCGCATTGGCAATCAGCTCTGAAGCACAGGTCGACCGGCAGTCTTTGGGGACATAATGCTGTCCCTCACGGATCTCAGCAGCGTCCGGAATCAGGTGCCAGTCAGTGTAGATCGCATGATAGGTGTTGAAGGGCCAGTCCAATACATAGTCCTGAGGACTTGAGCCTGTGCATTCCGCCTTCCACTCCTTCAGGATTTCGGCCATCTCGGGGGCAATCGGGACAGTTCGCTTTTTGCGGCTTTTTGACGTCGATGCCTGTACTCGGACCTCAAGCTTCGAAAAAATCACGTCATGCCATATGAGACTCAGAGTTTCTCCACGTCGGAGACCGAGGTAATAGCTGACGTACAGGAATGCTCGCCACCAGCCGCAGGATCGTTTGGGCAGATTCAATTCGGGAACAAGGGCCGCGATCATGGCGAGGAAGTCTTCTTCGGGCATGATCGTTGGCTTCTTAAGATCCTCCTTCAGAAAGATTGGGCCAAAGTCCGGGACTTCGGTGATAAGTTTTCGACGCTCCGCCCATTTCAGAGCCGCTCGAATGTGTCGTACGTCACGATTGACCGTCGCATACGAACCGACCGCCAGACTTCGTTCATTGACAAAGTCTTCGGGCACCACATTTGTGCACGATCTCATCTCTTTTGCGTGTGCTCTTTAAAGAATTCGATATCACGGCCTGCGGTATACAGCGCACTGCATTCTTCTGGAGAACTCATCAATGTCCCTGTTCGCGGTGTTCGACGTTGAAACAACCGGGCTTTCATCGGCTCAGGGCGACCGAGTTGTCGAAATAGCAATCGTGGTTCTCGATGATCAGTTTCGAGTCGTTCGCATGCTCGATTCGCTGGTCCATCCTCAGCGATCGATCCCGTCTCGGGTGACACGAATCCATGGCATTTCGAACGAAGCGATTCGCGAAGCACCGACGTTCGCAGATTTGCTCCCTGAACTGATAGACTGTTTTTCCGGCGTCACTCATTTGGTCGCCCACAACATCTCGTTTGATGTTGGTTTTCTTCGAGCTGAACTGTCAGGGTGCGGCGTTCAAATGCCCCATTCGTTTGGTCGTTTGTGCACGATGCAGTTGGCCCGTCAAAAACGAGTGGCACAGAACGCAAAGTTGGCAACAGTTGTGTCGGCTCTTCGTATCCCAATGATCTCTAATGCTCATAGAGCAATTGTGGATGCTGGGGCGACGGCGAGGGTTCTGAGCTTGCTGCTCGAAGAAGATGCGTCCGTTTCACACAGTCCCATTCGCTGGCCGATGCCTCAAACATTATCAGGTTGCCCACGACAATTACCACGGGACAATCCCCCAATCACATTGCAATCACTGACCAGCTTTGGGCTTGCCATTGCTTCGAATGCCACCCGACCAGTGGAAAATCGATAAGGATTTCAGAGCAATTCCTCAGAGAAACCGGTTCAACATTCTGCCGCTGCCGCTGCCCACGAATGTCCGGCCAATCGAGCGACCGACGCTAGCGCGGCCACCTGAACGTAGTACCTGTTGCCGCAAGTGAATTCTTCTGTTTCCGCGAGCCAGTCTTTGTTCGTCGTGAACTCGCCAGCGATTCCGGGTAGGCTTCAAAGCGAGCACGGACCGCACACGGGCCTCTTTCTTCCTCACACATGGACACGACTTTTATAACGGGAGCACATTATGCGTAACGATTTGACCGACATCACACTCGTTGTTGACCGCAGTGGGTCCATGGACTCCATCAAAAATGATGCTCAGGGCGGTATCAACGAATTCATTCGAGAACAGGCTCAGGAATCGGGAGAAGCGTTGTTAACGCTCATGCAGTTCGACACGGAGTACGAACTTGTACACAACGGCATCAATGTCGCCGACGTGCCGCCCTACGAATTGAAGCCTCGTGGCATGACGGCTCTGCTGGATGCGGTCGGCCGAGGCATCAATGAAACTGGTGAGCGTCTGGCAGCAATGCCGGAGGAGAATCGCGCGGGGCTCGTAGTCTTCGTGATCGTTACGGACGGACACGAGAACGCCAGCAAGGAGTTTCCCCGGGCCCAGATTCGGAAGATGATTAAACATCAACAGGAAGGCTACAACTGGCAGTTCACGTTTCTGGCGGCCAATCAGGATGCCTTTGCTGAAGGCGGCAGCCTCGGCGTCGACACAGATGGCATTGCTAATTTTGCAATGGGCAAGATGAAGGCGACCTATGCGGCCACGAACGCCAAGGTGGCCAGGATGAGGAAAGCGGCGGCCGCAATGGAATCGATTGATAACGCCTTTCTGCCGTCCGAGCTGGCGGCCATGTCAGATAAGCCTGACGACGATCAGGCAATCGAACTGGACTGAGTTTATCCGTTCTGCTTCGCTGTACAGTGCAGCTCAAGCTACGACTGCAGTGGCGGCTCCACAACTGTTCCGGTTTCTTGCTTCAGGAAAACCACCTGTTCACCCGACGGATTTATCCAAAGTGTAGGCACGCGGAGGCAACGTCTTGAGTGCCCCTGATTTGTTTCTGGTCCTACGTCTATGGGTTCACTGATTCCGCGTCATTCAGACGCCAATTCTCGATGTACCGGTACATGTCTGATTGAAGTTGTGAAAGATTCAAGTAGGCGTCAGGCATGCCTTTTCCACTCGGGTTTTTCTTCGCCTGATCCTGAACTACGGAGCGAGGAATCAGCCATGTCTGCTGAATGTTGAGTTCATCAGCCTCTTCGACCGTGTGCACAACCGCCAGGAAGTCCCACTCATCAAAATCGAATTCACAAAACGCAGCTCCGGGCTTCATCTGATTCGTCTTTACGCAGATTTTGACATCTGGCTCAGCAACCACGTCAAGTTTCCGACCTTCAGAATGTATTTCGCTTGCAATGCCACCTCGTAGCCCAAGCATCGCAACGACGAAGTGCTTACCAGCCCTGCCAACGAATTGTGTATTCATCACCTCTCCTATTTCGTTTGAATTACGGAACGCTTACATCAGTGTGTCAGTCGCACGAACACATGTTCCCGTTTCGGTTGCGACAGAGACTTCAGTATATCGCCGCAAAGACTCGATTTGTGTTGCGGTGAACGCGTAGGGTGAAGAAACTCTGACGCCAGAAAAACTGTTTGGCAATCAGGTGTTACCATGCGAATCGAGTCACGGTTTCGGCCGAACGTGGTTGAGATGATTGGACCACAGGTGAGTAAATCGGTGTCTGTTACAAATGTGCGCGCACCTTCACCGCAAAATGACTGGCGCCTTTGAGGAAGCCGTCTTCGCAATCGGTGAGATTGCGGCAGACCTGTTTCATCCACGTAGCATTGGGACTCGGCGCGATGCCTGCAATGTGCGCACGGCGGGTTTTCAGATGCCTCACGGCGAGAACGTAGAACGTGACCAGTCCGTTTCGCGTCCAGACTTCAACAGTCGTGACGTCCGTGGCAAAGATCGTATCCCAGTGCGCTTTCAGGAACGTGGACCACGCTGGTGTTCGCTGCCGATCCGGTGCTGGTTCAATGCCGTGTGCCTTCAGTACGTTGGCGACTGTCGAATCAGCGATGTGGTAGCCGACGTCCTTAAGTGCTCCCTGAATTCGGTCGTAGCCCCACGTAGGATTTTCTCTGGCGAAGCGAACGATGTCGCTGACGATTTCCTGTCGAATTCGTGGGCGACCAGGTTTACGTTGGGCGCTCGAATCGAACTTCTTGGCGACGAGTTCGCGGTGCCAGCGAAGTATCGTGTCTGGCGTAACAATGGTGGTCAGTTCCAGCAAAGCCTTGCGTCCAATGGCGTGAGCCTTCACAGCGAGCAATCGACGTTAGTCGTCATTGAGCAGCAGTCGCTTCTTTCCGAGCTTCTGCAGCAGAGCCTCGATCTGAGCGTTCTCGAATTCGATGATCTGTTGTTGACGCTGATTGACCATGCCACAGAGTGCAGCGAGCAGCATGTGCCATGGCGGGAACAGGAAGGACATGTTTGGCCCCGAGAATCGCCAGTTTCGGATGCCGACAGGTGAAATCAAGCGGCTGAGATGCGAGACTCGGGTGAGCCGTAAGTCGAGTGTTTTTGCGACGTTTTGAGCGCGGTTCAGTTTTTTGACCCTACGAGGTTGTGATTTTTTCACGAAACCGCCCTGGATGGTCAGGTTCTATGGCGCTATAAGGCGGGCATGAACAACTCCACTCAACACGTTGATGCAGCGGGACGCAAGGTGCGGACTCAGCGTCCGGAACGATTTCAGATTCAATGGCGAGATGCTTCGCTCGACCAGCTCATTCCCGATGACCATCGAGTCAGAGCCGTTTGGGCTTATGTGGAATCGCTCGACTTGAAACCGCTCTACGCCAGAATCAGAGCCGTCGAAGGTGGCGTCGGCCGCGATCCTGTCGACCCGAAAATCCTGATGGCTCTCTGGATTTTCGCCACCATTGAAGGCGTCAGCAGTGCTCGGCATTTGAATCGGCTCACTACGCGAGACCTGCCCTGCATGTGGATTTGCGGCGAGGTCAGCGTCAATTATCACATGCTCGCCGACTTCCGCACCGGCCACCCCGAGTTCCTCGATGAACTGCTCACAGACACGATTGCCACGCTGATGCACCAGGGCATCGTCACGTTGCAGAAGGTCGGGCAGGACGGCATGCGAGTCCGAGCCAGCGCCGGCAACGGCTCGTTCCGCCGCGAGAAGACACTGAAGAAGTGTCGCGAAGAAGCCGCCAGGCAAGTGCAGAAACTTCGCGACGAGAGCGAAGACGAATCGGCCAGCGACGCGAGCAAAGCCCGCCGGAAAGCGGCTCAGGAACGAGCGGCTCGCGAACGGCTGGAACGCGTGAACGCGGCGCTCGAGAACCTCGCGGAGCTGCAGCAGCAAAAGGAAAAACGGAAGCAGGGTTCGTGCCACAAGGCTCGCTGTTCCA
>JABABI010000160.1:0-4707 GCA_014238335.1 Fuerstiella sp.
ACCTGCTGCCGGAACTGGATCGCGTCGGCAGCGGGCGATCATTCAGGAATGGTCAGAACATGTTCACAATCGCAAACTGTGTGCAGTGCCACCGATTTAACAGTATTGGCGGAATTCTGGGACCGGATATCACCGGCGCAGCCAAACGCTACAACCGAGCCGTCATGGTGCGAGAGATTCTGGATCCATCGGCGCAAATCTCGGATCAGTTTCGCACTCACATGATCCTTACTGATGCCGGGCTGATTTATGAAGGCCGCATCATCCATCGCAGCGATTCCGGCATCACGGTCGCCGCCGATCCGAAGCGACCGGCATCCGTCGTTCAGATCGCCACGGGAAACATTGAGGAGCTGATTCCGTCTAAAGTCTCGATGATGCCCAAAGACCTGCTGAACACGCTGTCGCTGGAAGATGTTCTGGACCTGTTGGCGTTTATTGAAGCCGGGGGTGATGCGGAGCACGCGAATTTCAGCAAGTGAATCGAAACGAATATCGTGAAACCTAATCGAACATAAAAGATTTTATGCCTGTTACCGAGCGAGAACCCGACGGCGAAATGCTGTTGCGTACTCTGGCAATGCCCGCCGACACAAATCCCAACGGCGATATTTTCGGCGGCTGGATCATGTCGCAAATGGATATTGGCGGAGGAATTCTGGCCAAAGAAATTGCCTCCGGACGCATCGTGACAGTTGCTGTCGACGGAATGGCCTTCCACCATCCGGTCCAGGTAGGTGATGTCGTGTGCTGCTACGGTAAATGCACTCGCGTCGGAACAACATCCATGACCATTAAACTTGAGGTGTGGGTGAAGCCCGTGCTCCGCGAAACGCAGATCGTACGATACTGCGTTACGGAAGCGGTTTTCACATACGTCGCTATCGACGAAAACGGCGCACCCAGGAAAGTGCCAGTCGGGGATTAACAGAATTCGGGCAGCGCGGTACAAAATTGTTACATCATTGGGTCGGGCCTGGGAAAAATGTCAGAAACACGATTTCTTGCGCGCCCTGAATCGTCGGTCCCGTCGCTGTGAGTGACATTTTCTGAGACGGTCTGTGGCTCTTTCCACACTCAGAGAGACATCGATATGCCATCAATCTTAACCAGTACTGCTGTATCGAGTAGCGTCATTCTCGCCGGTGCGCTCATACCGCCGGCCACGCCCGCAGACGGCGCTACGACGACCCGCGAATTCTGGGGGGGCGCTGGCTGAAGGAGATCTGAAAGCGGCGCAAACGTTTTACGCCCCGAAAGTGACACTCAAGGCGGGCAGCGAGTTGCTCAAGTCACGGTGGGCACTTGACCCGAAAGCCGACCGAAAGCAGCATCTCACACTGGAACGTGATGAGCTGCTGACTGGTTACGAAAAGCTGATCGGCGGAGCAGGACGCGAGTGGTGGAACGCGGTGTTCGGCAGGATTGCGGCTGAGCAGATTACGACTGTCGCGGCTGAGGAACTGGATAAGCCATTTACAGGTGTCCGGCCGAACGACACGGTGTTGAAGGTTGCTGCGGGACCGGGCGACGACCGTATGGTTTTTGTGCTGCGTCCGGACCAGAACGGACGTTGGCAGGTCGTGGCCGAAGCGACCGACTCTCAGACCAGTTTGGACAAAGAATGTGGTCATGTGGTTCCTGTGAAAGCAGTTCTCGCAAGTCAAAAGACCGTCGCCGCGGCCACCAGTCAGCGTGCAACCCTGTAGGATTGCGGGTCAGACAACACGGAGCATCGAAATGAAGCCTCCGGCCGATAATCCTGAACACCTTGTTGAACGGTACCGCCAGTACCTGGTGCTGCTTGCCGATCGATAACTTGATTCATGGCTGCGTCGCAAACTTGATGCTTCGGACGTTGTGCCACAAACACTGCTGGAAGCTTATCAGAACCATCAGCAATTCCGCGGCGACCATGAAGCGGAGATGGTTGCCTGGATGCGGAAAATCCTGGCGCACAACCTGCTGGACGCTGTTCGCGGACGACGCTGTGAAAAGGCGACGTGAACCGCGGACAGTCAATCGATCCGACCATTGAACAGTCGTCGATTCGCACGGCAGGCTGGTTGGCCGTCGAACAGTCCCGGCCCTGCCAGAAGCTGGCGCGACAGAAGGAGGCACTGCAACTGGTCGCCCCGATAGCCGCACTGCCTGAGACTCAGTCCGAAGCGTTGATCCTGAAGCATTGGCATGGCTGGACGGTCTCTGAAATCGCACGCCACATGGGATGCTCTTCCACGGCGGTCACCGGCCTGTTGAAAAAAGGCCTGCAACAACTTCACCAGCAACCTACAGATTCGGAGCAGATTGATGGTTGAAAGTCCGCCGCAGGGTGATGAGCAGGGTGAGGCACTGGACCAGGTACTGGTCGAGTATTTTATCGCCCGTGACGCGGGCCGAAGTCCATCCCGCGACGGACGGCTTGCTATGTATCCTGAATGGACCGCGGATCCTGAGCTTGCCGCGCAAAGCGATGAGTTTCTGGAGAACCGGAAGCTGTTCGACCGGTTTTCGGATGCTCTTGAAATTACGAACATCGACGCCGATCACGACACCGCTGCTTATCAGGACCATGCGATTCCCGATTGCGGTCGCACTGCGGCCGAGGAAGGCGGCTGGAGAAAAGGTGTCTTTGAATCACGCGTGCTGTTCGGCGATTACGAGCTGATTGAAGAAATCGCTCGCGGTGGAATGGGCGTCATTTACAAAGCACGGCAGGTCAAGCTTGATCGCGTTGTTGCCATCAAAATGATTCTGACCGGCCAGTTGGCGTCTGAAGAGGATCTGTGCCGCTTTCAGACGAGAGCGTGGCTGGCGGCCAATCTGCGGCACGCGAATATCGTCGCCGTTCATGATGTCGGCCAGCACGATGAGCAGGGCTACTTTTCTATGCAGTATATTGAGGGCCGGAGTCTGCCGAAGCTTGTCCGGGGCGACGTGATCGAACCGCAACGTGCGGCCCGTTACCTTGCCATTATTTCGGATGCCGTGCATTACGCCAACGAGAAAAATACGCTGCATCGGGATCTTAAGCCGGCGAAGATACTGCTGGACGCAGACGATCGACCGCACATTACGGATTTCGGGCTGGCAAGGCAAATTCAGACGGATCAACAACTAACGGTTGCCGGGGCCGTCCTCGGTACACCCAGCTACATGTCTCCCGAACAGGCGTCAGGAAAGAGCGAACGAAGTGATCGCGCGACCGATGTCTAATCTCTCGGCGCAACACGATATCATCTTCCGATCGGCCGACCGCCACTGCAGGGGGATAGTCCGCTGGACGCGCTTTGGATAGTGACCAGTGACCGACCAGCGGCGGCTCGACGACATAATGGTCACATTCCGCGAGACCTGGAAAAGATCTGATTGAAATGTCTGGAGAAGGAGTCCTCTTCGCGGTAGGCCACAGCTCGCGAACTCGTCCATGCTCGCCCCATCAAGGCGCTGGTTCGTCGGGTATGGTGGTCACGGCAGTATCCGTGGCGAATTTTGGTGACGTTGTCCATTCTAATAGGACTGCGTTGGGAAACCGAAAGCTACATTCACAACGCGCATCCGGATCGACTGGGTCGTCTTAAGATTTCGTACACCGTCCGCATGCAGGATGGCCATCTGACAACGACACAGGGCGACAAAGTGAGCAATATATATGAAGGAATCACGGACGTGCACTTAATGAGTGGGTCGCCCGGTGATATCACCGGGGCCGGTGGGCAGCAGGTGGAAGTCGTCATGGACGGAAGAGCGGTCAAGGGACCTGGCATGAACGGTCTTCCGGGGATCAGCAGTCTGACCGTCAACGGGCACCTGGTGCGGTTGTACGACTACGGCCGCAACTTGTTAGTTGCTGCTACTCCCAGGCTCGGCGGGACACCCTATACTCTGGAGGCTCACAGGCATCTGACGATCACAGTGTTGGCCGACGACAGCCATCGTGTACGACGCGAAGCATCGCGATGAGTGACATCCCCAGGCATCCGGTCGTCTATGGAAGATAGCCCCGCAGCCAGCCTCTGGATCCCTGCGGAGGAATAGCGTCGGCGATGTCTTTGCCGTCCGCAAGCGTGAAGGAAATGGCCAGGGAGAATTTTCCCTGTGGCGCGCCGCGTGTGTATTGTCCGTCGCCGAAGTACGTACCGCTGCCAACCATGTTCCATGCGACAACATTTCCGTCTTCCGTCTGCAGTTCTCCCAGCAGGTCAACGGAATAACTGCGGTCTCCGGAGACGGTGCTCAGTTCCGCGTGACCTCGCACAACTGTGCCGTCAATTTTAAAATTCGACTTCAGAACTTCGCGGTCACGCCACATGGGCGGTTCGCCGCGTGTGTTGTCAATCAGATGAAACCTGGCGATCCGGTGCGCCAGTGATTTCGGAAATCGGCCAGCCGCGATATGGGAGTGTTCGGCCTGCGATACCCACAGGTTGTCGCGCGATAAAGCCGTCTGGAAGATCTGCTGCACCGCATTTTCCGTTGGCTCGTAACCGCCCATCACTTTGGCCTGAACACGCACTACCAGACCACCGTTCGGAGGCGACAGCTGATACTTCGGGTCTTCTCGCTTCACGGAAAGTTTCTCCGTCGGGGCCGGGCGAAATTGCAGCATGGCCTGCCGCAGCATTTTCTTCACCTTTTCCGGTGACCGATGATTTGTGTAACCCAGGAACGTACCATCGGCGGACGCCATGTACAGTCCCTGCGTTG
>JABABI010000160.1:4717-11563 GCA_014238335.1 Fuerstiella sp.
GCGTTGTGCCACGTTCAAAATCATGTCGCGGCCCCTGACTGGCAATTCGACGGTAAAAGTCGCCCTCCGAATCTTGCTGTCGACGTTGATACCACTGGTCAATGGCCACCGGAACGGCCTGAGACTTCAGAAATTTGACGATCTCCTTGTCCGCGAAAGTCGACACACGGTCGATCACCCCATTGTTTCAGGTGCAACCCAGCGGGTGTCCGTCCATCGCCCAGATAAACAAGGGCTTCTGTTCTGCGGCGGCCATCTGCTGAGCATCCAGCACTGACGTTTTCCATGGCACTGTCCGCCACAACGCATCTTTTGTTGGCTGCAGTTCGGCATGAAGTCTGCGAAATTCTTTTTCCGACAAATCGCCGGCGGGTACAGCAGCGATCTGGAAGAATGTGACCACCGCAATGGTGCAGCAGAGTGTACGAAACATGATCAGTCCTTTCGGGAACGCTCTGGTGTCTCAGATTTCGCCACGTGCTGCGGCCGGAGCCGAGCAGATCACAACGCCGTCCCAGCAGCTGATATGATAACAGAAACGGATGATGACGTGTTTGTCACGTGGTTCGGCCCTGCGGTCACGGGAAGTTGATCCTTCATTACCTATTTGTAACCGGCCGGAAAACCCGCCATTTTGTTAGGCGTCTTTAGACACAGATCGTCTTAATGCTCACGTTTCGTCGCTGCATCGGCTAATCTTCCAAGAGTTTCGTTGCCTGAACGAATCTCCGTGTACGAAACGACCGAAAGACTTGTCTTCGAATGAATTCCGGCTCCGAATCAATCAGATTTCATGACATCGCCGCAGCGACTCGGCGTCTGTACGACGTTGTCCAGGCTCTTCAGCTCAAGGCAGAGTTTCTGCGGCCAGCCGCCCTCGACGGTCAGGAGTGGTACGAACTGCTTCGCCAGAAACTGGTGCCGCAACTTGGCGAAGATCCATGGTTGGTGGCGGCCGTCGTTGGTGGCACGAATATTGGCAAGAGTGTTACGTTCAATCATCTGGCCGGCACCTGCGCCAGTGCGACCAGCCCGCTGGCATCCGGTACGAAGCATCCTGTGTGTCTGGTTCCGATGGGCTTTTCGGATCGGCATGATCTGCAGGCCGTGTTTCCGGATTTCGCTCTGCATGAATGGACGGCTGCCGGCGCCGCCCTGGAAGAATCAGACGAGCATAAGCTATATTGGCAGACATCCCCCAATCTGCCGTCCACGCTGCTGGTTTTGGACACGCCGGATATCGACAGCGATGCACGTGTCAACTGGGTCCGGGCGGATGCCGTACGACGCTGCGCTGACGTGCTGATCGCCGTTTTGACTCAGCAAAAATACAACGACGCCGCCGTGAAGGAGTTCTTTCGCAAAGCTGGTGCGGAAGAGAAGGCGGTGCTGGTGGTGTTCAATCAGTGTCTGTTGCCCGAAGACGAACAGTACTGGCCGGTGTGGCTTAATACCTTCTGCAGTGAAACCGGAATCAAGCCAGATGCCGTCTATCTGGCTCCAGCCGATCGTCGTGCGGCGGAAGCATTGGAACTGCCGTTCTATGAACGGCCGTGGCCCGTGCCGTCTGACTGGGGCGCCGACAGCGTCGGTGTTGATTTGTCGCCTCGAAATCTGAATCAGGATTTGTCCCGGTTGAAGTTTCGCGAAATCCGAATTCGCACTCTGCGTGGCTCGCTGAAGCAGGTACTGGATGACAGGGATGGCGTGCCTCAGCACCTGAAGCAACTGAACCTCGCCAGCGAAGAACTTGCGACGGCCTCAAAACGGCTGTCCAGTGATGCAGTGCTGAAGATTCGGGACTGGCCGTCGCCACCGAACGCTTCGTTTGTGGAAGAAATTCGAATCTGGTGGAAAACTCGCCAGCAGGGGTGGGCGAAGAAGATTAATTCTTTCTACGACACTTTGGGCACGGGAATCACCTGGCCATTCAAGATGGCTCGCAACGCAATTCAGGGAGAAGCCGTTCCGCCGATCGAAAAGTACAGAGAAGCCGAATGGTCCGCCATCCTGACAACCGTCGAAGAGTTGTTCGATAAGCTGCAATGGATGGCCGAAAGCGGAAATCGCATGATCAAGCCGCAGGTCGAAGCGGTGTTACAGGCATCGACACGGACTCAGCTGATTAAGACGTTAAAGCGGCATCACACCAGCATCGATTTTGACGCTGAACTAAAGAACATGATCAGTGTGGAAATGGCGTCTTTCAGTGAGGACAGTCCACAGCTGTTTGAATTCTATCGACAGTTGCACAACGTGTCGGCGGCCGTCCGCCCAATGACCAGCGTCGTGTTGTTTAGTCTGGGCATGGGGCCCGCTGGAGAAGCCGTCGCTCCTCTTGTGGCGGGCGCTGCGGCGAATGCCGTGGTGCATGTGGTAGCCGATGTCGCCGGAGGTACCACTGCGGCGGTTGCCGGCGAAGCGGCGCTGTCCACAGTCGCCGGGCAGGGATCCGGCATGCTGCAGGCATGGTTTCATCGTCTGCACACCGTGTTTACCCAGCGTCGAGTGGACTGGCTGACGAACTTAATTCGAGAAGAACTCCTCGGCAATCTTCCGGAACAGATGCAGGCTGCGGCGAATTTGCCTTCCTCTTCGGAGTATCAGGACGTGACAAACGCCGTCAATCAGCTGTCTGAGTTGCTTGAACAGGTAACGGAAACATCGGAATCCGTTCACGGGGCGAACGCCGATTTAATGATCTCTGATGTGAACAGCGATTCGGTAACCGACCGCATCTCCCTCGAAGACAACGCCGAGCCGCTTCGGAGTCAACGCAACGCAACGCAGGAATCCACCGAATCATGACTGCGCACGAACAATTGGAACATATTGCTCTACTGGCCGAAGTTGATGACCTCACGGGTCGACTGACACGGTGGGTCGACGACTGTCCTGCATGGCAGACTGCTCACCGTGCCAGAGCGTTGATGAAACGGTTGCTGGAACGAGTACACACGCTGCGCTTTCGTCTGGAAACGCCGTTGGTGGTGGCGACCTTCGGGGGCACCGGCACCGGGAAAAGTTCGCTGGTCAACGCTCTGGTTGGGCGCGAGGTTACGACTGTCGGGCGCGAACGGCCGACCACGACCACTCCGGTCCTGTTGGTGCATCCGGACATCGAACCGGAAGTGCTGGAGTTGGATCTTACAGCGTTCGACGTCAAGCGAATTGATGCGCCGGTACTGCGTGATATCGTCGTGATCGACTGTCCGGACCCCGACACCAGTGAAACATCGGCGACTGGAAGCAATCTGGCGATTCTGCGGGAAATTGTTCCTCATTGCGACGTGCTGTTGTACACATCCACGCAGCAGAAATATAAGAACGCACGTGTTATCGATGAGCTGATTGATGTGGCCAGCGGGTGTCGGCTGGTCTTTGTGCAGACTCACGCAGAACTGGATTCGGACATTCGCGACGACTGGAAGAATTTCCTGTCTTCCAACTACGAAGTTCCGGAGATGTTCTTCGTTGATTCCGTCAAAGCGCTGCAGGAGCAACGAAGCGACCATCGTCCTTCGGGCGATTTTGGTCGCCTGCTGGATCTGCTCAGTAGCCAGTTGGGAGCGGCTCGCCGAGTGGAAATCCGTCGTGCCAATTTGCTCGATCTGCTGCAGGAGGCACTGGCTCACTGCCGCGCGGACTATGACGCTAATGAGCCAAAGGTTCAGGAACTGATCGAAACCCTTGAGCAGCAGCGAATTCGCCTCAAAGAATCTCTGACCGGGCAGTTGTGCGACGAGTTACTGGTCAATCGGACTCTGTGGGAACGCCGACTGCTAAGTTCTGTGACGGACATGTGGGGCTTCAGTCCCTTTTCGGCGGTGCTGCGACTGTATAACGGGCTGGGAGCCTTTATCGCATCGTTCACGTTCTTTCGAGCACGAACGTCGGCCCAGATGGCGCTCATTGGGGCCGTTCAGGGCGCACGATGGGTAAAGTCTCGCTCGAAAGAGAACGAAGCGGAATCTACGCTTGAACGCCTGTCAACGTTCGGCATTACGGACCAGCAGTTGCAGGAGAGTCGGCTGGTGATCTCGGGGCACATCCACTCCGCCGGTATCGACTACGCCATGTCCGATGACCGTCGGGATCTGAGTCAGCTGCGTCGGCGGGCCGCCGCACTGGAAGGCGAGTTCCTGGGCGATGCCGGCCGAGCGGTTGACGAGGTGATCGAAGAACTGGCGGCCGCCAGTGGTGGATGGCTGACACGAGTCTGCTACGAATGTCTGTTCCTGGCCTATCTTGTGTTCCTTCTGGGGCGCATCGGTCACAACTTCTTCTGGTCTTCGTTTCTGGGGCCGATCGTGAACGGCTCCGGCTCTCATGAACCACTGCTGGAGATCAATTTCTATCTTCCGGCGCTGATTTTTCTGGTGATTTGGTCGGCCTTTCTGGTGACTCTGTTTACGTGGGGTCTTCGTCGCGGACTGACCAGTCGAATTCAGAAGTTCGCACAATCTATGGCCGAAACGCGATTGCAGCACGGGTTGTTTCCGAATCTGGAAGAGACATGTCGGCACGTTGTCCGCGATAATCACCAACTAACAACGCTGCTTGACCAAACAACTTCGTTCCGGCGCTACATCGCCGATCCTTCCGTGGGGTTTCTTGGCGGTCGACGAGAAGAACGGACGGATGATTGATATGGCGGCGCCAGTTTGTGTTCAACAAGAGCTCGCAGCGCCAGCGAGTGAGTTTTTCGCAAGGGGCAAGTCACTCACTGCTGCTCGTGCGAAAGTCGGCAGCTCGACTTAAGACAGTATGTCATGCAGCACGTTTCCGTGCACGTCGGTCAGCCGCATGTCTCGACCACTGTAACGGTAGGTGAGTTTTTGGTGGTTGATGCCCAGTTGATGCAGGACCGTTGCCCACAGATCGTACACCGTACACTTGTCTTCGACGGCGTGGTACCCGAGTTCGTCAGTGGCGCCATAAGCCGTGCCGCCCTTGATTCCACCACCGGCCAGCCAGACGCTGAAACCATACGGGTTGTGATCGCGTCCATTGCTGCCTTGTGAAAATGGTGTCCGTCCAAACTCACCCGCCCAGACGATCAGGGTCTCATCCAGCAGTCCGCGCGCCCGCAGATCACCAATCAGGGCCGCAATCGGCTGGTCGATCTGGAAACCCATTGCTCCGTGGCCTTTTTCCAGATCGCCGTGCTGGTCCCACGGATTTGCGGCTCCGCCGGCTCCGATACCTTTGGTCAGACAGCTCAATTCGATGAACCGCACATCGCGTTCAATCAGACGACGAGCCAGCAGGCACTGCCGCGCGTACGCCGCTTTTTCGCGATCGTCGGAGTCCAATCCGTACCGTTGGTGAGTCTCTTTGGTTTCGCCCGAGATATCACACAGTTCCGGCACCGCAGACTGCATGCGGAATGCGGTTTCGTAATTTCGAATTGCCGCCTCGACCTGTGCGTCGCGCGACGAGGCAACAAGAAAGTCGTTGTCAAATGTGCGCGCAAAGTCAAGACGCTGTCGCTGTGCGGCTGCGGAATTGAGGGCTCGAATATTGCGGATGGCATCGGGCTTGTCGGCCTGCAGAATCGATCCCTGATGCTCGGCCGGCAGAAAACCATTGCTGAACAGACTGACTCCGCCATGTGGCGGCACGGCGTTTCCACTTTGCAGCACGACGTACCCTGGCAGATTTTTGTTGTCGCTGCCCAGCCCGTACGCACACCAGGCACCCGCACTTGGAAAACCCATGAACGGGAATCCTGCATGCATGAAAAAATTGCCCTGAGCGTGTTCGTTAACCGGGGTCGTAATGGACCGCACGACGGCCAGTTCGTCCGCGACCGAAGAAAGTTGGGGAAACATACTGCTGATTTCCAGTCCGCTTTTTCCTGCTGGCTTGAATGCAAACGGACTGGCCATGACATTGCCGTTGTTGTTGAACTGAGTCCTCTCGATGGTCACGGGCATCGACTTGCCATGCAGGTCCTTCAGCTTTGGCTTCGGATCGAATGAATCCACGTGCGAAACACCACCCGACATAAAACAGAAGATCACTCGTTTCGCGTTTGGTTCGTGATGCGTCTTCTTCAGGCCCGCGCCCGGCGGAAGTTCGGTCGAGTCGGCGCATGAAGAATCGTTCATCAGTCCGGTCAGCGCGACGGCGCCAAATCCGGTGGAGCTGCGTTCCAGAAACTCTCGGCGGGACGTCAGGCAGGCGTTTTTCCTGTCACTCGTGGCGTTGACGTTCATGTCACCGAACATAGATGAATTCCTTGAATGTAAAGAGTGCCTGCGCCAGCTCGCTCCACAGCACCGTATCGCTGACCGTCTGCGGGATCAAACCCAGGGCTCGCACCCTGGCTTCCAGTGTCTTTGCAGAAACGGAAAGCCGTTCCACAGCGGCGCGGTTTGGGGGCGATAACTCCGCCAGCACACGGCTCTGCGGAATGAAACCGGGTTCTACGCCCGAGGTCGCTGCGATTTCTTCGATGGACAATGCGCGGTCGTAAAGTTGTGCTCTGATCACTCTCCCGGCAAGCATTCGGTTGCCGCCTGCCGGGAGATGCCGAATTCCAAACGCGACGACAGCCTCGCCGGCTTTGAAGGTAAACGGTCCGTTGCTCTTGTACGGCTTGCCGTAGGGAAGACCGTTTCGATAACCGACGACACGTCCGTCCGAGTGGTAGGCAATCGCCACGTGAACCGGCTGCCCTGTCGCTGCCTGTTCCTGCGGTCCGTTAAATGACTGGGTCCGTACAAACCCGTTGCTGCCCGCCATCCATTGCCGCGGATCGCGTTCACCGAAAACAATCGAATCGAACATCACACCATTGGGGGTCTGTATCGTCATTACACCACCGCCACGCTGATTTAG
>JABABI010000161.1 GCA_014238335.1 Fuerstiella sp.
GATACGATCACGGGGTAACTATTCTTTGCATCGAAGCCGAGCGGCTTCATCAACCGGCATGGCATTCCCTCGAATACTTGCGGTTCGTATACCGAATCCCACCGTTGCTGCCCGTACGAGGCTTGACTTGTCAGGATCAACAGCAGGCCCACACTCAACGGAAACCGATTCATTGGACGACTCTCTCTTTACACTTCTGATTGCGGCAAACTTGTTGATGTTGAATCAATTCTGCTGAGCGACCGGCGGGCGCTTTTCCGAGCGTTAGCTCGCACCTGGTTGAGGCCATGCTACTTCGCCGCCATCCGGTTGAGAACATGCTCGGCCAGGAAACCGCCGAGGGCGTCTGCGGGTTCTCCGCCGAAGTGAACGTTCTTCCCGGCCCACCACTGCGTGTAGACCCCGTCGCTGTTATCTTTGACAAACTGCCACTGGTCGCAGACTGAGATCTCGGGGTACCGTCGGATCACTTCAAGTGCCCACGGATTGATGTGCTTCTGCATTACGCCTGCCATCCGCCCGGGCGCCTTGTTCTGGCCGCCTGGCTCCCTCCCCTGCGGAAAGCCATTCGGGACGGGACAAGTGGTCACCCAGATTAGCCGAGCCCTGGTTTTCTTTAGCTCCGCAATGATTGTTTCGAGATCACGCTGGTAGGCCACTTTGTCGCTGCCTGCATTCCAATGACCGTGATTGAAACTGATCAAATCCCAGTGCCGACCGGATTGTTCATACGCGCCCAGCCAGTACCGGACATTCGCAACACCTTTGCTGGCCGGGCCGCAGTTGGTTGGCGGGTGGTGTACGTTGAACTTCCCCGCCAATGCCGCACGCAGTCCTTTGTCATAGTTGCCTGAGATCGAATCCCCGATAAACAGGTAACGCGGAAGCTGCGGGTCGTCGTTTGCCGTCTGATCGCCAATGGGCAGAACATGGATTTCGTCGGCGATAATCACGTTGCCTTTCCGCCGTCCCACGACCGTCGCTCGGTTTACAAATGAATTGCAGTCCTTCACCGTCAATACGTTGAACAGAAACGCATCTGTCTGCCCGCCCTTTTTCAACGAGATTTCGTACTTCGTTCCGTTGATCGACAGCGTGCGCGGTTTTGCGTTTGGACTCCACAGGCCGATGAAGCGAGGATCATCCATCGTGGCGAGTTGTTCCCGCTCCGGTGCCTGGTTGAAGTACAGCGAAAGTCCGTGCTCCGACAACCACGTTTCGTCCTTCGCTTCACGAAGCGCCGTTTCCAAATGTCTGCCACCGCGTGACGTCTTGATTCCCGTGATCGGCCCCGCAGGGATTGCAAACGAAACGACTTCCTTCGACGAGTTAATTTTGTAGTCGAGTCGATCATTCTTCAGGCCGTTCAGCAGCCGCGTGTTTGCCACAAGCGCGACCTTCGTGCTTGATGTGAACGCAACTTCAAACTGCCCCTCATCATTGCGGACGTACATTCCGTCGTTGTCCCTCGGAATAATGAGTCCGAAGACTTCGTCCGCCCGACACACGAACGGCATGGCAGCAACGAGGACGAGGAAAGAAGTGATTGTTGTCAGGTTCATGATGATTCACCGAATAATGCGTACAGCCCGTCGATGGAACGTGCGCGTTGTCGAAGCGCATTCCTTCTTGTGCCAGGCGATCAAGGTTTGGCGTGAGCACCTCACCCCAGTAACACGCGATGTCTTCGCGATTCTGGTCGTCTGTAACGAAGAGGATAATATACGGGCGGGCAAATTGCTCCGTAGCGTTCGCGGTAAACGTCCAGAGCAATACAAACGCCGGGCAAATGAGCGGCGTTGTCTTTGTGTTCATAGCATTCTCAGCCTTTCAGGCAGGAAGCGTTTCGTTCACTGTGACCCCTTCCTGGCCTCGTTTTTGCGTGGATAACGCCGAAGCGAATCCAGTTCGGACTCGATTCCCTTGTCGTTCATCTCGATCATCCACTCATTAAGTCGTTTGCTCAGGTTGTGCCTGGCGTTCACATGAGCATCCGTTTCGGCAAGATTGTTCTGTTCGTTGGGATCTTTGCTCAGATCAAAAAACTCTTCTTCAGGCAAAACCAGCGCATTGCGTTTTGGCTGTCCCGTCTTGTGGTTGAGATAACGAATGTACTTGAATCGGTCCGTGCGAATCGCTCGAACGGGATACGGCATCTCCATGCGTCCTGAATTGCCCACGATGACGCCGGTGTAGCTGAAGAACAGTTCGTTGCGCAACAAGCCTGAAGGCGTTCAGAATTTTGTTAAAGTTGCTTACGGCTGGACGTGACCGAACTGAGCCTGGTCCGCCACCAGTTTCTGCAGCTGATCATTCTCTTTCTCAAGAGCCTTTAGCTCCCTGACCATTTCCGGAGCTATGCCGCCGTACTTCTGACGCCAGCGGCAATAAGTTTGCTGAACAATCCCCAACATCCTGCAAACCTCGGGGACCTTTCTGCCCTTACCGAGTTCGACGTCGGCCCGCCGCAGCATGGGAATAATCTGGTCAACCTCGTAACGTTTCTTAGGATTCTCTCACATACGCTGGCACCGGTCACGGGGGTAAGGTCAGAGTCCAGGATTAGACCATCTTCAATAGCTTCAAAAAGGGCTCTCTAAAGTACGTTCGATTTGTTGCCGTGAAACCTGCCTGAACCACGTGTCGGAAATCACCGTCCAACGCTTCCGCAACGCACTCCGATTTGGGCGCAACATGCCGTCTGGTGGTAATGAACCGCGGACCTGATTAATCAGATCACTGACCGAATTGCTCTCGAAATTCAGCGTGCCACTCCGGAACGTGGCGCGCTTGCTCTTAACCCCGTTGAAAAAAGTTCGAAGAGGGTTGGTTACCTCCGAGCCACCGTAAAAGACTCGAACCTTTGTAAAGCGCTGCCGTTTCACAACTTCCGGACTCGGGGTGCGCGCGAGTCGTAACGAAGAGAGTTTGGCACGGGGAGGCCGACAGGTGACATCAAGCGGCGGAGATGAGAGACTCTGTAGTCGCTGAAATGCCCGTATTTCACGGCGTTTTGAGTTCGGCGCACAGTTTTTTGACCCTACGGGGTCCTTAACCTGCTTCGGTCTGATCAACCGAGAGCAGTTTACTCGACTGTCACCGGCCAAACGGTGTTGTCGTAATGACGGCACAAGACGGCGGTTTTCGGACCTGCGATTGCAAAACCCTTGCGCGCGTAGGACGAACCGTCCTGAGTCAGTGACCGGCGACGCGAAAAAACGTTGATTTCATCGCTCAGTGATTTGGCCAATTCTGCCCAGTCAGACGCGATGCGGCAAATCACGGCGGATTCCGAAAAAACGTATGGACCAGATGGCACGGAATTCGTGCGTTGAAAAAGGTATGAGTTTTCAGGAGAAGAACAATCAAAGGGTCGGTTGATGAATCTCCGAAAGCCGACGATCTGATTGACGCCCCGCTGAGGCTGGAATAGTATCACGAGGGTCTGATTCAAACTGTTGTCCAGGCGACGAGATACCATGGACAGCGAGACCATGAGACTCGCAGGGCAGTTGGGTCACCCCACACAGATCGCAGGCCGTAAAGTGATCTTTTGAAGGCGAACTTCAAAACGCCTACCGGCTGTGAAGGAAAGAAAGTTCGGCGATGCCCAACAGGCGATTAACCACTGAACCGAAGCGAGTGGATCGTCGAAGTCTACTATCGTTGGGCTGCTTGGGGTTGACGTCGTTCAGTTTGCTGAGTTCGTTGCGAGCCAACATTGGACAATCGAGAGCGGCGCGGGCAAAGTCCGTGCTGCTTCTCTATATGGATGGCGGGCCAAGTCATATCGACATGTTCGATCTGAAACCTCACGCGCCGGCCGAGATCCGCGGTCCCGTGCGGCCGATCGATACATCGGTGCCAGCCGTTTCGGTTGGCGAGTATCTGCCGATGCTCGCTCAGCAGATGCACCACGTGGCGCAGATTCGGTCCGTGCGACATGAAGACATGCCACACGACCAAGCCGTTTATCGCATGCTGACCGGATATCGACACAACATCAGGGCTGGCGGTTTAAGGGTGCAAGGCAGCGATCTGCCGCACATGAGCAGTGCGTTCAATCGAGTGGCTTCCGCGGCGCTCGCCATGCCGAAGGCAATTCAGATCCCAGAACCGATGCGGATCGACGCAAGGATTCTGCCCGGACAGAATGCGGGCATCCTGGGAGCGAGGTGGAATCCGTTTCCCGTTAACGTCACACGCGCTGGCGAGGTCGTTCCACCCGATCTTGCGCGAGTTGAGAGAGTCACCGAGAACCGTCTTGGGCGGCGCCGTAAATTGCTCAGCCTGATGCAGAGCGAGGCGAAGTTCGGCAACGTTTCGGCGACAGAGGAATTCACGGCGTTGCAAGAACAAGCGTTACAAATCTTGCAAAGACCATCCATTCATGCTGCCTTTGATCTGGATCGCGAGCCTCCCGCTTTGCGCAATGCGTATGGTCGCGATCGTCATGGTCAGTCCACGCTGTTGGCTCGCCGGCTGATCGAAGCGGGAGCCAGGTTTGTCACCGTCTACTGGGGCAAAGAGATGCAAGATTGGGGCGGCGACTGGAAACCGACGCTGGCTAATAATCCATGGGACACTCACCGCAATCACTTCCCATTGATTAAAGACAGCCTGATTCCCCGAGCCGACCGGACGCTGGCCGCGCTGCTGGCCGATTTGTCCGACCGTGGGCTGCTTGACGAAACCTTGGTCGTGTGGATGGGCGAATTCGGCCGCAGCCCCCGAATCAGTAAGATGTTTGCGACTCCCGGCCGGGAACACTGGCCTCACGCTTTTACGATCCTGATGGCTGGTGCGGGCATTCGCGGTGGAAGCGTCCACGGAGCGACGGACCACTACGCGGAATACGTCACGGACGATCCGGTGTCTCCGGCGGACGTCACTGCGACGATTTTTAGCGCAATGGGAATCGACCCGGTCAACGCCGTGCCCTCGCGCGACAAACGGCATCAGCTCTCCACCGGACACCCGCTCGACGATCTCTTCTCATAGGACAGAATGAACGTCGCCAAACGCTCCACCGATCCGCTTTTCGCCCTGATGCGTGCTGTGACACGTGGATTGATCTTCGATGCGCGTAAGGTCAGCAAGCTGGTAAACGTCCAATGCCCCCAGTGTCGCAATACGTTCGATTCATCGCTTAGCCATTCGGCCGTTCCTGCCCGGTTGGGCGCGCTGGGTCAGATGCATTCCGCTTCGCAGAAAACGTACGGACTTGATGACACGGATTTAGTGCTTCAAGAAACAAATGGCAATCCTGGAATACAGTGGATGCCTCGCTCTCGCAGAAATCTCTTGGCCGTCACGGCTTTCTGACACCAATCGCGGCCAAAGTGCTGATCTCCCGAACCTGTACCGGGGTGTCGGACCGACGCAGGAATTGAACTCCCTGTTCACGCCTCGGGCGTGAACAGGGAGTACGCTCTAGAGAACTGGTTTGGCGCGTCGAACGTTGTGCTCACAGCAGGTTGGTAACTCATGAGTCCGTGACTCAAAACGGTCAGACTGACGCGCGCAGCTGAGTCTGCGATTTGCTGTGGTAAGAATGAGTAAGCTCCATACAGAGAGGCTCAGCGACAACCTGAGCCTTTGCAGCTACAATGCGGAGCACTCCTGTTGCTGATCTCTCCAGAACCGGTTGGCTGGCTTCACATGGAATTGCAGGAGGGTGGAGCCACACTCAAGCGAAGCTTGTCTGGAGTTGAGTCAAGTAACACATTGCAAACAACTCAGAACACATGAGACTTCTGATCTTCATTTCCGCTTCCCTCCTGTCACCTGCCGAAGGGCTCGTCAGCAAGAGTACTGCGGCTGATCCCATTCCAATTGCGCATCGTGGACTGCTGCGCAATGCTCCGGAGAATACGTTGCCGGCGTTTGCTGCGTGCCTGGAGCTGAGGATGGGGTTTGAACTGGATATCCGGACGACGAAAGACGGCCACCTGGTTGTCTTGCACGATGACAATGTGCAGCGGACAACGAACGGTCCGGCTCGGTCAGTGCGAGACATGACACTCGCGGAACTCAAACAGCTCGATGCGGGGAGCTGGTTCGACGACGCCTTTGCCGGAGAACGCGTTCCCACGCTGGAAGAGACGCTCTCACTTGTCGCAACACGGAAACACGGAAGCACAATCATCGCATTGAACGTGAAACACCTCACGCGCGAGGGCGAGTCCAATCTGGTTACGCTGATTGAGAAGTACAGGCTGCTGGGCGAATCGTTTGCATTCGACCAGAGTGACGACATGAGCCGTCGGCTCAAGAAACTGAATCCGGCTTTCCGTATTGGTCAGAATGTCAACCGGCTACGCATTGACGCTCGACTTGAAGAAAGCCTGCTGGATTGTTTTCTGTTGACGTCGACGCCCACAGCGGAGGAAGTCTCAAGGTTGCGAAAACGCGGCAAACTGGTGCTGTTCAACTATGCGGGTTCCGACGAGGCACGTCGCAACCGAGAGATCTGGAAGCGAGCAGCGGCAGCTGGTATCGACGGTCTACTGACCGATTATCCGCTGGAGTGTCGCGCAGTCTGGCGAACGGCCGCCGGCACCGCTGCCATCACTCCTCCACTCGACCCGCGCGGCGTCTGGGTGGAAACTCCGCGGGCAACCCCGGTGATCGACCGTGGTATGGCCGGGGCCTGGGACCACATGGCCGTCGACAATCCTTACGTATACGCGGAGGGCGACAGGTTTTTCTGTTTCTATGAGGCGCAGAACAAACCCATCGCCAGTGGAGGGTGTGAAGCATTCGGGATTGCAGTGTCCCAGGACGGCATAACCTGGGAAAAGTTGCCGGGCAACCCGGTCCTTTCAACAGGCGCCGATGACGCGTGGGACCACATCGTCGCCAAGCTGCCGGCCGGATTGATCAAGCGGAACGGTCTCTATCATCTCTTCTATTCCGGACGGGACAGCCACAGGAAGCAGATTGGCCTCGCCACAGCCCGCCAACTTGCGGGTCCATGGACGAAGAGCCCGGACAATCCTGTTCTCAGGCGCCGGGCCGGAAAATGGGATCAGGTTCTCTCAACTCATCCTGCTCCGGTGTTTGAAATCGAAGGACGCTATCACCTGATTTTTCGCGGAATGGAACGGCGATACGAGCATCAGGGAGTTGGCCTTGCAGTCAGCTCTGACCTTCGCCACTGGCAGCGGTCAGTCGACACGCCGATGATTCCGGTCGCTGAAGAAATCGCCTCGCTGGCCGTCGCACGGGTCAACCAGAGCTTTGTTGGGATCTCGCAGCCAATGGATCTGCAGAACCGCAGCTACTGGTTTTCGGATGACCTGAAGCAATGGCAGAAAGGCCCGCCCGTCAATTTTCGTGCATCGATTAAAGCCGAAACGCTTTCGAACCCGTTTCTTTCTGGCGGTCAATGGACGGTTCTCTATGAGCAGAAAGACCGCATCTACCGAGCCGTCCTGCAGCTGCCCACCAGCAGGCCGCCGAGAAACGAGTAGGCCGGACCGAGGAGCGAAGCGACGATGTTCCGGCAGTCACGAATTCAGGCAAATTGTGGAACTGCCGGAGCTACGCCTTGCTTGATCCGGACTACAACGGTCAAGCTGCTTGTGTGGAGAAGGTTCCGTCATCTATTTGCTTTCTGCGGGCATTCGGCCTGCATTCTTCGTCTGTCCGAGCGTTGGGCGACGTAGTCCGCCACTTCCGTTTCAATGACTGTCAAACGAATAAGGTGAATTCCCATATGCTGAATCGAGGTTTCAGTTCGCGAGTTCAGGTGTGGGCAACTCAGGCTTTGTTCGTGACATTGCTCTTCACCATGGGCTTCGCAACCAGTAAGGCGGTCGGGCAGGATCCAGATGAATTTCGATTCGCTCGGATCATCCGAGACAACATGGTGCTCCAGCAAGGAAAGCCAATCCGAATCTGGGGGTGGGCGGAGCCCGGCAAGAGTGTTTCGGTTACAATTACGCAAGACGAGGAAACCGGCGACAAAGCCATTCTGTCTGCGATAGCCAGCGGAACGAGGAATGAGTCGTCATCAAAAACCAGCGACGAATACTCGGTGACCGTTCAGTATGTGGAGGCCAATGCACCGGAGCTAAGGTCTTCAAGCGTCGAAGTGAGCCCGAATGATGATGGATTGTGGATGGCGACTTTCCAAACGGCTGAGGCGAGTTTTCGCCCAACCTGGATTGTGGCAATCAGTGACGGAAAGACGATCGCCGTCCAGAATGTGCTGATTGGCGAAATCTGGGTCTGTGCTGGCCAAAGCAACATGGGCTGGAGCAACTTCAACCGCAAAGGCCGCGAAGCCGCCTCAGCGGACTTTCCCGGTCTCCGATACGTGGCATGGCACGACTCGTGGTACCAGCCGCGCGCGGACATCCGCAGCAACATTCAGTGGCAGGAATGCTCGCCCGAGACCGCGCAGCGTTTTTCTGCCGTTCCTTATCTCTATGGAATGTTTCTTCACCGGTACTTGAAGGTACCGATCGGCGTCATCAACGTCGCTCGCGGCGGAACGACTGGACAGACCTGGTGCCTGCGTGAAGAACTCGACCAGCTCGACCACGTGACGGTGCAAAGTTCACTGGATCAGTATGACTCGGACACGGCAATCTGGGAGAGGCCCACCGAAGTTGCACGCATCATGCAGGAGTGGGAAGCCGCAAAAGAAAAAGCCAGGGCCGAACATGCTGCAAAAGTAGAGACCGCGAAGGCAGAGGGTAAGAAGACGCCGCGTCTGCGACTGCCGAAACAACCCGCCGATCCTCGCAGTGGCCATAGTCCCCCCGCAGGGTTGTTCAACGCGACAGTCTGGCCGATCCGCCACCTGAGTGTTCGCGGCGTCCTGTACTACCAGGGAGAGAATAACAACTTCATGCGCTGGACTCGCTATGAACACATTTTCCCGAAGATTCCCATTTCGTTTCGAAGAGCCTTCGGTGACGAGCAGCTCCCGTTCGGCTGTATTAGCCAGCCTGGCTGGGGAACGTTCGGTCTCGATCCGGAAGTAGCGACCGTTGCGGAAGGCTATGCGATCGTGCGCGACATCCAGCGTCGCGCTCATTCCGATGATCCGAATGCGGACATGATTGCGACCTATCCGACCGGGAACTCATACATACACCCGGCCGAGAAACTGCCGGTCGCCGAATACGCATCACTCTGGGCGTTAGCGAAGGTCTACGGTGAACCAGTCGTGCACCGAGCGAACGAGTATCAGTCGATGAAAGTGAAAGACGGCAGCGTCTTCCTCTATTTCGACACCGACCCCGTCGTCCACGAACGGTGGAAGCACATTGAAAACAACGCGTACTGGCAGGTCGTCCCATGTCCTCGCGAGGGCAACGCTGAGTTTCAGGGATTCATCATCGCTGGTGCGGACCGTCGCTGGTATCCAGCCAAAGCAAAGCATACGCGGCTGGACGGAACATGGACGATCGAAGTCTGGAGTGACCTTGTCGATGACCCGGTTGCTGTACGATACGGCTGGGCCAATTGGCCGACAGGAAACATGGTTGGCCGCGAACGTCTGCCACTGGAAACTTTTCGCACGGACAACTGGTCGCTTCCCGAAGGAGTCAGCTATTCCGAAGACGCGAAAAAGGCCGCGTCGGAACTTCTGAAACAGTTGAAGGATCAAGGACAAGAGCAGGCCCTTGACCGCAGGCTCCGACAGATGCAAATCGACCAGTCGAAAGCAGAAGCGGAGTTGCACAAGGGCGATGCTGCCGGCCTGATCGACAGCAAAGTGTCTCGATTAAAATCAGTGCTGGACGAACTGCTCGACCCTGACGCAACCGGGCGCATGATTCGTCGGGATCAACCAGCACTGCTCCCAGAACTCGAAGCACTCCGCAAACAAGTTGAGGAATTGCATCCGGGACGATAGCCGTGCAAACCTGGTGGCTGTGTAGGATCCCAAAGCGGCAGCACCCCTGTGATGTTCATCGAGAATTCTCAGAAAAGAAGTTTCGCACTGTTCGGCCGCGATCAGCTGGAGCCAGCCTCCCGCGGGATCTGCCGTCCAGCGAGAGGGACCTGTCACAATGAAAAAAAACCACTCCTTACCGCCCCGTAAACAATTACCTCTTATGTTGCGCACGCTTGTCTGCTTGTTGATCTGTTTCTGGTGTGTTGCGACGCCAAATCGGGTGCACGCCGACCGCCCGCCCAACATCGTGATCATCCTGGCCGACGACCTGGGCTGCTGCGATATGGCCCTGTACCACGGCTGGGTCAAGACGCCGCGCATCGAACAGATGGCCAAACAGGGGATGCTCTTTACTGACTTCCACACCAACTCCTCGGTCTGCAGCCCGACGCGTGCGGCGTTCCTCACCGGCCGGTACCAGCAGCGCGCAGGCATTGTTGACGTAATCGTTGGCAGCCGGGAACCGGAGAGCGGGATATCTCCCTCGGTCCCAACTCTCCCGCGCGTGTTCAATGACAACGGCTACGCGACTGCCCTTTTCGGTAAATGGCACTGCGGCTATCAGGACCAGTACAACCCGGTCCACCACGGCTTCGACAAGTTCGTCGGTTTCCTCAACGGCGCGACGGACTACCACAAGCACGGGGCGTGGCGCGTTGGCATCGAAAAGAAGGATGTGCCTGGCTACTCGACGCACATCATCACCGACCGCAGCATCGACTTCATCAAAGACAACAAGAACAAGCCGTTCTTCCTCTACGTCTCGCACGCTGCGGTGCACAACCCCTACCAGACCGCCAAGGACACGCCGGACAAACGCGTCGAGGGCGAGAACCTCAACCGGCTCAACGACAAGAACCGCGCCAGGTACAAGTGGATGCTGGAGGACCTGGACAGAGGCGTAGGGCGGATCCTCGACACGCTCAGCGAACTCGACCTGGCAGAGAACACCCTTGTCATGTTCTTCTCAGACAACGGGGCGGTGGGCATGAGCCCGAAAGAGTTCCGTATGTTCCGTGGCGGCAAGTTCAGCCACTATGAAGGTGGGCACCGGGTGCCGGCTGTCGCGTGGTGGCCGGGCAAAATCAAGGCGGGGGCCCGGTCTGATAAGTTAATCGTCGGCTTCGACCTGTTTCCGACATTCACCGACATCGCCGGCCTCTCGAAGAGCAATCCGGATGATCTTGACGGCGCAAGTTTCAAGGCCCATCTGCTCGAGCAACAAGACTTCCTGGACAGAGACATCTTTTTCGGATACGAACCCAAACTCGGGACGGCCATGCGGCGCGGCGACTGGAAAATGATCGTCAAGGAAGACACCGTCCACCTCTTCAACCTCCGGAACGATCCTCGGGAAACCACCGATGTGGCGGACCAGCACCCAGAAGTAACCGGGGCCATGCAGCAGGCGATTGATCGGTTCAAGTCAGACGTTACCCCCGGCTCATAACGAGGTCGGTTCGGTCATGTTGCCTGCCCTCGCCCGCCCGTAGAGGTTGTGATTTTTCCCCAAACCCGTAGAGGCCGTGAGTTTTTTGTCCGAGTTGCGGTTTGCGGGGCTGCCTTGG
>JABABI010000162.1 GCA_014238335.1 Fuerstiella sp.
TGCGCCCAGGCGCTGAATGCGGCGCATTATCTGTCCGCCGGGTTCATGCGTTTTACTCGAGAACTGAATGACACGGCCAGGATCGCAGCTCTGTTTCCGATCGCACCGCAGATTACCCCCTTCGGAACCCTGGCACTGTGTGGAGCGTCCATTGCTCTGGGTAGAATCATCATTTCCCGCGGCGTCGCCGAAACCATAAGCCACCGCATCACCCCGATGAACGCGGGCCAGGGTTTCACTGCCAATCTGATGACTGGTGTGATCGTCATCGTCGCCAGTCACTGGGGACTGCCTGTTTCTACCACTCATCTGTCGTACGGTTCCCTGTTCGGTCCTGGCACCGTCACGGGCGCTGCCCGCTGGGGTTCGATCACAACGATTCTGCTGCAGTGGCTGATCACTCTGCCGATTGCCGCCGTGGCTGCATCGGCGTCATTCGTGTTGTTCAGGTCGTTGTAGGTTCCATTGTCGGTACCTCCAACGAACACCAATGGTCAGGAATGACACAGGCAGACCATTCCGATCCTGCGGACAATCACCGAGGACGCCGCACCCAGGCTGACTCCAGCGTCCAGACCGGCGAAGCACAACAGTCTGCAGCGTTCAACGCTGACTTGTAGCCGCAGCCACGAGTCCCACAGCCACATCTTCTCGAAAACTGCTCCATCTTCGCAGAGAATAGCTGCGGCCACGGCTTCTCAAGCCTAAGAGTCTGGCATCTTCGTCTTCCGACCATTATCCGATTCCTCTAATGACGGATACTCTACATCGGCCCGCTAATGACGTGTCAGCGGCGCATGTTGCAACACACGCGTACGGTCAGAGCGACGTGACTACATTGCCTTTGCAAATCACATCCCGCACACAACTGAGTCTGATGCTGGCAGCGCGAATGCTGCAGGGGTTCGCCGTAGCGATGATCGCGGTGTTCTCACTGACAAAATTCGAGCTGGGACCTATAGCCACAACATCGTTGTGGAGCTCGGCCGCACTATGCGGCATGGCGTTGACAGCTGCCGCTCAACGAACTGCCGTCACTCGTTTTGGGCACAGGCCTTTCTTTGCATTTTGCAATTCGTGTATTGCCGCAGGACTGTTACTTCTGTGGAAGAGTCCAGGGGCTGAGGCCGACTTTGCCGCGGCAATACTGATCTGCGTCGGCATAACGACGGAATGGGCACCATTGACCGACCTCTACCGACGAATGCTTTCCAGCCAGAACCGGTGGCAGGGAATCCGTTTATGGTCGGTGGCGTTTCCGGTGGGTATCCTGGTCGGAGTTCTAACGATGAATATTTCCGGTGAAGCAGCAGCGGCCGGGGCCGTCATATCACTGCTGTGTGTGCCAGCGTGGTTTCTGCTGGAACCAACTGCAACCAACTGTCAGATAACAGAACCGCGAGATGAACCGTCACCTGTGTGCTCAAGCAGCACGGCCACAGACATTGCCCAAACATCTGAGAATGTCGCCGCCGCTGACGCCCCACCATCCGAACGAGCCGACTGCGATGAGGTCGAATGTTGCGGCGGAACCCGAGAGTTTCAGCCAACGCCTTTCGCAGTCGGCATAGTAATCGGCGTAGTCGGAATCACGGCTGTCTGGGGCTGTGCATTCAATGTTTTGTGCTTCGCGATCCAATTTCAATCCGTCACCGCGGCGACCGCAATTCCGGCGGGCCTGGCGGCCGGTACATGGTTAATATTTTCGGTCGCGCCACGGGTCGGCTATGTTGTCGCCATTCTCCCATTCCTTGTTCTTGCCGGAATCATAACGATTGTTTGTGGATTGGTTTCGCCAGCGAGCCCATTCTTTGTGACAAGCTGTCTGCTGTGCGGCTTATTCGCCGGCGGAGTCGCCTGCGGCAGCAACGCCATGGTCGGTGAGTTATTTTCTGACTGTCCGAACGACAGCACACGAACCCGCGTGATAACGGTTTCATTTTTTGCCAGTGCGGTACTAATCCTCCTGACCGGTATCCTTCAGTCGCTACTGCAGTCTGCAGAAACAATTGTTATGCTGAACAGTCTGATCTTCGTGGCTGGGGTCCTTGGCGTACGGGCCATCCCTGGTCCGATCATATCCAGTCTGGGTCGTGACGATCCGTCCGATGCCGAGACCGACGCTGAACGCGAAGACATCGTTGCGGCCATCAGAAATTGATAACGGCGACGGTTATCCAGACCTGGATTGATCCCTCATTCGAAATTCAAGCGATTCACACAACCTGTATGAGACGTGTTCTCTAAAGACTCTATTCCAGGGTCCAATGTGATGGCAACTCGCAGAAAACGCAATTTTCTTGATGCAACGCTGTCGGGATCGACGTCGGCGATCTGTGTTCTGGATTCAGATCGACGAATACGTTTTTTTAGCCCGGGATTGCAGGACCAGACAGGCTGGACGGCTGACGACATGGAAGGTCTGATCTGCGAATTCGCTGCAGAATCATCCACGCCAAAGGATCTGCTGACCTCGACACTGGCCCCCTCACAGGATGTCCTTAACGGCACGGGTCAGGCAGTTCAGGCCATGCTGCCTCACAGCAGCGGGACATCCTCAAGAACGTACCTGACGTTCGTTCCGATTCACGACGAAGACGGTGTCGTCACGCGCATCATTGTCGCCTGCGGTCAGGCGGAATCCGACTCACCGAACAAGTCTTTATCGTTGCAGCTACACGCTGAAGTCACAGCCTTACGACTGGAGTTTCGCAAACGTTTTTCCGGTCATTCATTGCTGGGACAGTCGCCGGCAATTGTGAAAGCTGTCAATCAGGCCGAACTGCTGAAGAATTCGACTTGCGGCTACAGTATCGTTGGCCCGACGGGCAGTGGACGCCGACATCTGTCAAAAATGATCCACGCTGGCAGCGAACATCAGGAACACAGCTTTGTCGCCCTGGATTGTCGACTACTAACCGAGGTTCAGGTGCTCGACAATCTTCGGCGTTTGCGGAGCCTTGTCGACGAAAAAGGCAGAGCGGCACACCGACAAACCGGAACGCTGCTGCTGGTCGACGCAGATCGCTGTCCGCGCGAAGTACAGCAGTGGCTGCTTGAGAACCTGGTAGACGAAGTCACGGGAGTACGACTGGCCGCAACAAGTCTAAAGCCTCTGAACGCACCGGATTCAATTGACTGGCTGATCCCGGAGTTTCTCGACTTATTCTCCACACTGCAGATAGAACTGCCTCGGCTGCATGAACGTGGAGAGGACGTCTGTCTGCTCGCGCAGTTTTTCATCGAAGAATATCGTCAGACAATGCAGACATCTGCTGAAAGCATAACCGCAGAAACTCAACGTGAGCTTCAGTTCTATCGCTGGCCGGGAAACGTCTGCGAGCTGCGTCAGGTGATGTATGATGCCTGCCAGAACTGTTTTTCTGCTCAATTGAGCCCGAAAGATCTCCCTTTTGCTTTTCGAGCCGGCATGAGTGCCCAGGAAATGCCAGCCACACCGCTTGAAAGAACAACTTCATTGGAATCGATTCTTGAGCAATTTGAGGTGGAAGTGCTGTTAAAGACCCTGACAGGCTGTGACGGAAATAAGGCCGAAGCCGCCCGCCGGCTCGGAATGACTCGTCCAAAGCTGTATCGACGGTTGAAAACTCTGGGTATTGACCAGAACGATTAAGCAGCATTGCCCGCAGACGAAGCTCTCAGCGCGGCACAACCTGTGCGGGATTCGACCTGACACGAGAATACCGTTGGTCTGTTCGCGTTGAACACCGTAAGAATGGCAGCGAATCGTATCGAAGACGCGGAAACGACACCGACGCGCCCGTAATTTCAAAGAAAATGTTTAGACGACGTCGTCAAAAAAATCTGCTCCTGCCCTGGATGCTCCTGCCCGGCGGCCTCATCCTGCTGCCCATGGTGCTGCCCATGGTGCTGCCCAGCGCGACGGCCGAAGTGATTTTGGTCGTGCCTGTCGTGCATTTGACCGGACTCATCCTGATCTGGAATCGCTGGGGCCTGCCGAAGAACTGGTGGCGTATCGCCCTGGCCACGGCCGCAAACTTCGCATCCGGCGCAACGACGGTGCTATGCTGGTTCGGTCTGTATCGCTATGCCATTTTGCTGGCTGCAGCAGTCACGCTCCGCACGTCCATCGCTGCCGGCTGGCTGTCCTGTGCCGGAGTGCTGCTGCTCATATGCGAAACAGTCCGACGCGGAAAACTGAGATGGCGTCCCTGGGTACCCGTTCTGATGAGAACGGGCATCGCTGTCCTTGTGGCCGTCCCGATTCTGGAGGCCACCGCTTTGGTCATCGAACAAAGCAAGTTTCAGCCGTTGCCCATGCCGGGCACTCTGTTGCCGGCAGCCGAAGGGGAACTTCACGTCGCTGCCGTCGGTGGTTCCACGATGCTCGGTTTTCCCTACGAACCACATTACAGCATCGGCCATGTGCTCGCCTGGCAGCTGAGGCAGATGTATCCGGAACACGAAGTCCAGCTGAACAACCTGTCCGTCACAGGAGCCAACCTTGAACAGGCTCTGGCACGACTGGGAAATTTGAAACACAAGCCGGATATAATCCTGGTCTATTCCGGACACAATCAGTTTTTTCACCGCCTGGAAGAACTGGATCTGGCGCGTAAGACGTCATGGGGAACCATCGACGACTGGATGTCGTTTTCCGCGGTTTTCCGAATTGCCAATCCTCTGCTCGCGCAGCAGATGATGGTCACGACGGTGACGGCAGAAGATCAACGTCTTTGCGGTAGCAGAATTTGTCCGGAACATTTGCTCAGGACGCGTTTGCAGCGCTATGTTCGGCAGCTGAACGATTTCTTCCGCTGGGCCAAAGAAAATAACATTACAGTCGTGTTCTGCTCTCCCGTTGCCGGCGAGTCTGATTTTGAACCAAATCTTTCCTTGGGCGATCCTGAGGATGAGACAACGATGGCAGCGATCGAGCAGCAGTGGCTGGCAGTTCGAAAATTGCAACAAAACATGGAATGGCCCACAGCGCTAAAACTCTGTACCAACGCGATTCAGAAATACCCTAACGTTGCCGAATTCCATTTTCGTGGCGGCGAATGTTGCCTCGAACTTAATCAGCCGAAGAACGCACGTGCTCATTTTGAAAGCGCGATCAACCTGGACCAGTTTCCCATTCGCGCGCAGGATTCGTATCGGGAGGCCGGACTGCGGGTTGCCAGACAGAACGAAGTCACCTGTGTAAATAGTGAAGACGTCATTCGGCGACATTCAAAGCACGGGCTGCTGAGTAACAAGTTCTTTCTGGACGGAGTCCATCCTAATCTCAGGTCCACGTATCTGATCGGCCGAGCTGTCACGGATGCAGCAATGACAACTGATGCTTTTCACCGGCACGGAAAACCGAGTTCCTCGAGCCGCCTGAGTTTCGCCGAATCCATGCGGGACCACAACATTGACAGCGAGGTTTTGGCAAAGGCCTGCGAGACTACTGTCGACGTGCTGAAACGCTATTCCGACTTCAGGCCATTCGATCGCGAACGGCGTCTGACGGAAGCCGCCGAATACTCGGCCCTGGCCGCACAGCTCCGTAACCAGGAAATCGTACCAGGCGACGCCGGCGCTGAGTCACTCGACAGTGAAGTGGAATACCGAAACTCGGATCAATAACCCACAGAGCTTGGCGCAATTTCCTGATTCAGAGTTCTACGCCAACACATCATTGACGACACGTCCGTGGACGTCAGTCAGCCGATACTCACGGCCCTGAAACCGGAACGTTAGTTGTTCGTGGTCAAACCCGAGTTGATTGAGCAGCGTTGCATGCAGATCGTGTACGTGAACCTTTTCATCAACCACCCCAAAGCCCAGATCATCCGTCGTTCCATAGGAATGACCTGCCTTGAAACCACCGCCGGCGACCCACATGGTGAACGCGTCAATGTGATGATCACGGCCGGGCAATGATTTACGAACTTCGCCCATCGGAGTGCGCCCGAATTCGCCGCCCCAGATAACGATGGTGTCCTCCAGCAGGCCACGCTGCTTCAGGTCTTTGATCAGTGCAGCAGAAGGACGGTCAACTTCGCCACAACGCTTATCCAGTGCCGAACCGATATTCTGCCCCGGGTTTCCATGATCGTCCCAGTCCGTGTGATACAGCTGCACAAAGCGTACGCCACGTTCGATCAGGCGCCTTGCCAGCAGGCAGTTGTTGGCATACGAATTGGCCCCGGGGTTGGCGCCGTACAGATCCAGAATGTGCTTCGGTTCCGACTGAATGTCCATCAGTTCCGGGGCGCTGGTCTGCATGCGATAAGCCATTTCGTAGGCTCGCATCCGCGTGGCGATCTCCGGATCACCGGTCAAGTCTAGTCGCTGCTGGTTCAGGTTACCGACCAGATCAAAGAAATCTCGCTGGCGATCCAAATTGAAGCCGACGGGACTGTTCAGATTCAGAATCGCGTCACCGGTACCACGAAACGGAACGCCCTGAAACGTTGTCGGCAGAAAGCCGCTGGCCCACAGAGCATTGCCTGCGCGAGGGCCGCGGGGACCGGACTGCAAAACAACAAATCCCGGGTGGTTCCTTGATTCGCTGCCCAGACCATACGTCACCCACGAACCCATGCTGGGGCGTCCGGGCGTCTGGAACCCGCTGTTCATGAACAGCTTGGCCGGACCGTGGTTGAAGACGTCAGTCACCATGCCCCGCAGTACGCAGATATCATCGGCAACGGTACCCAGGTGAGGCAGCAGTTCGCTGACTTGCATTCCACATTGACCGTGCCGCCGAAATCGACGTTCCGCTCCCAGCAGAGTGGCTCCCTTTTTGATGAAGGCGAAGCTCTTGTCTTTGTCAAAAAAAGACTCCGGGGCAACCTCACCGTTCATCTTTTGCAGTTGCGGCTTTTGTTCAAAAAGCTCCAGCTGGCTGGGACCGCCCGCCATAAACAGATAAATAACTCGTTTCGCCTTCGCTGGAAAGTGGCACTGCGGCCCCGAAGACGCGATCGCGGAACCAGCCGACACGGAATCCTCGGCCAGCAGGTTTGCCAGAGCCATACTGCCGACGCCGACACCGCAGTCGTGAACAAAATGACGTCGTGTCTGATCACGTTCGATAGTCATGAAGTGTTTTCCCTGTGCTATTCCCGCGTGACGAATTCATCGGCGTTCATCAGTGCACGGGCAACTGCCGTCCATGACGCTGCAACTTCGGCGGGATACGAATCGGCATGATCCCGGGGAGCCACATTCATCGCAGCTTTGGGATCTGCTTCGAAATGGGACGTCTGTTGCCTCTGAAAAATCGACACAAGTTCGGTCTCCGCAGATGTAGGTTCTCGAGAATAGCAAATGCGGAAGGCCTCACTAATTCGATTTTCGTTGGCCGCCGCGTCTGTACCGTCCACAACGTTCATCAGCCGTTTGGCCAGTCCCTGAGCCATCTCAAAGAAGGCTTTATCGTTGGCCATGGTCAGCGACTGCAATGGTGTATTGGAACGCGGTCGGCCGGTGCAGACCGACTGAAAGTCAGGGGCGTCGAACGTTGTCAGCATCGGATACGGAGCGCTGCGGTAGAAGTGGGTATACAGAGCACGGCGGAATCGGTCATCGCCGGTATCAGTAGCCCATGTCTTCTTTGTCTGCGTAAATGCATAGACGCCTTTCGGCTGAGGTGGCCTCACGCTGGGACCACCGATCTTCCGGCTTAACAGTCCACTGGCGGAAAGCCCGATGTCGCGAATAATCTCGGCGTCGACCCGCAGTCGGTTCTGCCGCCCCAGTAACAGGTTTCCCGGATCCACGGCATCCAACTCGGCTCGACGATGCGATGCCTGCCGGTACGTTGCGGACCTTACGATCAGTTCGTGCAGCTTCTTCATCGACCATCCGGAATTCATGAATTCGCTTGCCAGCCAGTCCAGCAATTTCGGATGAGTGGGAAAAGAACCCTGCGTGCCGAAATCGTTTTCTGTTTCCACCAGGCCACGACCAAAGTAACGCATCCAGACACGGTTAACGGTAACGCGTGCCGTCAGGGGATTCTCTTTGCTGACAAGCCAACGGGCAAGGTCCAGACGGCTGCGACCATCGCCCGCCAGCGACGGCAGCACGCTGGGCACGTCCGGCTGCAAAAGTCCCGTATCTTTGTCCTTCCTCAGAAAGTCACCTCGAATGTGGATGTATGTTTCCCGAGCCTTGTCCAGTTCCCGCATGACCATCGTCCTGACCGTCTGGCCCAGCCCCATATTTTTACGAAGGTCGTTAACGCGGGATTCCGCGTTTCGCTGTGCACGGTCGACTTTCGTGAATTCAGCGGTAATCAGTTTCTTTTGTTCGGCAGTTCGCATGTCAGCCGGGGCACTCACCCCCGCCAGCAACTGTTCATCCAGAATTGCCGCTGGTGCCGTGCTGGATGCATCCACGGCAAAACGCCCGATGTTGTAGTTCGCATTAACTTCGTGCCGCATGATCAGCGTCAAAGAATCGGTGCCCCGCGGCAGGGGCTCCGCGAAGACAAGATGCGCTTCGTGCGAAGCGTTCATCTTCACCCCGGCTCGAGACCCTTTTCCGATATTAATGGCCCAGCCTGTCTTTGCGCTGCCATCGATGACGTTGTCGGCAGGAAAGCCTGGCTGATCGTGGTCAGACTGAACATGACTGATCGCCACGGCCTTGCCAGCGGACAGAACTTCAACGCGAGACAGAACAAAGTTGCCGTTCGTTGCACGACCCGGTCCGTTTTTCGGCAGACTTTCGTGGGTCAGAACCCGCAACCGAAGAGCGGCAACCGGAGCATCGGTCGGGGGGAACGTCACGGTATACGTTTCCATCGGCGCCCCCGGACCGGCAAAGATCGACTTATCTTCCAGTCTCTTCAGTTCTGCACCACCTTCCGCATGCAGCTCGGTGGCCACGAGCGGTTTCCATTCTGCGGCCGGCTCTTTCGTGGCGGCGACCTGAATGGTCTTTTCCCATTGTGCCTGACGATTTGGCTTCGACTTTGTCAGGTCAGCGACTTCCGATTTGGCCGCAGCGAGCTCCGCCTGCAGGTGAGGATCATTCCTGTTCCGCAGCAGTTCGCCTTCGCTGACTTCAACAGTTGGACCGACATTGTTCACGTCGGCCGTGTGATTGAAGAAGGCAAAGAACTGATAAAATTCCTTCTGGCTGATCGGGTCGAACTTGTGGCTGTGGCATTGAGCACATCCCAGAGTCAGTCCCAGCCACACTGCTCCGGTCGTGTTGACCCGGTCGACCACTTCTTCATTGCGAAACTGTTCATTATCCGTGCCGCCTTCCTGGTTGATCAGTGTGTTGCGATGAAAGCCCGTCGCAACGAGCTGCGGCTTCGAAGGATTTGGCAGCAGATCACCGGCCAGTTGTTCAATGGTAAAACGATCGAATGGCATGTCGTCATTGACCGCGCGGATGACCCAGTCACGGTACGGCCACATTACTCGATCACCATCAATTGTGTAACCATGCGAATCTGCATATCGCGCCTGATCCAGCCAGTACCGCCCCCAGCGCTCACCATAATGGCGACTGTTGAACAATTCCTGCGTAAACCCCTGGACAGCATTTTCCGGATCCATTGCATACTGGGCGGTGAACGAATCAACGATTCCCGGTGCCGGCAGAAGACCGATCAGATCAAGAGACATGCGTCGGATGAGCGTTCGTGAATCGGCTGGCAAAGATGGACTCACCCCCTGCCGCTGAAGTTTTTCAAAAACAAACTGATCGATCGGATTTCGCACGTGCCGGGCCCACTGTGGTTCCAACAGAGGCGGATCGACATCTGCGATGGGAAGAAACGACCAGTGTTCCTGATACGGCGCGCCCTGATCGATCCATGCACGCAACAGGGCGATTTCACGTTCGCTCAGGCTCTTGCCTGTCGCCGTGGGCGGCATTCTCACCTCGGGATCATCGGTCAGGATCCGATTCACAACAGCGGAGAGCCCTGCGTTTCCCACCACGATGGCAGCATGACCATCGCGATCTGCGACGGCGCTGTTCCGTTCATCCAGCCGCAACCCTGCCTCGCGTGCTGCTGAATCCGGCCCATGGCACTGAAAACATTTGTCCGAAAGAATTGGGCGGATGTCTCGATTGAATCGAATAACGGAAGGCGATTCATCGGATTCATGCGCCTGCGTCCCACCCGCCGTCACGAACAGCAGACAAAAAACTGCATTGATCTGAATTCGACAGGTCATAATTATCGTTGGATCGCCTGAGCAAACATCTGTCAGGAACTGAGTACTCGCCTGGCAGCGGTGAACCGGCAAATATTGTACACGAACGCCCGGCCGCGATCAGCTGTTCTCCGAAAATTGAGACGAGATTGTGCATGGTGGCCACCTGGCGTGAATCCGACAAGGCACCTTCACAACGGGCAGCGGGACGGCACATGCTGGTGGACCTGCAAGTGCTGCGTGCCTGTGGCGCATACTGGATTCCAAGAGAATCCCCGAGCTATTCAATCTTTACCTGAGAACTTCATGCTCGCTGACGCAAACGTCTTACTGCTCCCTGCGGTCATTCTTGCCGCCGGAACTGTGTGCGGTAATCTGGCCAAACTGGTGCATCTGCCGTCCGTAACGGGACAGATTGTGGCTGGCGTTCTGATGGGTGCGTCGGTCTTTGGCGTGCTTACCGAGGAAAATCTGCATTCGCTGCGGCCACTGGTCGACTTCGCGGTGGGTCTGATGGCTGTTGCTGTTGGCAGCCACCTGAACTTTAGCCGACTGCGAGTCGCGCGACGGCGGCTGATGATGCGGTTGCTGCTGGAGTCGATTCTGACACCGCTGATTGTGTACGGCGGACTGATATTATTTACGGATATCGCCTCATCGACGGCGCTGCTGCTGGCAACCATCGCTGTTTCCACAGCTCCGGCCACAGTGCTGGCGATCGTAAAGGAAACGACATCAAAGGGCGCATTCGTCACGACGTTGCTGGCGGCCGTCGCTCTTAACAATCTGGCGTGCATCATTCTTTTTGAACTCGCCAGAACGATCGCACGAACAGCCGTCGCGCCAGCCACCTCAGCCAGCCACCTCAGCCAGCCACCTCAGCCAGCCACCTCAGCCAGCCACCTCAGCC
>JABABI010000163.1 GCA_014238335.1 Fuerstiella sp.
AATATGGCCGCTACAAACAGCTCGATGGCGATGCCGGCAGCCGCAACCTGAATTCTGCGCATTCGGTTTCGCTGCAGCCAGGAATCCGATACGTCGCAGTACAGCAGAGGCAGAAATCCAACGATAATGCAGCCCAGTTCGTGACATTCACCACCGTAGTGATGGCAGGTCAGACCATGACCGATTTCATGCAGAATCTTAATGAAGACAATCGCCCCCCCAAGCATGAAGACACTGTGAGGCGTTATTAGCTGACTGATGGACGGAAGTTCGGCATGGATTTGTGACCAGCGTGACACCACAAGAATCGTCATCATGCCAACGAAAATGAAGGCCGCACGAAGAAACCAGGGACGAAAAATCCAGCCGAAACCGCGATCCAGAACTCGAAACAGTGTCGTAGGATCAATGCCACGAAATCTGTGACTGATCAGAGCGAACAGTTTCATGTAAATGGCTGAAGATCTCGCCTGAGATACTTTTTTTGCAAGACGGACACCATGTCCGATGTGGACTGGCGTCAGCAACTCACTCCGGATCGAATGCGCCACAAACATCTGCAAATTCTGACCTGGGAATGTCGTTTCGGGAAAGCGGTCTGCCAGGAGCTCCGTGGCCTCATTCCATGATCGACGGCCGTCAAGCAACTGCAGAAGCCGTAGTTCCTCAGCTTCGACTCGAAAATATAACAGGCGGACTGGATCCTTGAGCGTCCACGTTGTGCCGTCTTCTTCAGAGGGGTAGGCCTCAAGATCCCTGCGCAATCGCCACGGGATGGCCGCATCTTGTGGATCTGCATCAGGCATTAATCAAGGAATCGTCATCTGCACAGGCTGTCCCGGACGCAGTGCCAGTGCGGGATTTGAAATCTCGGCTTTGACCGCAACCTGCCCGTTCACGGAGTCAATTTCGGGGCTGACAAATATAATCGTGCCGGCGACCGTTATCGGTCCCTGGCGGCTTTCACCCGTGACACTGACTGGCCGGCCTCGACTGGATTGATCGACCAGTGCGGCATCTACATAGCCTTCAACAAAAAGCCTGTCGATTCGGATGATGCGCAGTACCGGTTCCCCGGCCTCCACCCATTCACCTCGGTGACACAGTTTTTCGACCACAATTCCCGTCAGTGGTGATCTTAACTGCCGTCTGGACAATTGTTCTTTCGCAACCTCTACAGATTTTTTTGTGCGTTCCACGGTTAGTGACGAAATCCCGAGTTCGCTTGTGGCCCTTTTGCTTTCCAGATTTAACCGTGTTACTGCGATCTGCTGTTGTTGGACGATCGCAGCTGCACTTTGGCTGCCCAACGATTGCAGACTCTGTTCATGCCGCGCCTGCTCAATATCCATGCCACTGCCGACAACGTCCTGCCGCAACCGCGCCAATTCCAGATCTGAAACGCTTGTCGCGAATTTTTTTCTGGACGTAATTGCTCGGTCAAGCTCCTCCTGAGCCAGCTGATTTGCAGACGTGGCCTTACGAATGGAAATGTCCGACGCAGCCGTTTGTTGGGCAACGCTCAGTTTCAGCTGCGCCTGTTCCAGCAGTTTGGCAGACTCCTCCGCGGTAGCTTCGGCAATTTTGACCGTGACCGACTCCTTCTCGCGTTTCACGGCTACGGAGAAGTCGATTTCGGCCAGTTGCAGCGCCAGAAGTGCTGCCGTGTCATCCAGCGACGCCAGAAGGTCCGATTCGTCAACCGGGTCCCCGATTTGGACATGAAGTTCCGTCAGCACGCCCTGTTCGCGGGCGGGCACGTTCGCCTGTTCTTTCAGGCGAAGAAAACAACCGGTGGCCTTAATGCCTGTCCCCGGACTCTGTGCTGAGGCCAGCAGCGGTGCCACAATACTCATGATGCATGCCGCCAGGAGGCAGTACGCACCGCGACTGACGGTGCAGGACAACCGACGGCTAATCTTGCGCTGAGTCACGAGTGCCGAATTGGTCGTGCAATTGTGAAGTGACATAGGCCTATCGCTTGTGGACAGAAGTACGGGGTGTAAAGGTGTTACCATCATCCGGCAATCGCGACAAGACCGCCAGGCGACGACCGGGCGGTCTCTATAGCCATGTGTATCGTTGGACAAATTCAATCACTTTCCGGAACCAAACATAGGCGGTTGCGCGTTTTCCACAGTGTATGTAGGCGATGACGCCCGTGCCCGGACGTTCATTCTGAAAATCTGCGTTGCCCACTCGTGAAATGGCAAGAGTTGACAGCGTTCCGCGCTCATCAATATCCGTTGACGCTGCCAGCGATTCCAATTGGGTTTCACGAAGCGTCTCAGGCGACGTTTCCAGAGCAAATGTGACCGATAGATTCGTATCATTCGCACTGATCGCGGCAAGAACATGACGAGCATCTGCCTCCAACACTCTGAGATCCAGCTGCCAGTCAGCCGCCGGATTAGCGATTTCAAACAGAAACTGGCCGCGTTGAACGGGACGTTGAGTCAGCAGCTGTTTCAATCGATCCCCGTAAACGCATCCATCAATCCGCGAAACGACGTTCAATTGCTTGATGCGTTCCATGACGATCCGAGACTGCATCGCAAGCGATGCGCTTCTCTGCTTCAACTCGACCTGCTCTGCAGACATCAAGCTGTCGTTGTTCGACGTACGGTTCCCGCGCAGGGCATCAATTGCGGCAATACGCGCGCTGACGGCTGCGAACTCTCCGTCGATGGATTGCAGCTGTACTTCGAGGTCTTCATTTTTCAACACGCAAAGCGTCTTCCCGGAAGCGACCTGACTGCCGTCATCGATATTTACGATTGTAATTGTCCCGTCGTCCGGCGCGAATACAAAGGCCCGCTGAGTGGGCACAAGCTCGCCGTAAACTTCGATGCGAAGTTCCATCGGAATCAGGCCGAACCCGGCCAGGACGACAAAAAAGACCATCCAGACCGGACGAGTAAGCCGCTTCAGGCCACGTCTGAGTTGACCGATCAAGGTCGACTGCTGAAGTGTTTCACAGTTGGAAAAAGCCATTGACGCATGGTGACAAAGCCGCTCAACGCGTGACCGGTCCTGGCCTTCAAACGGTTCGCCAGCGTGGACAACACAGGCCCATGTGGCATCATTCCAGCTATTGGACGCGACAAGCGGCTGAACGATGGTCGGTCCGGCATCGCCTGGGTTGCCAGCCTCCACATCATCGATCTGCGAACAGATCTGCCGACTGGCATCGGACCGCTGATTGGGTTGACTCACGCCTGTCGTCGCCACGACTCCCCAACGACGTCTGGCATCCCGACGCGCCACCGCCAGTCGCCGACAATCCAATGCCGCTGAACCATCGGTTGCAAGAATGTTTGCAACGACATCGCTGCTAAGAGAGGTGTGCAACTGAGTAATGACCGCGTTCAACCTGCGGTCCGCCTCTGAGTGCTGAAAGTGCCGATCCAGTATCCGACGTCGCTGCAGATCCGCGAACACATCTGCCAGACGGACGAATAGACCGTGCTCGGTCGCCGGCGGCCCCTCTGTGGCACACAAAATGAGCCGGTGCTGTCCTGCCAGCACTGATGCCGTCAGCAATAGTCGCCCGCCGACGGTCGACGCCGAATTCGATTTCGTGAAACAGACCTCACCGATCGGGGCGGAACAGACAACGTCTGTATTGAGCTCCGCACAATTGTCGTCACCTAATCGAGCAAGCAGCGCCGCGCCATTATCGCCGCTCGTCCACAATGCGATGCCGCTTAGCCTCAGATCCGTCGCAGCCTGCTGCAACAGGACGGGTAAAAACTCCTGCTCGGCTCCGTCCTGCTGGTGCCGAACTCCGGCAGATTCAAGTATCAATTGCAACACATCACTCATTGATGTCTGCCCTTACGAATGCACGTGACCCATTTACAACACGTGCCTGAGTGTATCTGACTGTCTACAGTTCTGCGACATGAACACGAATCTAAATGCACACAGGCTGCTTCCGTCTGCAGCAGCCGTATCGTTGTAATTTATCCTCGAGTGACGTGAGTCGTGGCTGACCCGGCAGTTATTGCTGAAGCCTGTCGGGCAACTTGTATACACTGGTCTCTGTTTCCGGTGACGGTCGTTCGGCAGTCATTGCCGTTCAGCTTGGCACGATGCGTCGGAGTTTGACCGCCGTGGGTGTCGTGTCGACTACTCTGAACAAACGTATCGTTCATGCCCTACATTGGCTTCAATCATAGAGGCTTCCTGTCGATGAACAACTTCAGTACGTCCAATAACATTGTTCGCGCTGATGTGCGGACATGTTGAAGCTAACAGAAAGGAGTCTGTTGGCCTGAGTCGTCAAACTGCCGCATATGGACATGTCGACATGCCGCTTTCCAGGAAGAGACCGTCAGCCCCGCTTCCAGCCTCTAATCCAATTCGCATTTTGGTGTCGTGGCAATTCGTCCTCTGGCTGGTTGCCGCGCCAATTCCGTTTACGGGTTGTGCGGTCCCCCACACGCAATGGGACAGGACTGTCAATAACGACACCGCGGAGATCGATTGCATTACGCAACAGATCGACACGTTCGCTCCGTCCGTGTTTCAGGAAGTCGCCATGACGTCGGCCCCGGCAACGGCGCTCAGTGTGACTGAGTCTGATATTACACATGTTGACATGACGCTCGACGAGGTGTTGAGCAATGCTATGGCACACTCAACCATTTTGCGGGATATCGGTGGCATTGTCCTTCGGGCACCCAACACCGTAAATTCCGAGTACGCCACTCGATTGCAGGAAACAGACCCACGCTTTGGTGCGGAAGCGGCGTTGAGTGCGTTTGACGCTCAGCTGAAAGCGTCGGCGACTTTCAACAACAACAACAGAATTTACAACAACAGTTTCTTTGCCGGCGGAGCAACGTTTTTTCAACAGGATCTTAATGACTATCAGGTTGAAGTATCGAAACGGACAGCCTCGGGCTCTCTTCTCGCTGTGCGTGGGGTTTCTGACTATGACGCCAACAACGCACCTGCAAACACGTTTGCAAGTTCCTGGGACTCCTGGCTGGAAGGTGAGATCCGACAACCGCTGCTTCAGGGTGGCGGTTTGGAATTTAATCGCATCGCAGGGCCTGGCTCCACTCCGGGCATCTATAATGGTGTACTGATTGCCAAAGCGAACTCAGACATAAACTATGCTGAGTTCACGGCTTCTTTGCGTGACTACGTCAGCAATGTTGAAAATGCATACTGGGACCTGTATCTCTCTTACCGAGAACTCGATGCACGCAAGAAGAGCATGGAAAAAGCTCTGGTTGTCTGGAACGAAGCCAAGGCCAAGAACGATTCGGGCAATCCAAAGATCGCGGAAGAAGCTCTCGCTCGCCAGCAATACTATCAACTTAAGGCCGACGTTGACGAAGCACTCTCCGGCCGCCTGTTACAGGGAACGCGGACCAGTAACGGATCCAGTGGCGGGACCGTTCAGCTGGCCGGCGGTGTGCTGACCGCAGAGCGGAGGCTACGACTGCTGATCGGTCGGCCAGCGGCTGACGGGCAGTTGATACGGCCCGCAGAAGAACCCACAATGGCCGAAATTCGCTTCGACTGGCCGGTATGCAGGAACGAAGCTGTACGTCAGCGTCCCGAACTGCAACGTCAGCATGTGGCGGTCAAGAAACGGGAAATGGAGTTGCTCGCGGCCAAGAATTTTCTCAATCCCAGACTGGACGCATTTGGGCGATATCGTTGGCGTGGCTTTGGGGACAGCCTCATTGGCAGCGGGATACAAACCGGAACCAGTCCGGCGTCTTCGCTCGGTAACCTTGCCGCTGGTGACCAACAGGAATGGATGCTCGGCGTGGAACTGACTGTCCCCATTGGTTATCGCAAAGCTCACGCTGCCGTTCAGAATGCGGAACTGTCGCTGGCCCGCGAACGAGCCATCCAAAAAGAACAACAGCGAGAGGTGGTTAACAACCTGAGTGGCGCGATCGCCGACGCTGTGCGAGCCTTTCAGGCAATTCAGAACAATCTGAATCAGTATTTGGGGGCAAAAGATTATCTGAAGGCTCTGGAAGCTCGAAGAGGACAGAAGGTAATTGATGGAGCTGACCGGATCCTCGATGCACAGCGACGACTGACGCAGTCAGAGATCCAGTTCTTCCGCTCACGTGCTGAATATGCCGTTGCCCTGAAAAACGTGCATTACGAAAAAGGCTCGCTGCTTCGCTACAAAGATCTCAGGGTCGCAGAAGGGGCTCGATACAATGACGTTCCTACTGGACAGGAACTCCCTGATGGTGAACCAACCAGTCCTCTGCCTGTTGCAAGTGAGTCCGGTATCCAGAAAACACACGCTGGCAACGCAACGGCAGAGAATTCAACAGACGGCGAAACCAAAGCTCCCAGTCCCACCGTGAACTCCCCCAATGAATATTCGCCTCACGTCAAAGTTCCGGGAGTTCCTGCCACGGATAAACAGACCGTTCATGATGAGATCAGTCCATTGCGAAATGCCGGACGCAAAGCGGTATTCAGAATCAAAGAGGCAATGAAGAATACTCTGCCCGTGAAGCATTCAGTCACCGTATCGGAAAAGCAGACGACGTCGCCTCAGCGTGAGGCAGAAGCAAAGGCCCAGGTAGAGAAGAGCTCCACACCTCCGCCCTCATCCTCCATGTCGATATTGCCTCGCACCAAAGCAGTGGGTTCGGTGCTGAAAAAACGCCTGTCGGAGGGGTGGTTGCCCACTGTCAAGTTTTGAATCGGTAAGCTCAGCCGCCAATCAGAACGTTCGGCATTCCGATCACTATGCAGTCGCCGTGGGCTGTCAGTCCCACAGTCTTGCGGCCAGCAACGTTAATCATCACGGTCATTGAGCCTTTGGCGATTACATCCGGCGGCCCGACGCAAACGCACACCTCCTACCAGAGTGGTGATTCCAACAGGCGGCAGGATTAGCCCACCGACATGCGGTATTGAAGGCGTGCCAGGAGTCACCATGGGTACACGTGGTGACTCCAATCCTTGCGGCTGACAGACTGGTTGTTCTTCCTGAAGAGATGACCGCAATCGCTGTCAGAATACAGCACGTTGCGGAGAAAGAACTGGTTCAGATCAACGTCGACACGACGTTCAGCAAAAGAACATCACTCACCCAACCGATTCGAAACGGTCCTCCGCGGCTCTCGACAAGCCGGCCGTTGCAAAAAAACTGCGGCGTGCAGCTGCGTCAGACGTACCGTCGAGTCGGCTTTACCCACGCTTAATGTCAGTGGTCACGACCGAAATATCGTCCGTCAACACAGCAACAACTTCTTCAGGGATGACTGAGTACGGAAACGCAGTCTTGGGAAAATTTCAAAATTCTTCAGGAATTGACGCAACGGTATGGCTCAGGGGCAGAAAATACTAACATTGCCGGCCTGAAACAGGGGCTGTAACACGAGCCTCACACGGGTTTGGCTCATTTCTTAACTAACGTTCAAGGAGAGTGTAAAATGTCCGCGTTTGTAAAGCTCGGTGACATCAAAGGCGAAGCGACTGACAACGATCACAAGGACTGGATCATCATTGAATCGATGAGTTCGCCATTGTTCCGATCCATCCCCGAAGGGGCGAAAGACTCTCAACGCACCAAAGGTGATACAACCCTGGGGGATATCTGCGTCGTTCGGCAACTGGACAAGTCTTCAACGAAGCTTCAGGAAGCATGTGCCAATGGTACATTCTTCAAGGAAGTTGAAATTCACTTTTGCACGACCACGAAGAACAAGCAGGAACCGTATCTGACGTACAAATTGAAAGATGTGATCGTAACCAGCTACGGCTTTCATGGAAACTCTTCCGGCGATCCATTGCCATCGGAAGAAGTAACACTTGGCTATACCGAAGTAGAGTGGACCTATATTACGATTGATCCGAAGACGGGTGACAAAAAGGGCAACGTGCCCGCCAAGTACAACCCAGGCAAGGGTGCCAGCTAGGGGTCGACGATGTGTCGACTACGATGGCACGAAACGACTGGCAGTTTAAAAACGCTGTGATTTTCCTGCTTTCAGGTCCGATATCGGTTCTGGAAGGAACTTGGTGTCACGGCGTTTTTTTCGCACGGTTGGTTCCGATTTCTGCACTGAACTGCCCTCTGCGACGGGGTGTTGCAGCGCCAGCAAAGCAATTCTGACAGGTGGAAGTTTCGCAAAACGGTACTTACCGTTTTTGGCAAAAGTTGGGGGCTCAGCCTGCTGTCATGACCTTCATAAGCGTTCGTGTTCGAAGGAAGCTATGTCTTCATTATCAAAAAACTATGGAGTCATAGGGAACGGCTCCAGTTCATGATCGAATTCCAATCACGTGTCCCCTGCCAAACGACGGTTGGTCCGTATCTTGTGTCGAGCGATGCGAGCCGCACGGCCTTCCGTCCATCCGTTTGTTAGATGAGCACTGTCACCGGTCGTTTTCTCCGGGATCGTCCGCTGCCGCTACTTCAGGTTCACTCCAATGTTGTCAGTCCCAAGCTCAAGTGTTTGAATCTCACCTTGCAGACGGCGTATGGCTTCGTCCTTGCTGAGGCCTGAAAAACATGCCACGATGAAGGGGTCAATCCGGTACGCCTGCCACCGCGAGCGCCGAACATGAACCCTCACCTGGAGAGGTTTGGGGGATCGCTAAAACCTGAGTGTTTGCACAGGACGATTTTGTTTGGCGAGAAGGCGACTCGCAAAGCTGTCAACCAGTATCTTGAACATTATCACACAGCGCGCTGTCATCAGGGTTTAGAGTACAACGTAATCGTGCCGGTGGACCGACCGCCGGACGTCAACGCTCCGCTTGAAACAATGGAATGCCACGGCGGGCTGCTGCGACCCTGTCGCCGCGCTGACAGATTGCGGGACTAATGCCTGTAGTCGTCAGGGCGCGCCGGAAGCGCTCGCAAGGGTCTTGCTGCGCCGTCGCGCATATTCCGCTCAATTCGCCGTGATTTCTTTACATACACTTCTCGACTGTGCGGCGGAATTCACCCCTTTCACCGCAAATCGACGCCGTGTCTTCAAGTCTCAAGATGCCGGTTGAATATTTTAGCCACACGCGTCTTTTCCGTCGCTGGTGACGACGGCCAGATTGCGTGCCTTGTGATGACGGGAGCGTGGAGTCCTGCGCGGTTGCATGACAGTAATCTCCGTGTTGTACTGGCCAAAAACACTACACGGTTATCACTGCCGAATTCGGCAGCTTGCTTCGAGGAAGCATGCGGTTTTCAAGAATAAGATCAGAAATCCTGGCCGCCGATTTTTCAATCATCACCGTTTCACTTCAATTCTTCACCCGTTTTCCCACCATGCTTGCGGAGCAGGGCGGCGATTTCGGGTCTGGCGGCTTTGATTTTCTCGACGTCGATCTGGAGTTGCAAAATGCTGGCAATGAACTCGGTGATTCCCTGTATTTGCTCATTCCATTCCGTACTCACTGAACCCAGCGGGGTCTCGCCCATACTGTTTTTCGAATTGATTTCGACTTTATGCTTGATTAGCAACTCCACAATTTTGGTTCGTCCGAGAAAAGCGGCGCCGTGCAGGGAAGTACTTCCATCCCGGTTTTTCGCACTCACCTTCGCCCCTTCCTTAATGAGCAACTCTGCGGCTTCGATTTGACCGGCCATGGCTGCCCAGGCCAGAGGCGTGATTCCCGTTTTCGGTTCCAGGGCATTCACGTCATCGCCCTCAACCAGATGCTTTTTGAGTGCGGCACTGTCCCCCGATTTGGCGGCAGCCCAGAGACTGGTTCCAGTCGGTTTGTTGCCGGCGGTGGCGACTGCTGCGCCAAGTTTGGCGCCATGCTTGCGGAGTTGGGCAATGACTTTGATTCGATCGGCTTTCACTTTCTCCGGATCGATTTTGGTCTGCAGGATTGCCTCAATAAAACCTTGAATGCCCTGATTCCATTCTCCCGATGCACTGTCCAGAGGAGTTTCGCCACGGTTGTTTCCGGCATTCTCATCCGCCGCATTTTCGAGAAGCAATTGCACAACTTCAAATCGTCCCAGAAAAGAGGCCCCGTGCAATGCGGAATGGCCTTCATTATTCTTTGCATTGACATCGCCCCCTTTCTCAATCAGGAATTTCACAATGTCAGCGTGACCTGCCAGCGCTGCGATTGACATCGCGTTGCCTCCCGATCGATCTTTGGCATTCACATCGGTTCCCTTGGCCAGGTACTGTTTGACGTCGTCGATGTTTCCTTTCCTGGCAGCGGTCCAGATCGATTTGTCATCCTTCCCGTAGTTTGTCGGAATTACAGGAGGTGGCTCTGGAACGCGAGTCCAGAGCGGCATGCCGCCCGAAATTTCCGCGACGAGTTCAGCCCGCCGGGAGCGGATAAATTCGCGAATTTTCTCAATGGAACCAATGCGCTGAACCTGAGAAGGAATCAAGTGCGGTTTGAGCATCACCTCGATTCGAATGGTCTCGGCGAGGAGGGCTTCCTCGTCCCAATGGTTATCGAGGATTTCCAATAGAGTACGGGCATAACGTTCGCGGCCGGATTTGAGTTGATATAGTTTGTGGGCCACCATTCCCTTTGTCTTGACGGAAAGGGGGGCCCGGGGATCGTATCCAATCTGACTGAACTTCTGGAAAAGGGCATCGGCCCCCCAGGGCAGAAAGTGAAACTTGTCGGTTTCCGGGTTGAGATAGAAGTAGAAGTTGTTGTTGTTGCCGGAATACCCGTCCCAGAAACCAAGCAACCCCTCAACCGCCCAGTACGTGTAAAATGCATCGAGGTCAACCAGCTTGCCGATTTCCTGTTCATAGTCGTAGTCGTTCGTCTGGATTTCGGCCACGATCAGCATATCCGTGCTGGCTG
>JABABI010000164.1 GCA_014238335.1 Fuerstiella sp.
TCTCACCGCCAGCCACTCCCCGCCAAGCGCCACACTTTCTCGCCGCCGTATACATGTAGCGTCTGCCAGTGAATTCCATACTCACGGCCCGCTGCTCGTTTATACACGCGGCCAGAGCACAGACCGGGAAGACAATAATGAACAGAAGACGCGTGTTCATAGCTCCAATCAAAAAACCGATGGGCAGATGATGCCCATCGGTTCAGGTGTTCACTGATTTTTAACGACGACTGGAACTAGAACTCACCCAGAGTTTCGCCACCATTCTTCGTTCCCAGTGCTCCCCATACGCCGTACGGGCTGTCGCCGGCATTGCCGCCGGGATCTGCAGCAGCTTTATTCCCGGCATCAATGTTCTCGCTGATGAAGCGAACAGAACCGTCTCCCAACAGAACCTGGACACCACCAGTATGACGACTCTGAGACGAATAAACGCCCCAACGTCCGTCCCACCCGTCGTTGGAACAACGCGGTGAGTTAGGCGGCAGAACTGTATTGAAACCTGTCATGGAGGTATTACTGTCACACCAACGGTCTCCCGACCAGCCTGTCATGCCTGTCCCGCTGGCGAATTCCAGCTTGTCGTTGGGGTTCAGAGCGGCCAGGCAAAGTGTCGGATCACCGTTTGTTCCTCCAACGATTGCTGTGCCGCCAAGCTTGGCAAGGCCGCCCTGCGAACGCACCAATTCCGCCATCAGAATCGTGTTGCTGCTGCCGTCGAGCGCGTCCCGAATGCCGTAGCATGCAGAGTGTGCAAACATACCACGGTTAAGCTGAGCATTCTGTGATGCAACGATCGAGTCACCGTTACTGAATCCGTAATTGGTCTTGGCAATCGGACTGCGACCACCCGCCCAGTCCTGCCGTGGCTGCGAATCAGAAGGGCAGACAAGACCCGGAATCTGAGTCCGCCACGGACGGTAGTTCGTCTTCCATGGTTCGGGCCCCATCGGCGGATAGTTAAACGTATTATCCATGGCACTGGCTGAACCACCAGCGGTCATCATCTGGTACAGAGGTGCCTGATCAAAATACGGCAGAAGTGGTGGCAGACCGCTCAGTCGCCCCCAGTTTCCTGTGTCGTTTCCGGTCCAACCCGTTCCACCCTTGCCAAAAACAAACGCTCCGTACACATCATGATAGTTGTGCAGCGCAAGGCCCAGTTGTTTCAGGTTGTTCTTACACTGAGTACGTCTGGCTGCCTCACGAGCCTGCTGTACAGCGGGCAGCAGAAGCGCAATCAGAATCGCAATGATCGCAATCACCACAAGCAATTCAATTAGAGTAAAACCAATCCGCTTTCCCAATCTTCGAGTTCTTAACATCTAACGGCTCCTAATGAGAGTAAAGAAAATACAATAGCACCAGGTCAATCGCTCATCCGGGCAAGATAAAACTGATGCATACTTACGAGCTCAAATCGCTCGCCATTACGTTTTGCCGGGCTTTTGCTGTTTTGACTTAATGTGTCGTTCGTTTCTGTAACTGAAACGGCTGAGTCTGAGTCGTCCACTGGGGTATTGATACGGCAGTGCTTTCCATACTGAATACCGTGTGGAAAAAGCGGCAACGCTATTTTGCTCCGCCACCACCCGCTTGCCTTTCCATTTCTTCCTGCAGTTGTTTCTCAATTTCAGCTTCTTTCTGCGCCGTTTCTGCAGCATCCACTTCGGGGATGTCTGAGTAGTCTGGTTCGCCACAGCCCGTCACGGCGAAAGTCGATGATGCGATAAAAAGTAACAAGGCAAACTGGCGTTTCATGATGATGGTTTCCTTTTGCGTGGGAGGGAGAGTTCAACAGTCTGAGTTACAGGGAACATGCACAATTGATGCTTAACGCAGTCGTGCAACCGACTCTCGTCGTTGCAGTTCGATGGGGAGCCTGGGGAGTTCATAGGATTCGCCGTCAATCAGTTTGACCAGTGCAGCGGCACTGGCCACGCCCATTTCTACTGCGGGTTGTCTCATGGTTGTCAAAGGTGGTGTCATAAAGGCGGCTTCTGCCTGGTCATCGAAGCCAATTATCGAAACGTCTTCCGGAACACGGATCCCGTGACGATGGAGCGCGAGTCTCGCTCCAAATGCAACCATGTCGTTGGCCGCAAAGACTGCACTGAAGTGCGTGCTTTGCGCCAGCAGTGAATTCACAGCCAGCACCCCTGACTGAGCGCTGAAATCGCCCGAATAAACCAGATTTGAATTCAATTCGATTCCCGCATCAGCCAGTGCTTTTGAGTATCCCTCGAAACGCTGAACTGCGTCCGGATGATTCCTGATGCCATGGATCAGGGCGATCTCGCGATGACCAAAATCGATCAGATGCTTTGTGGCCCGATAACCAGCATCAACGTTGTCGACATGGATGCACTGATTTTCCCAGTCGTCGAGTTCTCGGGCAACCACGATGGTTGGCAGTTGTTCTCTGAGTTCATTAAGTTTGCTGACCGGTACATCACCGCCGATGAGAATCAAACCGTCAACCTTGCGCCCGACCAGTGTGCCGATCACTTCACGTTCGGTATTCTGCTTCCACTGACCGTCCGCAAAGATCGGCGAGTAGCCCGTATCGGAGAGTCCGTCAATGACACCCTGGGACACCGAGTCGTAGAACGGACTACCAAAGTTTTGGGTCAGTACCCCGATCGTCATGGATCGGCCACCAGCCAAACTTTGCGCCATGACGTTGGGCTGAAAGTTCAGCTCATTCATCGCGTCTTCAACTGCGATTCGTTTCTGTGTGGTGACCAGCGAACTGTTGTTCAGGACACGCGAAACGGTAGCCTTGGAGACGTTAGCAAGATCAGCGATATCCTGAATCGTAGCCATCAGAGTCTCAGAACTTCCCCATAACCGACTTGAAAGCGCTTTCAGTTACCTCACCGTTTGGGCTTCAGAATATACCGGAAAATGAAACCGGTTCCAGTACAGTGTTGACAAATGTACAGAATATGGCAAACTAAAGATTTAAAATGAAAGCGGTTTCATTACTGTGTCTGCTGCGGACGTGATGGTTCTTCATGAATTAGTGCCCTTCTGTAGGGAGGGCTGACAATTTGCTTCGGTGGGTCATTGAGTTCCATTTATGAGCTTTCCCAATTCCCCTCTATTGGCTTCCGAAAATCGTGCCCTCGAGGAGCGTATCTCGGTGGACCGGATACCTGACTGTTCCCGCGGCGTGCTGGTCCACAATTCTCAGGCGGCCGCTCAGCCCGCGACGGTGGTCGCGCTGGGCATGGTCTCACGACTGCCGGGGATCAGTCGCTTTCTGTCCCGAATGTTTGACGGAATCTCTGACCCATGATGGAAACATGTCGGACAACACATGTTCGCGGTCCGAAAGGGACACCATGCTTACTTCGGGCGGCAGTCTGTTCTGAGGTGCAATTCGTGTTCCGGATCCCCCCTTCCAGTGGTTTGACACCGGTTTTGGAATCAGTTTAGAACCGGCGCCCTTCGAGAGATGCGCTCAATTAAAGAAGACACTTATGACTGAATCATCCGTCACTAAGGTGCCGTTCGGGCAAAAGCTGGCCTTCGGCTTTGGAATGCTGGCTAATCAGATGTTTCCAGCCGCTCTCGGTGTGTTCCTGGTCGTCCTCGTCAAGGATCTCGGTTTTTCCCCGCTTGCCTGGGGCTTCATCTACTTTGCCCCCCGATTGTTCGACGCTGTCACTGATCCGATTATGGGGTTCATCTCGGACAACACGAGATCCAGATGGGGCAGGCGTCGGCAGTACGTTTTCGTTGGAGGTCTGATCCTGGGTGTTGCGTATGTGGCCATGTGGCAACTGTATCGGGAAAACAGTCTGACCTACAACTTTACCTATTTCATGGGCTGGTCGCTGGTTTTCTACCTGGGACTGACGATTTTCAGTGTCCCCTATGTAGCCATGGGGTACGAGATGAGCGAGGACTTCAATGAGCGAACCACTATCATGGCTGTCGCTCAGTTCATCGGGCAATGGGCGTGGGTGATTGCGCCTTGGTTCTGGGTTATTCTCTATGACAAAGATTGGTTTCCTAATCCTGCGGGCGACAGTGCAGCACCTGATATGGGAGTCAGGTACCTGGCCGTCTGGGTAGCGATTCCGTGCACGCTTTCTGCCCTGGTGCCGGCAATCTTTATTAAAAGCAAATCGACGTTGGATCGCGAAGACTTTGAACCTGTCAATATAGAGTCGATCGGAAACAGCCTCAAGAAGATTTGCAAGTCAACGATTGAGGCTTTTTCTATTCCTCAATTTCGCAAGCTGGCTTTTGCCACTTTCCTGATCTTCAATTCTTTTAACATTATCGCGACGTTCACATTCTTCATCATCGTTTACCACTTGTTTGACGGAGATGCCGAAGCGGCGGGAGTTTGGCCCGCGTTGCACGGCTGTGTGGGGGCACTCATCACAACATTTCTGGTCATTCCGGTGGTCGCAGCGATGGCAGAGAAGATCGGAAAAAAGACGACATTTATTGTTTCGCAGTCCATCTCGATCATCGGCTATATCCTGTTCTGGTTCCTGTTTGTTCCGGGCAAGCCCTATCTGTTCCTGTATGTGTTGCCGTTCCATTCGTTTGGAATCGGAGGACTGTTCACACTGATGATGTCAATGACAGCCGATGTGTGCGATGTTGATGAACTGAACACCGGCAAACGTCGTGAAGGAATTCTGGGGGCGGTCTATTGGTGGACGGTGAAGTTCGGACAGGCTTTCGCCGGACTGCTGGCCGGTCTCATCATGTGGCTTGTGGATTTTGACCCGGATGCGGCCACGCAGTCTTCAATCACCGGACTGCGTTGGGCCTACTCAGTTCTGCCGATCATCGGAGTCCTGGGCGCAATCTGGGTCATGCGGGACTACGACATCTCCGAGGAGCAGGCGGCTGAGGTTCGCGAGAAACTCGCCGATCGGAAGTCTGTCTCTGCTTAGCTCGCAGTGGTGGGCTTCCAGCTGTAACTGAGGTCCCCCTCGCACAATGCGTCGGCTGCCAACACTCACTCTCGAGTACGGAAACATATATGACGAAACGAATCCCACCCGAAGTCATCGGCGAGTACGTCGACTTCGAGGGTGAACAGTATTATCGCATCACCAACAGTCACCTGATGCCGGACTTCTTCATGTCGGTGGTGGGCGCCAGCGATCATTGGATGTTTATATCCAGCAACGGAGCACTGACGGCAGGACGCCGCAACGCCGACCAGGCTCTCTTTCCTTATGCATCTGACGATAAAATTTCAGCCGCTCGTGGTGAAACCGGCTGTATTACCCTGCTTCGAGTCATGCCACCGGAACAGGACGCGATTAACGGCCCGTTATGGGAACCCTTCGGTGTCCACGACGCAGCCACGAGACGTATTCGCCGCAATCTGTACAAGACGCCACTGGGAAACAAATTGGTGTTTGAGGAGATCAACGAGGCTCTTGAACTGACGTTCCGTTACCGCTGGACGTTCAGTGAGAAGTTCGGCTTCGTCCGCAGTTGTCGCCTGACAAACACGGCTGAGAAACCGTGCTCCCTGGAATTGCTCGATGGGGTCAGAAACATTCTGCCGTATGGTATCAGTAACGAGTTTCAGATGCGGTTCAGCAATCTGGGCAACGCCTATAAGAAAAATGAACTGATTTCGGGCTCAGACCTTGGTGTGTTCTACCTCAGTTCTGTCCCCACGGACCGGGCCGAAGCCTCTGAAGGACTGAGGGCGACGACCATATGGCAGACCGGCCTTGTGCCCACCTTCACATTGCTGTCTGCGGATCAGCTGCGGTGTTTTCGGGCGGGCAAGACACTGCAGACCGAAGCCGATGTCAGAGGGAAAGCGGGCGCATATCTTCTGAATCAGGGGATCGAACTTGGGCCTGGTGAGAACCTTGAATGGCATATTGTTGCGGAACTGGCCCAGGATCATTCCGCTGTTATCGGACTGGACGACTGGTTGCAGCGGACATCGGTTCCGGCAGCAAAGCTCGCAGATGACATACAGGCCGGTGAACATAAACTGCTCCACATTGTCTCAACCTCTGATGCTGTGCAGTTCGGTTCCAATCGTCGGCGGACCAACAGACATCTTTCCAACACTGTATTCAATGCTATGCGTGGCGGGCTTCCGCTGGAGAATTATCGTGTTCCTACAGAAGACTTTTCTGAACACGTGACAAACTTCAATCGTCAGCTCTACCAGAAACATGAGTCATTTCTGACAGATCTTCCGAGCGTTCAGAACCTTGCGGAACTGCGAGATGCCGTTGCTAAGCTGAACGACCCGGACCTGACGCGGTTGGGCATGGAATACCTGCCCTTTGCGTTCAGTCGACGTCATGGTGACCCGACTCGTCCCTGGAATCACTTTTCCATCGATCTTTACGCCGCGAACGGTCGAACCAATCTGAATTATCAGGGGAACTGGAGGGACATTTTTCAGAACTGGGAGGCAGTGGGTTTGTCCTTTCCGGAGTTCATCACGTCGATGATTTGTCGTTTTGTGAATGCGACCACGGCGGACGGCTACAACCCCTACCGCGTTTCGAAAGACGGATTTGAATGGGAAGAACCTTTGCCGGGTGACCCATGGGCCAACATTGGCTACTGGGGCGACCATCAGATTATCTATCTGCTGAAGTTGATGGAGTGGAGTCGTCGGTTTCACCCGGAACGCCTGGGCCGACTGCTCAACTCACCAGCCTTCGTGCATGCCAACGTTCCGTACCGCATCAAAGACTACGAACAGATTCGGCAGGACGTTCGCGACACCATTGTCTTTGACTCAAAGTTGTCCGCCACGATCAACGAACGCGTGGCACGTCTGGGAGCCGACGGAAAACTGCTGCGGAATCAACAGGATCAGATCCAGTACGTTACGCTGATGGAAAAACTGCTGACACTGTCACTGGCGAAACTGTCTAACTTTGTTCCCAACGGCGGCATCTGGCTGAATACGCAACGCCCGGAATGGAATGATGCCAACAATGCACTCGTCGGCAACGGCCTGTCCATGGTCACGGCATGCTACCTGCATCGTTGGTTCAAGTTCCTGCATGACTGGGTTTCAGACAGTGCGGACGAATCATTTGCGGTCTCGCAGGAGGTGGCCGTTTTCTTCCGGCGAATCAACGGCATCCTTCAAGCAGACACGGGCTCACTGTATGGTGACACGACATCAGATCATCGAATTAAGATGGTGGAAGGACTGTCAAAATCCGGCAGTGAATATCGAACCGGACTTTACGCTGACAGTCTGAGCGGGCAAAAGACCGTTCTTGCGCGACAGGAGTGCCTGGAACTCTTCCAGGCGGCCCGCCGACACATCGAAACGACCATCCGAAACAACAAACGCCCCGACGGACTGTACCACACCTACAACCTGCTGAACTGGCGGGACGGCGGCGTTAAGGTTGAACACCTTTATGAAATGCTCGAAGGTCAGGTCGCCGCACTCAGTTCAGGACTGCTGACGGCGACCGAGTCCGTGCAACTTCTCGGCGCCCTGCGAGACAGCGCACTATATCGTCGTAACCAAGACAGCTATCTGCTCTATCCGGATCGACAACTGCCCCGATTTCTGGATAAGAATCAGCTGGGCAGTGAGGATGTCAACGCCAGTCCTTTGCTGCAGACTCTTCTTGAGGAGGGCGACGAAAGCATTGTCACGCGTGACGTCCGTGGCGGTGTTCACTTCAACGGCGGATTTCGAAACTCGGCAGATCTGCAGTCGGCACTCGACAGTTTGGGTCCCGAGTACCAAGCCGTTGTCCAGAGTTGCGGAGCCGAACTATGCGGAACGTTCGATGAGATTTTTGGCCACCGGCAGTTTACGGGTCGCTCCGGAACATTCTTTGCCTATGAAGGACTGGGCTCGATCTATTGGCACATGGTTTCCAAGTTGTGTCTGGCGGTTTCGGAAACTTATTTCTGTGCTCTTCGGCAGGGCGCCTCGCAGAGCACAATCGATTCGCTTCGGTCGCATTATGAAGCCATCAGAAGGGGCATTGGCTCCGAGAAATCTCCGCTGAAATACGGCGGATTTCCTTCCGATTCGTATTCCCATACACCAGAGAACGCTGGCGTGAAGCAACCGGGAATGACCGGTCAGGTCAAGGAAGACATCCTGGCTCGGTTCTCCGAAATCGGCATTCATATCGACAACGGCTGTGTGTGCTTTCGTCTGGAGCTGTTTGATCGCCGGGAACTTGTTAACGAAGCAAGTACGTTCAACTTCTTTGATCTTGCAGGAGAATACCGCACGATTCAGGTTCCGGAAAATGGCTTTGGATTCACCCTGTTTCAGGTTCCCTTCATCTATCAATCAGGCAACGAGGATACGATCTGTATCCGGTTCGCAGACGGAAGTCAGCGAGCGTTTGACGGTTGCCGAATCGATCAGGTTGTAAGCCGACAGCTTTTTTCACGTTCCGGGGCAATTACCGCGGTTGAATGCCGGTTCGCATCACTTTGTAATTGAGCGATGTATGCCGTCAATACCGCTGTCCGATGTCGAATGACTCAACCGGGTTGCATGAGCGATAGAGCGTAGTTCCCAATCACTTAATGGCTGAAGCCTTATAATCTTCGGATTACCTCTTTTTATTCGTAAGGAATTTTCGTGAACAGATTGTCCCCCCATCTTACGGCATACATCGCTGTCGTCGCTTTGTCTGTCAGTGGTCTTTCATATGCTTCGGCCCGGTCGCGGGTTGCCGTGACGGGGCAAAGTGGCAGTTTTCAGCTCGTTCGTGAAGGTCGACCGTACAGTATCAGGGGCGTGGGGGGCGACACTCATCTTGCGGAACTGGTGACGGCCGGGGGAAACTCAATTCGTACATGGGGTGTTGAGCAGCTTGAGAAAACTCTGGATGAAGCCCGGAAGCACGGGTTGACGGTGTGTGCGGGACTGTGGCTGGGCCACGAACGACACGGATTCAATTACCATGACAAGGCGGCTGTGCAGAAACAGCTTGAAGCATCGTTGGCCGCCGTTCACAAGTACAAGGATCACCCGGCCCTGTTGATGTGGGGCATCGGTAATGAGATGGAGGGCGAAGGCACTACGCCGGCCATCTGGGAAGCCGTGAACGACATCGCTCGTGAGATTAAGCGCATCGACCCCGATCATCCGACCATGACTGTGGTGGCTGAACTGGGAGAAAATGAGGTCAAAATCAGGAACCTCGATCGCTATTGTCCGGATATCGACATCATCGGAGTGAATTCCTATGGAGGTATTTCGACATTGGCGGCACGTTACAGGAATGCGGGCGTCACGAAGCCGTATATTGTCACCGAACATGGCCCCATGGGGCCATGGGAGACCGCGAAAACGTCATGGAATTCACCCGTTGAAGCCACAAGTACAGAAAAGGGACTGGCGTTCAGCCGTGGTTATCAATCCGCCGTACTGAAACAGTCCGGGCTTTGTCTCGGGTCTTATGCTTTTCTATGGGGACACAAACAGGAAACAACTGCGACGTGGTTTGGCATGTTTCTTTCCGACGGCGCGCGGCTGGCTGCTGTCGATGCTATGACGGAAGCCTGGACAGGTTCACCCCCGGACAATGTTTGCCCCCGGATTGCATCCCTGACACTTAACAGGACAGCCAATCTGAAGCCCGGCAGCACAATTAATGCCGCTGTCGTCGCGACTGATCCGGAATCCGATAAGCTGACGATTAAGTGGGTCCTGCGGTCTGACTCGTTGACGATTGGCACCGGCGGCGATGCCCAGAAAAACGAAGTGACCGTTGATAACTCAGTGCAGGCAAATGGCGACAGTGCAGTGGTCACTGTGCCGAAAGTCAAAGGCGGCTATCGTCTGTTTGTTTATGTGTATGATGGTCAGGGCGGTGCTGCTGTGGCCAACGTGCCTCTGTACGTTGATGGCTCCGTCACTATGGCTGCACCGCAAGTCAAATTGCCATTCGCGGTATACGCCGACGATTCCCGTCAAACGATATATGTCCCATCGGGCTATATGGGAAATGCTGCCGCTGTGAAGATGAAATTTGACAGCCCCAACCACCCTCATAGTGGAAAAACCTGTCTTCAGGCAGAATACCAGACCGGTGCCGACTGGGGCGGAGTGCTCTGGCAGTCACCAGCCAACGACTGGGACGGTCAGAAGCCTGGTGGAGCAGATCTCACGGGGGCAACTCATCTTGAGTTCTGGGTACGTGGCGCCAAAGGTGGTGAAACGGTGAACTTTGTCTTAGGTGTCCTGGACGGAAACCAGCTTTACCGCGACACAGCCAAAGGCGAACTGAAGGGCGTGAAACTTACGAACCAATGGAAAAAAATGACGATCCCCCTGAAAGGTCACGATCTCAGCCGTATTAAGACGGGCTTCGGCTGGTCGCTGGCTGGTCAGGGCAATCCTGTCACGTTCTATCTGGATGACATCCGTTACGTAACTCGTTAGCGGTGGCCGCCCGTTTCTTTTTTATTCAGAATCCGGGCAGGCATTGAAGTCCGGAGAGCGTAGGGTCAAAAAACTGAGTCGTAAGCACCGTCGAGGTAGATGGTTTTACCGTCGACAACCACCTTGGCTTTGTTGCGGGCCTTGTGGTGGAGATCGCCAGGGATTCTGCGCGACATTCTGAGGCTCCTGAAAAATGACCTTACCCCCGTGAACGGTGCCAGCGTTTATGAGAGGATCCAGACCGGGCGA
>JABABI010000165.1 GCA_014238335.1 Fuerstiella sp.
GCAACTGAAATTCGGCAGGTTGCTGGGAGATCGCAATGATGCTGAGTCCGTCGCAGTGTTGCGACAGTCGCGTCAGTTATTCTCGCAACTGAATATGACTGACGATATTCGCGACAAAAAAATCCGGCTCAGCAGCGTCACGTGCTGCCTGGTGCTGGCGGAGCATCTTGACCATTCAAATATTGTTGAAGCAGAACAGTTATACCGCGAAGCCATCAGACAATGCGGGGCAGTAACAGTGTCTGACGATGCGATGAGTCGTCTGCAATCGACAGCTCAGCTCAGACTTGGCCAGCTCATGGTGGCACAAAAACGATACGCCGAGGCGCTGCCGAACCTGAATGCGTTCCGCGAACGATTTGCCGCTGCTGAGGGTGAATCCATGTCACTGCCTGCAGACCGAATCGCTCTGGTCGATTGTCTGATAGGACTCGCCACTGCAGAATTTGCGCTGGATCATGCGATGCAGTCGACCCGGTATCTGCAGCGGGCGGAACGGCATCTGGCAGATCGATCGACGCAGTCTCCGGCCGCAGGAACTGCCAAAGACCACAGTGGAATGCAGCGAAAACACGTCGAATCGCTCAAAAGCATGATTTTTGAAAAAAAACGTGCGGACGACCAACGGTAACCACGTTTAATCAGAGTCCAGTCCGCTGCGATCGTCATTGACTGAAAGTCAATGTCCGGTCGGAAACTAGCTCTTGATTCTCGACCGACGACTCGCAGCACTGGGCGCGGCATTTTTCATAGTGTCAGAAACGAAAGTCGATCCCTTGAAACTGATCAAACGTGTTCCGGAGATTCTGCAGCGTCGCAAACGCAGAAACTCTAATTCTGGGCCACTACCATCCGCCGAGTGTCTCGACATGCGACTTAACCTTTCAGCGATCGTGCTGGAGGCCGACGCTTTCTGTCTGGATGAAAAATTCGACGACGGCTACCTGTGGACAGACATTTACAACGGAGTCGACGCAGCGATCACCGAACTTCAGCCGGATGCCTATTTCGAAGACGAATGGAGTTTCGAGCTAATCGACACGTTCTCCGACGAAGTGATTGACGATAGTTTTTGGACCACAGATTTTCCGGCAGGAGAAGATTTCTACTACGTCGATGCCTTGACTGATCCGTTTGCCGACGCTGCATACTATGAATGGTACCACCTGAGCAGTGAATACACGGATGATCTTGCCTGGTACACGTACGACACCACGATTGTCGACGATTCGTCGGGTGGCCTCGACGATATTTGGTACTTTGCCGACGTTGCTGACTTCACCGACACAGACACGGACGACTGGTTTGAATTATATTCTCAGGACTCGAGCGGTTTATTGACGAGCAACTCCGACATCAACGTCGAAGAATCCAACGCCACTGAAAGTATCGTCTCTGCAGAGAATCGGGTCACGGTCGACTCGTCGACTGTGGTTGTTGACGGCGTTCACAGTGGTCAGGTTGTTGCCTCAAAATTCGCGATGGCGGTGACTCACCCCCGTTCGGCAGCGGAACTCATTTATTTCGAAGGAGAGATCGTGGATGCCGGTGCACGATGGCAAAACACCGGCCGTAGGATTCCCGGGGCCGGTGAATCTCTGCTGGCGGGCCATTCCCACCCAACGCCGGATCTCTTCAGTTCCACCGAATCCTTTCAGGACCGGGACAGGATTCATCGCCGAAGTGCCAGGTCGAACGTAGAATCCGCTGGCAGCATGGTCGACCGCAGTGAGTTGATTGGACGGCTGGATCAGCTGTTCAGGGAATTTTCTCATGCCCATGGCGTTGCCGCCGATTTTGATCAATTCGAATTGTCCGTAACGTATCCTGGTCCGCGCGTGGCACGACTGCTGCAGTTGTCGGCTGTCTCGAGCGGTAACGCCCAATGCAGTGCCGACTCTGCGGGAATATTTGGTGTGAATTTGCTGCAGGATCCGCCTGAGCGACTTGACAGCCATGAAGCCGTTGGCGCCATCGTCGCCGCTGGACTTGTCGGCGCGGCGGCCCGTTCCGGATGGATGCTGCGTCGCCGTCGGGAATACGACATGCAGGTCGCGGAAACGGGCCCGCAGAACTCTTGACCTTAGCATGGTCGCTTTGGCATTCGTTCTGACGCCGTCCTGAGGGCTTCCGGATTTGCTCGGACAGTGATGTCGCTGGACGGCACTCTTGTACTCACTTTCATTGGGACAGGTTTTGTCCCGACGTCGTGAAGAAACTTCCAGTCATATTCCTGACGCTACTGCCTGGCACTACAAGTTCTCCGGCGACGACCAGCGATTGGCAGACGACGAAGACAAGACACGGCTGATGCAGCTTGGGCTATGGGGCGGCAGTCACAAACCGATTGCACCGTGGGACTGGCGGAAGATGAGCAAGGAAGAGAGGGATGAGTACAGGTGACAACGCCGCGAGCAAGGCCACCGCAACTAAGGAACCTGTCATGCCGCCACATGTAGAGTCATAGAGCCACCGGATGGAAGCTCGTTGGATAATTGACCGTTGGCAGCTTGACTACAACCACCATAGACTTCACAGTTCAACAGACTACCAGACCCGTGCAGCATGAACCCCGATTCTCTCACTTAAATTGGTACTAAAATCGGGGTAAGATCAACACCGTTAAGACCTGTGTCTTCGGACCGCCGATCTGTGTTGGGAACTCAACCGTATGCTGGATTTCCAGAAAACAACCCATTTGCGAAGACGGTCAACGGCCGGTCTGCATCCGTCAATGTCGGTGACGCTGGAGGGATGATGGACCATGCCACAGACACCGAAATGTCCAACGGCGTGATTGACCGTCTGATACAGCCAAAGCCGGCGTCAGCCGCCCGGACGGCAGTACGAGTTATTCCGACCGCCCATTTTCCGTTCAGATCTGGCCGAAGTGCGGTTGCCACTGACAGTAGCACCGATTGTGACGCACATTCAAGTCGCTCTCTCACTGCGGATGCCCCAGATGATCTGGCGACTCGATGTCGTGGCAGAAAGCAGTGATGCGGTTTGCACCGGTCTTAGCACATTTAATGTGCACGGCCGGTTCTATTGCTTTCCGCCCAGCATGTGAAGAATCGCGAAGTAGGGGACCAGGCACGCCAGCGTGCCGAATTTCCAGACCGAAATCCAGCTGAGCCAGAGGAGGTCGAAGCCGTCTCGCGTCAGGGAAATATAATTCTGAACGAATTCGTATTGCCAGTCCCTCAGCGTAAGGAAGCACAGTGCCCACAGCACATTGAACGCGGCACCAATCCAGAAGCATCGGATCAGCACCTGCGCCGTAGACTCCCACTTAAATATGGTTATTTTTGATTCGTTGTCCATGTCGCACCGTCCTTTCCGTTGTGCCTCACTGACCAGGGAACGCACTGACTTTCGATATGAACGAGTCAACACAACTGTGGGATTACCTAACTTCGCCGGATTTCCGGCGTTCCGCCCTCTCACCCACCGGCTGGCGGGAGTGCGGCTCCGTGACGACGTCTTTCTACTCGCAATTGGTCAGCGATTCGGTCAATAACACATCCGTATTGTGGAACACCCATCAACCGACCGGTGATTGAACGACGTACTACGGCACGTCGTTGGCGTTGCATTGGCCAACCGCGGGGAGCATAGAGGCGAGCGAAGCGGCCAGGCAGAACGTGAACGTGGCGAACATGGTGGTGAGCGTGGCAGTCACGCCGAAAGCAAATGTGGTACAATCGAAGCAGGCGAGCAGGTAAGATCGACGAATCGCCGATAGCGGTATCACAGTACAAACTGAGTTACCCGAGACTTTTACGCTGCTCTTTGTTCAAACGACTCTTCACTAGCCCGCCCACGTTCGATTTGACGATGACCTCATCGAGTCGGACGGTCCGCAGTCAAGATCATGGGGAAGACAATGAAAATCGGCGTACTTACTGTTTGTGGACTGGCAATGTTGGGAATTCTTGTGGTGATTGGCGTGAATAGGGGCGAAACGGAACCCTACGAATCTGCAGAGCCCAGGTACACGGAAATCATAAGTGGAGACAATGTAATGAACGAAAGAGCGATACTGGCTGGCGGATGTTTTTGGGGCATGCAGGATCTAATTCGCGAGTTGCCCGGAGTCGTCACGACACGGGTAGGCTATACAGGCGGTGACGTGCCGAACGCGACCTATCGGAACCACGGATCGCATGCCGAAGCGATTGAAGTGACGTTTGATCCGGAAAGCACAAACTACCGGCAGGTGCTGGAGATTTTCTTTCAGATTCACGACCCGACAACCGTCAATCGGCAGGGCAATGATCGCGGTGCGTCGTACCGCTCGGCGATTTTCTATAACACCGACGCACAAAAGCAGGTCGCGTTGGACACGATCGAAGACGTGAATGCATCCGGAAAATGGCCCGGAAAAGTGGTAACGGAAGTGAAGCGTGCCGGTCCCTTTTGGGAAGCTGAACCTGAGCATCAAGACTACTTGCAGCGTATCCCCAATGGCTACACCTGCCATTTCCCTCGCCCCGACTGGGTCCTCCCGGCTCGCAACAAAGCGGAGACGAAGTAATTCGTTGGCATACTGTTCATGCGATTCTCAGCTCCAGGTTTCTGGTAACCCATACGTACACTCACTCAGCCAAAAACGACGGTTTAATAACACGGTTCCTGGATTCCCATACCATTGATGACGCACCAAATCCGTGTCATCTGGACCATACGTTTTTTCGGAATCGGAAGAACCCTGTCCTGACGCGGCTGACCACGCAAAATCGATCAAAGTGCTGAGCGAAGAATTCAGCGTTAGATGGCAATGCGGAATGTTGCGGATGTTCCAAACCAGAGCATCGGCTTTTGCGGCGTTTCTTGGGTGCGAGTCTTCTTCGCTACGCGGAAACTGGTTCGATCCCGATGCTCTTTTGAACCGGGAATTCGTTGAAACTGAGCCACTTTGTGAGCAGGAATTCGGGGACGTCCGTTGATCGGTGTATCGCTTGGGGATTTTCACCCAAAGGATAATGCGAACTTCGTCGCCATTCTGAACTCCACGGATGAAGGCGGAGACGAAACCGATGCGAAAAGCCTTTTCGGGGTGGCCAGAGCCAGAGACTTTTACCTTAGCCATCGTTCTGAACCGGGGAATCGTCGTCCCGCCAGCGAAAATGCTGACAGGACATCGATCCGATTTAGCCCAGTGACTTCGGCTGACTTCGGCTGACTTCGTTGACGTAAGAAGCAGGCCTCCATAACCTGATCGTTGCGGAATGCCGATTCTGGAAGACTGGAGTTGAATAATGGCTGTCAAAACCAGAACACGTAGCAACGCTTATTGCCCTAAACCTGTTGCCGATGAGTCAGGTTTTCGGAGCGACAACGGAGCGTTTTCGAGCGTCAGCTCGTATGGTCTGAGGCACTGCCTCCTGGCTGCATTTGCGGTGGGGATTCCCACGTGGCTGAATGCTGAAGACTGGGCTCAGTTCCGCGGACCAAATGCTTCGGGAGTGGCGGTGGAAAGTACCAATCCACCCGTCGAATTTTCTGCCGACCACAACGTCAAATGGTCGCTGGACCTCGGAAAAGGAGTCGCCTGTCCCATTGTGGCCGCCGAGCGATGTTTCGTCACAACAATGACCGAAACAGGAAAGTTTGCCGTCCTTTCACTGGACGCCGCCAATGGCAAAACATTGTGGAAGAGCGAATTTGATACCGGCAAGCTACCGGAAATAATGCCGCCAAATGAGCACGCATCGTCGACTCCTGCGGCGGATGGCGAACGAGTGTTTGTGCATTTCAGCACCATCGGCCTGCTTGCCCTGGATGCGAAGACGGGCGACGAATTGTGGCGGTACAAATTGCCGGAACCGTTTTATCTGATGGGCTGGGGGGCTGCCAATTCGCCAATCATCTATCGCGATATGGTTATCTTTAATCTGGACGATGACCTTGCTTCGTATCTGATTGCCTTTGACACTGAATCCGGCAGTGTTCGATGGCAGACGGATCGTCCGGAGATGCTGGGCGGTTACGCAGTCCCTGTGCTGTGCACGGCCAACGGTCGCACCGATGTCGTTGTCGCCGGCAGCGGCAAGCTAAAGGGCTACGACCCGGCGACCGGCAAGGAATTGTGGACCTGCAATTCTTTACTAAGAACCATCATGGTCACACCAGTTGTGCAGGACGACCGGATGTATATCACGGCTCAGAGTTACGGTGACACAGATCGCGTTCTGAAATTCGCGCTGCTGCAGTGGCGCGATACCAATCAGGACGAAAAGCTGGCCAAAGATGAACTGGAACCCGCATTTCATGCGAAGTTCGACAAAGGTGACCACAACAAAGATGGCTTCCTTGTCGGTGATGAAATTGACGACGCTTTCCAGGCAAAAACCAATCGTGTCGGCGGAGGCAATATTATTCAGGCCATTCGCGGCGGCGGAAACGGAGACGTCACGGAGACCCACCTGATCTACAACCTTGATCACAAGACGCCGTCCAACATCGCTTCGCCACTGGCCTATGACGGGCGGCTGCTGATGGTCAAGAAGGGTGGCATCTCGGCGGCCTTCAACCTTGAGGACGGAAGTACCGTCTGGACGAAGAAACGTATTCGCAATTTTGGCAACTATTACGCCTCACCCATTGCCGCCGGGGATCGCATCTACGTACCCGGAGAGAACGGCAACATTGTGGTGCTCAAGAGCGGACCGACGCTGGAAGTAATTGCCAAAAACGATATCGGCGACAGCGTGATCGCAACTCCGGCAATCGCCAACAACCGTCTTTATGTGCGAACGCTTCACAAGATCTTCTGCTTCTCGGAGGAGAAGGAATGAAACACATGAGAATGGTTTTCCTGTTTTCCGTTGCCATCCTGTGCTGCCGAACGGCCGCCACAGCGGCGGACAAAGTGCACATTGTTCACGGCCCGCATGCGCCGCAGATCGAAAAGTACGCCGCGGACGAGTTGAAGGGGCAGTTCGAACGCCTGTTCTCAGATGTTCACGTGGTCGTGGAGACTGTCGCCTCGCCGGACGCCGTCACAACGGTTTTCGTTGGCAGCCCGGCAACCAATCCTCAGCTTGCAACATTATTCACCAGCTGGCCCGAAGTTTCTGATCAGGGCATCGTGATTCAGTCACTGCCTGACAAGTCTCTCCATGCCGTCGGAGGCGGCAGCCCGGCGGCCACTTTGTGGGCGGCCTACGAACTCGGATATCGACTTGGCATTCGCTATCTGCCGCGGGGCGACATGTATCCGCAGAGCAAAAAACCGCTGAACCTGGACGGCATCGACACAGTGATGGAACCGGAACTGCGGTCGCGTACATGGCGAACCATCAACGACTTTGCCATTGGTCCGGAATCATGGGGCGCTGCAGAACACAAACGCTTTCTGAAACAGCTGGCCAAGATGAAATTCAATCGGCTGATGTTGTCGGTTTATCCGTGGCAGCCGTTTGTGCAGTACGAATTTGGCGGCGTCAAAAAATCAACGGCAACGCACTGGTTTGATGAGAAGTTTCCGCTTGACGGCGATACTGCCGGCAAAAAGGCGTTTGGCGGAAAACGACTTTTCGAAAATCCCGACTTCGCCGGTCTCACGACATCCGACGACCGCCATGCAGCCGGCCAGAGGCACATGCAGGCCATCATCGATACTGCTCATGAGCTGGGTATGTCCGTCGGCGTCTGCATCGTGGCCTGTGAGTTCCCGCTTGAGTTTCAGAAGACACTGCCCGGATCGCAAGTTGCGCACCAACTGAAGAACCTGACCATCACACCGGCAGGCAAACAGGGGCCGGCGGACAGCACTCTTCGTAAACTTGTCGCGACAAAAATTCGTGCCTATATCGACACCTACCCAACGCTCGACACGCTGTACATCTCGATGCCGGAGTTCCCCACATGGGGTCAGCACGCGGAAGTCGCATTGGATCAACTCAAACATCGAGGCGTGCCTGCTGACCTGACCGTCGAAAAGCTGAGTCAACCTGCCCGAGATCGTCAGACGATCGTTTCGGGTGACCGAGGCGAGCAGGCGGTTCGTGGTAACCTTGTCGGACTGGCTTTCTTCCAGTCATTGTTTGACGACCCACAACTGTTGAAACGCACGGACGGCAGCAATGTGCAGCTTGTGGTGACAAGTGTTGATCCCGCGCTGTTTCCGGTGCTGAATCATGTGGTCCCCCCGGATGCCGGAACGCTGAATTTCGTGGATTACACTTCTCGCCGGTCAGTCGAAAACAAAGACCTCATCGCTCAGGTACCCGCGGGAAAGGTTTCGAGCGAACTGATCATGACGCTGGCGGATGACAATGTCGGCATTCTGCCGCAATCAGCCATGCAAAGTCTGAGTACTCTGACCAAATCAATCAAGCAACATGACTGGGAAGGATTCTCAACGCGGTACTGGGTACCCGCTGAACTCGATCCTGCCGTGTACTTTCTGGCCCGCGCATCATGGGAAAAGGATCTCACTGCAGGACAGGCCGTTCGGGAACTGTGGACCACGGCAACCGGCAACGCAGCAGCGGCAGATCGGTTGTGGAAGGCGTGGCAGCATCTCGAGGCCGCAACGGATCTGATCGACAAACACGCCATTGGATTTACGTTTCCTGTGCAGGGAATGCTGATGAAACACGCCAACGAAAATCCGTTGCCCGAGTGGTGGCAGCAGGCCAACGACGCCTACACGGCATACATGGTAGAGCTGTATCGTGCTCACGGAGCGATCGACGGGGACGCCAAGCCGATTCTGTTTTATTACGCCAAACGCAGCGAGTTTGCCTTGGAATACCTTGCCGCAGTGAAAGCTGTTCGTGAAGCTGCTCTGGCGAAGAAGGAAGGCAATATCGAGCAGGCCATGGAACATTTTGAAACAGCATTGGAGCAAACCCATAACTGCATCAACACATTGTCCGATGTCGCTCAGGATCAAAGTGATCGTGGCGTGATCGCCGTGCTGAATGCCTACGCTTATCGACCGCTGCTGGCGGAATATGAGAAGCTGGCCGATTCAGAGTAGAAGTCGCTCGACCTCGTCACGTCAGTTCATTCAGCCGACACGCTTCACCCTGTCGAAAAGCAGACTGGCGTTCGGCTGAGTCCTTTGACCCCGCCGCCTCCCATGAGTGAATATTTCAGAAGAACAGAGTACGACTCACAAATGCTGACAGACACCCAAGTCATGCAATATCGCTCGGACAGTTAACGGCACACAGAAATAACACAGCAATCGACAGGGATTTGGGTGTGAACACGGCAGTCTTTTTTCAAGATTGCGCATCGGGCACCGAAATGATTACGATTCGTATCCGTGATACCGAGCATTTGGAGCCGTCCCATATTCTGCAATGCCTTGTTGTGATCTACAAGGACTTGCTGGCAGTACGCAGCGGCGGCGTCATGTTCGACTCGATGATCAAAGACAACTGCTAAACGGTATTCTCGTGCCGAAATTGATGGACGACCTACTCCCTCCGGAGCAGAGAAACACAGCTTTCCGTCTGGCAGCCTCACAGAATAAGACTCAGACTTTGGATTGAATCTCCGGAAGGCCCTGCCGTTAGAAAAACTCGAACAGCCAATGCGCGTCGCAAACAATCAACTGTCGGCTCGACTGTCCGATTCACCGCGGTTGCAATATCGACGCTTGTCGCAATTACAAACCAGTCCCCCACAACCCGATCATTGTTTTGGGTTCTTTGCCCTCGTGCGTTATTTATAGTTCCACAGAAATTGATCCCGAACCGCAGGCAACTCGTGATTATGAATATTTTAGCCCCTTCCCTGGCGATGTTGTGCCTCTTCTGCGGCTTCGGAAGCCGATCCACGTTCGCCCAGTCGAATCAGGTCATGGATCTGGGCAACCGTCGCGAACTGTTTGTTGACGACCATCTCGTGGCCGAGATGAAGAATGTCCAGCTTACGGTCCATCGCCCGACTCGCGAGGAGATTGCCGTTAACTGTGACAAGCCCTGGGAGGGCAACGGATGCGGCTATTTTACGGTTCTGCAGGATCGCCGGGAAGGCGTCTATCGCATGTACTACCACGCGTGGCAGATCCCCACTGGAATTGAGCCTGGGGGGCCACTGACTATCGCCTATTTCGAAAGCAAGGACGGTATTAAGTGGAACCGACCCAGCCTCGGCCTGTGCGAGTTCAACGGCTCAAACGACAACAACATCATGCTGGACCGGCTCGGCGACGGCGGTCGCTGCCACGATTTCTCACCGTTCATTGATTCCAATCCCGCCGCGAAACCAGAGGCGCGGTATAAGGCAACCGGAGCCGGGTTTGAGAACCAAAAGGGCATCTGGGTCTATCAGTCTCCCGATGGAGTTCACTGGACCCCTATGGCACCTGAGCCGGTGTTCGAAAAGGGAGCCTTCGACACGCAGAACATTTCGTTTTGGTCGGTCACCGAACAGAAGTATGTCCTGTATTACCGCGCGTTTTCCGGCGGCGGTTATGCGGGCACGCGGCTGATCAACCGCGCCATATCCGACGACTTCCTCCACTGGACCGATGAAGGAACGATCGCTTTTCCTGAAGGCGAAGGACCGCATTCGCT
>JABABI010000166.1 GCA_014238335.1 Fuerstiella sp.
GACATCGACAAGGCCGCTGACCGTCTTCTTCGTGCGGATGACGATCTGATGGACATTCTGTCGCCCCGATTGCGAGAAATGCGTCAGGACCGTGACAGGGTCGCCGGTGAGTTGAGCAGTCAGAAACGCCAGAACAGCGTTGCCGACGTGGACAGGATCGTCGCGGAGTCACTGTCGTGGCTGAATGAGGTCAACGCCGTGATTCGGCAGGGGACGCCTCAGGAACGCCGTGACGTGCTTCTCAGCCTGGTCGACACCATTACGGTCGAATTCGAACAGGAGCAACGCGGCAGCCGCACATTCAGCAAAATTACTGGTGCGGTCATTGAGTACAATAAAAGAATTCGGGACGACAAGATTTGAACTTGCGACCTCTGCACCCCCAGTGCAGCGCTCTACCAGGCTGAGCCACGTCCCGTGTTATGTTTTTTCAGTGTATCGGCGTTTGGCGGCTTTCAGGCGCTTGGCAACTGGTGAACCCAAACGCCGCTAATGTACCTCGGTTTCAGACTGAATCAAGTCCGTTAGCAGTTCCACAAGCATACCGTCAGATTCCGGCTCTCGTTCAGTACTGTGTAGCGGATTATAGATGCCCAGCGCTGTGCCTGCCTGAGAATGCTGTGGGGCCAAAAACCCTGCTTGTTGGGCGTGTCACCGGGGGCGTTCTGTAGAATCGCCGCCGCCGTGTGGATAACTTGTTGAACCAGGTGATGTGGTGGCGCCAGCATTTCTGTTGCCGCAGAATTTGGCCGTGGACTACTGGCGGGCCAAATGATAGGTATCATGTCGGGATCATGAAAAGTGCATCGGAAGAATCGCTGACTGAACTGCCACAGCACTCCTGTGCGCCGGTGGTCATCCCGTCGTACCATCAATCGTTGCTGAAATACCTGAAGAAGGAAGAAGCAGACCTTTGGAACTGGTTTTCGTCGAACCGTGTCCAAACGGAAAGTGCCGAGGCTGTTCGTCTGGAGCTATTAAAGACGGCCTATCGAATCGGACGGGATACGGCGGCCGATTTGTACCGTCTCGTCGATGTGGTTGTCAGTCGCATGGGATTGAAGTGCCCTGTCACCCTCTACCAGGCTCAGAATGTTGTGGCGCTGAATGCGTCGCTGGCGTGGTTGCCGAATGAGGCTCACGTCGTCCTTCACGGCCCGGTTCAGGAGGCATTGAAGAACGATGAATTGTCGGCCCTGCTGGTTCACGAACTGGCGCATCATGAGTTGTTTTCGATTCAGGATAACGAATTCCTGATTGTGGAGCAGATTGTGTCTGCCATGATTGCCGATGCGGCCGCTGATGTTCCTCATGACCGGACGTCGCGGAACTATCATCTGTACACCGAACTCCATTGTGATCACCGTGCGCTGCAGGTCACGGACAATCTGGAAGCCTGCGTCTGCATGCTCGTAAAGATGGAGACAGGCCTCAAAGATGTCAGTGCCGACTCTTATATCGAGCAGGCGAACGAAGTACTGTCGCAGGGACCGACGAGCAGCGACGGCGTCACTCATCCGGAGATGTTCATCCGAGCCAAAGCTCTGGAACTGTGGCACGATGATCCGAACCAGTCGGACGTGGCTCTGCGGACATTTGTTGAGGGGCCTCTGGAATTCCGCCACATGGACTTGCTGCGGCAACGCGATGTCACTGACCTGACGAGGATATTTCTGCAGAGGTTTCTGCGGCATGGATGGTTGCAGACCGATTTGGTGATGGGGCACGCGAAACGATTTTTTGAAGATTTCCGTCTGCCGGATACTGACATTGATGAAGGCGCACTCAAGGCGTCACTGAGTGAGTGTGATACACAACTGACAAGTTACTTCTGCTATCTGCTGCTTGATTTCGTGACGTGTGACGCGGACCTTGAGGAGGCACCGTTGGCGGCAGCGTTTCTGTTCCTGAATGAGTTCGGCATGACTTCTGAATTCGCCACGATGGTGAGGAAGGAACTGAAGTTGTCGAAACGTATTCTGCAGAAAGCGGAGAAGGATGCCGCGAAAATCGTTCGACAGGCTGAAATGGAGTTCGCCTCATGACGTCTTTCCACGATTTTCTGCGCAGACAGACCGAGTACGGTGGCTTCAGTACGGAAGACGTGCTGCTGTCGTTTCTGCCACTGATGCGACAGGTGATTGTGACTCATCAGGACGACCAGGTCGCGCCGCTGGAAGGGCTTGGCGCGCTGCAGGAGGATGGCGCCCGGGTTTCGTACTCTGACGACGCGGAATGTGCGGAGCGCCGAAATCTGCGTTCGGTACGTCGTATGCTGAATTATTCGTCGCTGGGAGTTGACGTAGTTGGGCAGAGTCGGCGGGTTCTGGATGTTGACATCGGTGGACATAAGTATGAAAACGGTGATGTCGTCAAAGGGCAGGAAGACCTGCAGCGACCGGCATTCAAAGCGGGATATATCTGCTGGGAACATTTGCTTGACCACCATGACCCGGCGACGGACGTCTTCAGTCTGGGGCTGATTCTCGCGAGCCTGGCGTGTGGATTGGATTTGGCCGACGAAGATGACCATGAACGGTTTGTGGCCAACAGAACAAATCTGTTCCGCGTTAACGCAGCTTTGCACCCGGTGATTGCCAGGGCCATTAGAGTCATGACGGAACTCGATCGCCATGAGCGGCCGCAGGATTTGCCAGCGCTGTTGGTCACGCTGGAGAACTATCGAGATCAGGAAGTCGATTTCGATACGGACCTTGCCAGCGATCAGCTTGCCGAGGGTACGGATCGGCCGGGGAAGCGGCAAATCATCCTGGGAAAACTGCAGCAGCGACTGTTCGAGATCAATCGCAGGAATCGTCTGCTGCATTTTCGAACCACGATGCAGACAATCAACCTGACGCACTCATCCATTCCGCTGATGTTTGACCTCAAGGATATTCGACCGGATCACGTACTGACGTGGGACGGGATATTTCGCCGCGAGGTTTTGAAACAGAAAGCTGTGTCGCTGAATCGACATCTCAACTTTCGAGAGGCGGTTTACCTGCCTGGTAGTCTGGATCGAATTCGTACCGAAGCTCGCCGCGACGAGAATGAGTACGGATTTGCCCAGTTGAGACTCATCGTCTGTTTTCTACGGTGGGCCGATTTGAAAGCAAAGCCGGTGGAGCGTTACGAGTCACCGCTGCTGCTGTTGCCGGTGAAACTGGACGTGAAAAAGGGCATTCACGACCGTTACTCTATGACGGCGATCGACGGTGTCGCTGAAGTGAATCCGGTTGTGCGATATCAGTTCAAGCAGCTCTACGATATCGATCTGCCGGAACGGGTTGAGTTGGGGAAGGGCAGGCTCGACGAATTCTTCGAACAGATGAAGCAGAATATTAGTGACAGCGATGCGGCGGTGAATTTCGCGCGAATTGACAAGCCACGGATTGAACTGATCCATGAAAAAGCCCGTCGCAGACTGGATCAGTATCGGCGTCGAGCTCGTCTGTCGGGACGTGGAATTCGTCAGTATATGGATCTGGACTACAGCTACGATTCAATTAACTATCATCCGCTGGGTCTGCGGATCTTTGATGAATTCATCACGCCCGCGAAGACTCACCTCGAAGGAGTAATCGCGAAGACTGCCCGGGCTGATGTTGTTTCGCACGCGACTCCGCCCACGCCATCCGGCGAAGCGGTCGTGGCCGCAGAACAGGAGTTCTATCACGTACGCAGGGAACTGGACGACAATCCGTACAACTGGGAATTTGATCTGTGTAGTGTGACGCTGGCGAATCTTAAGTATCGCCGCATGTCGCTGGTGCGAGACTACACTCAGCTGGTGACCGACAACACTGAAAACGCGGCCTTCGAAGCGACGTTTTCGATTACTCCGTCGGGCCGCCTGCGTGAGGACGAAGAGACACTGCCGCTGAGTGAGCGTTTCCATGTGGTGCCGTGTGATCCAACTCAAACGAAAGCGATCACACACGCACGCAGCGGTGACAGCTACATCATTCAGGGACCGCCAGGCACGGGCAAGTCGCAGACGATTGCGAATTTGATTGCTGACTTTGTGGTCCAAGGCCAGCGTGTTCTGTTTGTTTGCGAGAAACGAGCTGCCATCGACGTTGTGTATCATCGACTGAAACAGCAGGAACTGCATGAACTGTGTTGCCTGATTCACGATTCTCAGGCCGACAAGAAACAGTTCGTGATGGACCTGAAGCAGACGTATGAGACGTTTCTTGCAGAGGCCGGTCGAGCCCGCGACAAACAGGCGAACAATCGGCAGCAACTGCTGACGACTCTGGTGACCGAACTCAAACCGCTGGCAGATTTCAACGCGGCCATGACGTCCACTCCGGATTCGGCGGGGGTTGCGCTGCGTGCACTGCTGGACCGGCTGATCGAACTTCGGTCTGAAGTGCCGACACTGACACCACGTGAGTGGGAGCGGATTCCTCAGTTCAGCGACTGGAAAGAAAACGAAGCCAATCTGGCTGAGTTTTCGCGGCGACTGCAGCCACTGCAGTCTGACGGGATTCTTGCCAATCACGCGTTGTGTCTGCTGAGCGCGGACGTTGCGGATGCTGAACGCCCCGTTGACCTGGTGACGGATTGTCTGCAGGACGCTCGGTCATTAATTGACGATCTCCGACGCGAGATTGACAAATTGGACCTGCCTTCAGAGGTCACGACCAGTCTGCATCAGTTGGACGAAGCCGTCGACTACGCCGAACACGCTGCGTTTCTGGCCCAGCACGACCTTTTGGAATTGCTGGATCCGGAGACAGCTACGGCAAGGAACTTCGCGAAGCGGTTGAAGAAGCTCTTTCGCTGCGATCAAGCTGTCGAGAAAGCTCAGCAACGGACGGTCCACTGGAAACAGAAGCTGTCGTCAGAGGATACTCGTCTTGCGCTGTTGGAGGTGCGGCGATTCGAGAGGTCCTTGCTGTGTGTGTTTAAGCCGTCGTGGTGGCGAATGCGTCAGGTTCTCAATGCCAGTTACCGCTTCTCCGCACATGCTGTGAAACCGACGTGGTCGGCTGTTCTGCAGCAGTTGGACTACGAACACGAAAAACTGGCGGCCAGGTATGATGTCACGACGGAGATCAGCGATGAGTTTTCAATTTATCTGGACTTCGACGTGTTTTACCGTGATCTGCTGTCATTGCGGGAATCTTTGGAGCGTCAGCCGGGACCGATTCAAAGTCTGAATCGCTATGTTCTGGCGCATCAAACGGGTGGGCGGATTCTGCAGACGGTGGCCGATGTCCGGCCGCAGCTTGATCAGCTCGTTCTGACGCTCGACCGTTTTCTGGACGGGTACGAATACCAGTCACTGGCCCGGCTGGGGCAGAGTGTCACCAGCCTGAACGCAACTCTGAATCAGTTGCCGGATTACCTGCACTGCCTGGCTTCATTAAAGCCAATTCCGCCATCGGTGACCTCAGCCATCCGCGCACTGCCTCTGACGTTGACGCAGCTGGAAGCCGCGACTGCCGAACGCACGCTGCAGATGGTTTATCGTGACGACCGCGAACTGGCTCGATATGACGGAGTTGTGCGGGACCGGCAGCTACAAGGAATTGCCGCGATCACGGATCGCTGGCTGCGGATCAATGCTGCTGTGGTTAGAGAATCTGTTCGTCAGCGGTTTATCGATCACGTGGATCTGTCGGCAAAGCCTGCGGCTCAACTGCTTTCCTCACAGAAAAAGTTCAAGAAGTCGTACAATCGAGGGCGCCGGGACGTGGAACATGAGTTCGGCAAGTCAATGCGATACAAGTCGATCCGTGACCTGGCGGCTGGTGATTCGGGACTCGTTATCCGTGACCTGAAACCCGTGTGGCTGATGAGTCCACTGAGCGTTTCTGACACGCTGCCGCTGACTGCCCGCCACTTCGACGTCGTAATCTTTGACGAAGCCAGTCAGGTGACTCTGGAAGAGGCCATCCCGTCCTTGTTTCGTGCCGAGCAGACTATTGTCGTGGGTGACGAAATGCAGCTGCCGCCGACAAGTTTCTTTGCTTCGAAACGCGATGACGAAGACGACGAGCTGACGATCGAAGAAGAAGGTGAAGTTGTTCAGTACGATTTGAACAGTAATAGTTTTCTGAATCATGCGGCGCGGAACCTGCCGTCGCGCATGCTGGGCTGGCATTATCGCAGTCGTTCGGAATCACTGATCAGTTTCTCGAATCACGCCTTCTACAGCGGACGACTGTTGACAGTGCCTGAAGAACAACTGGCCACGGAACGGCGGCAGGAGATTCTTATCACCGCGGCAGAAGATGGCACAACAGCGGCGGAGGCTTTGCTGAACCGCCCGGTCAGTTTTCATTTTCTGAAGAACGGCGTTTACAGCAAGCGACGCAACACGCCCGAAGCCGAATACATCGCTCAGTTGGTGCGCCAACTGCTGATGGATGGTGCAGACAATACGATTGGGATCGTAGCGTTCTCAGAGGCGCAGCAGCAGGAAATTGAGAGAGCGCTGCGAGCTTTGGCCGATGACGATACCGATATGGCCGAGTTACTGGATGCCGAGATGGAACGCGAAGAAGACGGGCAGTTCAACGGACTGATTGTGAAGAACCTCGAAAACATTCAGGGCGACGAACGCGATATCATCATCATGAGCGTTTGTTATGGTCCGGATCCCCAAGGGAAGACGCGCATGAACTTCGGTCCCATCAATATGTCCGGTGGCGAAAAACGACTGAACGTCGCGTTTTCACGAGCCAAACAGTTCATGGCTCTGGTGACGTCGATGAAGTCGTCGGCAATTACGAATGACTACAACGACGGTGCCGGCTGCCTGAAGAATTACTTGCGCTATGCGGAGGCCTGCTCAGCCGGGCGGACTGATACCGTCGCGGCTGTGCTGCGAAGTCTGAGTGGTCGCGATGAATCAACTCTGTTGCCGGCGTGTGAGATCGAAGTCCTGGTGCAGCAGATTGCTCAAGAGCTGAATGATCGTGGCTTTGAAGTCGATCTGAATGTCGGGCAGTCACACTTCCGCTGCGATCTGGCCATTCGTCGCGAGGGTGACGAGGAATACCGTCTGGGAGTTCTCGTCGACAGTCAGCAATGGTATCGGCAGTCCGATCTGCTGGAACGCGAACAAATCAAGCCGCAGCTGCTGAAAGCCTTCGGCTGGAACATCTGCGTGGTGCTGGCCCGCGACTGGTACCACAGCAGGGACGTCGTTCTGCAGACACTGGAGGGGCAGTTAAAAGATGCCGAAGGGTAGTGCGGGCTGCCAGCCTGCAGGAGTCGGTGGTGAAGTTGCAGCAAAAGCAGGCTGTCCGCCCGCACTACGTTAATATCCAATGCAATCTCGGCTACCCTGCCTGAACGCAGCGATTTCGGCCAGCAGAATGGAAGTGAAACGTCGAGCATCGGAAACAAATTCGCCGCCGAATGTACAGGGTTTGACAAACGTGTCATCATGCACCGTCGCTGGGAATGACACTCAGCCGTCGTTTGCCAACAACGTCAATGTTGATTCGTGTGTTTGATTCCGCTGTTTCGGCATCGAGCATTTCCTTCCATAGCAAAGCCTCCCTTATGTTCGCTGGACATTCCACGATGAAGCTGGTCGTTTCGGTATTTGCTGTCGGTCTGGCAATCGTCCCCTGTGTGAGTGCTTCTGACTGGGCAACCTGGCGCGCGGATGCCCAGCGGAGTGGTTATACGCCGGATGTTCTGTCGTCGGAATTGGCAATGCAGTGGTCGTGGCATCCCCAGCATGCGCCGGCGCCGGCATGGCCGCGGGATGATCGAATGAATTTTGATCGGGCGAATCACGTTGTTGTGTCGCACGGACTGGTTTGTTTTGCCAGCTCCGTCAACGGAACTGTGACGGCTCTGGATGCAGCGACCGGAACGCTGAAGTGGACGTTCTTCACGGAAGGCCCGGTGAGGTTTGCTCCAACGGTCTGGAAGAACCGGGTGTACGTTGTCAGCGACGACGGTTACCTGTATGCGTTGCATCTGTCTGACGGCAGGCTGATTGAACGCTGGCGCGGGGGACCGCAGGACGATCGGTTGCTCGGAAATACCCAGATGATCTCGAAGTGGCCCGCGCGAGGTGGCGTCGTCATTCAGGACGGACTGCTGTACTGGGCGGCGGGTATCTGGCAGTCCGAAGGCGTCTTTATCCGAGCAATGAACGCGGACACGGAAGAAATAGTGTGGACCAACGACAGTTCCGGGGGCATCGAGATGCCACAGCCACACGGCGGCGCTAACGCGAAAAGTGGCGTGTCAGCACAGGGGTACCTGCTGGCGAACGACGATCGATTGTTTGTTCCAACTGGCCGCGCAGTGCCGGCTGCGTTTAAACGCGGCAGTGGCGATTTCGAATACTATCGTCTGCAGGAGAACACCAAACGCGGTGGCACGACGGCCGTTTTGGCGGGCGATCTGATTTACAACGGCGGCTATGCCTATCGCACGAACGACGGATCCCTGCTGGGCGATCGCGTCGCCGGAGCGGTGGCGGCGTCTCCAACTGGTGTCGTGCACGGCAGCGGTGATCAGTTGAATCTTCTGAACGTCGTTGTGAAGCACACCAATGATCGCAAAGGTCAGCCGGTCAAGGTGCCGGCACACGAATCCCGGTGGCAGGTAAAAGGTGTTCCTGCGGGGACATCGCTGATCGTGGCCGCCGAAACGATTGTGACGAGCGGTGGAAAACGAATTGCCACGGTGAGTGCTCAGGACGGAAAATTGCTCTGGTCTGCCGACGTTGACGACGTGGCGTATGGTCTGGCGGTGTCTGACGGCCAGCTGTTTGTCAGTACGGCCAGTGGCGCGATATATTGTTACGGGGCCGCGTCGAAGGGCGGCACCGACACGATTGTGCATCGGTCGAAAGCAGCCGTCTCGCCGTATCCTGAGAATCCCAGGATCGCACAAGCGGCCTCTGAGATTATTAAGCGGTCAGGAGTGACGGACGGTTATTGCGTGGACCTGGGGTGTGGCGACGGTCAACTGGCCTGGGAACTGACGCGGCAGTCCGATTTGTTCGTCGTCGCGATCGATGCAGATGCCGATCGCGTGGCCACGGCGCGACGGAAGCTGTATGCCGCTGGGCTGTACGGCACGCGTGTGACTGTTCATGTGGGAAATCCGTCGGACACTCACTTCCCGAAATATTTCGCGAATCTGGTTGTGTCGCAGCGTTCGCTGGGCGTCGGTGCAAAGAGTGTGTATGCAGCAGAAGCCGCGCGGCTGCAGCGGCCGTACGGCGGAGCTGTGTGTGTGGGGCCTGTCGATTCGATGTCTGTCAATTCTCGCGGGGCTCTGGAGGGGGCCGGAGAATGGACGCACCTGTATTCGAATCCGGCGAACACGCTGTGTTCCACGGACACCATCAAGGGACCGTTAACCGCCGTCTGGTTTCGTGATATCAATCTGGATTTGCCGCAGCGTCACGGGCGCGGACCGTCGCCTTTGTTTCACGAAGGACGCCTGTTTGCCGAAGGCCTTGACGAATTGATTGCGGTCGACGCGTACAATGGTCATCCGCTGTGGCGTCTTGAACAGAAAGGCATTCTGGATGCATACAACGCGGATCACCTGGCGGGCACCGCGGTGACGGGCAGTAACATCTGCATTGCGGAAGGTAGCGTTTTTATTCGCAACGGTGCCAATTGTCTGAGGGTTGACGCCGCCACCGGCAAGGTGACTGCAACATTCCGTGCACTGCCGCATCCCGACGGTAAGCCGGCCACATGGGGATATATCGCGTGTGAAGACGGAGTCCTGTTTGGGTCAACCTCAAATGAAGCTCATGTCGTTCGTCATGCCTACATTCGTGCTGACAACCATATGCAGCGTCAGTTTTCGGAATCGACGTCGCTGTTCGCTTTTGATGTTGCCACGGAGAAACTGCTGTGGCGATACGACGCAAAACAGTCCATTCGCCATAACGCCATCGCTATCGGTGCTGGTCAAGTTCATTTGATCGATCGCGCGCTGGCCGTGGACGACCTACTGTCGAATGCCCCCGCGCGACGCGGGCAAAAACCGAAGACACCACCAGTCGGCCATGAAAACGGACAGCTTATCACGCTTAACGCGAAGACAGGTGTACGAAAATGGAAGACCGATGAAGAGGTTTTCGGAACGACTCTGGCGTTCAGTGCCGGTCACGACATCGTGCTGATGTTTTATCAGCCGACAAGATTCAAGCTTCCGTCCGAGGTCGGTGGTCGTATCGCGGCGTATCATGCCACCGACGGATACCGTCTGTGGGAGAAGAAGGTCAGCTATTCCACTCGCCCGCTGATTAATGAGGACACAATCATTGCCCATCCGTCTGCGCTGGACGTTGTTTCCGGAGAAGCGAAACCCATGGCTGTCCCAAAGTCCTACGGTTGTGGGCAGCTGTCGGGGTCTCGCAACCTGCTGATGTTTCGTTCGGGCACACTGGGTTACTTTGACTTTACTCGCGAAGCAGGAACGGAAAACTATGGCGGTATTCGTCCGGGCTGCTGGATC